>CAWAVC010000055.1:0-9439 GCA_963785325.1 uncultured Bacteroidales bacterium | reverse complement strand
CTGGTTGTAAGAGTCAGGGTCACAGAGGCAGATGAAAAACTGGGGCTCGATATCGCTATTCATGGTGAAAAGGCCTATGATGAAGGAAGCCTTTAAACTTTAAAAGATCGAAATGAGTAATGAGTAATTAAATAACTATAAATTAGATAATTACTCATTACTCTTTTTATGCTTCCTCCGACGGTTATTTTAATCCTTTCCCATTGCAATTAATTACCAGCCTTAATAAGTTTCCCAGCTAATCCTTTTTTCTTAACCTATTTCTTTAAAATTGTTATAATTTTGATGCGGGGAAGCCACATCACTCTGCTTATTATTACAATCGTCCATGAAAAAAGTAGTATTCATCAATGAAATGGCGAAGGCCATGAGGAAGGAACACAAGGGAGGACATTCCATTGGATTTGTCCCTACCATGGGTGCCTTACATGATGGACATATTTCCCTGGTCAAGGAATCAAGGAAAAAACGATATTGCTGTCTGCAGCATTTTTGTGAACCCGATCAGTTCAACAACAAAAAGGATCTCGAAAGATATCCCCGTAACCTTGATGAAGATCTTGAGCATGTTTTCAGTCAGCAGGTTGCGATTATGTTTTCTTCCTAGCAACGGGGAAATCTATCCCGACGGGAACCCCCACATGGAAATAGATTTCGGAACCCTTGACAAAGTTCTGGAAGGCAAATTCCGCCCAGGGTCATTTTTAAAGGAGTGGCGATTATCGTGAAAAAATTATTTGAGATCATTACTCCTGATAATGCCTATTTCGGAAAAAAAGATTACCAGCAGTTGCTTATTATCCGGCACCTGGTTTTGCATTTCAGCTCCCGGTACAGATCCATGCCTGTCCTATCATTCGTGAGCAGGATGGGTTGGCAATGAGTTCCCGCAATTTACGGCTTACGATCGGTGAACGCCAGATGGCATCCCATATCTACCAGATCCTTTGCAGTGTAAAAGAAAAAGCCGGGCATTTACCAGTGAAAGAACTCCAGGGTTGGGCTGTAAAAAAGATCAATTCGAACCCTGCATTTAGTGTCGAATATTTCGAGATCGTTGATAAAAACGATCTTCATATGCTTGAAAACTGGAAGGAAAAAGAAAATGCCCTTGCCTGTACTGCTGTTTTTCTTGGAGATGTGCGGCTCATCGATAATATGGAACTTTTTTCGTAATTTTGCAGCATGATGCAGATCGAAATATTGAAATCCAAGATCCACAGGGCAACAGTTACCCAGGCGGATATCAATTATATTGGCAGTATCACTATTGACGAAAACCTTATGGAAGCCGCCAACCTTATTGAATTTGAGAAGGTTCATGTGCTGAATATCAATAATGGGGAACGGATCGAAACCTATGTGATCAAAGGGAAAAGAGGTAGCGGGATCATTTGTCTTAATGGCGCTGCTGCCAGGAAATTTGTCGCTGGCGATATCACGATTATTGCCTCTTATGCCATGATGGATTTTGAATAGGCAAAAAATTCAAACCCGCGGCTCGTGTTTCCTGACAAGAACAACCAACTTAGCAAGGGTAAAAAACGCAAATAATGGCATTTTTCAACGCGGTACCTCTTTCTTTCAGGAGCAAAATCATTACATTTATCAAGTTCGTTTTCTTCCGGTGGTTTGCTGATTATCTGGCTTTCAATACGGAACCTACCCTTGCAGAAAAGAGATCATATCATTCTTTCAGGATTGCCAATTATAACTGGGTTTTTCTTGCAATCATCCTGGGAATTCTTAGCCATGTCCTCCGTTCATTACGATGGATGATCTTTTTTGAACCCATGGGATATCATCCTTCGTTTAAAAACACTTTTTATGCTGTCATGGTGGGATATTTTGCAAATATGGCATTTCCCAAGGCTTGGTGAAGTTACCCGTTGCGGGGTCCTTGCAAAGTACGAGAAGATCCCGTTCAATAAATCTTTCGGGACTGTCGTCACTGAAAGGGCACTTGGACATGATCATCTTTTTCATGTTGTTCTTCCTGACCATCTTTACACAGATTGGCACCTTACACGATTATCTGGATAAACA
The DNA here is from genome assembly GCA_963785325.1 of uncultured Bacteroidales bacterium. GTDB lineage: Bacteria > Bacteroidota > Bacteroidia > Bacteroidales > FEN-979 > FEN-979. Next base: position 7,393 of record CAWAVC010000055.1, on the reverse strand, counting down.
TGTCTATCCCGGACTCCAGGGGAAATTTATCCATCCTTTCTCAAATCCGATTATCCTTGGTGGATTAGCCGGTTTCATGATTTTAGTTATCCTGTTCTTTTTTATCCTGAGAAAAAGGATCAGTAATAGTAAGTTATATCATAAAATCTTAGCACTAATCCTTGGCTTCTGGGAAGGATTTAAATCACTAAGTCAGATTAGGAAGCCTGTTCTTTTCGTTTTCTATTCACTGGCCATCTGGGTTCTTTATTTCCTTATGGTCTATGTTTGTTTTTTCTGCTTTGCCTCCACAAGCTCATTGAGTCTTGGCGCTGGATTGTCTTCCCTGGTTCTCGGAAGCATTGGGATAATGATAACTCCCGGAGGTATTGGGCTATATCCTGCGATTGTGCAGGAGACATTACTGCTTTACGGCCTCTTAAAAACAACCGGGTTAGCACTGGGGTGGATTGCCTGGACCGCTCAAACCGCAATGATCCTGGTCATTGGTAGTTTGTCGCTGATCCTTTTATCATTTAATAAAAAACCGGATGGACAAGCTTGAAGTAGTAACTGCCAAGATCCTTAACGAGGAGGGTCTCAGGCGAGCCTGCGTAGTATGGAATTTTAAGAATCAGAAAGTAGTATTCACGAACGGATGCTTCGATATTCTGCATTTAGGACACATCGAATATCTTGCAAAAGCTGCAAATTTAGGTGATGTATTGGTTGTAGGCCTGAATTCTGACCGGTCTGTAAACAGGATAAAAGGTCCTACAAGACCCATCAATGATGAGCATTCACGCTCCATGATCGTTGCTGCACTGGAGTTCGTTACTGCAGTTGTTATTTTTAATGAAGAAACACCTTACGAACTGATCAAGACTATCCAACCGGATATATTGGTAAAAGGAAAGGACTGGAAAGTAGAAGAAATAGTAGGTCATGATATTGTTCTGTCAAAAGGAGGTAAAGTCGAGACCATTGAACTCACGCCAGGATACATACTACAGCGATCGAACAAAAAATCATAAAGCTGCATCAATAATAGCACTCCAGATTCCCATTATGGCAAAAGCGAAGACTACATTTTTCTGCCAGAATTGCGGTGCCCAATCCTCGAAATGGATCGGCAGGTGTCCTTCCTGTGGAGAATGGAATACTTATGTAGAAGAGGTTGTCCAGCGTGAAGAGAAAGCGAATAAATGGCAATCCCTTGCAACTGAAGGAAGAGCAAGGAAGCCACAGGCTATTAAAGAGATCACATTTGATACTGATCAGCGGATAAATACCTGGAATGCAGAACTTAATCGTGTTCTTGGGGGAGGCTTAGTACCGGGATCTGTTGTCCTAATCGGAGGAGAACCCGGAATCGGGAAATCAACACTGATGTTACAAATTGCTCTGAACTGTAAAGGTCTTAAGGTCTTGTATATAAGTGGTGAAGAGAGTGAGCAGCAGATCCGGATGAGGGCAGAACGGATCGGCATAAAAAATACCGACTGTTTCATTCTTACAGAGACTTCGACCCAGCTCATTTTTCAGCACCTGGAAGATCTTCATCCGGATATGGTGGTAATTGATTCCATACAAACCCTTCATACAGAAAGCATTGACTTTTCGGCCGGAAGTATTTCACAGATCAGGGAAACGGCGGCTGAAATGCAGCGCTTTTCAAAGATCAACAGATACACCCGTCTTCCTCATCGGGCATATTACCAAAGATGGGAGTCTCGCCGGGCCGAAGATTCTGGAGCATATGGTAGATACTGTATTGAATTTTGAAGGGGACCGGAATTATGGGTATCGTATCCTGCGGGCAGCAAAGAACCGGTTTGGATCCACTTCTGAACTGGGGATTTATGAAATGCTGGACAGCGGTCTGAGGGAGGTTTCGAACCCATCGGAGATATTGCTTTCTCAGCGTGATGAAGAAGTGAGCGGCATTGCCATTGCAGCAACTATTGAAGGTTTACGACCGATGCTGATCGAAACTCAGGCATTGGTAAGTTCGGCCGCATATGGAACTCCCCAACGATCAACTACAGGATTTGACGCCAAAAGGCTGAACATGCTGCTGGCAGTACTGGAGAAAAGAAGCGGGTTCCGCCTTGCTTCCAAAGATGTTTTCCTGAACATTGCCGGTGGGATAAAAGTAGATGACCCTGCTATTGACCTTGCAGTGGTTGCAGCCGTACTTTCCTCCAATGAAGATCGTCCGGTGGATTCGAAAACCTGTTTTGCTGCAGAAGTTGGTCTTTCGGGAGAGATCCGTGCAATCAATCGTATTGACCAGCGCATCTTGGAGGCAGAAAAACTGGGATTTGAACGGATTTTTATCTCACGGTACAATCAAAAAGGCATTGATCCTAAGCGGTTCTCAATACATATTGTTCCTATAAAAAGAATTACCGATCTTTATACTTCATTGTTCAGCTAGTCATGAGACATCGTATACTTACTGACAAACAAGAGATGGAAGCCATCATTAAAAAATGTCAGGTATGCCATATTGCCATGGTCGATAAGGATGATATGCCTTATGTGCTTCCTTTTAATTTTGGTTATGAAAAGAACATCATCTATTTCCATTCGGCGAGGCTAGGAAAGAAAATAGATATCCTTACTAAAAATCCGAATGTTTGTGTTGAATTCAGCACAGACTATCTACTTCGTTTTCAGAACGAAAAAGTAGGGTGCAGCTATACCATGAATTACCGGAGTGTACTCGCCTATGGTAAAATAAAATTTATCGAAGAAATGGATGAAAAAATAAACATCATGAACATAGTCATGAGAAACTATGCCTCCGGCGAGTTCCAATACAATCCACCTTCAATGAATGAAGTTTGCTGCTGGATTGTCCGAATTGATAAAATGGAAGGAAAGATTAACGGTTATTAGGATAATCTTCCCTTCTCTCCCATTTCCTACTCAGTTTTCTTCGACTCACTCATGTAAGCCACGAATGTTTTGGTTGCAAGATCTAATTGTTCCGATGAGTATTTCACGGCATTCTCGATTTCATGTTTCTGGCATAAATCGATAAAATGATTGAATGCACTAACAGGCATCAAACCTTTTGCAACTACACGGATAACTCCCTGGAGAATCGGAATATTTCTTTTCAGGATTTGTTTTGCAAGGTTATTTGTAAATATTAACCCTGCAGGAAAGAATATAACATCTGCAAATTGCATCAGAAGATCAATATTCTTATCAGCATCCTGAGTTTTCTCCATTTGAGTAACGATGGACTTTAATTGATAATACGTGATCTCAGTGTACCTTGGGATAGCCCTGTTAAGTAATTGGACAGATAAGAACCTCATAATATTATAAAGTTCTATCATTTCTTCAGGGTTGACTTCACGAACAGTATAACCGGCAAATTTGCGGTGGACGACAAAGCCTTCACCTTCAAGTATCCTCAAAGCTTCCCTCACAGGGATGTGACTTGCCTCGTATTTCTCTGCTATCTCGCGCTCAATAATTTTATCACTAGGTTTTAAAGTTCCATAGTTGATAGCATCACGAAGCGAATCAGCGATTTTGTTCGATGTGGTGGATTCTTTTTTCATTTTCATGTTTCGGACTTTCGTTTAATTTACATTGTTAGGTTTATAACTACTTATGATGGCAACAAAATCCTTCGTCATTCTTTCAAACTCAGAGAGCCACAACTCGATGGCTTTTTTTGTGTCCTTCTGTTGACAGAGCTGCATGTACTGACGTTGAAAATTTGTCGGGAATGTTCCTTTATAGAACTTTTCTACCATTCCCTGAATGATAGGTATATTGCGGTTTAGAATCTGCATTGCCAGTTCTAATGAATATTTCAATCCGGCAGGAGCGTAAGCGGTCTCAGCGAACTCAATCAATAAAGAAACTGTTTTATCGGTTTCTTTTGATTTCTCCATTTCTTCGATCAAAGTCCTGAACCGGTGATATGTTAGTTCGGTATAACGAGGGATACCTCTTGATAATAGCTGACTGGAAAGATAATTTATTATATCATATAATTCAACCATTTCATCCGGATTGATCTGACGAACACTATAGCCAGAAAATTTTCGGTGAATGATAAACCCTTCTCCTTCCAGTATTCTGAGTGCTTCCCTTACGGGAATATTGCTTGCGTGAAAACGCTCAGCAATTTTTCGTTCAATGATTGCCTCACCTCCATCAATCTTCCCATAGTTTATATCCTGTTTCAGGGATTCAGCAATCTTGTTTGTAATTGTCATTTTTTTTCTTTCTTTTGTAGCCATGGTTTCAAGTATTTAGGAGCCTTGCACATCAAAGCCTATATTTGGTCTGGAAAATATTTAACTAAACTTCTTAACGTAGCTAACCATTCTAATTTGATGCAAAGTTAATATATAATTAACAAATTAAAATATGTATTTAATATTTTTTTGATGAAACATTAAAATCCGCCTCTAAAGTCATCATTTTCCCGGACATAACAAGGTTTATTCTACGTTAGGGATTATTTTCTTCACATAAGAACGTTACAAAACGTTTTATTGTATAGAACACAATAAACACAATTACCAGGATGCAGTTTGCAATTTTTAATAATTCATAAACTCGGTTTTTGATAACGAATCACGAAATAGAAATAGTCAATAATGGTTAACCGATTTTTTTGAAGAGGATTAAATTTAACTCAAGCTTAAAGATTAAAAACAAGTGTATCTGAGGTTTTACATAAAGAAATTTTTACCTTTGACTCTTTTAACCTGACGGTTTATAAAAAAGGATAAAAAATCGATTGGATAAGTAACAAAGAGAAGGTGTGGAACTATTGAACAATTATATACGTAGAGTGATCCTCTGGAGGTTCCTGCTGGCATTTTCTTTTTTCTTGCCAATCTTCTCAGTACAAAGCCAGGAACATACCTTGAATTATTTTCTTCAGGAAGGGGTAAAAAACAATCCCCTCCTTAAGGACTTGAATGGACAAATCAATGTTAATCAGACTGATAGCCTACTAGTCAAGGCAATGAACCTGCCCCGTGTGGATTTCAGGGGATATGCGTATTATGCTCCTATTGTCAATCATTTTGGGTATAGTGAGGTACTCACAAACCTTGCTAACCTGACTTCAGTCATCAGTGTATTCCAACCCATTTTTAATAAAAAGGCCATTGAAGCGAACCTGGTTAAAAACAGCATTCAAAAACAAGCTTTGACAAATTCTTTGGTACTTACTGGTAATACCCTGAAAAAAACAATTACCGCTGCTTATCTTGATGCGTATTCCACTTATTCAGATATTTCGGTTGACCTTGAACTTTTGTCCTTTGCAAAAGACCAGGGCAAGATTTTAAAATCACTGACTGAGAGCGGTATCTACAAACAGACGGATTATCTTGCTTTTATAATAGACCTTCAGGGACAGGAGCTCCAGATAAAGGAAATGAAACTCCAACTCAAGAAACAAATCTCTGATCTTTATCTACTTTGCGGGATAAAAGACACAGCGACCTTTGTACCTGTAAAACCTGACCTTGGAAATTATTCTCCTCAGCCGAGAGAGGCATTGCCAATGTTCATCAGGTTCACCATTGACAGTCTAAGGATAAAGAATGAGAATCTTCTCCTTGATCGAAACTATAAACCTTCTGTTAACTGGTTTTCAGATGCAGGACTTATCAATAATGACCCAACTGTAATCTATCAGAATTTTGGATTGAGCATTGGACTTAATTTGACATTACCTTTATATGATGGCAACCAGAAAAAACTGAACCATCAGAAATTCAGGTTCGAAGAGGAGATCCGTGCAGGGTACGAGTCGGCTTTCCGAAAGGAGTATGATCAGCAATTAAATAACTGGTTGACCGAACTTGAAGAAACAGAGTCCTTACTGCCGGATGTCAGGTCACAGGTTAGCAACCTGGAATTACTTGTATCCCAAGATAAAGAATTAGTATCCAAAGGTTCAGGATCTATTACTGATTACCTGATTGCTGTTAAAAATTACATTTCATTGAGGAAACATCTCAATCAGTATGAGACGAGGATCCTCCAAATACAAAATGAAATCAATTATTGGGAATAATAGGAACCTGGATTTTCAAATAATTATGTGATGAAAAGATGACCATGAAAATAAAACGATCAACTATATTAATATTAATTCCCTCTTTTCTTCTACTTATCAAATGTGGGGGGAGACAGGAAAATGATGAGAAGGAGGTCCAAGCCACAGTTCCCGTGACAGTTGAGAGCATTCATATGGCGGATGTTAAAGATTACCTGGAATTAAATGCCACTTCTTCTTTCCAGGTAAAGTCAGTGGTTAAATCTCCTACCAGTGGATATATTGATGAGATTAGGATAATACAGGGAGACAAAGTGTCTAAAAACCAGATCATTTTCAAGGTCAGGACAAAAGAATCAACGGTTTTAAGAAGTGATTCTCTTAACCCATATTCATTTTCGGGTATAGTAATCATAAAAGCGAATATGGACGGAATAATTCTTACTGTGGATCATCCGAAGGGAGATTATGTGCAGGAAGGTGATGAACTGGCGATCATAGCTGTTCCCTCAAGTTTTGTTTTTTTTCTGGATGTGCCTTACGAATCTGTTTCATTCATTAAACCTTCATCTTCCTGTTATATTGAACTATCTGACGGGACCAACCTGACAGGTCAAATCGTTTCACACATGCCCTCCATGACACCAGGTTCACAGACGCAGCGTTTTATCGTACATCCTGTTGGAATACAGAATCTGCCGGAAAACCTGATCGCGAAGGTCAGGATTATAAAAAGGGTCATTCCGAATGCCGTCCTACTCGGTAAATCCTGTATACTTGCCGATGAAGTAATGCAGAACTTCTGGGTCATGAAAATGGTTAACGACAGTGTTGCAGTGAGAGTACCTGTAACAATTGGCCTTACGAACGAAAATGACATCGAAATAAAATCGCCTGTCTTTTCCCCTTCAGATCTTTTCCTTTCATCCGGAAATTATGGGTTGGGAGATACCGCAAAAGTCAAAGTAACAAAAAAAACGATTTCCAAATAAACTACTCTGCTCCTTATGCCGGAACACCACTATTACCGGATCTTTCACAAGCCTATAATATTCATCCTGCTGATGATTTTACTGGCAGGAGTTTATTCATACCACAGGATGCAGACGTCTCTTTTTCCCGATGTAGTTTTTCCTAAAATTACGGTTATAGCGGATAATGGAGAACAGCCAGTGGATAAGATGATGGTGACGGTGACGAAGCCACTAGAGATTGCAATTAAAAGGGTGAACGGGATTCAGATAGTAAGGAGTAGCACGAACCGTGGCAGTTGTACCATCGAAGCATTTTTTACATGGAATATTGATATCCAGGATCGAAGACTACATCTCGAATCGAGAATTGCAGAGATTAAAAACCAAC
>CAWAVC010000054.1:0-64277 GCA_963785325.1 uncultured Bacteroidales bacterium | reverse complement strand
GAGGGCGTTATCCCCACCGATCTGCTCATCTCGCTGGGCGTTCACGACCTGACCGCCGGCCAACACAAGCTCACCGTCGAGATCGTCGGGGCCAATCCAAAGGCGCTCAAGGGCTACATGTTCGGGCTGGATTATTTGATCTTCGACGAGAAGTAGTGGGGCTAAGCCGCAAGCGGCTCCATTACTGCCTACTGCCTACTGCCTCTGCTCGCCCGAAAGCCGCTCGAAGTATTGGCGATTGAGTTCTTCCCAGCCGGGCGGCGAGGATTCCTGCATGCCGCCGAGGATCTCCTTTTGGATGTCGGTGGGCAGGTTGGCGGAGGTATCCTTGCGGAGCTGGAACTCGCCTTCGAGATATTGCTTGACGTTGCCCAGGCCCTCGGCCAGCACCGGCGCTGCCGGCGGCGCCTGGTAGCCGCCGGACTTGAGGTCGTCCTCGACCCGCCGCATCAACTCGATCATCTTCTCCAAGTCGGTGCGGTGGAAGTTGGTCACTTGGAAGCGCACGTCGATCCCTTCGGCCTTGTTGCGCAGGGCGGCCTGCTTGTCGGCCAGCCGTTGCAGGTCGCGTTTGCCGGGCGAGTTGGGCACCGGGCCTTCGAGCCCTTCGCCCCCTTGGCCGCTCTCTTTGCCGCCGCCGGTGGCCCCGCCGGTCGGCGTCCTTGCTGTGGTCCTTGATCTGGCCCTTCACGATCGGATCGGGCGTGAGGCGGCTGGGCGTGCGGCGGCCCCCCTTGCCGACCGCCTCGTCGCCCACGAACTCGCCGCTCGACTTGCCTTGGCGCCCTTCGCCGGAGCGGCCGCCGATCTCGCTGGAGTTGGGCAGGCGGTTGCCGGTCACGCCCTTGGCGCTGCATGTTGGAGATCGGGCCGTCCATGGCGTCCCAGCCGGCCCCCTTGTCGAGCGAATCGGCCGCGCTGGAGGAAACGTCCTCCATCTCGTCGAACAGGTCCTCCTCCTCCTCCATCAGGTCGCCGATGATGTCCTCCAGTTCGCCGGGCAGCTCGGCCATCGGGGCCTCCTTGTCGGCGTCGGTCAGGGCCTCTTCCTGGCTCCATTTCTCGCGGTCGGGCGAGTCGGGGAGCCACTTCTCCAGGTTCGTGTGATCTCCTCGGCCCGCTCGTAGCCCAGTTGCTCCAGCGGCACGGCGATGTCCACCGACTTCTTCAGCAGGGCGTCCTCGGCCATCTTGAGTTCCGTCTGGATCTCGACCAGCTCCTTGGCCATCGAGGAATTGGCGAAATCCTGCTCGGGCAGCTTGCTCAGGTCCGAGGCCAGCTCCTTCATGAACTTCGCCCAATCGTCCTCGGCCGCGGCCAGCGTCCTTGAGCAGCTGCTCCTCCTCCTCGGCTGAAATCCTCGACCGGCTTCTTGGCCAGGCTCTCCGATGCCTCGATCACCTTCTTCTGCTGCTTGAGGAACTCGTCGAGCTTCTGCTTGGCGTCTTCCAGCTTCTTCTTCGTGTCGTCGGGCAGGTTGCCGCCGCCGCGATTGGGCATCTCGTCGAGCACCTCGCCCTGGGCCTGGCGGGCCGCGTCCAGGAGCTTCTGGAGCACGTCGATGATCCGGTCCTGCGTCGCCACCAGGGCGGCGACCGGCTCGGCGTAGGCCTTAGCGTCAGCCAACTTCAGCAGGGCGTCGCTCTGGGCCACTGCCAGGAGCATCTCGCCGGCGGCCAACTGGTGGAGGACCCGCTTGATCGTGCCGCGGTCCTCCTTGTCTTCGTCCTTGATCGACACTGCCAGGTCGGCCGCCGCCTTCTGAATCTCGACCTGCCGCTTGCGGACCTCGCCGGCCACGGCTGTGGGCACGACGGGGAGTCGTTGCCGGCGCGTTCTTCTTGAAGATCGTGGCCGCCGCCCGCCGGGCATCCACCTGCTTCTCGAAAATCCTCCAGATCCCGGCCCGGAGGTTCTCGACCTCTTTCATTGCGGCGTCGGCCTTGCCCTGCGGCGACTCGATGGTGATCGCGTGCCACTGGGTGGCCGACTCCTGGGGCTTGAGGTCCTGGCCCATCGCGGTGAACTGCCGCTTGTCCCAGGCCACGGCCCGCACCAGGACAGTCTGCCCCGGCTTGACTCGCTCCGGCGGTAGCGGCAGGGCATAGTTGACGACCACGGCGGTGCTGGCCTCGAAGTGGCTCCACTCGTGGACGGTTTGGACTGGGGATGGGGATTAGGGATTAGGGATTGGGGATTAGGCATTGGGGATTGGGGGTTCCGAGACTGATCGCCAATCCCTAATCCCCATTCCCCAATCCCGCTTCCTGATCCCGTTCTCCCCGATCTTCATCTCTAGCCGAATCCGGCCGATGCCGTAATCGTCCGTCGCCCGGATCATCACCGGGACCGTCGCCCCGGGCGGCCGCCTTCTCCTGACGCCCGGGCTTGACGAGTTCGACCGTCGGCGGCTTGTCGGGGATGACGCGGATGTGGTTGACCCGGGGGTTGGGATCGACGTGCCCGGCGCTGTTGGCCATGTGGATCGTGAACTCGGCGTCCTCGGCGAGGGCCATGCGGAGCACCAGGACCCGCCCGTCCTCTTCCACGCTGCCGGCGATCGTCTGCCCCTGGCGGACCGCCTCGCCGCTGGCGATCGGCGTCGAGGGCCGGACCCGCAGTTCGGCGATGGTGAACTGCGGGGCCTCCAGGTCGGCGTCCTTCTGCACGAGGTGCTGCGGCGGGCGGTCGAGGTACTTGGGATATTCGAGCGTCACGTCGACCTCTTCGATCGTCGGCGGGTCCCGCACCTGGACCGCGAAGACGGCCGTCTGCGAATCGCCGATCTCCAGGCGGTAGACCAGCGGCCGGCCGACCGACGGGAGCGTGGCCGTATAGTGCTCGCGCCCGGCGTCGGGGGTCATGGCCGCCGGCTTCTCGACGCCGCCTTCTTCGGCGACCAGGAGCGTGCCGGCGTAGTCGGCGCCGTCGGGGTTCTCGATCTCGGCGGAGATTGCCAGGCTGGAATGGCGCGGCACGTCGGCGTCGCCCGGGCTGACCTTGACGATCCGCACCCGGCCGACCGATGGGACGAAGCTCCAAGGCCGCAAGAGCCGGCTGGCCGCCGAGCCCCAATTGGGGACCAGCGCCTGGCACCCCAGGGCCACCGCGACCAAGAGTCCCAGCACCAAGAGCGACTCGGCCAGATCGCGGGGCGTCTGCATCGAGAAGCAGAGCCGCCGCCAGCGCGACTGCCGCCGGGCCGCCTCCTCGAACCGCAGCGTGCCGGCCCGCCGGGCCGCGTCGTCCACCGCCGCCTCGCGGAACGCCAGTGAGGGTGCCATGCCCACGTCTTCGTGGGCATGAGAGTCACCATCCTCCGAAAGCTGGACCACGTTGATCAAATCGCTCTGCAACTCGGGCAGTTCCGACTCGATCCGCCGGGCCATCGCCTCCAGGCTCCGCTGGCTCCACGCCAAGCGGCGGAAGATCACCACGACCAGCCCCAGCGTCACCGCCGCCCACACGCCGAACAACCCGATGAGCCACCCCTGCGAAAAGCGAATCCACGCATCGCCGAGCATCATCGCCATCAGCAAGGCGAACGACGCGCAGCCCGCCAGCACCGTGGTGGCCAAGAGCGTACAGAGCCACCACGACTGCCGCACGGCATCGAGACGTTGAATTACGCGATCCGCTGCGGGGGACATGGTTCGTTTGTCGCCAGCAATGCGCTACGGTTGGATAATCGCCGCGTAGTCCCACCAGAAGGCGTCGGGGGACTCTCGGTCGGACTACGCGGCGATTGTCCGACCCGCTGTCGGGCCGTCAAACCACCTCCAGTCTGGTTCCCATGTCCTCGATTGACTTCCCCGTCGCTTCGGAATACAGCACATCAGGGCAAAAGTCGACTCCGTTGGGCCAGACGAGGGTCCCCGCTTCGGTGTCGACGGCGACTTGCCTGAAGTACTCCGGGTCTTCGAGCGGCGCAAACACCCCTCCGCACCCGGCAACCCGTCGGCGAAAGTCGAGTCTCGCCACCGTGCCGTCGGAGAAGGTGATTTCCAATAGGTAGTCCTTGATGTAACGGACTCCACAAACTCGTGGGAACATCTCTTTTTCTCCTAATCGAGCGGGTCGATCCAATGTGGGGGTTGGTCATTGTGCAGCAGATCCCAATTGTCGCGCAGGTTTCGCTGGTGAACTGCTGCCCACTCCATGACCATTCCGAGCGGCGCCGCGGAAACCGCCCTCGCAAGAGCGCAACCGGCTCAATGCCAATCTCGACCTCGGTGGCGGCATGGATCGCGTGGAAGTGCGGCGGATTGTGGTCGTCGAAGTACATACGAATCGAAATTCCGAAGAAGCGGCTTATCTCCGGCATATTCGGCCTGCTTGATGATGTTATGTGGTCGCCAAGGCCACCTTTCCCACCTTGTAATCTCGCATGCGATCGGGGTAACTCGACATTCGCAGAACCGTGATCTGGGGTTGACCAGTCATGATGCGGACGCCCTCCCCTTGCAAACGGCGAATTAGTCCTTCTTCGTCAACAACCGGCTAATGTGTCGTCGCATACACCAGCACGTTCGTGCCCACTTGTAATGCTGATTCGTCCTTCAACCCGTAGCTGTAGGCGTGGGGGAATTGCTCCCAGCCGTTGCCGAGGTCGAAGCGGCTGAAGATCACCGCCAGCCGGCCGTCGAGCGTGATCCCTTCTAGCTCCGGCGCGCCGAGCGGGCCGAAATCCTCGCGGACCCGCGGCGTGTATTCCACGTTGCGGATGTCGTAGTGGCAGTGGAGCAAGGGGTGGTCCGCCGGGAGCTTTTCGAGCCGCACGCCCGGCAGCACCCGGCCTATCTCGCGGCGAAAGGCTAGCTCGAAGGCCATCCGCCCGCAACAGGCGTCGGCCAGCAGCAGGCCGCCGCCGCGGAGGTACTTTTGCAGCATCCCCACTTCGTCGGCCGTCCAGACGAAATCGTGGTGCCCGGTCATGTAGAGGAGCGGAAGGGTGGCCGTCTTGGGGTCGGCCAGCGACACCTCTTGCCGCTTGAACTTCACGCCCAAGGTCGAGTTGTCGCGGGCGAACTTGAGCAGATTGTGGACCGCCGACGGATCGGGATTCCAATCGCCACCGTACTTGACCTGGGCGAAGACGAAATCGTCGCGGGCCGGGGCCGACGCCTCGTAATAGACCTTTTCCGTGGCCAGGAACCGCCCAAGCTGGAAGGTCCCCAGCAGATAGGTCACCAGGTTCGCCCCGAGTTGCCGGGCCTGGTCGATCACCACCCGGGTGCCCTGCGGGTGCTCGTGGCCGTCCCAGCCGCAGGTCAGATCGGCGGGCGAGAAGATCACGCCCGCCCGGCAGCCGAAGTCGATCGACTCGGTCACGGGGTCGTCGACCGTGATCGAGCCGTCGGCCTTTTTGTATCGCAGCGTCCCCATCTTGTAATAGGACGAGAAGAGCGGCTCCTCGCGCCCATGCGGCGAAGCGGGCGGCCGGGGAAGATCAGTTCCATCTCGCGGCGGAAGGCGTCGGCAAAGTCCTTCCAGCCGCAGCAGGCGTCGCCGATAATCAGCCCGCCGTCCATGACGTAGCGGGCCAGGTTCTCGCGGACGGGCGGGGGCAGCTCGAACTTGTTGTGCCCGGCCAGGAGCAGCGCGGGCAGTTCCCGGGGGTCGTAGGAGAAATGGTCGAAGTCGGCCTCGATGGCCCGATAGCTGATGCCGAGCTTCTCGTTGGTCCAGGTCAAAAGCGAGATGAGGTCGGCCGGGTCGGTGAGCCAGTCGCGCTGCGTGACTTGCTTGCCGCCGCGGACGACCAGTTTCGGCGCGCCCATCGCCATCTTGCCCACGAGGGGCGGGGCGGTGGGGGGCCGCTTCTTTTCCGAGCGCCGCAGCGGGGTGGCCGGCAGCGGCAGCGGCGGGAACGACTCGCCGCCGGTCTGATGCTGCGGCTTGGCCGGCGGCGGCGGGCCGCAATCGACCGGGCCGGAATCCTCCTCCGCGGCCCAACCAATCGCCGGCACGCCCAACGCCGCGGCCCCGCCCAGGGCATAGCCCAGGCCCACGCTCTCGATGAACCGCCGCCGCGACAAGCCGCCGTGCGGATGGTTGCAGGAATCGGCCATTGGTGCGTCTCCCTTCTCTCGTTCAGTGTCCCCTCTCCCTTTGGGGGAAGGCTCCTCCATGTCCCCTCTCCCTTTGGGAGAGGGTTAGGGTGAGGGCCGTTTGTCGCCCGCGACCAATGGTCGCGGCTTTCCAGGGCATACTCTCCCACTCTCGTTATTGTCCCCGTTTCGAGGGGCCGGCGTCAAGAGAATGGCGATTCGGCGTGCTTTCGTACCCCCTCTTCGATGGGTCGGGGCCGTGCATTTGGTCCGCGATTCCGCCATAATGGAAGATAGCAGCCGGGGATCGCAGTCCCGGTGCCACGCGAGGATCCTGCCAAGAGATGAACCACGGATCACACGGATATCACGGATAACGAGGAAGAGGAGACAGCGAATTCCTTTCCCATCCGTGCAATCCGTGAAATCCGTGGTTCCTGCCACGGTGTTTGGAGTGTGGTGCCCTGTATTGATGATCGGATGACCCAACATCCGAGGAGGCTCAATTGGTGGCTCGGTACGATCGCACATCGGCATGGATCGTCGCCGGCATGTTCTGGCTCATCGCGTGCATCGTCTTGGCGGCGCCCAAGACCGGCTCGAAGCCTGCCGTGCCCAACGCAGGACGAGGCCGAGCCGCCGGCGATCAATCCCTTCGGACCGGCCAAGACCAAGCGCGACGACGCGGTGCCGGGCTACATCGAGAACGTCCGACGGCAAGGTCCACGTCGGCAACATCACCATGACCCGCGATAAACGTCTCCAGGTCTGGGACGAGCAGTTGCAGCGGGAGCGCGAGGTGCCGCTGGGCGTGGTCCGCCAGATCGAGTGCAGCGTCCAGAAAGAGTGGATGGAAAAGGAATGGCGGTTTGCGGAGTCGGCCTCGGACGCGAAGGTCTACACCGGCCGGGCCTATCCGGCGCGGGAATACACCCACACGGTCACGCTCGAAGACGGCCGTAAGCTGACCGGCCCGCTGGCTGAGATCCTCTACGTCCAGCCGCTGGCCGCGTCGCCCGACGCGGCGGGTCGCGGTCCTGCAGGGCGGAGCCCGACTTGTGGAGCGAAAAATCGTGATACAAAGTCACTCTCATTACCTTTTGCAGTGGTGATAATACCTCTGGCCGTAGCTTTGCAAAGTCCGGCAAAATTGGGATCGAGCATTTCAATCTGGCGTTGATTCTCGTATACCAGTAAATAATCGGTTTTCCCTTTCAGGATTTCTACTGGTTCCATACCCAGGGATTCAGTCACACTGACAGGAAGACAATCTTTCCGGATGATATCTTTGGGGAAATTCAGTGTCAGAAATTGTTGTTCCTTCCTTACTTCAAGAATCCCGCTTCTTGAAGAAAACCGGATGATTTTCTTAGGATATTTGAGATGGTCAAAAATAACGTGGGCACTGGCCAGTGTAGCATGTCCACATAAGTCGACTTCAACTTTCGGGGTACACCAGCGGATGTTAAAAGAATCGCCGGTTTCAGTTACAAATGCAGTTTCTGCAAGATTGTTTTCGGCAGCAACTTTTTGCATCAGCTCAACAGTGAGCGGCTCGTTCAAAAGGCAGACTGCCGCAGGATTGCCGCCAAACAATTTCTCTGTAAACGCGTCTACCTGAAACATCCTGATCTTCATAGTCAATAATTTTAGGCCAAGTTACAAATATTTAAGATCTAACCGAATAAATCTTATCTTTGCACGCTTATTTGGGTACCGGAATGAAGGATACTTGTGAATTAACATTCCCTGCACTATTTTCTGAATCGGTTAAGTACTTCGGGGAAAAAGGTTTTATTGCAATGGTTGGTGAAAGACCAATGACTTACAATGAAACCCGGAAACAGGTGATGGCTCTCATTGCCTTATTCGAAAAAATGGATATTTGTAAAGGTGACAGGATTGCTCTTCTCGGAACAAACATGCCGAATTGGGTCATTTCATTTCTTGCCACCACATTCATGGGTGCAGTCACCGTTCCGCTTCTTCCTGATTTTCTTCCGAAAGAAATCGAAAATATCCTTGAGCATTCCGGGGCTAAAGCCATCCTGGTTTCCGATAACCTTTGGCTGAAGCTAAGTGATATCGCGACAGATACACTTCTATTTAGCATCGGTATGGAAGATTTTTCGGTGGAAGGGCCATTGGGAAACAAATACACTTTCGATCCTGAGGCTATACCCATAAACGAATATCACATCAGGGAAGAAGATCTTGCTGCTATTATCTATACGTCCGGCACTATGGGAACACCCAAGGGTGTTATGCTTACACACAGGAATATTTCATTTACCGCAATAAAGAGCAATGTAATACAACCAATCGACGAAACCGACCGGTTCCTCTCAATCTTACCCCTCTCCCATACTTATGAAAACACCATTGGCTTTATCCTACCAATGATTTGCGGCGCCTGTATATACTTTTTAGGTAAGACACCTACGCCGGCTCTTCTGATTCCCGCTTTACAAGAGGTCAGACCAACTATTATGCTTTCTGTTCCCCTGATCATGGAAAAGATCTACCGGAATAAGATCCGTCCGGCATTTCAGGATAAATGGATCATGAGGGTATTGTACAGGATGCCGTTGATCAGAAAAAACTTGAATAGAATTGCCGGAAAGAAATTAATGAAAACCTTTGGTGGGAAGATTAAATTTTTTGGGATTGGAGGAGCAAAACTGGATAAAACAGTAGAACAATTTCTTATTGAAGCTCGTTTTCCGTATGCCATAGGATATGGCCTTACAGAAACAGCCCCTCTTCTTGCCGGGGCAAATCCGCAAAAAACAAAGTTTCAATCCACGGGTCCTGCAATGGAAGGCGTGATACTGAAAATAAATAATCCCGATAAAATAACTGGTGAAGGTGAGATCTGGGCTAAAGGCCCCAACGTGATGAGAGGATATTATAAAGAACCTGTTTTGACCAAAACGGTCTTTTCAGAGGATGGATGGTTTAAGACAGGTGATCTCGGGTTTTTGGATAAAAATAATTTTCTTTACATAAAAGGACGTTTGAAGAATATCATATTAGGAGCAAACGGAGAAAATATCTATCCCGAGGAAATAGAATCAGTAATCAACAATTTCCGTTACGTCGTCGAATCGCTGGTGGTCCAAAAAAAAGGCAAACTGGTTGCCATGGTACATTTTAACCAGGAAGAAATTGCCCTGAGATACCAGCATCTGAAAGAAGATGTATCGGCCATTGTGGAGAATATGATAGAAGAACTGATAGAAGAGTTGCAGGAATATGTGAATAGTCGGGTAAACAAATTCTCCCGCGTTCAGGTTGTCATCCTTCAACCCGTTCCGTTTAAAAAAACGCCTACCCAAAAAATCAAAAGATTTCTCTACACATGATCTCATCCCATTCTTTTACGTCAAATTTTAAATAGGATTATCCCTCATAAGATCATTTTACGGATTTCCATAATTTTTATCGTACTGTTAACGATATCCTCATTGGAAAGGGTTTTACAGTTAAAAACAACATCGAATAGAGTATGTTCAAGTTTATAACCCAGAAATGACTCGATCAATGCAGTGCGCTTCTTGTCTGTTTCAATGGTCACATTCAACGCTTCTGAAACCGGGATTCCCTGGCGTTCGCTCATGCATTGGATCCTCCAGTCAAGAGGTGCCTGTAAGCGAATATGAAGAGAATTGGGCCTGTTATATGTGATGGCAACACTTCCGCGCCCTACAATGATTACATATCCTCTTTGTGAGAAAGATTGAATGACATCACGGATAGTTTTCCGTATTTTCTGGGTACTTTTATAATTTGAAGAAAAGGAGGAGAAAAGATCATCCATTATCCCTGTCTGATCCATTTTGAAAAGATGTTCTATCTTAAAAGGTTCAAGTTGAAGTTCCTTTGCTGCTTGTTCCACGATTTCTTTATTGACGTATTGCCACTGCTTTTCTTTCTCATTCCCGGTTTTCCGGTTGAGTTCCTGAGCAAGCCTCTTGGCAATTAGTTTTGATGGACAGCCGAATTCTCTTGATATAGTTACAAATGGAGTGGGTTTGTTGATTTCTCTGTAAGGTGCTTCCTGAAACCGGTCTTCCATATATTTTAATAGTAGGTTATCCACATCACCTCCTTTCTGGTTTGAATCAGAATGTATCAAATATAGTAAAAATAATTGAGAAAAGCAACAGAAGAAGATTCAGGAAACTCTTTTTATATCAGTGAACAGATGGGGCCCTTTTCATTCCGGGATATTTCAAAACATCCAAAATTCCTGTAAGAAAGAAGAAAAAAGTATTATTTTTGCAACTCATTTATTAAAAATACCGGGATGTAGCGCAGTTGGCTAGCGCACCACGTTCGGGACGTGGGGGTCGGAAGTTCGAGTCTTCTCATCCCGACTCTGCCTCTTTAGCTCAGTTGGTAGAGCAGCTGATTCGTAATTAGCAGGTCGAGGGTTCAAGTCCCTTGAGAGGCTCAATAAAATAAGGGGTTTCGGAAGATACGACGAGCCCTTTTTTTATTTCATGGGCATTATTTGTTTTTGAAGGCCTTGATTCCTGCGAACTTGGCTTTAGGTCCAAGTTCACGCTCAATTCTCATTAATTGGTTGAATTTTTCAATTCGTTCTCCCCTGCACCCGCTTCCGGTTTTAAGATGACCCGCATTTACAGCAACGGTAAGATCGGCAATAAAACTGTCAGGGGTTTCTCCGCTACGATGTGATACAAAAGCGTTGTATCCATTTTTATATGCCAACTCAATGGTTTCAAGGGTTTCAGTCACCGTACCGATCTGGTTTAATTTAATCAGGATGGAGTTGGCTACGCCTTTGGAAATACCTTCTGCTAAAATTTTTTTATTTGTACAGAAAATATCATCTCCTACGAGTTCAATTTTTTTACCTAAGACTTTAGTAAGGTTCTGCCAGCCCGTCCAATCGTTTTCAGCCAGTCCGTCTTCAAGGAGTACAATAGGATACTGATTTACCCATATTTCCCAAAGCCTGATCATTTCATCACTGGAAATAGACTTTCCTGAGCTTTTCGAAAATTTATATTTGCCTTCGTCCCACATTTCACTGGTTGCCGGATCCAGACAAATACTTACATCAACTCCTGGTTTGTAGCCAGCCCTGACTATGGCTTCAAGAATAACGTCGACAGCTTCTTCATTCGATTTAAGGTTGGGGGCAAACCCTCCTTCATCACCGACCCCGGTATTATAATTTTTCTTTTTCAGGACGGTTTTCAAAGTGTGAAATACTTCTATCCCTATCCGGATAGATTCTGTGAACGAGGGAGCATTATGAGGAGCGATCATGAATTCCTGAAAATCCACGTTATTATCTGCATGAGCACCGCCATTAATTACATTCATACATGGTACTGGTAAAAGATGAGCATTGTCTCCCCCAAGATAACGATACAATGGAATACCTGCATTTTTCGCTTCAGCTCGGGCATAGGCCATGGAAACCGATAAAATAGCATTAGCGCCTAATTTCGATTTATTTGCAGTTCCATCCAAACTAATCATCAACAAGTCAAGTGCTCGTTGATCTTCAAATGACTTCCCCTGAATCTCAGAGGCAATGGCTTTATTGACATTTTCCACTGCTTTCAGTACACCCTTTCCACCATACCTGTTCTTGTCTCCATCGCGAAGCTCGCATGCCTCCCGTTCACCTGTTGATGCGCCGCTTGGCACCATTGCATGTCCCATTATCCCATTTTCCAGTTCCAGGAATGCCTCCACTGTCGGATTCCCACGGGAATCCAGAATTTCAAACGCTTGAATTTTCTTAATTTTCATAATGTTCTAATATTACTTGTTAATATTCGATGGTAATCATTCTTACTGAAATATAACGGATATAGGTTGCTGATAGTGTATTGTCCCTTTAAAAAGGATATAAAATATTGTGAAAAAATCCTTTTTTATAACCGGAATCAAAAATATCGCTAATTTTCAATCAAAAATACGATATGATTAATTTTGAAGCATTGTTTAAAATATCTTATGGATTATACATCGTAAGTTCAGGGAATAAAAATCACGGGAATGGATTTATTTCAAATTCTGTTTTCCAAGTAACAGCCGAGCCTCCGACATTTGCAATATGTTGCAATAAGAATAATTATACAGCTGAATTTATTAAAAAAACAGGCGTCTATTCAGTTTCAGTCTTACATACAGAATCCTCTCCTGATCTTTTTGGGCGATTTGGTTACAGAAGTGGAAGGGATTTTGATAAAATGCAGGGTGTCAAAGTTACCTATGGCGAAAGTACAGGCGTACCCGTGGTGTTAAATGACAGCATAGCATTTCTTGAATGCAGGGTCATTCAGGCGATAAATGTAGGAACACATTTATTATTTATTGGTGAATTGTTGCATTCGGAGATCCTCGATGATTCCAAAGACCCAATGACTTATTCATATTACAGGCAGACACGAAAGGGAGTGGCCCCTAAGAATGCCCCCACATATATTGATAAATCAAAGCTTGAACCAAAAATACAAGCGACTGCTTTTAAAAAATACGAGTGCACAGCTTGCGGTTATATTTATGACGAAGCAATTGAAGGAAAAAAGTTTTCGGACCTGCCAGCTGATTGGGTTTGTCCCAATTGTGGATCAGCGAAAGAAGATTTTATTGAAGTAACCAATTAGACAGGATTCTCGTGCTCTCCATTGCTCTTCTTTATGAAAGGAGAAAAACGTTTTGAGTCAGCAGTTTTTCATATTTTATTCAGAGAATGAACTGCATCACAAAGTTCACTGATGAGGGAGGGTTTTTTTTCAATGGCATTTCCAACAACAACAACATCAGCGCCTGCTAAGGCAGCATCTTTCGCCTGTTTCGTAGTACAAATACCTCCTCCAATGATCAGTGGGATCGTTATATTCTGTCTGACTTTCTTTATCATTTGAGATCTGACCGGGTTTTCAGCCCCGCTACCCGCATCCATATAAATGAGTTGAAACCCGAGAAGCTCCCCGGCAATTGCTGTACACAATGCAATATCATATTGTTCTGCGGGAATTGGTTCGGTGTTACTCATATAAGATACTGCTGTGTGATGTCCATTTTCAATCAGCATATAGCCGGTAGGCAGGATCTCAAAACTACAAGTTTTAAGAAAAGGAGCAGCTAAAACATGTTTTCCGATCAACATTTCGGCATTTCTTCCGGATATCAGAGATAAAAGAAGCAGGCCATCGGCATCCTCAGGGATCATGAGTTGATTTCCCGGAAAGAGAATTACCGGTGCAGAACAATATTTTTTCAGAACTGCAAGGAATTTTCGATGATCAGTTTCCATAACAAGGCTTCCACCGTAAAACATGAAATCCACGCCGGCTTTCTCAGAGGATTCAGCAATCGACTTAATTTCTCTGAGCGTGAATTTATCAGGATCGATCAATGGGGCAAATTTCTTTTTCCCGTCAGAGAATCTTTCCCTTATAACTGAATTTTTTGGCATAAGTTTTTTTAAAATACTGCAGATACTATCTGGCGTATATTTTCTGATATCCCGATCGTAAAATAATGCAATACCGGAACCCCATACCTGATCAATTCCTTCGATTGTTGAATGGACCACTCAATTCCTACATGAAAGGCCTCCTCATTACTCTTGCAAGCTCCGACTGCTTTGACAAGATCTTCAGGAATATCTATGTTAAATACTTGTGGAAGAGTTTTTATGTCATGTAAAGTAGTGATGGGTTTTAATCCCGGAATGATCGGAACCTTAATACCAGCATCCCTGCAGTTCTTTACAAATTTAAAATATTTCTCATTATCGAAAAACATTTGTGTGATGATATATTCCGCTCCGGCGTCAATCTTCTGTTTCAAAAACTTTAAATCAGAGATCGAGTTGGGTGATTCAATGTGTTTTTCAGGATAACCTGCTACACCGACGCAGAAATCAGTAGGGGTTGTATTTTCCATTTCTTCATCAAGGTATTTGCCCTTGTTCATGGCTACGATCTGCTGCACCAGGCCGGAGGCATAACAGTGTCCTTCTTGTTCTGGTACAAAAGCCCGCATACCTTTTGGAGGATCGCCGCGAAGACCAAGAATATTGTTAATCCCAAGGAAGTGAAAATCAATCAATGCATACTCTGTATCTTCTTTTGAAAATCCGCCGCAGATAAGATGAGGTACCACATCCACCGAAGGATATTTGTACTTTATGGCAGCAGATATTGCGACAGTTCCCGGACGTTTTCTAACAGTTCTCTTTTCAAGTAACCCACTTTTATGCTTCTTGTAAACTACTTCTTCTTGGTGATAGGTGATGTTAATAAAGGAAGGGTTAAAAGCCAGCAACGGATCAATGGTGCGGTAAATTCCTGTGATGTTATGCCCTTTCAAAGGAGGAAGCAACTCAAATGAAAATAATGTTCTTTTTGACTGATTGATGTGGTCAATAACTTTCATTGTTAGTAATTCAGGTTAGTATTCAATAGTTTTTCAGCCATTTCCAGGCTGATATTTTTTCTCCTGGCGTAGTCAGTCGCCTGGTCTTTTCCAATTTTTCCCAATGCAAAATAGTGCGATTCCGGATGTGAGAAATAATAACCACAAACCGATGCGGCAGGGTACATTGCATAATTTTCTGTCATGCTGATTCCGATATGTTTCTCCAGATCAAGCAGAGAAAAAATAGTACGTTTCTCTGAGTGTTCAGGACATGCCGGATAACCTGGAGCAGGGCGAATTCCCTGGTACTCTTCTTTCAGGATGGCTTTAATATCAAGGTCTTCCTCAGGGGCATAACCCCAGTATTCTTTTCTGACGAGTTGATGAAGACGCTCAGCAAATGCTTCTGCCAACCGATCAGCCAGGATCTTCACTAAAATAACCGAAAAATCATCCAATTGACTTTTATAATAATTGACCCATTCTTCAATTCCAAGTCCTGCAGTCACTGCAAAACAACCTGTATAATCGACAGGGCCTTTATCTCCAGGTACAATAAAGTCGGACAAGCACAAATTAGGCGAATTATCATCTTTCTTCTGTTGGTTTCTGAGAAACCGGAATATGGCAAGTGTCTTTGAGCGCATGTCATCAGCATAAATATCGACATCGTCCGCAAAAGAATTACAGGGATAAAAACCAATAGCCCCTTTTGCGAGAATCATCTTTTTCATCACCATCTCGTCCAGCATCTTTTGTGCTTCATCAAATAATTTCCGGGCCTCGGTTCCTTTTACCGGATCCTTCAAAATGGAAGGATATTTACCATTCATTTTCCAGGCATGAAAAAAGAAAGTCCAATCAATATAATCCCTCAGTTCTTCCAAGGGAAAATCATAAAAGTACTTACTTCCTGTAAACGATGGTTTTTGGATCACGTCGAGACTATAATTGAGCTTCAATTTGTTTTCACGAGCTTCGCGCAATGAAACGAATTGAGATTCTAAACGGTTGTCTTCATATTGCTTTCGGACAGACTGGTAATGAAATTTGATTTTTTCCGCGTAAGTTTTTTGATTTTCCGGAGAAAGAAGACTGGATAAAACTCCTGCGCTCCTTGAGGCATCGTGCACATGTATTATCGGTGCTGAATATTGAGGATCAATGCGAACAGCAGTATGGATTTCGGAAGTAGTGGCACCGCCAATCAATAAAGGCAACGATAACTCCATTCGCTGCATCTCCTTTGCAACGTGAACCATTTCTTCCAGTGAGGGGGTGATCAGTCCGCTTAGCCCAATCACATCAACATGTTGATTGATGGCGGTTTGAATAATTTTTTCAGAAGGAACCATGACCCCCAGGTCAATTACTTCATAATTGTTACAACTAAGTACAACTCCGACAATATTTTTCCCGATATCATGCACATCTCCTTTAACAGTAGCCAGTAATATTTTCCCTGCGCTGTTTGAGACTATGGGATTTTCTTTATTCTCCTCTTCTATATATGGAAGCAGTAAGGCAACTGCCTTTTTCATGACACGGGCGCTTTTCACAACCTGGGGAAGAAACATTTTCCCTGATCCGAACAGATCGCCTACTACGTTCATCCCCTCCATCAAAGGACCTTCAATGATCTTCAGCCCCCGGTCATACTGCTGTCGTGCTTCTTCAATATCTTCCTCAATATAATCCGGGATTCCCTTTATAAGAGCATGTTTCAGACGTTCTTCCACGGTTTTTTTCCGCCATTCCTTCTGTTCGATTTCTTTTTTCCCCTTATTTTTCAGGGTCTCTGCATACATGATCAGTCTTTCGGTTGCATCTTTCCTGCGGTTTAGCACCACATCTTCGATCAGTTTCAACAGATCAGGAGAAATCTCATCATATACAGGAAGTGCTCCTGCATTTACAATTCCCATATCGAGTCCGGCCTGGATTGCGTGATAAAGAAAAACCGAATGCATTGTTTCCCTGATAAGATCATTTCCCCTAAACGAAAACGACAGGTTGCTAATACCGCCGCTTACTTTAACCAGTGGAAGATTTTCTTTGATCCATCGTGTTGTCTTTAGGAAATCAACAGCATAATTATTATGTTCTTCCATCCCGGTGGCGATAGTCAGGATATTCGGATCGAAAATGATATCTTCTGCAGGGAATTTAACTTCATTAATGAGGATATTATAAGCACGCTGACAAACCATCTTTCTTCTTTCCAATGTTGTTGCCTGGCCTTTTTCATCAAAAGCCATAACGATTACGGCAGCACCATAATTCCGGATCTTCTCCGCTCTTGTCCTGAATACTTGTTCGCCTTCTTTCAGGCTGATAGAGTTGACCACGGCTTTACCCTGGGTACATTTTAATCCGGCTTCGATTACCGGCCATTTAGATGAGTCGATCATTACCGGCACTTTTGCCACATCCGGATCGGAGGCAACCATGTTTAGAAAACGGGTCATAGCTTTTTCTGAATCCAGCATGGCCTCATCCATGTTCACATCGATAATCTGGGCACCATTTTCTACCTGTTGGCGTGCCACCACCAGGGCCTCTTCATATTTCTGATCCCGGATAAGCCTGGCAAATTGTCTTGAACCACTAACATTAGTACGTTCACCGATATTGATAAAATTGCTTCCACTAAAAATGGTAAGTGGTTCCAACCCGCTGAGCGACAATTCATGTTTAAAAGGAGGAATCTTTCTTGGCTTTGCAACCGATGCGGCTTTAGCAAACATCCTGATATGATCAGGAGTGGTACCGCAACAACCACCAATGATGTTGACAAATCCGCTGGCAAGGAAATCACGGATAAATACCGACATCTTTTCAGGTGATTCATCATATTCACCGAATTGGTTTGGAAGACCGGCATTTGGGTAAGCACTAACATAAAAGGGCGCTTTCATTGACAGATCTTCCAGGAATGGACGTAATTCCTTTGCTCCCAGTGAACAGTTCAGGCCAATGGAAAACAACTCAGAATGTGCAAGAGAGATCAGAAAAGCATCCACTGTTTGCCCGCTAAGGGTTCTTCCGCTCGCATCAATAATGGTTCCGGAAATCATCAAAGGGATTGTAATATTTCTTTCTTTACGAATGTCGAGAATCGCCATGATAGCAGCCTTGGCATTCAAAGTATCAAAAATGGTCTCTACCAGCAGGAGATCTACACCTCCATCAAGCAAGCCTTTTACCTGCCCGGCATATGCATTATACAGGTCGTCAAAAGTAACTGCACGATAGGCGGGATCATTCACATCAGGTGACATGGATGCTGTTTTATTGGTAGGACCGATAGAGCCTGCAACAAACCGGGGTTTCCGGGGTGTGAGCAGAGTGTATTTTTCAGCAGCTTCTACTGCCAGTTGAACAGCTGTTTTATTGATCTCATAAACAAGTGATTCCATGTGATAGTCGGACAAGGAAATCCGGTTGCTGTTGAACGTATTGGTTTCAATAATATCTGCTCCTGCCAAAAGATACTTGTTCATGGATTTCACTGAGGATTTGCGGTTGAGTCAGCACGAGCATGTCGTTATTTCCTTTCAGGGGGTAAGGAAAATCACGAAAACGGGTGCCACGAAATCCGGATTCATCCAGAAAATAATGCTGGATCATTGTCCCCATAGCGCCATCCAGGACCAGAATTCTACCGGATATTTCGTTCTCAATGTCTTTCTTCATTTTATCGCATTCTTCTTTAATGCATAGACAAGCATGTAATCAGAAATTCTTTCATAAAAAATGTTGTACTTCCCCAAACCCTCAGGTGTTTTCATCACTGCGACGCATTGGCCTATTCCACTGCAAAGGTAGTCAAAGGGTTCGATAAAAATATCACGTTGAACTTCCACTTCAGGCCTTCCATAGATTTTATAAAGGGCTTCTTTGGCTCCCCATATAACGTACAGTTTCTCCAATTTGTTGGGTTCACTGGTATATTGATCTTCCTCAACGGTTAAAAATTTGTCCTTGATCCTGTATATCCTGTCTTTGAGGCGTTCGATATCTATTCCAACCGGATAGGTTTTACTGATAATCACCGTGGAGTGATCTCCTGAGTGAGAAATGGAAAGAAACCACCCACTATTTCTCAAATGGGGTTTCCCCAATAAATCATATTCAAGACAAACAGAATCTGGAGACAGCATTTTTTTCAGCAGGACACGGTAACTAAGCCACTGCTTCTTCCTGACCTCGCTTTTAAATGAAGCATATTGCTCCTCTTCAAAGGAATCAAGTTCTGCCTGCTCTTTAAGTGTCTCTTTTTCTTCATTAATTTTCCACACTCCCAACCGGGTCTGACTTTCAATCTCTCTGTCAATAATTAATGGCATGAATTCTTTTATTTTTTAAAAAAATGTAAAAATACATCAATAAACCGTGACAGTTCTTGTTATATATTGTACTTTTTCAGATTTTAACCCGGGAAAAATTCATTTTAAGATTGAACACTTTTGGCGATTTCGCTGGAAAGTAATACTTTTGCAATAAGAATTTCACAAATGGAACAGACAAAAACAGATCACAAAATGAACTATAAAGTAGCCGACCTTTCTCTGGCAGACTGGGGTAGAAAAGAAATTGAAATTGCAGAAAAGGAAATGCCGGGGCTAATGTCGATCCGGAAAAAATATACACAGGAAAAACCTTTAAAAGGTGCACGGATCAGCGGTTCTCTCCACATGACAATCCAAACTGCCGTACTGATTGAAACACTCATTGAACTTGGTGCGGATGTCCGTTGGGCCAGTTGTAATATCTTTTCCACTCAGGATCATGCTGCCGCTGCTTTGGCCGTCAAAGGAATCCCAGTGTTTGCCTGGAAAGGAGAATCTCTGGAAGAATATTGGTGGTGCACAAACCAGGCATTGACCTTTCCTGGTGGAAAAGGCCCAAACCTTGTTGTTGACGATGGAGGAGATGCCACTTTATTGATTCACAAGGGGTACGCAGTTGAAAATAATCCCGCCTTACTAGAAAGAATTCCTTCAAACCCTGATGAAAAAGTCATTTATGAACTCCTGGAGACGCTTTATGTTGAAGATAAAACTAAATGGCATGATATGGTTAAAGACTGGAAAGGTGTCTCTGAAGAAACCACGACAGGTGTGCATCGCCTTTACCAGATGAAAGAACAAGGAACACTCCTGGTCCCGGCAATCAACGTAAACGATTCGGTCACCAAATCAAAATTTGACAATCTGTATGGATGCCGTGAATCCCTGGCAGACGGGATCAAACGTGCAACAGATGTCATGATAGCAGGGAAAGTGGTTGTCGTGTTAGGGTATGGGGACGTCGGTAAAGGGTGTGCTAAATCAATGCGGGCATACGGTGCCCGTGTGTTGGTGACAGAGATCGATCCGATTTGTGCTCTTCAGGCTGCCATGGAAGGATTTGAGGTGACTACAGTTCAGGATGCCCTGACAGAAGGAAATATATATGTAACAGCAACGGGGAACAAAGATGTAATTACGGCAAAGCATCTATCGCTGATGAAAGATGAATCCATTGTTTGCAATATTGGTCATTTTGACAATGAGATTCAGGTAGCCCAAATGGAAGCATGGCCGGGAATTAGAAAAGTCACGATCAAACCACAGGTAGACCAGTATATTTTTCCGGATGGGAAAAAGATTTACCTACTGGCCGAAGGACGACTAGTAAACCTTGGCTGTGCCACAGGCCACTCTTCTTTCGTGATGAGCAACTCTTTTTCAAACCAGACACTCGCACAAATTGATCTCTGGAAAAACAAATATGAGATTGATGTTTACCGTCTTTCCAAACAGCTGGATGAAGAAGTTGCTCGATTGCATCTTGAACAACTGGGGGTGAAGTTGACAAAACTGACTGAAGAACAATCCCGATATTCCGGCATTCCGGTTGAGGGGCCTTACAAATCAGAACACTACCGCTATTAACAGAAATGAATCAGTTATAGATATAAAGGGTAGATCCATTATATGTAGTCTCGTATTGTTTCATCGGATAAGTAGAAGGCCCGGAGTACGGTGATCCGTCGAGGAGAATAAACTTTGAATTGCAGGAAGGGCAAACAGTTGTAATCCCTGAAGAGGCAACAACCAATCTTGCAGTTGCCTTGCTCCAGTCGTAAGGACAAGCCCGTTCGTAAGCCATAAACCCATTCGTTGAAGACCTGAAAACAATGATTCCTTCATATCCACCTGTAAGATATACCCATCCGTTCACGGTATTCAGACTGAGGTACTCGGTGGAGTTGGGATTAATGGCAATGTTTACGGCTACAACCGGTATCTCATTTTGCTGGCTCTCCTTTTTACATTGAGGAATAAAGAAAACAAACACAAACAACAACAAAAGAAAACCTGTGTAATGAAATCCTTTTTTCATTTCAATTTTTTTGCAAAACGTAAGAAAGTCAATTATATTTTATCAGAGATGAAAAGGAATTGCTTTAAAATAAGAGGTGTCTTCTTTATTCTTTGTGTAATGATGCTCACCTCACCTTGCAAATCCTTCTCGTTTTCACAGGGAAAAGATTCCAGCAAGCGACGAATCGAAAAGGAAAAAGAAAAAAAAGACAAAGAAGCCAGAAAGAAGTATGATCAAGCCATCAAACAACATGAAAAAAATCAATCGGCTACTACCCGTTCAATGATGAAGAAGACCAGAAAAGAATCGCCGAAGAATACACCGCTTAAAGCTTCTTCAGGGAAAAAATGTAAGCAACGCTAAGATTAAGTATCATAATATCACAGTGAAACAGAATAATAGAGTTCACAAAGTAATAATCTTTATAATAAACGTTCACCACTCAGTTTTCATTAGTTTTACAAACCTATCATCATTCGGTTTAATTGAATATCTATTTAGAAGGAATTTATATTTTAATAATTGGGTCAAAATCATTTGGAACTTATTTTAAAATGTTGTTACCTTTACCATCTTTTTAAGCCCGAAGTATAATTTAACATAAAATTAATGGTATGTTAAGACATTTACTGTTAGCTATTGTATTGGTTCTGACGTCAAGTTTATTAGTCTTTTCACAGACCGGATCTGGTACCCTTAAGGGAACAATTAAAGATAAAAAGACAGGGGAAGCTATTCCTTTTGCCAATATCGTCGTGGAAGTTGGTGGTGTTCAAGTAGGTGGATCTACAACTGATATGGACGGTAATTACATGATCAAACCCATCCCTCCCGGAAAGGTTGATTTAAAGGCTACCTATGTAGGATATACTCCTTTTATTATGAAGGGGATTATAATCTATGCAGAAAAAATTGCTTTCCAGAATGTAGATTTACAACCACAGTCTGTCAACCTTAAGGAAGTCGAAATTGTAGAATATAAAGTTCCATTGATCTCCAAGGACCAGACGGTTTCCGGTGGAACAGTCGATGCTGAAGATATCGCGAAAATGGCAAACAAGTCGGCTGATGCAGTTGCCGCAACGGTTGGCGGAGTTGGCACGGATGCCAATGGCGCTATTACAAGCATGCGTGGTCAGCGTTCTTCAGGCACGGTTTATTATATTGATGGCATCAGGGTTATCGGAAGTAATGTTCTTCCTCAATCCTCCATAGAACAGGTTGAAGTTATTCTGGGAGGGACTCCGGCAAGTTACGGGGATGCCACGGGAGGGATTATCAGTGTGACCACAAAAGGGCCGTCAAGGGAAACCAGCGCAGGTATCGATGTACAAACATCAGAGCTTCTCGATCGGTTCGGTTATAACAGGGTTGGACTAAATCTGACAGGCCCTTTGTTTTCTAAAAAGGATTCCGCCACCAAAACAAAGACCCCCGTAATGGGTTATTTTTTAGCTGGTGAATTTGTTTACCAGAAAGATGGTACTCCAGCTGCTACAGAGTATTATAAGGTAAAGGATGATGTTCTGAATAATATTCGCTACAATCCTATAAGGTTATCTTCGAACGGTGAGGCAGTGCAATTGAACGCAGATTTCCTGACGACAAATGATCTGGAAAAAGCTATAACTTCACAGAATACAGCTGTATATAATATTAATGCATCGGGAAAACTTGATTTCCGACTTTCCCCGACTATCAATATGTCCTTTGGAGGTACTTTACAGTATAATGATAACTACGGGTTTAACTATTATGGGTCACTGGCTGATTATATGTATAATACCCACAATACGAGCAGTACATGGAGAGTGAACGGACGCTTTACCCAGCGTTTCCCTACGGCCAACGATAGTAAATCTTTTGTTAAAAACGTATATTATTCCATCGGTGCTGACTTTTCCAGAACTGATTCCAAATCCGAGGATGCACAACTCAAGGAAGATCTTTTTAAATATGGGTATATCGGAAGTTTTGCAACCCAATCAGTACGAGCTTATACCAGTGCCCTTCAGAAGGACTCTGTAACCGGGAAAATGGCACATCTTCAAAATGGTGTAAGGGACACAGGTGTTATTTTCCATGCTAATAATTATAACCCTGAATCGGTTGCCTGGGTGGATGAATATTTTCACCTTCTGCCAAAAGAAGGATCAAATGGGACCGGCTATTACCTCAATACAGATGATATAGTCGGAAACAATGGACTTATTAATGGAAGCCAACCGCAGAGTATTTATGGGATGTGGGCGAATGTGGGAACACGGAGTCTAGGAAATGGAACATCTTCTTATTCTTTTGATTATGGTGAAGCTGACCAGATGAATGTGCAAGCTTCCTTTGCAGGTGACTTCGGACATCATGAAATTCAGGTTGGTTTGCAGTACCAGCAAAGGAAAGTTAGTTCTTATTACGCTGATGGAGCTGATATGTGGTCGCTAATGCGATTGGAAACCAATTCCCAGATCTCGGAGTTGGATCTTTCTAACCCTCAGCTTGTATACAGGGATGGAGTTTTCATGGATACCATAAATTATTACAGAAAGTATTCTTCCACTTTACAGAAAAATTTTGATATCAAACTAAGGCAAAAACTAGGATTACCTGTCGATGGGACTGATTATATAGATATAGATTCCTATAATTATGATGCGGGTACTATTAATTATTATGACAAAAACCAGAAACTGCATACCCTCAAGGTGGGCAGTAACATGTTAAATATTAATATGTTCACTCCTGACGAACTCTTCGAAGGAGGATCACCGCTTGTAAGCTATGCCGGGTACGATTATACCGGGAAAAAGCTTACTAGTCAGC
The DNA here is from genome assembly GCA_963785325.1 of uncultured Bacteroidales bacterium. Taxonomy (GTDB): domain Bacteria; phylum Bacteroidota; class Bacteroidia; order Bacteroidales; family FEN-979; genus FEN-979. The sequence continues at coordinate 40,620 of CAWAVC010000054.1, read as the reverse complement.
CGACTCTTGATGATTTTTTCAATGCTACGGATGCCAACGGTAATTATACTCGTGAGGTTGCGGCGTTTGAGCCCATTTATATGGCAGGGTACATACAGGATAAATTTGCTTTTAAAGACTTGATCTTCAATGTGGGTTTACGTGTTGACCGGTTTGATGCCAACCAGGACGTGCTGAAAGATCCATACCTTTTCTTCCCTGCTAAAACCGTGGGAGAACTTGATCCGCACATATGGGGCAAAGCTCCAAGCGATATTGGCAGTAATTTTGTGGTTTATGTGAATGATCCTGCAAACCCTTCGACAATTACCGGTTACCGCAACGGGAACCAATGGTACGATAAAAATGGAACACCGGTTACCAGCCCTACTATTGTTGATCCTACAGGAGTAAAACCCTATCTTGAAAACCCTTCTAATACTACAATGAGTACGGTTGTATTCAAGGAATATGACCCCCAGGTGAGTTATATGCCACGAATCTCTTTTTCTTTTCCTATATCGGATGATGCTTTATTCTATGCACATTATGACATTCTTACCCAACGGCCAGCTAGTAATTATGATGAGTTAAATCCGGTAGCTTATTATTTTATCAATGTGACAGGTTCTTCGGGAGGAACTATCACAAACCCTGATTTAAAACCTGAAAAAACCATCGATTATGAGTTGGGCTTCCAGCAAAAAATAAACAACGCATCTTCTTTAAAGTTGTCAATGTTTTATCGCGATATGCAGGACCAGATCGAACAATTTCGTCTCAGTGGCGCCTGGCCAAAAACGTATTATTCTTATACAAATATTGATTTTGGTACAGTAAAAGGACTTACCGTGTCTTATGACTTAAGAAGAACAGGAAATGCAAGGGTCAGGTTCAGTTATACATTGCAGTTTGCTGATGGCACCGGATCGGATGCTGATGCTGCTGCGACAATCATCAGGTCTGACCAGCCGAACCTCCGTACGACGAACCCGTTAAACTTTGACCGCCGTCATCAATTCAACGCAGAATTTGACTATCGATGGGGCATTGGGAAAGATTATAACGGACCCATAATAAACCGGAAAAAGAAAGGTAAATCTCCTGTGCAGATATTTTCAAACCTTGGAGCAAACCTCACTTTAACAGGGGGCTCAGGAACACCCTATACCAGATCTTCTCAAGTAATGCAGTATGGACAGATGGGCCCGATTCTCGGTTCCATCAATGGTTCACGTTTGCCATGGCAGTTTCTCCTTAACCTGAAGGTCGACAAAGAGTTCGAATTAACAATGGGCGCTAAGAAGAAAAAACCAGCATCGCTCGATGTTTACCTTGAAATCCTGAACCTTTTGAATACAATGAATGTAGTTGCTGTATACCCTGCAACAGGTTCTGCAAAAGACGACGGTTACCTTTCTGCCTCAGAATACCAGAGTCAAATCAATGAACAGATTAGCCCTGCTGCTTACAGGGATCTTTATTCCGTCTATATAAACAAGCCATATAATTACAGTTCACCGAGACAGACCCGGTTAGGTATTATGTTTAATTTCTAACCTAAAGGTTTGGCCACTACGATGATAAAAAAATATTACAGGTAATCGTATAAATTAAATACCCATGAAAAATATGTTTCGCTTCTTATTGGTTTCTCTAGGCTTTTTGCTGCTTTTTGAAATGACTTATGCGGAAAAAAATCCACTGTCGAGTAAAAAGGACGGGGATATTATAAAACAAACGGCTGCGGGTTGCGCTGCCGGATCTAATTACAAATATCTTGACATAAATAATGTCAGGACCCTGATTTATTCATATGGTAATGGATGGTTTCTGGAAATTGCAGAATATGAAATTCCAAAAGGATCAGGCAAAACTTCCATGTTTTCCTTTTCCCTTTGGATTGGTGGCATTGACCTGAATAACAACCTGAAACTGGCTGCTTACCGCTATGGGCAAGGCCCGTCAAATGGGAATCCACATACAAAAAATGATTTTTATCCCGGCCCATTAAAAATTGATGGAACAGCTGCTATTGATGAAGAGACTTGTGCAAAATATGACCAGTTATTCGAAATAACCCGCGCTGAAGTAGAGGAATTCATTGCCTGGTATGACAATAAAGCCGAATTTCCTGATTATACAATACCTTCTGAGATTCTGAATTATCCGGCAAAAGGAGACAGGGCAGATGGATATGCTTATTACCTTGCTCCTTTTTATGACAATAACCAGGATGGAATCTATAATCCTCAGGATGGAGATTATCCTTATTATGATTTTGCAAATGCTCTATGTCCTAAGTTTCTTAAACCCGGGGAAAAAATCCAGAAAGGCAGAACCGGCAATGGTGGGGCAGCCGATACACTAGGGATCCTGGTTGACCAGGTATTAAAAGGCGATCAAACGCTATGGAGTGTATATAATGATAAAGGCAATGTGCATTCTGAAACTCAAGGCGACCCTATCGGCATGGAGATCAGGGCTCAATATTTTGCCTTTTCTACTAATGATGAAATAAATAACATGACATTTTACAGTTATGAACTGATAAACCGTTCGACATATACTCTGACCAATACTTATTTCAGCCAATGGGTTGACCCTGATTTGGGTTATGCCTATGATGATTATGTTGGTTGCGACGTTGGTCGTGGTTTAGGATATTGTTACAACGGATTACCTGTGGACGGCTCAGGACAGCCTCAGGCCTATGGCGCCCACCCACCTGCAGTAGGCGTTGACTTTTTCCAGGGACCGTACCTTGACCCGGATGGATGCGATAATCCATCCTTTAATGGAAATTCTCTGAAAGGGCCTTCCTTTCATGGTGATTGCAGTATTGTCGCTGAGGATGGTACGACACAAAGAATGGCTTATGGACTAAATAATGCCGACACTGCAACAGTTATCGTTAGGGCTGAAGCCATCAATGGCGTCAACTTCGGTGATAGTATCATCGACAATGAGCGCTATGGCATGAGAAGATTCGTATACCATAATAACTCTGGGGTTGTTCCTGATTACATGACTGATCCGCTTTATGCTCCTCAATACTATAATTTGTTAAAAGGGATATGGAAAGATGGACAACCAATGACTTATGGCGGTAATGCCCACCCCCCATCAAGCTACGGCAATGTTTGTGATTTTATGTTTCCTGAATTATCCGATGTTTGTGACTGGGGAACACAGGGCCAGCCTCAGTCTCCAAAATTATGGACAGAAGTTACTGCAAACAACGCTCCATATGACCGAAGATTTATGCAATCGGCCGGTCCCTTTACATTACGCCCGGGCGCCTGTAATTACATTACGGTTGGTATTCCATGGGCCAGAGCTGCCGGTACTCCTTGGGAATCAGTGGAATTGCTGAAAATTGTTGATGATAAATGTCAGAAATTGTTTGACAATTGCTTTGCAGTTCTTAATGGCCCCGATGCTCCTGACCTGACTATACAGGAATTGGATAAAGAACTAATCATTTATATCTCGAACAGAAAGTTCAATGATGCTGGGAATAATTATGAAGAAAAATATTCAGAATATGATCCGAATATTCCAAACCCGGATAACCTGCCACACAATAAAAGAAACGATTCTCTATATCGTTTCGAAGGATACCAGATTTTCCAGTTAAAAGATGCAACAATTGATGCTTCGGATCTTTATGATGACACAAAATCCCGGCTGGTGGCACAATGTGATATTCAAAATGGCGTGTCAAAACTGGTTAACTGGACATTTGATGCGAACCTGAATGGGAATTCAGGACAGGTAATGGTTGACGGCGCTGATAAGGGAATTCAACATTCTTTTGTCATTTCGGTAGATCAGTTCCCGTTAACTACCTCTACTGCCCTCATCAATCATAAACAATATTACTATATGGCCGTTGCGTATGGTTATAATCAGTATAAAGCTTATCAGCCCGATTCAACTGATCAGGGACAAGCTACACCTTATTTGCAGGGACGAAATAATATTCAACGATACACTGCTATCCCCCATATTCCTATCGGTGATCAGATGAATTCGAATGTTGGGGATGGACCTATAATTACACGTATTCAGGGACAAGGTAACGGAGGGATGACCATTGAATTCTCTGATAAAACTATTGCTGAGATCCTTGCTAAGCCTATGGCCGATTCTGTAACGAATGCTTATGGAACGCCGGATTATCCGATATCATATCATCCGGAATATCAGGTCTCTGCAGGTCCTTTGGATGTTAAAGTTATTGACCCCCTGAATGTGACATCCGGGAACTATATTGTAAAGTTTGATTCCATGGTAGCGGGTCCCTCAAATTCTCCCTTTGTTGATACCAAAATTCAGTTTGGACATTGGAAGTTGTATGATGAGGCTACCGGAAACACATATACTTCTGACACTACTATTATTTACCCATATGAACAACTATTCCTTAACCTTGGCCTTGCGCTGACCATCAACCAGGTTCCTTTCGCAGGTGATACGGCTAAAAACGGAACCCATTATACTGGTAATGCTTTACTTTCTGCACCTTCTGCAATATATGCTGACAGTACCAGAATGTGGCTGAGTGGAGTTGCAGATGATGATGTTCCTGCCGATCCCCAGAACTGGATCCGTGCCGGTACTTATAAAGGCGCAGATGCTAATCTATATGACTGGGACATGGGTACACTTGCTAGTGGGAACCCTTGGGATCCGGATGAGGATTATGCTAAGATTCAGGGAGGGACTTGGGCACCATATTGCCTTGCTGTTGCAAATGACCAGGTTGATATTGGATCACCTAATGTTTCACCTGCGATTTCAAAAGCTTCCAAAGCAAGGAGTACAATGGACAGGCTTGCATCAGTGAATATTGTTATAACGCCAGATAACAGTAAATGGACCCGCTGTCCGGTTATTGAAATGTGCCCTGATTCTAAATTAGCTGAAGGCGGAGCTCCAAAGTTTGGTTTCAGAAGACATCCTTCCGTAAATATTGATGGCGACACCGGGGTTGTTAGCCAAAATCCGATGTACAACTCCAACTTCATCAGTCCTACAGGGATGGGATGGTTCCCAGGTTACGCAATAAATCTTGAAACAGGAGAACGACTGAACATAATGTTCGGTGAGAATTCATGGCTCCTCTCTGATAATGGCCGTGATTTATTATGGAATCCATCATCACGGTTATATGATGATGGTGGAGAACCTGTTTTCGGTGGCATGCATTATGTTTATATCATGGGCTCACTTCGCACTATAGTTAAACAAGGACCGGAAACATTCTCACTAGACTTTCCTGCTTATGATGGTGGTGCTTATATTGTCAGCCATATGAATAAAGTTCCGTCACAGATTTGGCAAGCTTATGGATTTGGATCATGCATGTATGTGGGTATGCCATTGTCGATTGAAGGTAAACAATGGTTGAGCAACGAGGTGACCATCAAGATCCGGATTGCAAAACCATATAGCCGGTATTTCTCACAATTATTGCCTGCATCCTATTCGGATACTGCCGAAAACCAATGCTGGCCAGAATATTCTTTCAATACCTCGACAATTGCAACTTCAAAACAGAATGCCGCAGTAATGGCAAGCGATTTAAACCTGATAAACGTAGTTCCCAATCCATATTATGGATACGACGACTATGAACACAACCAATTGGATAACAGGATAAAAATAGTTAACCTGCCACTCCATTGCACAATTACAATCTTTGACATGAGCGGAACAATGATCAGGCAATTTGATGTTGATAAATCGGGAATAAGCGTGCCAAGAGGATCAACTGCAGATTTGAATACAGATGCGAAGACATCCATTGATTGGGATTTAAAAAACTTTGCAGGAATTCCGATATCAGGAGGAATTTACCTGATTCACGTTAAGGCGAATGGAATTGGCGAAAGAACCCTGAAATGGTTTGGAATAATGCGTCCGGTAGACTTGAATTCATACTAATATTTTCTTCATCTGTGAACAGAGTAATATGGTTAGAAATATAAAAATTGCATATATGAAAAATCTTTATAGTCTCTTATTAGCAATATTCTTAGTGGGATTGATGGTCCTTCCTATGGATAAGGTTTCTGCCGGTAATAAAGACCGTTCGGGGCAGGCAGGGGCAGCGGAGTTGCTGGTCGATCCATGGGCTAAGAGTTCAGGTTGGGGAAGCGTGGGTACTTCTAATGCCTATGGACTCGAAGCCATGTATGCAAATATTGCCGGCACTGCTGCAACCAAAGGAACGGAGATTATTTTTTCATATACAGACTGGTTACAGGGATCTGATACTAAAATCATGAATTTTGGCTTTTCTCAGAAATTAGGACAAAATAAAGGAGTCCTGAGTTTAGGCATAATGTCGATGAATTTTGGTGAAATTAATATCACCACAACAAATTCACCGGAAGGTCAGCTGGGTACATATAGCCCTAATTATTTAAACATCAATCTAGCTTATGCAAAAGCTTTTTCAAACAGTATTTATGGAGGATTGAATTTAAAGGTTATCTCTGAATCAATTACGGATGCAAGTGCCACAGGAATCGCACTTGATGCCGGCGTTCAATATATTACCGGTGATAAAGACCAGATAAAGTTCGGAGTTGCTCTTAAAAATATCGGACCGACACTGAAATTTACGGGTGACGGTCTCTCTTTCCGTGGTGTCATCCCATCTCATGGAAACGACAATGACCTTTTCACTGTCGAGACCCGGTCAGCACCATTTGAGATGCCTACTGCTTTAAGAATCGGGGCCTCTTATGACTTTCTCATCGGTGATGTACAACGTATCACTCTGGCAGGGAACTTTACTTCCAACTCTTTTACCGAAGATCAGTTTACTCTGGGTCTAGAATATAGTTTAAAACCGTACTTTGGTGTGAGGGCAGGGTACACTTATCAGGATGGTATTTTCAATTCAACAGTTGATGCCAGGGGAACGGTATATACCGGACTGAATGCAGGTTGCTCAGTTTTTGTTCCGTTCAATAAAGAAAAAGGAACATGGCATAGGAATTGATTATTCTTACAGAACTTCAAACCCTTATTCATGGTACACATTGTATCGGATTAAAGCTCAACTTTTAGAAATTACCTTAACTTCATTTAGTCCTAAATATTATTTTTGTATGGCATAAGGACCCTTTCAGGGTCTTTTGCCTTATTATCTGATCGATGAAAACATGGAGCAATGACTGAGATCAAGTATTATACACAGGAAGGATTAGCTAAGCTCCAGGAGGAGTTACAAAAGCTGATATCCGTTGATCGTCCATCGATTTCAAAGCAAATCGCCGAAGCAAGGGATAAAGGTGATCTTTCAGAGAATGCCGAATACGCTGCTGCCAAAGAAGCCCAATCTATGCTTGAATTGAAAATCAATAAGCTGCAGGAGGTGATCAGCAATGCACGTTTACTGGACGAATCCAAGCTTGATACCACTAAGATTTTTATCTTTTCTACAGTCAAACTGAAAAATACCCAAAATAATTGCGTCGTTACTTATACATTGGTTCCAGAGAATGAAGCTAATGTAAAACTGGGTAAGATCTCTGTTAATTCACCCATTTCAAAAGGACTTCTGGGGAAAAGCATAGGTGATAAAGTTGAAATTACAGTACCAGCCGGTACTGTTGCTTTTGAGATCATTGAAATATCAAGAAAAAATTGACACTAATGGCAAGCATCTTCACACGGATTATCAATGGGGAAATCCCTTCTTACAAAATTTCAGAGGATGAACATTATTATGCATTCCTCGATATAAACCCCCTTGCGGAAGGACACACATTAGTTATTCCTAAAAAGGAAACAGATTATATCTTCGACATTGAAGATAAAGAGTACCAGGAGTTATTTTTATTTGCCAAAAACGTCGCTGCAGCAATGCGAAAAGTTATTCCTTGTGAACGCATTGGTATTGCAGTGGTCGGACTTGAAGTGCAACATGCCCACATACACTTGATCCCGCTAAAAACAATCTATGATATCGATTTCAAAAAACCGAAATTAAAATTGTCACCTGAAGAATTTATAGGAATAGCCGCAAAAATCACTGAAGCAATGAATAAATAAAATTGCTGGAAGTTTATTTCACCAGAGAACCGGTAATAACGTTCCCTTCGAACTCAATAAGCCCTGACATTTTTTCCCTCTATATAATTGAGGAAAGATTTATTTACCACTTTGTTCCCTCCAGGCGTCGGATAATTTCCCGTAAAGTACCAGTCACCTGTATTATTAGGGCAAGCCACATGAAGATCTTCAATGGTTTGATATATGATCTCGATCTTTGCCCTTACTGAAGATGGTGTCAGGAGTTCAGAAACTTTTTCAGAGATCCTGTTGGCGGTGAAGGGTTCGTATATTTTTTTGACGTAATTCTTAATATTTTCCTTAGGAAATTGTTCTTGGGCTTTTGACTTCTTGTAAACATCATTAATCACATTCTCCTGGTGAGATTCCTTAAGCAGTTCAATAGCAGCTTTGAATGCGATAAAATCTGAAAGCTTGGCCATGTCTATGCCATAGCAATCGGGGTAACGGATCTGAGGTGCAGAGGAAGCTATGATAATTTTTTTCGGTTCCAGCCTGTCAAGAATACGAATGATACTTTGTTTCAGGGTCGTTCCCCTGACAATAGAATCATCTAGAACTACAAGGTTGTCTTGGCCTTTACGGATACTGCCATAAGTAATATCATATATGTGGGCCGCCAAGTCGTCACGCTGTGAATCCTGTGCGATGAAAGTCCGCATTTTCATATCTTTCACAGCGACTTTTTCCGCTCTGGGTGACAATGTGAGGATAGCATCGAGTTCACCCGGTGTCAATTTTCCATTGGCTTCCAGAATGCGGTCCCTCTTGATTTTGTTACAGAAAAGGTCAATCTCCTCGATCAGACCATAATAAGCATCGATGGCTGTATTCGGGATGTATGAGAAAACCGTATTTGCAAGGTCATAATCAATGGCTTTCAGTATCTGCGGGGCAAGAAATTTACCCAGCATTTTCCGTTCACGGTAGATTTCTTTATCAGTTCCCCGCGAAAAATAAATCCGTTCGAAGGAACAGGCCTTCTTTTCTAAGGGTTTACGGAATTGTTTTTCTGCAATCGTTCCGTCTTTTTTTACAATCAAGGCATATCCTGGTTTTAATTCTTTTACCGAATCAAAAGGAACATTAAAAGTCGTTTGGATGACTGGTCGTTCGGAAGTTGCAACGACAATCTCCTCGTCATGATAATAAAAAGCTGGCCTGATCCCACTGGGATCACGCATTACGAAAGCATCACCATGTCCGAGTAACCCGGCGATAACATAACCTCCGTCCCAGTATTCAGCCGAATTCTTTAAGATCCGCTGGATGTCAAGTTGCTTGGCAATCTGCTTTGTTATTTCCCTCTTCGGAAACCCCTGATTTTTGAGTTTCTGGTAAAGAGTTTCGTTCTCTGCATCAAGAAAATGACCGATCTTCTCGAGAATGGTTATGGTATCAGAGGTTTCGACGGGGTATTGCCCAAGATCGATAAGTATTTCGAAAAGTTCATCAACATTAGTAAGATTAAAATTCCCTGCGAGTACCAGGTTCTTCGTCATCCAGTTGTTTTCACGTAAAAAAGGATGTAAATTAAGCAAAGAATTTTTTCCGAATGTACCATAACGCAAATGTCCAAGATAAAGTTCTGCAATGAAGTCAACATTATACTTCAACCAATTTGCATCACAGAGTCGTTGTGGATGTTTTTCAACGACTTGCTGAATTTGAACATGGAAAGCTGAAAAAATATCTTTGATCGGAGAATCAGAATCCGAACGTAACCGATTGATGTATTTATTTCCGGGTTCAAGATCAAATTTGATACTGGCAATTCCTGCTCCATCCTGGCCACGATTGTGCTGTTTCTGCATCAAAAGATGCAATTTATTTATGCCATAGGTAACCGTTCCGTATTTTGCAAGGTAGAATTCGAGCGGTTTCAGAAGGCGTACCAAAGCTATCCCGCATTCATGGTTGATTCTGTCGCTCATTCAGCAAGGAATTAGAGAGTGCAAAGGTAAGAAAATTATCAATTGGGATCAATGCAAATCAGAGAATGAGAAGAAAATATCTTTTTAATAAAGAAATTTTGCTAAATTTATCCTTCAGATGATAAATCAAATCACAGTCTCCGAATTTCTTGATTTAGCCCGAATATTCAGGGTGATTGATGTGCGTTCGGAGAAGGAATTCCTACAGGGTCACATTCCCGGAGCCTTAAACCTGCCTCTTTTCAATAATGAGGAACGTGCAATTGTTGGTATCCTTTATAAGAAATCAGGGAGGGAGGCTTCCGTGTTAAAAGGATTGGAATTTACTGGCCCGAAATTGACTGATTTTGTTAAACAAGTGCATAAATTCACAGGCCAGAAAAAGCTTCTTATATATTGCTGGAGGGGTGGGATGCGGAGCGAGAGTATGGCCTGGCTTTTTCAGGTTGCCGGATATGAGGTATCCGTCTTGAAAAATGGATATAAGGCATATCGTCATTTTATAAGGGAGGATTTATCACAACCGGCAAACATAATTATCCTCGGAGGATTGACCGGTAGCGGAAAGACAGAACTTCTTCATTTGCTAGGAAATATGGGGGAACAGGTTCTGGATATTGAAAACCTGGCATGCCATAAAGGCTCTGTTTTCGGCGGATTCGGACAACCTGATCAACCGACCAATGAACAATTTGAAAATAACATTTACGATAACTGGCGAAAATTCAATCTTGCAAAACCTGTATGGATTGAAGATGAAAGCCGTATGATCGGGGATGTCAGCATTCCGGATCCATTAGTTGAGCAAATGAGCCGCAGTTTTATGATCAAAGTCGAAACCGATAAGAAACATAGATTGCACAGGCTGGTTAGTGAATATTCTGGGGTTGAGATTCACGATCTGCAAAGCGCTATACTGAAGATCAGTGAAAAGCTGGGAGGAACCAACACAAAAAAAGCGCTGGCAGCGCTTGGGATCGGGGATTTTGAGATAGTGGCAAGCCTGGCATTATCTTATTATGATAAAACTTATGAACATTCTGTTCTGAAACGAGAGAATCAGAACATCCTTACAGTCTCCATTGAAAGTAATGATCCTGTTAAAAATGCGGCGCTTATTCTGGAAACCGGAAAATCAATAAAATGATCTTATTGTCGAACCATGAAAAGTATTTACCTCGACTATAATGCAACTACTCCGATTGATCACCGAGTAGCAGATGTCATGCGGCCCTTCATGGAAGAAATTTTTGGGAACCCTTCAAGTATTTATGCGGAAGGTGTCAAAGCAAAAGAAGCGGTTGAAACTGCAAGGAAACATGTTGCAGTGATGCTTAACTGCCATCCTGACGAAATTATTTTTACCAGCGGAGGCACAGAATCAAACAATTTTGCCATCAAAGGAATTGCTTTTGCAAACCATAACAAAGGAAATCATATCATCACCTCATGCATTGAGCATCCTTCGGTGATGGAAGTATGTCATTATTTAGAAAAACAAGGATTCACAATCACGTATTTGCCTGTAGATGAATACGGCCAGGTAGATCCGGAAGATGTCAGGAAAAATATCAGTCCTTCCACAATCCTGATTACTATTATGCATGCAAATAATGAAACAGGTACAATTCAACTTGTTGAAGAAATCGGTAGGATTGCACAAGATCAGGGAATTCCATTTCATAGTGACGCAGCTCAGAGTGCAGGCAAGATTGAAGTCAATATTGAAAAAATGGGAGTCGACCTTCTTTCATTGGCAGGACATAAAATCTATGCACCAAAAGGTGTGGGTGCTTTGTATATCCGACGTGGTGTCCGCCTGGAGAAACTAATTCATGGAGCCGACCACGAACAAAATCTTCGTGCAGGAACCGAAAACGTGATGTCTATCGTGGGATTTGGAGAGGCCTGCAGAATCATTGCTGATAGCTTCCCCCAAGGGATTAACAATCTCAGGAAACTCAGAGATTTTTTATTCCGGCAAATTAAAAAAGAAATTCCGGGAATAAAATTGAACGGACATATTGAAAAAAGAATACCCAATACACTAAACATCAGCTTTCCGGATGTCGAAGCAGCACTTCTGCTTGAAAAAATGGCTCCGATTGCCGCCTCTGCAGGTGCGGCCTGTCATTCAGGAAGCGAAGTAATCTCACCGGTACTTTCTGCAATGAAAGTTCCTGACCAACTTGCCATGGGTTCAGTGCGTTTCTCGTTAGGCCGGATGACAAAGCGAAATGAAATCGAAGAAGCAATTCCCTTAATTATCAGCGCTTATCGCAACCTTTCAGATACCCATCCGTCCTCTATTCTCCATACTCCATTTTCTGAATATAAACTCACCCACTATACCCATGGACTGGGTTGCGCTTGCAAAATCCGTCCGCAGTACCTTGAAAAAATAATAAAGGAATTGCCAATATCGGCTGATCCAAACATTCTTATTGGATTAAAAGATCCCGATGATGCAGCAGTATACAGGATCAATGCCCGGACTGCCATTGTTCAAACTGTCGACTTTTTTACGCCGGTTGTGGATGACCCTTACGATTTCGGTGCGGTTGCAGCGGCCAATGCGTTAAGCGACATTTATGCAATGGGAGGGAAGCCTTTGTTTGCGCTGAGCATCGTAGCCTTTCCTGATAAACTTCTCCCGCCTGAAGTTCTTAAGCAAATCCTCCAGGGAGCTACAAATAAAGTTTCAGAAGCAGGGATCAGTATTATCGGTGGCCATACTATTGAAGATACAGAACCTAAATTCGGACTTGTTGTAACAGGTACCATCAATCCCGGGAAGATCCTAACGAATTCTTCAGCAAAACCAGGAGATGCAATCATCCTTACAAAACCGGTTGGTACAGGTATTCTCTCTACGGGAATAAAACGTGGCTTTGTTGACAAGGAAACTGAAAAACGTATGATAGCCGGAATGGCTCAGCTTAATGATAAAGCCGCTGAAGTCATGAATGCTTTCCAGGTGAATTCCTGTACGGATGTAACCGGTTTCGGCTTACTGGGACACCTGAAAGAAATGATCCAGGCAAGCCATACAGGTGCTGAAATCAATTATAAAAAAGTGCCGCTCCTGCCGATGACATGGGAACTGGCAGCCATGAATATGATCCCGGGAGGTACCCGGAATAATCTTCAGTTTGTGGAAGATATTGTGAAGTGGGATAAAAATGTGCCGGAACTGGCTAAAATAATCCTGGCTGATGCTCAGACTTCAGGAGGATTACTAATCACACTGCCTGAAAAGGAGGCAAATAAGTTTATTGAAAAATGCCGTCTTGCCGGGATTAGCGATGCAGTTATAATTGGGGAAATAACCAAAGGGGAAAGGATCAATGTCCGATAGAGTTATATAATAACATAACAACCCATTCGACGAAAAATAGTCGTAGAAAAAGAGAACGAAAAAACTTTTTAACCTAATTTTGTTTCTCATAATATTTCTTTATTTTTGCTTCCCGGAAAAATCCTGTAAGACTCTTGAATGGCATTTACCTAAATGTTGTTACCAGGAACTTCATACAAGTTGAATCGTTCATTCCAAGTTTAATTTAATTAGATACTCATGGATGTAATTTTATCTGATGTTCTGGAAAGAGTAAGAGAACTTTTTTTTAAATATGGTGTCCGGAGTGTTTCAATGGACGATATATGCCGTGATATTGGGATCTCCAAGAAAAAATTGTACCTGCTTTTTTCCAGTAAAAACGAACTGGTTGAAAAGCTTCTTGAATTGGAAAGGGAGAACTTTAAGATCATTTTTGATACTTACAATTTTGAAGGTGTGAATGCTATAGATATCCTCCTGACAGTAAGCAAAGAAGTGGGTGAACGGTTCAGGGATGTGAGTCCATCGATGACATTTGACCTTGTAAAATATTATCCTGATATTTATAATAAGCACATTGATGACAGGATCGATTTTATTTTTAAAAAGATTCAGATCAACCTTGAGAAAGGAATCAACCAAGGTGTGTACCGGGATGACTTGAGCGTGGAACTGGTTGCACGGTTATACATCCGTCGGCTTATCGACTTGCATAATCCGGAATTCTTTCCAGCCGACAAATTTTCTTTCCAAACCCTCTTTGAGGTAATGTTCGATAACTTTATCCGTGGAATCGCCAATACTAAAGGAATAGATTACTACGAAAGTCAGAAAAGAAAAGTAAATTTTAACAAATTCAACAAATGAAGCGGATTTTTTTCCTGATAACTATTGTTTCATGCTTCTTCATCCATTCGAAAACACTGGCACAACTTAAACCGGTATTGTCATTTTCGTTAAAGGAAGCACAGGATTATGCCTATGCCAATAACTATGACCTTAAGAATTCTGCATATGATGTGGAGATAGCCAAAAAGATGGTAAAACAAAATACAGCCATCGGGCTTCCTCAGATTGACGGAGGTATTGATTATGTTGATTACCTTTCAGTGCCCGTCATGGTTCTTCCTACTGAATTAGCCCAGATGTTCCATATAAATGCGATATCTTTTACTGACGAATATAATGCAACTGCCAGGGCCAGGCTTTCTCAACTGATTTATAGTGGTCAATACCTTGTTGGATTACAGACGGCAAAAGCATTTCTTGAGACTGCAAAACAAAAGATGGTAAAAGACAAAATGGATGTGCGGGATCTTGTTACTGAGGCTTACATCGGACTTTTAATCGTTGAGGAAAGTACAAAAATCCTTGATTCTACTTATACTACTGTTAACCAAATGCTGGAAGATGGCAAAGCCACCTTAAAACAGGGTTTAATAGAAGATATCGATGTTGATCAGATGGAATTGAATCGCTCAAATCTGGAGGCTACATTAACAACAACAAAAAGTCAACGGCTAATCGCTTACAATTATTTAAAATTTCTCTTGGGAATTAAGGAGAACCAGGAAATCAAGCTGACCGATAACCTGGTATATTTCCTGAATAAAATAAATCAGGATGTCCTGGAGAACGAACAATTTGATGTTAACCGGAATATTGACTACACTATTCTCAAAAAACAAGAGTACCTTACCCTGATGCAATATAAACTTTCTAAAACAGCATATCAGCCTACACTCTCAGGTTTCTTTAGTATTAATGGAAATGCACAACGTACTCAATGGTCATTCTTCGACGACAATTACCCATGGTACAAAACAATAAACTGGGGCGTTACGCTTTCTATTCCTATCTGGAGTAGTGGAAGCCGTAAATACAGCGTTGATCAGGCCCGTTTGAATGTAGAAAAAATGAAGGTATTGGATGAAAAAACAAAAGTTCAGCTCCAACTTCAGGTGGAGACTTCAAAAAAGGATTTTACAAATTCTTTTTTAGTATTTAGTAATAAAAAAAAAGGCCTCGATATTGCAGGCAGGATTTATGAAAAAACCTTCTCAAAATACAAACAGGGAGTTTCTTCCAGCACTGATCTGAACCAGAAATACAGTCAGTTCCTTTCATCAGAAGCAGACTATATTCAATCGCTTAATGAACTTTTAAAGAACAAAATACACCTGGAGAAGCTGCTGGAGAAGGTTTAGGCGGAGGATGGAGAATGGAGGATAGAGGATGGCGAATTTAGTGCCAATTTTGAATGTTTATATAACATAAAATTTAAACTTTCCCGTCTCCATTCTCTATCTTCCATTCTCCATACTCTATCCTCTTTTCCTCAACTCCCTATGCATTCTGTTCCGTTTCATCTTTAACTTCATTTCGAAGTCTATAAGATAAAGTGCAGGAACGAAGATCAGGGTCAGGAAGGTAGCGAAACTCAATCCGAAGATGATAGTCCAGGACAAGGGTCCCCAGAATGCAACATTGTCGCCTCCAAAGTAAATATGAGGATTCAATTGTGTAAAAAGGGTTACAAAATTGATGTTCATACCCACGGCAAGCGGGACCAACCCCAAAATAGTGGCTGTAGCAGTCAGGATAACGGGGGTGACCCTGGTCAAGCCTGCCCTGATTGCAGCTTCCCGTGTTCTGAGCCCGCGTTCTTTCAAGGTGTCGCAAAACTCCACGATCAGGATCCCGTTCCTTACAACGATGCCTCCCAATGCCACAATCCCGAGGCCGGTCATGATCACGCTGATGGTCATATGGAAGATAAAAATCCCGAAAAGAACACCGATGATACTGAATACAACTTCGCTCAGGATAATGAGGGCTTTGCTTACTGATCCGAACTGAGTGATAAGGATGAAGAAGATAAGGCCGATAGCAACCATCATTGCTTTCAATAAGAACATCATTGTTTCGGCCTGGTCTTCACGTTCACCTGTAAGATTGATTGTGATCCCTTTGGGAATGTTAAACCCTTGCAGTGATTTATTGATTGCTGCAACCACTTCGTTCGGGGTATAACCTGAAAGTACTTCAGAAGAAATAGTGATCACCCGCTTAAGATTTTTACGGTTAATACCGCCATAGGTATCCCTGTATCCCAGCCTGGCAACTGAAGAGATCGGAATCTGTCTTAACTGGCCCGAGTTCATATCCCTGTAAGTAATCCTTGCATTGATGATCTTATCAACGTTTTTGCGCTGTTGTTCTGAATACCTTAGCTGAATGGGATATTCATCCTCATCTTCCTTATATTTGGAGACTTCTTTTCCATAGATGGCCGTA
This sequence comes from uncultured Bacteroidales bacterium, assembly GCA_963785325.1. Lineage (GTDB taxonomy): Bacteria > Bacteroidota > Bacteroidia > Bacteroidales > FEN-979 > FEN-979. The sequence goes on along the minus strand of CAWAVC010000054.1, from coordinate 23,976 downwards.
CGAAGTTCCAGCCCGATTTGTCCGACCGATATACCTTCACGGTTGGCTCTTACCCTGTCAATATCGATAATGATCTCCGGTTTTTTGTCGTCGAAGTCAGATTTCAGTTTTTCGATTCCCGGGATTCGCAGGGAATCAAGGTAATTTTGGAATTTGGTGGCGGTTACAATGAGTCCATCCAGTTTTTCCCCTGTAACTTCAATGTTAACAGGTTTCCCGGTTGGTGGACCCATCCGGTTCTTCTCCACACTGATCTGTGCCCCCGGAATATCTTTTACAGAATTCCGGATCTGGTCAAGGAACTTGCTGGTATTGACCCCGTGTCGGTATCGGCTTTCAATGAAATTGATAGCCACTTTTCCTTTGTTGGAGACTGTGGTTCTGTCGAACATACCATCGCCCGCGCCGAAACCGACGTTTGTGACTATTGATTCAACCAATGGATTATTGTGTCCAAAAATCACATCGACCTTTTTCTCAACAAGTTTCGTTACTGAATCGGTAACCAACTGGTCCGTTCCTTCAGGCATCTTGATAAAGATATTGATCGTATTCGGTTTATTATCGGGAAAGAACAGCACCTTTGGCTTTGTAACTCCTGTAATAATGAGGGAAAGGAAGAATAAAGCAATAATTCCATAGAAGAGGTAAAAAGGATTCCTGCCCTTTAGGAAGAACCTGAGGCTCTTTTCATAGAAGGCAATAATCATTGGCCAACCTATATTCTGAAATTTAATCGCTGCATCCTTGAGAAAAAGACGATAAGCTGCATTCAGAATAAGACAGAAGATCATAAGATTGCCCATTCCGAAAGCTCCGCCGATATAAAAAATCACGGCCATCACAAGGAATATCCCGCTAACGGCCATTAACCTGCGGATATTCGCTTTATGTTCTACCTTATCATACTCATGTTTCATGAAAGAAACCGCAAATACGGGGTTCATGATATAGGCTACGAACAATGAAGCAAAAAGTGTAATGATCAATGTGACAGGAAGGTAATACATGAACTTCCCTACTATCCCGGGCCAGAACGCCAGCGGGAAAAAGGGCGCCAATGTAGTCAGTGTTCCTGAAAGAATAGGAAGAAAAACTTCCCCGGCCGCATGTTTGGCGGCCGTAACAATATTTGGATCCGACCGATGTATCCGATGGGTATTCTCAATAACAACAATGGCATCATCCACGATAATTCCAAGGGCGAAGATAAGCCCGAACATCACAATCATGTTCATGGTGAATCCGATATTCGGCATAATGAGGAATGCCACAAATATCGAGAGGGGTACGGAAAGACCGACAAAGAAAGCATTGTTGAATCCCATGAAGAACATCAAAATCAAAATCACAAGGATGAAACCAATAATAGCGGTATTGTTCAATTCATCAAGTGTGCTCCTAGTGAAACGCGATTGTTCTCCTGTCAAGGTGACCGAAAGATCGGGGGGAAATGAATTTGCTTTCATATCTGCCAGAATAGCCTTGATTTCATCAGACGCATTAAGCAGGTTTTCGCCACTTTTCTTGATCACATTGAGTGTGATAACATTTTTCCCATTGATCCGTGAAAAACTTTCCTGTTCCTTAAAAGAATCTTTTACATCGGCTATATCTTTAACGTAAACGATGGCGCCGCTTCCTGATTTGATCATAATGTTATTAATCTCCTCCGGTGTCTTGAACTGGCCTGCTACACGGATGGTGCGTTTGGATCCGTAGGTCGAAATAGTTCCTGCTGAAACTGTTACATTTTCACTGGATATGGCTCGTTCCAGGTCACTGAATGTCACACTTGCGGCCTGCATCTTGTACATGTCAGCATCAACCTGGATCTCGCGGTCGAGAGCACCTACAATATCTACCCGGGTGATTTCCTTCAGGGTTTCGATACGGTCTTTGGTATCATCGGCATATTTCTTCAGTCGTTGAAGGTCATAATCACCTGAAATATTAATATACATGATCGGGATTTCCGAGAGATCCACCTGCATGATATCCGGTTCTTTCGGAAGATCAGTCGGCAAGTTGGCCTTGGCCTTATCCACGGCATCGCGCACACGTTGCTTTGCTTCCGAAACCCCGATACCGGGATTGAATTCAACGACAATCGTAGAAAAATCCTGTATTGATTTGCTGGTGATCTTTTTTACATCGGAAAGGGCTTTTGTTTCTTTTTCAATCGGCCGGGTAACCAGGTTCTCCATATCTTCAGGAGATGTCCCCGGATAAGCCGTGTTCACAATAATGGTCGGGATAATAATTTCAGGAAACTGCTCCTTCGGAATGCTTATATATGAAATCACTCCCAACATCGTAATGATAATTACGAGAACATAAATGCTCGTGCGGTTATCGATCGCCCAACTAGTTCCAAAGAATTCCTTAACCTTCTTCTGTACTTCTTTCATGGTAAAACTTATTTGTAATCGATAGCCTGTCCATCGTATAAGTCTTTATACCCTGCAGTGATCAGTTTATCCCCCTCTTTCAATCCACTCAGAACTTCTGTCAGTCCGTTATAAGTAACACCGGTCTTGATAAACGTTTTTCGGGCAATTTTTTTACCGTTTTCATCTTTTGCAAGGAAAACGTAAAGACCTTCATCCTTAGATGACTGGATGAAATTCTGGGAAACAGCAATGGTGGAAGCGCTTGAATAATCCTTGATCCTGATAACGGCGATCATATTTGCACGGTACACCATGTTTGTAGAAGGAGGCAACTCAACTTCAACGATAAATGTTCGGTTGGTCGGATTGATATACTTACTGGCAAAAGTAACATTCTGCTGAAGCTCAACATTAAAATCCGGTAAGAATATCTTTACCTGATCACCAGTCTTTATCTTTGAACTGTAAGCTTCTCCAACATCTGCTACAGCCTTTACTTTTGTAAAGTTAATCACCCTGAAGGCAGGAACTCCAACCTGTGCCAACTGGCCAACCTTGATTGGAATATCCTCAACGGTTCCGTTAATTGGTGATGTAATACTCGACATACTGATCTGGTCATTCAGTGAGGCGATTTTATTTTCAATGGATTCCTTATTGTTTTTCGCTGTCAGGTATTGTACTTCCGAACCGATTTTCTGATCCCACAAAGCTTTTTGCTTTTCATACAGATCAGTCATGTAAGAAAGCTGGCTCTGAAGGTCAGAAAGGTTACGTTTGAGCACGTCCGCATCCAGTTCGGCAAGCGCCTGCCCTTTCTTAACGGTTTCACCTTCGGTGACGATAACCTTTGTCACTACCCCAGCGGTACGGGGGCTTACCCCAATGTTTTCATTACCGTCAATCCGGCCCTGCACTTCAATATAATGATCAAATGGCTGAGTGGCCAAAGGTTGCACACTTACTATGGTGGTGGGAGTACTATCTGTAACGTTTGATTCCTTTTTTTTATCCGGACTGCTGCATGAAATGGCTATTATTAAAAGGCCAAATATGAAGAGTGATTTTTTCATGACCAGGATGTTATTTGTGATGATTTTACATGCGGTTAAAAATGGGTGCAAATATAGAGAATTTAACGAAGGAAAAACTTTTTCCGTATAAAAGTTTCCGTTAAATTATACCCCCAGACTGCAAAAGTAAATGGCTATTTTCTTAAACATCCTGCATTCTTCATCTTCAAGCATCAAATAAAAACTTTCCTTTCTAAATAGTTTCCCCTCTTCATTTTACTATCTTTGTAGCATGGATGAGAAAACCCTTCATATCCTTGAACAAGTCAGGCGGCTGTACTACCGTTATGGAATAAAAAGTGTGACCATGGATGATGTGGCAAAGCATCTATGCATCTCCAAGAAAACCCTTTATAAATATTTTAATGATAAAGAAGGACCTTGTCAGGAATATCGTATTGCTGGATTATAATAATCGCAATAAGTTTTTCCGGGAAATAAAGAACAGGGAACTGAATGCAATTGAAGAACTTTTCGAAGTTTACAGAATGATTAATACCATGCTACGGGATTATAATGCCTCAATGGAATATGATATCCATAAATATTACCCTGAACTCTATTCAAAGGTCAAGGAAATACGCAGGAAGAAGATATATGATACGATGTATAACAACATGAACAAAGGGAAAAAGGAAGGATTATACCGGAAAGAACTCAATTCAAAGATCATCGCCCGGTTACTTGTGTTCAAAGTTGAAAATATGTACGACAATAATATTTTCACAATGGAAGAACTTGTCTCAGTCAAAGTATTTAATGAGGTTTTTGTATATCATTTGCAGGGAATCCTGAATACCAAAGGACGAACATTTTTTGAAAAGAATTTCAATCGATCAAAGGCCGATCTTGTGTGACAAAGGGACCCAATCTGATCCTTCAAATTTCTGTCTGTCAATTCATTATTTTGTTATGTGGCTAACTTATAGTTCATCCGGGTGTAATATTTGTATCTTTGAGGTTATGCAGGCAACTATTTTAACACCTATGTGTCTAATAAACGGCAAATCTTCGGATGATTATTGATGAAACAATACTTGAAGGCTGCATTGCCGGCAAGCGTAAAGCGCAGTATGAATTGTACAAGAAGTTCGCTTCCTCAATGCTGGCTTTATGTTTCAGATTTGCAGAGAACAGGGATGAAGCCGAAAGATCTCTTGCAGGAAGGATTTCTGAAAGTGTTTCAGAAAATTAATTCTTTTCGAAGGGAAGGATCTTTTGAAGGATGGATTAAACGGATTATGATTAACAATGCATTAAATGAAATAAAGAAAAAACGGAGAATACCGTTTTTAGAAGATATAAGTGTGATCAATGAAACACAGATTGTCGATCAGGATAAAACTGAAGAAAACTTTGAAGCAGTACCAGCTGATGTCCTTCAGGAAATGATCCGGTCACTGCCCGAAGGCTATAGGATCGTTTTTACCTTATACGTGATGGAAGATTTCAGCCATAAAGAAATTGCCAGCGAACTAAATATCTCAGAGAATACTTCCAAAACCCAATTACTTAAGGCAAGAAGATTTCTGAAAAATAAATTGAACGAATATTATAGCGTAAAGAAATACAATTTTGTAAATGATTGAAGAACGAAAAACTCAGACTGATACTTCGGACGGATTAGACGCTTTGTTCCGAAATTCGCTGGAAAATCAACAGATAGAACCATCCAAGGCTATCTGGAAGGGAATTAGCAGGAAATTATTACGGACTGAACTCGCCCATCTCAATTTTATCAATCTTCCAAAAACATTCTGGATTGGAACTGCAAGCGTTTTCATAGTCGGATTGATCTTTCTATTAACCCAGATTCCCAATGGAAAAACAACAAGAAATGATCATTCTCCTGTCATCATTAAGGATATTCCACAGGGGAATTTATCGGTAATTACTTCAAATACCCAGCTTACAAGAACCGATAAAAAGTTGAATTCTGGTACGACCCATTCAGTTATAAAGGCTTTACCGAAGAACTCAACTGTTCAGCCAACCCAATTACCTTCAGGAGTTCCTTTCTTGGCAAGAAACAATTCAACGCCGATTATAAAAACAAACGGAACAACTAATACAGCAACTTTCTCATCAGGAATAACATCATTAACTCTTTCCGGGAAGGAAGTTAATTCTTTTGAAGGTCATCTGGTAGTTTCCCGGGTAAGGAATATAAACAGCTATGAATTGAATTATCTGCCTTCTCTCACTATTACCAGTTTGTTCCCATCGACGTATGAAGATACTTTATTGCGAATAGCGAACTTCAACGGCATTATAAATATCCCGGTGAGCACAAAATCCGAAATACCGCAATTCTTTACCTTTAACATGGGTGTTTCTCCTGAACTTTCAGTTTACAGGAATAATGGTAAATACTCTGAATCCAATTTCTGGCTGAATACCGGTGTAACATATCATATAGGAAAATTCTCAGTCCAGACCGGTGTTGGCCTGGGTTATGTTTTTGATCAGGGTGACTATCGTGTCAACTACAAAAGTAAAGACAGTATAGGGTATTTTACAAGTATTATCTCATTCATCGTAACACCCGGGAATAAGATTATTTATACTACCAAAGACATTGCAGTTTATGACAGTGTGGAACATGTTGCTGACAGCCGGGCTATTAGCCGCTATACGTATCTTCAAATTCCGGTTTTACTCGGGTATGAGCTTTTTGAGACCAATCGGTTTATTATCGGAATAAAGGCAGGCCTTCCATCTCATTCCATATTGCATCAAAAGAAGCTTCACCCTTTATTGATTACCCTAACGCACATCTTATCCGCGTGGACGACAATAGCCTGGTGCGCGTTAAAATGAACTGGGAAATCCAGGCAGCTCTCGATATTGAGTACAGACTTGCCAAGAATTTCAGCATATATGCAGATCCATCTTATAAGCACTATTTTAAGCCCTTTGAAACCCAGGAATCGGCATCATCTACTGCAAAAGACCCCTATTCCGTTGGAATTGAAGTTGGTATCAAGGTTAATTTCGGACAAATAAAGATTAAACAATGATAAAAACACGTTCACTAATCTTTCTTTTATTGATACTCTTGTTTGCTGGTAATGTGTCAGGGGTAACAGTTTACATCAGTGGCACTATTACCGATTTACAAGGTAATGCTGGGGTTCCTGGTCATACAGTGTACATTAAGACTGATTTTTCATCGCCTTTTCATTATTACAGGACCGTTTATACGGATGCAAATGGTTATTATACTGATACCGTGAAAAATGTTCCTGCTTATCCTGTATTGTTCCAGATTTCTACCTATGATTGCAACAATGTTGCTCAGTTAATCACCGGTTTAAGTACAAATTCTCCTATTGTTGCTGATTTCCAGATTTGTGTTCCACCTTATTATGGTTGTCGGGCCAATTTTACATACGACAGTATTGTGGGGTTGGATTACCAGTTCACGGATCATTCGCAATCAAATTCGTCCATTATTTCGTGGAATTGGAATTTTGGTGATCCTGCTTCAGGAGTAAATGACGTTTCGTCCTTGCAAAATCCACAACACCTGTATTCCGGTTCGGGCATATATAATGTCAAACTGCTGATACGATCAGCAGATGGGTGTGTGGATTCAATAATCAAAACGGTATTTATCAATATCCCTGATGACCGGGTCATCATCTGGGGCCATGTCACGAACGATCAAAATGGCAAACCGATCTCGGAGAATCCTGTAATGATAAATTCCACTCTGATTGAGTATTCAAATGTTGTTTATACTGATTCGACCGGGTTCTATGTAGATACCATTGCGGCGATACCCGATGGAATTCCCATCAGTGTTGCTACTTATGACTGCAACAATATTCTTAATTCCAACACTGTCTATAGTACACCCTCACAAATTGAGGTTGATTTTTCTATTTGTCTGAATGTGCAATGCAGGGCTGGCTTTACCGTCGTACTGGATTCCAGCAACAAGGCTCAGAACACATACTTGTTCCAGGATCTTTCATATGGTGATCCAAACAAATGGAACTGGAGTTTTGGAGATGGCACATCCAGCAACGAGAGAAACCCTATTCATCAATACACTACAGCTGGAAGTTTTACGGTTAAATTTACGATTATCAAAGAAGACTCATCCGGAGCCTGGAGTTGTTTCGATTCCACCAACAGAGTCGTTAAAACGTGTTCATACTATAATATCGGGGGCCTTCTCTTTGCTGGACAGTTCCCTATAAACAATCCGCAAAATACAGGAGATACAGGAGTGGCTTACCTTTACAGGGCACACAACCAGTGGATCGTTCCTGTGGATACTACTCGTTTTACCTACCTGGGATACTATACATTTCTTCAGGAACTGGAAGGGAACTACATAATAAAAGCCGGGTTGACAGAAGGGTCAACTCATTCTAATGAATATTTACCCACATACAACGGGGATCAAGTCAAATGGCAAATGGCAACTTCCTTCTTAATCAGTGGCGATATCTTTAATAACGATATTTATCTTGTTGCTGCCAATGACAGTCTTTCCGGTTCGGCCAATCTGCAAGGGTCAGTGATTCTTAATGATGATACTTCAGAACTTTCCAACGCAGAAGTGTTGTTGCTCAATAACGATTTGACTCCAATTAAGGCCACCAATTCGAATACAGAGGGTAATTTTGAATTCTTTGCACTTCCATTCGGAACTTACAATCTTTATCCTGAAGTCACAGGCAAATATGCCAATATCTTACAGGTGATTGTCGATTCCTTACATCCTATTGCTGAAGGATTACAAATTAAAGTTTATGATCATGAAATAACCGGCATAGTATCGTTTCAGGATAAAAGCCATATTACATTCGGAAAGATTTACCCTAATCCGGTTACAGAAGATTTTCATTTTTTGGTTTTGTCTCCCGATATCCTGACAATCAATGCAGAAATTCTCACACTAACTGGAGAACGAATCCTGATGAAGAATATTGACATAGTTCAGGGAGGAAATTTATTTACCATCCCCTTACAGAATGTCACAAGTGGCATGTATTTCCTTGTAATTAAATCCATGGAAGGCCATATTCTCAGCACTCAAAGGATCATAAAAAATTAAAGTTACAGTTTTTCTTTTTACCAGAACTTATTTATATTGTTATGGATTCCCCATGCTTTAATATCCTTACATCAGAGATACCTTCCAGTTTGCGGGCAAATTCCCCAGGATCGACATTCAACTCGATACGTGAAGCCTCTTTTCCATACCCTACATCAATCACACCATAATGCATTGGAATGACAAGTTTCGGCTTAATCATCTTGACTGTTTTAACCGCTTCGTTAATATCCATAACATAATATCCGCTGATCGGGATCAACAATACATCAATCGGTCCGATTTTTTTCATCTCAGGAATTAATTCTGTGTCCCCAAGAAAGTACAGCCTTTTACCCTCTGATTCCACGATCCATCCTACACCAAATCCTTTTGGATGAAATGGCATTCCGGGATGTCGCATCCTGACTATGTTATAAGCGTGACAAGCAATCAAATTAATTGGATCCAGCGACCATGTCTCACCAGGGACAAGCCCGATTCCCTTCACTGCATCCTGGTTCTGTTTAGAAGTGATTACTACGGTATTGGGTTTCCTGATCCTGGAAAGAATTTTGGGGTCGAAATGATCAGAATGACTGTGAGAGATCAGCACAAGGTCGCCTGGTTCATCATAATCTCCGATAACAGGATCTAAATAGATTGTTTTGCCGGATGTTTTGATTTTAAAACTATCCCAGCCAAGCCAGGTAATTTTCATAGTTGATAATATTTTCATTGAATTATTTATTGTCATCTGCATACCATTCAGCATAAGAATTTGCTGTTTCCCTAAGTCGGAGAGAAAACAACTTGCTTCCTGCAGGAAGCAGAGCCCCGATCCTTTTAGAAAAATCGATTAGCATGTTTTCACTCGTTGGCTGATAATCTACCCAAACGATATTACAAAAAACCTCATTGATTTTCTGAACATCTTTAACAGGATAATCTTTGTTCAGGATAAGAGAATGATCAACAACATCGATGATGCTTTTATTAATAATCTCGTTCAGGTCTCCGAAATCCATTACCATTCCAGTCTTCGGCGATTCCTTATCCCCGAGAGGAGTTCCGATAACGGTAACAGTAAATTTATATGAATGGCCATGAACACTTTTGCAAGGACCGTCATAACCATGTAAAGCATGGGCAGCTTCAAAATGAAATTCTTTTGTGATCCGGATAGTCGACATAGCATAGAATTAACAACAAAGATAACGAAAATTATAGAAATTAATTACTGGTCACATCACTCGCTACCTCACCAACTCACCACCTCGTCACTTCGCCAGTTATTAAATTATTCCTAAATGATCGATGAGGATTTTTGTTCCGATTCCTATCAGGACGATCCCACCTAATAATTCTGCCCACTTTGCCGGGATGAAGGTAGATCTTGCGCCAACTCTTGAACCTATAAGCGATACAATAAATGTCACCCCGGCTATAATTGAAGCAGCTTCGAGAATATTCACTTTGATGAACCCAAAACTTACACCTGTAGCCAGGGCATCGATGCTGGTGGCCACCGACAAGGTCAATAAGACAGTGGTCTTCCTTATGTCGGTGAACTTTCTCTTGGTTTCATGAACAAAGAACTGACGGATCATCCTAATACCGATGACAGTCAGGATGCCGAAAGCCAGCCAGTGATCAACAGCCTGGATTAATGACTGAAAAGAAGTACCTATTGTCCAGCCGATGACTGGCATCAACCCTTGGAAAATCCCGAAAAAGGCAGACATTTTCAGAACATCTTTCCATGCCAGTCTTCCACATGTTGAAAAACTTAACGATACAGCGAAACAATCCATGGAAAGACCAAGTCCGATAAAAAATAGCTCCAAAAATGACATGTCCGGGAGGGTACTGTTTTTCGTTTATAGGTCAAAGGTCAGCCTTCTGATTTCTGACTTCGGACCTCCATCTTCTGAAATAAAAGGCCAAGCACCTTTTCCAAGTAATCTGCATCGATTAGATCAAATGCGTTAAATGATGTACTGTCAACATCAAGAACTCCGAGAATCCTGTTTTTAGTATCTTTAAGAGGCACAACTATTTCAGAGTTTGATCTAGAATCGCATGCAATATGACCGGGAAATTTATGTACATCGGGAACGATGATCGTCTTCTGCTGGTTAACTCCAGCCCAACAAACGCCGGTATTTTTTTTCAATACCTGACATGCAACCGGTCCTTGGTAGGTTTTTACAATAAGTTCACCATCTTTCAAGAGATAAAAACCAGTCCAGAAAAAAGTCTCCATTTTATGATGAAGAACGGCCACAATAGTTGCCATCCTTGCATCAAAGTCATCCGACTTCAATAAAAGGTCTTGTAATTGCTTATAGATTCGGAAGTAACGGCCTTTTTTCTTTAGCGGTTCCATTTCCGGAATTTCAGGCAAGTTCCAATTCGACGGTAAAATGACGCATGATAGGAGCTTCATGTATTATTTTCATCCCCCTCGTCATTTCATTCCTCCGGTCGAAAACATTTTTCAATGCAATTGCCGCTACATCCATATGATTATTGGTATATACCCTTCTGGGGATGGCAAGACGGAGGAATTCAAGTTTAGGAAAGCGATTTTCATGGGTTATTGGATCACGGTCGGCCATTAGAGCTCCAACCTCAACACCACGTATACCCGCTTCAAGGTAAAGTTGTACGGCAAGCGTTTGAGCCTGGAATTCTTCTTTTTTGACATTCGGGAGAAAACGTTTTGCGTCTACAAAAACAGCATGGCCGCCAATGGGTTGCTGAATAGGAATCCCAAAATCTATCAAACGTTTGCCTAAGTATTCGACCTGTTTCACCCTGGTGTTGAGGTACTCAAAATCAGTTCCTTCGTAAAGCCCCTGTGCAATTGCATTCATGTCTCGTCCCGCAAGTCCGCCATAGGTGATATATCCTTCAAACATTATGTTAAACATACAGCACTGCCGGAAAATTTCTTCATCTCTCATGCCGATGAACCCGCCGATATTTACAATTGCATCTTTCTTACAACTCATCGTCATAACATCTGCATAGGAAAACATCTCACGAACGATGGTCCGAATCGGAACATCTTTGTACTTCTCCTCCCTCATTTTAATGAAATATGCATTTTCGGCAAAACGAGCCGAATCAAAAACAACTATTTTCCCATAACGGTCGGCTATTTGCCTGACCATCCGGAGGTTTTCCATAGAAACAGGCTGACCACCAGCCGAATTGTTGGTCAGGGTAATGATGATAAACTTAATTTTACCGTCTGATTTTTTAAGCACATTTTCCAGTTTCCCGGGATCGACATTTCCTTTGAACGGATGATCCCGTGTAGTATCAAATGCCTCGTCAATAGTGCAATCCACTGCAACTGCTTTGCGGAACTCTATGTGTCCTTTGGTAGTGTCAAAATGGGAATTGCCGGGTACTAAGTCCCCTTCTTTAACAAGAACCGAAAATAGAACATTTTCAGCAGCTCTTCCCTGGTGAGTCGGAAGAAAATGATCAAACCCTGTAATGTCAAAGATCGCTTCCTTCAATTTATAATAAGATGAAGCGCCTGCATAACTTTCATCGCCTGTCATCATCTCAGCCCATTGTTTATCGCTCATGGCCCCTGTGCCGGAGTCTGTCAGAAGATCGATAAAAACATGTTGACTTTTCAGGAGAAAAAGATTATACTTTGCGTCTTTGATCCATTTATGACGTTCTTCAAGAGTACTCTTTCTGATGGTTTCTACCATTTTAATCCGGTACGATTCAGTAAAAGGGAGTTCCATAATTACTCTGAGTTAATGACGCATCAAAGGTAGAAATATTTTTTGACTAAAGATTTTTTTCGAAGAGTTTGTGTAATTTGCAAAATTGACGTAGGTTTGCTAACAGAAAGAAAGACATTTAACTAAACCAATATATTTTTGTTATTTTATTGAAGGAGGAATTATTATTATGACTAAAAATGAAACTGACAAGATCAAAGTACTAACAAAACTATCTGATCTTACAGAACTCGCAAAAAAATCAGGAAAGAAAAAAGTTGCAGTTGCGGTGGCTCACGATGAACATTGCCTTGAAGCAGTCTGTACCGTGGTGCAGCAGGGGATTATCGATGCCATTTTGTTTGGCAACGAAAAAAAAATCAAGGAAATAGCTGCAAAGTTGAACCTTAATCTTACAAATGTCACTATTTTTAATGAAGAAAGCGATGTGCTCGCAGTAAAACATGCGGTAAAATTTGTTCGCGACAAGGAAGCCGATATTGTGATGAAAGGAAATATCACATCAGCAATATTTCTCAGGGGGGTCCTGGATAAAGAACAAGGCCTGCGTAAATCGGAAGTACTTTCGCATTTCTCTCTCTTTGAGGTTCCAACTTACCATAAACTGATCGGATTGACCGATGCTGCTATGGTGATTGCACCCGACATGAAAACCAAAATTGCAATCATAAACAATGCCGTTGGTTTCATGAACAAACTGGGATATGCAAAACCAAAAGTTGCTATGTTATGTGCAGTGGAGATGGTGAATGAACAAATGCCAGCCACACTGGAGGCTGCCATGATTGCCAAGATGAACCAGCGCGGCCAGATTAAAAATTGTATTATCGATGGACCACTAGCTTACGATAATGCCGTTAGCAGTGAGAGTGCAAAACATAAAGGGATCGTAAGCGATGTTGCTGGAGATGCCGATCTGCTGGTTGTTCCTGATATTGAAGCCGGAAATGTCCTGTACAAATGCTATGGCTTTTCTGCCAATGCCAAGCTGGCTGCGGTGATACTGGGTGCTGCAGCTCCTGTCATTTTGACTTCACGTTCCGATACGGAAGAATCAAAACAGGCAAGCATCATCATGGCTGCTGCAGTAAACTAATCTTCATTCCTGCTGTTTTACCGGAAAGATAGAAATACCGAACTAGATAACCACATCTAATAAAAAATGCCATGTCAAGCCGTTTATTTTCTACAAAATCCATCGACGATCTGATGAGTCAGGCATCTGATTCCAAAAGTGGTTTTAAACGAGCTCTAACTGTTACTAACCTGACAACACTTGGGATCGGAGCCATCATTGGGGCGGGCATTTTCGTTTTAACAGGTCAGGCTGCAGCACAATATGCAGGACCTGCGATCGTGATTTCTTTTATCATATCAGGATTAGCATGCGCATTTGCCGGACTTTGTTACGCTGAATTCGCTTCCATGATCCCTATTGCTGGAAGTGCTTATACCTATGCATATGCTACGTTGGGCGAATTCCTGGCCTGGATTATCGGATGGGACCTGATCCTGGAGTATTTGTTCGCCGCTTCCACCGTTTCCGTTGGGTGGGGAGGTTATGTTGTAAGTTTTCTTCATGATTTCGGGATCCATATTCCGACAGCTTATACAGCTGCGACAGGAAGCGTATTAGTGAACATACCAAACATTGGATGGCAACAGGTTACTTCAAACCTTATCTCAAACCTCTCTTTACAAGGAATTAATATTAATTCTTTGCCACATGTCACGGCAATCCTCAATTTACCTGCCATGTTTATCATTATGGCCCTTTCCTTATTACTGATCATAGGAATCAGGGAATCTGCCAATTTTAACAATGTGATGGTAATCACCAAGGTTTCTGTAATCATTTTATTCATTGCTATCGGAATCGCATTCATCAAAACCGGTAACTGGCATCCGTTTATTCCAAAAAACACCGGTGTGTGGGGTCATTTTGGGTGGAGTGGGATTCTTCGGGGGGCAGGTGTGATTTTCTTTGCGTATATAGGTTTCGATGCCGTTTCCACGGCTGCCCAGGAAGCTAAAAACCCACAAAGGGATATGCCGGTCGGTATATTGGGATCGTTAACCGTCTCGACGATTTTGTACATTCTGGTTGCCTTAGTTCTTACAGGAATTGTCAGTTATACAGCTTTAAATGTTGCCGATCCTGTTGCCGTTGGGGTAAATGCTATGGGAAAAGGAATGTTCTGGTTGAGACCAATAGTAAAGATCGCAGCCATCGCTGGACTTAGTTCTGTAATCCTGGTAATGCTCTTAGGACAGCCCAGAATCTTTTTTTCCATGTCAAAAGATGGCCTCCTGCCGCCTGTCTTCTCAAAAGTCCACCCAAAGTTCAAAACACCTTATGTGAGTACGTTACTTACCGGTTCAGTAGCCATGATCTTGGCCGGGATTCTGCCAATAAGTATTCTGGGAGAATTGGTTTCAATAGGAACCTTGTTGGCATTTGTGATAGTCTGCATTAGCATCTTAGTTCTGCGCAGGACCAACCCGGAATTGAAACGGCCATTCAGGACGCCATTTGTTCCTGTCGTTCCAATTCTTGGTGCGCTGATCTGTTTTATTCAGATGGCTGCATTACCACTTGACACCTGGCTGCGTCTGATCATTTGGATGATTGTCGGTTTTATCATCTACTTTACTTATGGGATACGGAAAAGTAAATTGAGAAACTCCGGATTATGGAAGGAGTAATTATTATTAAACTAGTATGAAAGAAATTAAAATATTTGCAATAAACCCTGGATCTACCTCTACTAAAATTGCTGTTTATCAGGGTTCAGAACCAATTTTTCTAAAGAATATAAAGCACAGTCCAGAAGAACTTGCTCAATTTCATAAAATGTCGGACCAGTTTCATTTCAGAAAAGACCAAATTCTTCAACAGCTTCATGAGGCAGATGTCTCTTTGAAGGATGTTCATGCCGTTATGGGCCGGGGAGGATTGCTGAAACCGGTCCAGTCCGGTGTTTATGAGGTGAATGAAGCCATGATCCATGACCTTAAGAACAGTCCTCTGGGTGAACATGCCAGCAACCTCGGCGGGCTCATTGCCTATGATATTGCAATTGAATTACCGGATGCGAAAGCATATATCGCCGATCCCATAGTAGTAGATGAATTAGACGACATTGCAAGGGTTTCAGGCCATCCTTTGTTTGAACGAATCTCGATCTTTCATGCCCTTAACCACAAAGCGATCGCAAGAGAATATGCCAAAGCCAATCAGAAACGATATGAAGACCTGAATTTGATCATTGTGCATCTTGGCGGTGGTATTACTGTGGGAGCCCATAAAAAAGGACGTGTCGTTGATGTGAACCAGGGATTAGATGGAGAAGGTCCATTCACTCCGGAACGAAGTGGAACCTTACCTGTTGGAGCCTTGATCAAGCTTTGCTTTAGCGGGAAATATTCGCGGGATGAAGTTATGAGAATGAATAAGGGCGAAGGCGGACTGGTTGCTCATCTTGGGACCAACGATGCCGAAGAAGTGGAGAAGATGATTGAGGCCGGTAATATGAAAGCTAAAAGAATCTATGATGCAATGGCTTATCAGGTCGCAAAATACATTGGTGCAATGTATGTGGTTCTCAAATGCGAAGTCGATGCAATACTTATTACCGGTGGCATTGCTAATGATAATAAATTTGTTTCTTTTATCCAGGAATATGTGCGCAAAATAGCTCCTGTATATATCTATCCGGGCGAGGATGAAATGCGTGCATTAGCCATGAATGGTTTACTCCTGATCAAGGGAGAACTCAAAGCAAAAGTTTATCAATAAAATACCCGACAATTCACCAATTAGGCAACTGATATCAGTGAGAATATAAGAATGGTTGTTCCCCCATTTTGTCACTTCACTATTTGCGTGTAATCTGATTTCCATGTTTTTTTACTTATCTTTGCTACATAAAACAGAAAATCAATAAACCTTACTTTATAATGAAGAAAATCCAGATGGTTGACTTGCGTAGTCAGTATCTTAAAATCAAACCCGAGATTGACAAAGAAATTCAAGACGTTGTTGATTCCTGTGCATTTATCAATCGGACCTGCGGTTAAAAAATTTCAGGAAGCTTTAGAGAGATACTTGGGTATAAAACATGTAATTCCCTGTGCCAACGGTACAGAAGCTTTGCAGGTTTCAATGATGGCGCTGGGATTACAGCCGGGAGATGAAGTTATAACATCTTCTTTTACTTTCATTGCGACTGCTGAGGTCATTACTTTGTTAAAACTAACCCCTGTTCTTGTTGATGTTGATCCTAGCACGTTCAACATTGATTTGAAAGCTATCGAAAAGGCAGTAACTCCTAAAACAAAAGCTATTGTTCCGGTGCATCTTTTCGGTCAATGCGCTCCCATGGAAGAGATCATGGAACTTGCCATAAAGCACAACCTTTTTGTGATCGAAGACAACTGCCAGGCCATCGGATCGGATTATTTCTTTAATGATGATTCCCGAAAAAAAGGAGGAACTATCGGACATACAGGATGCACTTCCTTTTTTCCCTCAAAGAATCTAGGCTGTTATGGTGATGGTGGCGCAATCTTTACAAATGATGATGAGCTGGCCAAACGACTCAGGATAATAGTGAATCATGGAATGGTAGTACGTTATTATCACGATGTTATTGGTGTAAATTCACGACTCGACAGTATTCAGGCAGCAATTCTTCTGGTGAAGCTTGGACATCTTGATGAATATGCTGCAAAACGAAGAGCAGCGGCCGAGTTCTACGATAAAGCATTTGCCAATAATCCTCATTTGACAACCCCCGTAAGATATGAAAAATCCATCCATGTATTTCACCAGTACACCCTTGTTACTCATAATATTGACCGCAAAGGTCTTATTGATTACCTGGCAGGCAAAGAAATCCCGGCCATGATCTATTACCCTGTCCCCCTGCATATGCAAAAAGCTTATATTGATCCACGTTACAAGCCTGGTGATTTCCCGGTAACAGAAGCTTTGTGTGAGTCGGTAATTTCGCTTCCCATGCATACGGAACTGGATGATGAACAATTGAACCATATTGTTACTTCAGTATTGGAATTTGTAAACCGATAAATCATGAGGGAAGAATATTTTGCACATGAAACGGCTGTCATTGACGAGGGTTGTATAATCGGAAAAGAAACGAAAATCTGGCATTTTTCGCATATCATGAGCCATTGTACTATAGGGGAAAACTGCAACATCGGACAAAATGTCGTGGTCTTCCCAGGGGTCATTTTGGGGAGAAATGTCAAGGTTCAGAATAACGTTTCTATTTATACCGGAGTTATCTGTGAAGAAGATGTTTTCCTGGGGCCATCGATGGTTTTTACCAACATTATTAACCCCCGTAGCCAAATAATCAGGAAAGATCAATATGCGAAGACCATTGTTCGCAAAGGTGCTTCGATCGGGGCAAATGCTACTATAGTTTGCGGGAATGTGATTGGCGAATATGCTTTTATCGGGGCCGGTGCTGTGGTGACAAAGAGTGTCAAACCCTATGAACTGATCGTTGGAAACCCGGGACGTCATGTAGGCTGGATGAGTGAATACGGTCACAGGCTTGAATTTGACCATAACGGAATAGCCGAATGTCCGGAAAGTCATGAAAAATATTTATTTAAAGACGGAACAGTACATAAACAGATATAATACAAGATGGAGAAAAAGATCCACCCACTCAATTTTGCCTTGATCGGCGCAGCAGGTTATATTGCACCAAGACATATGAAAGCGATAAGGGAAACAGGGAATAACCTGGTAGCAGCGCTTGATCCTTATGATAGTGTTGGGATTATGGACAGTTATTTTCCAAAAGCTGACTTCTTTATTGAGCCTGAACGTTTTGACCGGCATCTTGATAAATTACGCCGCCTTGCAAAATCCAGTAGTTCTGGTGGATATCAGAAAGTCGATTATGTAAGTATCTGCTCGCCAAATTACATGCATGATTCACATATCAGGCTTGCCTTGCGTAACGAAGCGACAGCCATCTGCGAGAAACCGATCGTACTGAATCCCTGGAACTTGGATGCCTTGCATGAGATAGAGAAAGAAACCGGGAAAAAAGTCTTTACCATTTTTCAGGTCAGGCTTCATCCCGTGATCAAAGCTTTAAGGGAAAAGATCCTGAACAGCCCTGATGATAAAGTTTATAATGTTGATTTGACTTATATCACTTCCCGGGGAAAATGGTATTATCGTTCCTGGAAGGGTAATATTGAAAAATCAGGGGGAATAGCGACGAACATCGGCATTCATTTTTTTGACCTCCTGACCTGGATCTTCGGTGATGTAAAAGAAAATATAGTTCACCTGCTTCAGCCTGAAAAAGCTGCAGGAATATTGCATCTTAAAAAGGCACATGTCCGCTGGTTCCTTAGTTTGGATTATGAGGACATTCCGAAAGAAGTTAAAGAAAAAGAGCTGCGTACATTCCGTTCAATTACAGTTGAAAATGAAGAGATTGAATTCAGCGAAGGATTTACTGACTTGCATACAGAAAGTTATCGTCAGCTGCTTGCAGGAAATGGATTTGGAATGAATGAAGCCAGAAGTTGTGTTGAGATTGCGCATCAGATAAGAAATTCCACACCCATAGGAATCAAAGGGGATTATCATCCGTTATTGAAGACAATCCAGAAATAATCCCTGATTCCATTCATAATATACAAAATAACATGAAGATTCTGGTCACAGGAGGAACAGGATACATTGGATCACATACAGTTGTTGAACTCCAGAAGAAAGGATTTGAAGTAATCATTGTCGATAATTTGTCTAATTCATCAATAGATGTTGTTGATAATATTGGCAAGATCACTGGCGTTAAACCCCTTTTTGAAAAAGTCGACCTTTCTGACCAAAAACCCACTCAGTATCTCTTCAATCGATATAATGGACCTGGATGCAGTCATTCATTTTGCAGCATATAAAGCTGTTGGTGAATCTGTTCTTCAGCCATTAAAATATTACAGGAACAATCTGGATTCGCTTATAAATCTTCTTAGCGAGATGGTATCTCACGGGATCAGGGATTTCGTCTTTTCTTCGTCGTGCACGGTTTATGGTCAACCGGATGTGCTTCCAGTAACCGAAGCAGCGCCAATTAAAAAAGCAGCATCTCCTTATGGAAATACAAAACAGATTTCAGAAGAGATCATTGCAGATGACAGTAAAGTCACTCCTATTCAGGCGATTATGCTTCGATATTTTAATCCTATCGGTGCTCATGAATCTGCCCTGATTGGCGAACTTCCGTTAGGCGTGCCCAATAACCTGATGCCATTTATTACGCAAACGGCTATCGGGAAAAGGAATTCCTTAATGTTTTCGGAAAAGATTATCATACTCCTGATGGAACTGCTATCAGAGATTATATTCATGTGGTGGATCTTGCAAAGGCTCATGTGATCGCCATCGAGCGAATGCTAGAAGGAAAAAATAAACAAAAAGTTGAAATTTTTAACCTGGGAACTGGGATCGGTTATTCGGTACTGGATGTCATCAAATCATTCGAATATATCGACGAAAGTAAAATTGAATTACAGGTTTATGGACCGGAGACCAGGTGATGTGCAGGAAATATGGGCCGATACAGAATTCGCCAATCGTGAATTGGGCTGGAAAGCCCGGAGGGACTGAATGAGATGACATTATCGGCCTGGAACTGGGAAAAAAAGCTCGCAGGGAAGTCAAGGTTGATAATTCGGTTTTTTAATGACAGAATGATTAAAATGTTAGAATATGAAGACGATTTTGATAACAGGAGGGGCCGGCTTTATCGGCTCACATGTGGTAAGGAGATTTGTTAAAAATTACCCGCATTATAAGATCATCAATCTCGATAAGCTGACCTATGCCGGGAATCTTGCGAACCTTAAGGATATTGAAAATGAACCCAATTATGAATTTGTGAAAGAGGATATTGTCGATGCCGAGAGCGAATCAACGCTATTTTTCAGAAATATCCCTTTGATGGTGTGATTCACCTGGCCGCAGAATCCCATGTTGACCGCTCGATCAGCAACCCGATGGAATTCATTTTCACCAATATTGTAGGGACAGTCAACCTGTTAAATGCAGCCCGGCTTTCCTGGAAAGATGACACGGACAAGTAAGCGGTTCTATCATATTTCAACGGATGAGGTATATGGGTCGCTCGGCGAAACCGGACATTTTTATTGAAACACAGCCTACGATCCGAGAAGTCCTTATTCGGCCTCAAAGGCCAGTTCCGATCACCTGGTCCGGGCCTATTATCATACCTATAAACTTCCGGTTGTAATCTCCAATTGCTCGAACAATTACGGTCCATTCCAGTTTCCCGAAAAACTTATCCCCTTGTCCATCAATAATATCAGAAACAACAAGACCATTCCGATCTACGGTAAAGGAGAAAACATCCGCGATTGGCTTTTTGTTGAAGACCATGCCAATGCCATCGACCTGATTTTCCATAAAGGAAGGGGAGAAACGTACAATATCGGAGGCAATAATGAATGGACCAACATCGATCTGATCCTGAACTCTGTGAGATCATGGATGGGAAACTGGAACGGCCACAGGAACTTCGGCAAGCTGATCACATTTGTGAAGGACCGCGCGGGCCATGACCTGCGGTATGCCATCGATTCATCAAAATTTAAACGGAACTGGGATGGAGTCCTTCACTGCAATTTGACGAAGGACTTGAAAAAACAGTCGAATGGTACCTTGCAAATGAAGAATGGATGAACAACATTACATCCGGAGATTATCAGAAATATTACGAGAACCAGTATGTTAAAAGGTAAAGGTTATACCCCTTCCACGGTTATATTCTGACCTGTTTTTAAAATCAGCCCCTGCAATACATTCCCTGGTCCCGCTTCGGTAAACGTGGTAGCGCCGTCGGTGATCATATTCCGGGTCATTTGCGTCCAGAGAACAGGAGCCGTTAACTGGGCAATCGAGGTTGGCTCTTGATTTTTTGCGGATCCGATACTCTTTCTGCTGTGGCATTCTGATATACGGGGCAGACGGGTTACACTGTCGAATGAATTGCTTCTAGCCAGTTCAACACGGGCCGGTTCCATCAGCGGCGAATGGAATGCTCCCCCGACTTTCAAAGGCAGTGCTCTCCGGGCTCCTGCTGCTTTCATCTTCTCGCAGGCGATCTCAATGCCTTTGATACTTCCGGAAATGACCAATTGTCCGGGACTGTTGTAATTAGCTGGAACAACCACCTCATCGATCGAGCGGCAGATTTCTTCAGCAATTTTATCGTCAAGCCCGAGAATTGCAGCCATCGTTGAAGGCTCTTTCTCGCATGCTTTTTGCATGGCCTGTGCCCGTTTTGAAACAAGCCGAAACCATCTTCAAATGACAAAACTTTATTGGCCACAAGAGCTGAAAATTCACCAAGAGAATGACCGGCAACCATATCGGGTTTGAATTTTTCGCCTAATGTAGCTGCCAGAATGACAGAATGAAGAAAGATG
Source organism: uncultured Bacteroidales bacterium (assembly GCA_963785325.1). Taxonomy (GTDB): domain Bacteria; phylum Bacteroidota; class Bacteroidia; order Bacteroidales; family FEN-979; genus FEN-979. The sequence continues at coordinate 2,183 of CAWAVC010000054.1, read as the reverse complement.
GCTGGTTGGGTGACGCGGGTTTGTCTCAGGTCTTCATCAGTACCTGCAAACATCAGGTCAGTAATACGAAAACCCAGGATCTCGTTTGCCTTTTCAAACATTTCTTTTGCAAGTGATGAGTTTTCATCTGTGGACCTTGCCCATACCAATAAACTGAGCTCCTTGTCCCGGGAAAATATAAGCGTGTTTCATTGATGTTGTTGTTTGAATAATATGGGTTACATCAGTATCCGACCCAGCATCCAGACTATTTCCTGTTACCTAAAAAGCGCAACAGAAAAAGAATAAGTTAATGAAATCAAGATACAAGGTGAGTGCCCCGATAATGCTCATTTTCCTGACATTCGCATTATTCACATCTACACCTACTCCTGCTCCGATCCTTTCAGCTTTTGAATATCATAAGCCGTGAGTCCGGTAAAGACCAAAACCCCCAGTACACTAATAATATATTCCATTGTACTGCTGTGCATGAACATATTAATGACCATGGCAATGATTATCCCGAATAACGCCATCATTAGGATCGATCCGAATTTGGTCAAATCAGTCTTTGTTGTGTACCCAAGAACTGCCATAACGCCAAACATTGCAGAAGTGACGGCAAACGTTTTAAAAACAGATGAACCAGTATAAACCAATAATATAAAACTAAGGCTCATCCCCATCAGCACGGAAAAAGTAATGAACAGTAAGGTCATAATCGGAGGTGAAAGGCGCTGGAATCCTATGGACATCAAGTAGAACAAAGCCCAGGGGCGCAAGGGTAACAATCCATCCTAGCATTGATAATCCGCTATATCTTCCATTTGTAAATTCATCAGACTCCCTATTAATTCCTGAGACGATGCAAACCAGTAGGCCGTAACGGCAGTGATGGCCAGGGCAAAAGTCATCCATAAGAATACATTTGCCATGAAAGTTCTTGTAACCGGTAAGGTCTGCGCCGATTTGTATTCCTGGTCAATGATATTGAATCCTCTGATGTTCTGATCCATTTTTGTTTGATTTAATAGTTAAGTGTTTACGATTAATGTAATTTCGTTCCAATAAGATGCAAAAACTCGGCACGGGTTTTATCCCGTTCGAAAGCGCCAACAAAGTCCGACGTCGTTGTGACAGAGTTTTGCTTCTGAATTCCTCGCATTGACATACACAAATGTTGTGCCTCAATTACAACTGCGACTCCAAGAGGCTTCAAAGTTGTATTGATAGCATCCTTGATTTGTGAAGTCAGGCGCTCCTGGACTTGCAGACGGCGGGCATAAATCTTAACTACCCTTGCCAGTTTACTCAAGCCAGTAATGTATTTGTCGGGAATATAAGCCACGTGTGCTTTTCCAATAAACGGGATCATGTGGTGTTCACATAATGAATAGATTTCAATATCTTTTACGATCACCATTTCACGATAATCTTCCCGGAATTTAGCAGATGACAATATCTCAACAGGATCCAGCTCATAGCCCTGTGTGAGGAATTGCATGGCTTTGGCGACCCGTAATGGCGTTTTCTGAAGCCCTTCGCGATCAGGATTTTCACCGATCAGGCGCAAAATCTCTTTGTAATGAAAACTAAGCTGCTCCAGTTTAGCAGCATCAAACTCTTCAATTTTCTCGTAATTCATTTTCTTTTCGTTCATTGTATGCAGGAGTTTCTGAACAAGTAAATACCTTACTTCCCAAAATATTCTGCCATATTGTTCTCGGTTTCTTTAACCTTGATGCAATGCAAGGTGGCTCCTAAACCTGTAATTTCACCTTCCAACTCTTGCCAGATCGAAATCGCCAGGTTTTCTGTGGAAGCGCATTTCACCTTCATAAAAGATACCTCAAGGTTGATATTTCTGTGATCGAGCGGAAGAATAATCTACTAATACGGATCATAAGTTTTAATGACTAAAATTCAGCAACAACTCCTTTTCTGACTGATTTTACCTTTCACAGTGACATTCAAGTATAATCAACCCATGCCACTAGGCATTAGAAAATTCCCGCAATTGTTTTACGTCTTTGTACATAGGAATATTCCGGTCTGAACAGGCGATGAGCCGCATTAAACCTTTCTTTACGTGTGATAAAAACGATGCTCATAAAGGCGTGCAAAGGTAATAATTATTTGACTAACCTGTAATTTGATGTACTTACTTGAATCTATCCATAAAATAAAGTTTGAATTTATCT
>CAWAVC010000053.1:0-12251 GCA_963785325.1 uncultured Bacteroidales bacterium | reverse complement strand
ATCAGATCATTAATCACATCGAAATACTTGAACAGTTAGGCCTTTCCTACCTTTCAGTTGCCCGAGAATCGGGGACCCCTTCAGGGGGCGAATCACAGCGCCTGCGGCTTGCTAACCAGGTAACCACAGGGTTGCAGAATATTCTTGTACCTTTTCGATGAACCATCCATCGGTCTACCTCCCAGGATACGAGAAGCTGCTGAGATCTTTGAAGAACTCCGTAATAAAGGGAATTCGGTGCTGGTTGTAGAACATGAGGAAGAAATAATCCGTCATGCCGATTGGTTGATCGACATAGGCCCGGATGCCGGGATCAATGGCGGCAACGTGCTTCTTAATATGCCTGTTTCCGGGATCTATCATCTGCCGAAGAGAAATCAGGAAAAGCCATACACTTTCATTTCTTACGGGTCATGAAAAGATCATGAATGCGCGTGCCCACGGACCGGGAATGATGAAATCATCATAAAAGGTGCGTCAGCACATAATCTGAAAAATATCGACGTTAATTTCAAGGTGAATTCACTAAATGTCATTACAGGCGTTTCAGGGGCAGGAAAGTCGTCTCTGGCAGAAGATGTTCTTGGAAGGTTTCTGAAGAAAATTCAGAATGGTGAAGACGATCAACCCGTTAATTGTAAATCAATCAGTGGGTATTCAGTTATCAAAAAAGTTATTGATATCGATGCTTCTCCTATTGGCCGCACACCCAGAAGCAATCCTGCCACTTATACCGGGATGTTTGATCACATTCGTGATCTTTTTACAAACCAGCCGTTATCGAAATCGAGAGGATACGACAAAAGCCGTTTTTCTTTCAATACCGCAGGGGGCCGTTGTGAAGACTGTCAGGGTGCAGGTTACCAGGAGATCGGGATGCATTTCTTAGGGAATGTCGAGATTCTTGTGTGAGAAATGCGAAGGAAAACGGTTTGATGACGAGACTCTGGAAGTAACCTATAAAGGGAAAAATATCTTTAATGTCCTTGATATGTACATCAGTGAGGCCAGGGAGTTTTTTAATGACCAGCCGGGAATCCTTCGTTTTCTTGATTCCTTGAATGACCTGGGGTTGGGATATCTGAAATTAGGACAGCGATCTTCCACGCTCAGTGGCGGTGAAGCTCAGCGGGTAAAACTAGCTACGGAACTTGCATTTCCGCATTCAGCGCATACCCTTTACATTCTCGATGAACCCACAACCGGATTGCACGATGCCGATGTCAGGGTTCTCCTTTCAGCACTTAATACTCTTATTGATCAGAGCAACACCGTGATCCTCATCGAGCATCATATAGGAGTTATCCAAGCGGCCGATCATGTCATCGATCTCGGCCCTGAAAGCGGAAAAGATGGTGGGTTTGTTGTTGTAACCGGCACTCCTGAAGAGATCACTAAATGTAAAGATTCTTTCACAGGCCAAGCTTTAAGGAATTATCTGAAATCAATAAATCAAAAATTATTCAGAAGACAGAGATCAGAGAACTGAAGTCAAGAACAGAAGTCAGATTTCCGACCTCAGAACTCAGCATCCAGTATCACTTTCACCGGTATCTCCACCAACAACCTGCAAAACATCTCCATAGAGATCCCCATAACAAGATCACAGTGATCACAGGAGTTTCAGGAAGCGGAAAGTCTTCTCTTGCATTTGATACAGTATTTGCAGAAGGCCGGAACCGTTTCCTGGAAAGTTTTTCAACATATGCCCGCATACGGCTGGGGATGAAAGATAAACCCGATTTCGAAGAAGTATCGGGCCTTACTCCTACCCTTGCAGTAAATCAACATATGATTGGCACTAATCCACGTTCCACGGTAGGCACCATTACAGGCATTTATGATCTGTATCGTCTCTTGTATGCCAGAGTTGGTCAATCGTCAATGAAATCAGGATCCGTTCTCTCTTCGTTATTTTCATTTAATCATCAGCATGGAGCCTGTCCTGAATGCGATGGCCTCGGGATTGTGACAGTTTGTGATCCGGCATTACTGGTCACTCATCCCGAAAAATCAATATTAGAAGGTGCATTGAATGGAACCAAAACAGGAAAATTTTACGACGATCCTTTTGGACAATATGTATGGACTCTTAAATCAGTCGGTAAGTCCCATGGCATTGATTTCTCATTACCCTGGCAGGAGCTTCCGGAACATGCAAAAAACCTTGCAATGTATGGATCGGGTGATGAGATCTATGATGTAATATGGGAATACAAGAGAAACAATCGTGAAGGAAAACATCATTTCAAAGGTCGTTGGCAGGGATTTATTTTTTTGGTCAATGAAGAATACGGACGGAAGCATGCCGATCACAGGGGCGAGGAAATGATGAATGTAATGAAAAAGAAAGAATGCACTGCATGCCACGGAACAAGACTTTGTCCGGAGGCGCTTTCTTATTCCGTCCAGGGGATCAATATTGCCAGGCTTTCAGCCATGACGGTCTCCTTGACCATTAAATTTTTGAAAGACCCGGGATTTCTGAGTCAAAATCCATCTTTAAAAATCATCTCCGCTTCACTCGTTCAGGATATCCTGAAACGCCTGGAACTTATCCAGGGAATGGGATTATCATATCTTTCGGTCAACCGTAGTTCATCTACTCTATCCGGAGGCGAGGCTCAACGCATCAGGTTGTCAGGACAGCTGGGTTCCGGACTGACCGGGCTCACTTATGTGCTGGATGAGCCAACCATAGGATTGCATCCATCAGACGTTGATCGCCTTATGGAGATGATAATAAACCTTAAAAAAGAGGAAAATACGGTTGTAATAGTTGAACATGACAGGGATGTGATCCTCGCTGCCGATCATATTATTGATCTAGGACCCGGCGCCGGAAGCAAGGGAGGAAAAATCCTGGCAGAAGGAAGTCCGGAAAAGATCATTCACAGCGCCGCCTCTGTAACAGGCCCATTTTTAAAGACCCGGAAATTTCACCTGGATCGACCTGAGCGCCAACTGCAACCGGGAATTGTAATCCATAATGCAAGGGCAAATAATCTTCAAGGATTTGACCTGACAATCCCTTCAGGTGGTGTTATCATTGTGACCGGTGTATCAGGTAGCGGGAAGTCAAGCCTTCTTTTCGATGTATTATTTAATTCCTGGAAAAACGCAAAGCCGACCGGTTGCGACCATGTAAATGGACTTGATGGATTTGAGTTCCTGATCCCTGTTCATCCTCATTCGGAGTTTTCAGGGTCAAATGGAACGGTAGTGACTTTTACGGGTATCTTTGATAAGATCAGAGACCTCTTCTCAAAAACAGAGGATGCGATAAATCTCAATCTCGGGAAAAATCATTTCTCTTTTCTGAATAAGGAAGGAAGATGCCCTAATTGCCAGGGCGCCGGCAAGATTAGGGTCAGCATGGATTTTATATCGGATGTCCCTGTGATCTGCGAAGAATGCCAGGGAGAGCGGTATAACAGCACAGTCCTCTCATGCAGGTATCACGATAAAACAATTGCAGATGTGCTTAATATGAATTTTTCTGAAGCATACGTTTTCTTTAGTGATCAGAAGATCCTTACTGGTCAGTTAAGGGTACTTGAAAAAGTTGACCTTGAATATCTCCAGTTAGGACAATCACTGGATACACTGTCTGGAGGAGAAAGTCAGCGGCTGATGCTGGCAACTGAACTAATGAAACCCCAGAAAGGAAATAATCTTTATCTTTTTGAAGAACCATCCACAGGGCTTCATTTCCTGGATATTATTCATTTAAATGAACTTTTCAGAAGTCTTACAGATAAAGGACATACGCTCCTGATTATCGAACATGACCCTGAAATAATTCTTAATGCTGACTGGATCATTGATCTGGGCCCTGAGGGCGGTGATCGGGGAGGTTTTGTTGTTGCAGAAGGCAGATTGAATGATATTCTGAAAAATCCTGCTTCTATAACCGGAAGTTATTTGTCAAAATACATTCAGGTAAATTAATCCAATGCTCCTCCATAGATATTCAAGGAGAAATTACACTTTTTTCAGTTGGTGTTAATCATTTCCGGCCAAATTGGTAAATCTTTATTATTGTTTAATGGGGAAATTTGAATAGTAGAAATTTTCCCATCATCCAGCCACAGATCTAATCCGACCTCATTATATGAAATTAATTCATGAGTGGGATCTTCCTCAGTCCTCATGTCTTCAATGATATACTTCCCGAAATTTAATTCTTCTCCAAACTTTAGTAAATCTTCCTTTTTGACTCCAATCCTGATTTTATGAAGCAGGTGAAAGGTCTCATTTTCTATGGATATATCAATTAGTCTATCTTCATTATCCGGGTCAAATGAAAATGAGCAGTTCAGAAAATTGTAATTGTACGTTTCCCAATTATATCCTTCTTTATCTGACGGTTTGTTAATCTCATCAGGGGTTCCAATAATTTCAACGATTTCTTCCTTCCTCATCCCAAAAAGAAGGGCTCCAATTCCACGGCCTAAAACTATTTCGTAATCTGGTAGCATGTTTTAATCAAAAATATTAACTCAGTCGCCTTCATAATTCATTAGTGTTTTGGTAATTCGTTTTCAAATTTGGTAACACATCCACTTTTCCTACCAACTACAACCTAATTGATCAGCTTCCAGTTTGTTTAAAAATAGTATTATTTGATGATTTTCCATCTAAGTAAGTTCCAGGTTCCTTGTTCAATCGAATCAATAATAACTTTTCTGATGACACCAACTGATTTAGCAGAGTACAATAATACGCGATCGAAAGGTAATCGCAATCCAGCACATTTTTTCTTTGCTTTCCGTTCTTATTTATTAGACCGATCTTCTTCTCATACTGAACTTCCCATCCCGCAGATGACGGCTCGGCAATAGTAACTTAAAATTTATATCCAACCTGAAAATTCAATGTGTAAATGTTATCTGAAATTTTATTACTGACATCCTTATCGGAAGTATAGTTAACCAGCTTGTTTAGATTTATATAGTAATCAAAAACGGCTCCTAACTGAATTTTCCTGATCTGAAAGTTGATTCCCGCTCCTGTAATAAATCCATAACTAATTTTAATTAGTTTTCCAATATCATCAAATTGTTTAAGAAAACAATATTTTCTTTGTATTTGAGGGTCATCGCAATAATGCGTACCTGAGTTAATCAATTTAAAATGAATAAAATAACATATTTTGTTGTTAAAATTGTGAAATGGGAAATAACCTCGGAAAGCCTTGTGTGTTATGGGTTATTCTCATTTCACAATTACAAAAAAAAATCATTTCAAAGCGATTTTTAGAACCATATTTATAATGCTTATAATCAATCTGTTGAAATAGCCAGGTACGCATCTTTGCGAAGAACCGTATTTGATAAGATAATCGAGTCTTGGTCCGACAAAGATGAATGGTTCAATAACATCTTTTATTGGAATTTTAAGGTCGAATGTAGTATTAACACCCAGATAATTCAATCTTTCAGTTTCTTCTGTTGTGGCGATGCTGTCACCCAACTCATTCGTCATAGTAACTTTTTGTGAACCGCCTTTTTGAATAAATTCAATATTTGAACTTAGACAAAAATATTTAAAATTCAAATAATTGACTCCGGCCATAGCATCAACACCGACAATTCCTTTATTGAATGGGTCTTTATTAATCATGGAATTATTCCAACTTAATTTTGAGAATGATGGCCCGATTTGGAAATACGACGTCTGCCCTAATAATGACATATTTAGCAGACAAGCTAATAAAATGAGTACATTTCGTTTCATATATCAATTATAAATTATTTCCGCTTATCTCTTACAACATTAACTTCTTTATTTGTTTATAAAGGAAACAACGATGTATGGCGAATTGAGTCGCAAAATACTACTGTTAATTTTTTAATCAACCAACGCTTTAATCGAATCCCTACCCATCAGTAAAATTATTAAATAATCTAAATTAATAGATAATAATATGATCAGGAAAGTCACCAGATAATCCAGCATTCATTCTTTATCCTACATCATCTGTCCTCCACTCTCTGCCCTCTGTCTTCTATTCTCTGCCTTTCTATCCTTGAAATCAGCCATAACATAAAATGAAACCGGAAAAACAGTATTTTTGCAAACTAAAATTCACGGAGACGGTCATTATCATTAACTAATTTATAAAATGAGATTCAAAACCTTACTGATTGGATTCGTACTGTTACCATTTACCGGTCATCTGCAGATACTTACCGGGCCGACCATTTATGGAGAAGAAATATCAATGGACATCCAGGCCGGTAAAACTCTTTTTGAGAGTTTTTTCCTGGATAAAACCATGAGATTGGATTTGTATCACACCGGAAATGCTACTGAAGAGCATTTTGTTACTGACCAGATCGTTTCGGATGGAGTATGGCCCGGAAGCAAAACCCAACTGGTTGACCGGCTCAATCTCGGCATGTATTTCTTCGAGGTTCTTGACGTTGAAACCAAAACACCAATCTATTCACGTGGCTTTTCGAGTATTTTCGGGGAATGGCAATCAACGCCTGAAGCAGAGAAACAATATGGGACATTTCATGAATCTTTACGTTTCCCATGGCCTAAAAAGCCTGTATTGATTATTCTAAAGAAAAGAAACCAGTTGAATAAATTTCAGGAGATATGGAATACAACTATTGATCCTTTATCACGCCAGGTGAATCCTATTGACATCGTTCCAACACATAAAATCGACATAATCCTTGATAACGGACCGGCAGCTCAGAAACTGGATATCGTAATTCTTGGCGATGGCTATTCGACAACAGAAATGGAGAAATTCAGGAAAGATGTCAATCGTCTTACTGATGTTCTGCTTAGTGCAGAGCCCTTCAAGTCCAGGAAGAAAGACCTTAACATACGGGCTATCGAAACACCTGGTCCGCAGTCGGGTGTGACTAAACCTCAGCCGGGTATATTCAGGCGTTCACCCCTTTCGGTTTCATACGGAATATTCGGTTCTGAAAGGTATGCATTGACATTCGACAATAAAACTGTAAGGGATATAGCTTCCGAAGTGCCATATGACCTTATGATCATCCTGATCAATGAAAAGACATACGGAGGTGGAGGAATTTATAACCTTTTCACAACAGTTTCCGCAGATAATAAATTTGCTAGTTATATCATGGTGCATAAATTCGGGCACCATATGGGGAGCCCTCGCAGATGAATACTATACATCGTCAGTTTCTTATGAAGCTCAGAAGATCACTGTGGAGCCATGGGAACCTAATGTTACAGCGCTGCTGGATAAGAATAATCTTAAATGGAAATCTCTGGTTGAACCCGGAACTCCGATCCCGACGCCATGGAACAAAAGTCTTTCGATAAATATGGGTACACGGTTCAGAAAGAACGCGACAGTCTCCGTCAGGCAAATGTTCCCGAAAGTGTAATGGAGGATCTTTTCACCCGGCAATAGAACATGGAAAGCCAGTTTTTTGCAGTTGAAAAATATGCAGATAAAGTCGGCGCTTTTGAAGGTGCCGATTATACTCAGAACGGACTTTACCGTCCTCAGCTCGACTGTATCATGTACACCCGTCATATGAAATTCTGTGAGGTTTGCAGAAAAACCCTGGAAACAGTCATCGACGAATATGCACAATAATTATCTCAGAAGCCGATGTCCGCTGAGATCCTGTAATCGAAGTAAAAAATGTAGTTAAATCCTTTGAGCTGCCAGGCAGTCAGGGGTATTGATCTTCATATCTTCCAGGGACAATTTGTAGCTTTACTGGGACCTAATGGCGCAGGGAAGACTACCCTCGTTGAGATGATCGAAGGCATCCAGAAACCTGACCAGGGAGAAATCTACATCCTTGGGAAAAAGTGGAAAGGAAATGAGGAAGAACTTCGGAAGGTAATCGGCATATCTCTTCAGGAAACCAGGTTCATCGATAAACTTACCGTACGCGAAACGGTAAAATTGTTTGCAAGCTTTTTCGAACTTGGCGATGCACGTGGAGAAGAGATCATATCCATTGTAGGCCTTGAAGAAAAGAAAAAATCGTATATTGTAAACCTTTCCGGCGGACAACGTCAAAGGTTAGCTCTGGGTATTGCATTGCTCAACGATCCAAAGATCCTTTTGCTGGATGAGCCTACAACCGGGCTTGACCCAAATGCACGACGCGAGATATGGGCCATTTTACAGGGTCTGAAGGAACGTTCAAAAACTTCACTCATCCTTACTACACATTACATGGAAGAAGCAGAGAAGCTCTGCGACCGTATTGTGATAATCGATAACGGACTGATTTTGAAAGAAGGGACGCTGGAAGAATTGCTTGGCGCTGAAAATGCAGATCAGACAGAAAACGGACATCAAATGAAGGTTAATAACCTTGACGATCTTTTTACCGTTTTAACCGGGAGACATCTCCATGAATAGTCCGTTTCGATATAAACAGCTTATACAGCTGACCCTCGCATATTTCCGACAGATCATCCGGGAACCAGGAGTATTGTTCTGGGGGATTGCTTTTCCTATCCTGATGTCGCTTGGCTTGGGGATCGCATTCACGAAAAAAGCTGATATATTCAGGGATATAGCGTGGATTAAAACACAAACCTTAACCGCCAGTCAACCGGCTTCAGTGATAAAAAGCTTCCTGGTGACGCATGATGCTAAAGTGGAAAAAGATAAAGAAGGGAACCTGAGTTACCGCCTCACAATTCCCGACGATAAATTGGGAAATACCACTTTTACGTTCCATATCATGGACTGGCAAAAGGCAATGGTACTGCTGAAGCGCGGTAATCTTACCATGATTATCGGAGAGACTGACAGGCAGATCGATTATCATTTTGATCCCCTTAACCCCGATGCCCAGTTGATTTATCTGAAATTATCCAATCTTTTTCAGGATCCTTTGGTTCTAAAGCGAAAAAACAGCCCAAGCATCAAGCCTCTTACGGTAACCGGAACCCGGTATGTCGATTTCCTTGTACCAGGTCTGATCGCTATGGGCGTCATGATGTCGATCATGTGGGGCATCAGTTACGAGATCATTGATAACCGGGCAAAGAAACTGCTTCGCAGAATGGTTGCCACCCCAATGAAAAAGTCACATTACCTGATCGCACTGATCACGGTCAGGATAGGAATGAATTTCGTGGAATCCGGGCTTTTGTTCTTCTTCACCTGGCTTGCATTTGGGATCAAAGTACAGGGAAGTGTCCCCGCCTTATTGACCATCTTCATGGCCGGGAATATAGCCTTCGCAGGAATTGCAATCCTGATGTCATCGCATACAGCAAAGACCGAAATCGGGAATGGGCTTATCAACCTCGTTTCCATGCCGATGATGGTACTATCTGGAATCTTCTTTAGTTACCATAACTTTCCTGAATGGAGTTGCTCAATCATCCAGAAACTCCCGCTTACGATGCTGGCCGACGGAATACGTAGTGTATTCATTGAAGGCGCAGGTTTTGCAGAGATTACAGTTCCCTCCCTTATCTTAACCGGTACCGGGATTATTTTCTTTTTGGCTGGATTAAAGATATTTCGGTGGCATTGAGAAATAGCGAAATAGCAAGATGGCGAAATGGTAAAAATCGTGATGCGTGACACGTAAAAATATACATTCTACTACTTTACTGAACCAATAACGCCGCAGGCAACCCGTAGCCCGGAATTTCCGGAAGGCTGACTTTTCAGATCATCCTCACCTTTATGTATGATGACAGATTTGCCTAGAATCGAATATGGTCCATATAGTTTGATCACAGTATCAATATACTCTAGGTGTGCCTTCCCCGATCCATCGGCTTCAAGATTACCCATATCACCCATATGTCGCGACATAGACATCGGTGCGCCATGTTGTTTACCATCCGGATTAAAATGTCCGCCGGCAGATGTTCCATCTGGAGAACTGCAATCACCAAATTCATGAATATGAAATCCGTGTTTACCTTGCGACAATCCCTGTACGTCAGCAACTACCTTCACACCTTTATCAGTTTGGGTAAATGTGATTGTCCCGCTGACATTATTTCCTTGTGTCGGATAAAGGATGCATATTGCTTCTTCTATTTTGGCCTTTGAAGCTGTTTCCATCTTCATTTGGGAAAACCCATTTAATGTTGTCACCAGGAATACTAATAGTATCCGGGCTATCTTTTGTATGTTTTTCATCGTTTTATTTATTTAGATTTATTCAACACAAAGATAATCATCAAAGTCCCAGAATGCAAAATAAATTTGTTACAACCCTATCATTATTCACCTTTCACAATCTTCGCGTCACACTTCACGCATGACTATCTTGCCATCCTAATTGAGTCTATATAAGGGAGAAAAAACATCCTTAAATAAAGGATCACATTCTATCCGGAACTTCAATTCCCAAAAGCCACATAGCTTTTTTAATTACTTCTCCGGAAAAGAAAGAAAGTTTCAACCGCATTAGCCTTACATCGTCATCTTCTTCCTTCAAAACAGGGACCTCCTGATAGAATTGATTGTACTCTTTGGAAAGTTCATAAACATAATTTGCCATGGTTGCAGGACTGAATGCCACTCCTGCCTGTGCAACAATTGCCGGAAACTGGTAGAGTAGTTTAATAATTTCCTTTTCATTTGGAAGTAAGGAAACAGACACATTGAGTTCTTCAGATGAATACTGGAGAATGGAGGATGGAGGATGGAGGATTGAGGATGGATTCTTTCCTCTGAGCCCTGACCTCTGAACTCCGACTTCTGATTTCCGTAATAACGATTGGATCCTTGCATATGTGTATTGAATGAAGGGGCCAGTGTTGCCGTTAAAGTCAATGGATTCTTTTGGATCAAACAGCATATTCTTTTTTGGATCCACTTTCAGGATAAAATATTTTAATGCTCCAAGCCCGATAATCCGGAATAATTCAATGGCTTCTTCTTCCGGAAATGAATCGACTTTGCCCAAAGCCCTGGTGGTTTCCTCCGCAGTTGAAAACATCTCTTCCATCAGGTCATCGGCATCTACCACGGTCCCTTCGCGCGATTTCATCTTTCCTTCGGGTAATTCGACCATGCCATAAGAGAGATGAAATATTTTTTCTGCCCAACCCCTGCCCAATTTTTTCAATGTTCGTTTCAAAACATCAAAATGGTAGTTCTGTTCATTTCCTACCACATAGATTATCTTCGAAGGATGGAATTCTTCATATCTCAGTTGTGCAGTCCCAAGATCCTGGGTCATGTATACAGATGTGCCATCGGATCGCAGCAACAGTTTTTCATCCAATCCTTCCTCACGCAGATCGACCCAGATACTTCCATCTTCATGCTGTATAAGACTTCCTGATCTCAGTCCTTCCTGGACAAGTTCCTTACCTGAAAGATAGGTTTCTGATTCATTTTGAATTACATCGAAATTGACGCCCAAATGTTTGTAGGTTTCATTAAATCCTTTAAAAGCCCAATCATTCATTTGCGACCAGAGTTTACGCACCTCCGGAATCTTTTGCCTCCCATTTCCTTAGTATTTCCTGTGCTTCAATCATCAGGGGTGCATTTCGCATGGCCTCATCTTCCGGAAACCCTTCTTCAATAATTACTTGTACTTCTTCCTTATATTTACGGTCAAATAAAACATAGTACTTTCCGATGAGATGGTCGCTCTTCAAGCCAGTGGAGGCGGGAGTCTCATTATTTCCCCACTTCATGTAGGCGAGCATCGACTTGCAAATGTGGATGCCGCGGTCGTTCACCAGATTCAGCTTGATCACTTTCTGACCGTTTGCCTGTAATACCCGTGCGAGCGAGAAGCCGAGCAGGTTGTTGCGGATGTGGCCAAGATGCAAGGGTTTATTGGTGTTGGGGGATGAATATTCGAGAAGGACAGGATCGGCATCTTCCTTAGCTTTCATGCCGAAATTCTCATCATACATATTCTGATCCAGAAAAGCGGTCCAGAAATCGTCCACTAAAATGATATTCAGGAAGCCCTTGATAACCGTAATTTCCCTGACTTGCTTAACATTTTCTACAAGGAAGTTGCCTATCTCCTGTGCGGTGACCTCCGGGGATTTCCGGGATATCTTGCTCAACGGGAAGACGACGACGGTATAATCCCCTTCAATTTCTTTTTTTGTTTTTTCCAGGCTGATTGAATCCGGCGGGATATCCTGACCATAGAGCTGTTTTATGGCCTCAGAGGTCTTGGTTTGTAGCAATTGTTCAATCATCCTGTTTCTATTTCGGGGCAAAAGTACGATATTAGGGGGAGTTTTGAAAATCGTGACACGTGAGCCCCTCCCCCCGGCCC
>CAWAVC010000052.1:0-84624 GCA_963785325.1 uncultured Bacteroidales bacterium | reverse complement strand
CCCTAACCCCCTCCCCCAAGAGAGAGGGGGTTTCTAAAGAGAGAGGTGAGTTGTAACAACACCATTTTCATCATAAACAAGAGGTATATAGAAGGTGCTTAGGCGCTAAATTCATTTGGGAATTCAGATGGTTATGTCAATTATATTTTCCTGAACAGATATCCAATGATTAAAAGAAACGAATATTAATCAACAAATATAGTAAAATCAATTAGCAAAAAGCAAGTTTTTATTATGTTTTTTTATGGAAATCTATCATACCGATTCGGAACAGGTTTGCAAAGGTGAACATAAGTATTACCGTTCAATCGTAAAACAGATCGCGTTGGGCAAAGGCATATTCATGCTCGAGCAGCCATTTTTTTCGCCAGAGGCCTCCTCCATAGCCAACAAGTTTTCCATCAGCCCCGATAACCCTGTGACAGGGGATGAGAACTGCTAACGGATTCGTAGCATTGGCCCCTCCTACTGCCCGGAGAGCTTTGATATCGCCTATTCTCCTTGCCAGTTCAAGGTAAGTTATCGTAGTACCATAGGGAATCTTTAACAATTCATTCCATACCTTTAATTGAAAAGGAGAACCTTCAAGATCGAGTGGAACGGTAAATTGTTTCCGGGCACCCTGGAAATATTCCCGGAGCTGTTCCTTGCATTCCTTAAGACCAGCGGGAGTTCGCTTTATCCTGACTTTAAAATTGATAAACTCAAGGCTCCGGATACCTTTTCCGGTGCAGTCGATCTCCACGAAACCAATGGGTGTTCCGAGGAAAGCTCTTTGATTGGAGTTCATATCATCTGGATTTTGTTTTCCTGCTCTTCAGCGCTAATCCCAGCATCACTAAACCGAATAGGAGTATTCCTGCTCCCGACCACAGGTTGATGTTTATCCCAAGCGAACGCTGGTAAAGGAGTGCGTCGGAGTTTGTAAACAAGCCAAAAACAGTAAGGATCAGTCCCAGAATTGAGAACATCAAGCCGATTGGTAACTTTATGTCTATTCCCATATTTTAATTTACGATTAGACGATTTACGATTTACGATTGAATTTACGATTGAAAAGCTTCTTTCACCGCTAAGACGCGAAGACGCTAAGTACGCTAAAAAAATAAGGTCATAATTTTTCAATTATTTTACCAAAATAATATTGTCAAGATTGTGCCAATTGTCAGTACCACGATAGCGAGGGTTGATGATCTTTGATACCAGGCTACTTCTTTTTCCTTAACTTTAGGAGTAAGAGAATATACCAGTCCTTTAAGATCGCCATCGCTCTTTTTTTGTCTTGTGACCAGCGACAATCCTACTGTCAGCAAAGTGCTTGTTGAAAATGCGAAGATGGCGGTCCAGAAATTCTGGGCCATTTCCACAGGATATGCATGTAAATGATATATCCAGCCACCTTTGACCAATGTATCAGCGCCTTCAGGGAAGGTTAAGCCATGATGAATCAAGGCAATTAAAAAGCCTCCGAGCAAACCGGTGAATGCAGCATGTCCGGTAGTTCGTTTCCAGAACATCCCGAGGAAGATCACTGCGAATAATGGTGCATTGATCATGGAGAAGATAGTTTGCAGGAAATCCATGATATTGCCAAAGAGGCTGGCCAGGTAGGCTGCTGCTATGCTGACAATTACACCGAATATCGTGGCCATGCGTCCAACGAACAAATAATGTTTGTCATCCATTTCTTTATTACCTGTAACCGGACGAATATAACTCTGGTAAATGTCGTAGGTCCAGACTGTATTAAATGCCGATACATTTCCTGCCATTCCCGACATGAAGGAAGCCAGAAGCGCTGTAATTCCCAGTCCCAGGACCCCAGCCGGCAGGTATTGTTTAAGCAGGGCGATGATTGTATAATCATAATTGTAATGACCCGGTGAAATTTCAGGTAATGAAAATCCGGAGCCTTGTTTATTCAGTAAGACCAAGGCGGCGATTCCCGGGACGATGATGAGAAATGGAATGAACATTTTGGGGATGGCGCCAATAAGGGGAGTATTTCTGGCTGCCGTTGGGGACTTAGCAGACATGGCACGTTGGACTATCAGGAAATTGGTGCACCAGTATCCGAAAGAAAGAACAAACCCCAAACCGGCAAAGATCCCATACCAGGCAACTCCCAGCGGATTCGCCTCTGCCGAGCCGGTATATTTCCATGTCGTGGTCCAGGTATCCGGAGCATAGTGGTGATTTGGCATATTGCTTACTATCGGAGCAAGTTGGTGCTGCAACCCAGACCAACCGCCGAGATCTTTCAAACATAAAATAACGATCGGTAATAACCCAATTACAATGATGAAAAATTGCAATACTTCGTTATAAATCGCAGAAGACAGACCTCCAAGGTATGTATATGCAAATACAATTGTTGCAGATAGAATAAGGCTAAGATGGAAGTTCCAGCCCAGTACTTTTTCCATCAGGATTGCAAGAGCATACATTGATATACCCGATGCGAGGATAGTCATCACTGCAAACAAAACAGCATTCAGCCCACGGGTTTTTTCGTCATACCTCAATTTCAGGTATTCGGGAACAGATCTTGCTTTCGAGCCATAATAGAACGGCATCATGAACATTGCGAGAAAAACCATAGCAGGAATAGCGCCTACCCAGTAAAAATGAGTAGTAAGCATGCCATATTTAGCTCCTGAACCTGTCATCCCCATCACTTCGAGAGCGCCAAGGTTTGTTGAAATAAATGCAAGACCGGCTACCCAAGCCGGCATCGATCGACCTGCTTCAAGAAATGCATTGGCATCTTTCATATAACGCTTCAGCGCCCATCCGATACCGAGAACAAATACAAAGTAGATCACCATTACCAGGTAATCAATCCAGCTAAGAGTAAAGGTTGTACCCACGACTTTATCAAATTACGAATTACGAATTACGGTTTTTACGGATCAGATACAAATTTAAGGATGTTTTAATGTAAAATTCAAATCGTACCATTTTATATGAAAGAAAAATGAGGTACTGGGCACTGGGTACTGGGTACTAGGTTCTGGGTACTAGGTACTAGGCACTGGGATAAAAAAATGAAGAATGAAAAATGAAAAATTGGGCATTGGGTGTTGGGTTTTGGGTGTGATGTGAACAAGAGGATATCGAATATTGATCAACGAAGTTTGAATCGGAATTAGGGAAGGTGAAGGGTAAAGAGTTGTTCCTATTCGCTCCAGCGGAGCGATATATTCGTAGCATAATGAGTACCCCCATCCAGAATCCGCTCCAGCGGAGCGGTACAAACCCCACCCCCTGGCCCCTTTTCCAAGAGGGACGGGAGAAGTGGTTTTGAATATCGAATATTGATCAACGAAGTTTTGAAGTGTTGGGTGTTGGGGATTAGGTTTTGGGTTTGGGGTTGGGGTTGGGTTTGGAGAGGAGATAGATGATCCAGCCGGAGGCGGTGATCACAAGGCCGGCAAGGGATTCATGGGGCTTATAGATGAAGCCATAGACGAGGATCCAGGTGTTTATGAGGAGAAAGAAACCTGGGAGCCAGGGATAGCCGAAAGCACGGTAGAAGGTCTCATTTTTCTTTTGTCTGAAGCGGGTGACAAAGACACCCAATACTGACAGGAATGTAAAGAGGTTCAATGTAAAACCCACGAAGATGATTACCTGTTCAAAAGTGGAGGTCAGGATGAAAAAGATGGAGATCAGGCCTTGAAGGAGGATGGCTATATATGGTACATCGTTTCGCTTGCGCGACAGCCATCGAAGCAAACGGTAGTCCTCCCCTATCGCATGATATACCCGTGGTCCAACAATAATCATGGAACTGACTGAGGAGATTAACAAAAAAGAAATGACCAGTCCCATAATAACTCCTGCCTGGTGGCCAAGTATCTTTTGGGTAAAGATGTACCCGATCTCGATCTTTCCTGCAAGTTCAGGAACCGGGACGGCATAAAGAAAGATAAAATTTATCATCATATAGAGCAGGATAACGATGCCCGTACCGGTGATCAGGCTTTTCGGTGTGTTCTTCAGGGGATGTTTGATCTCGCTGAGGATATACGCTGCTGCGTTCCATCCCGAATAAGAATAGGAAACAAAGTACATTGAGATGGCAAATGCCGGGCTGATAATATCTTTTAATGCTTTTCTGTCGATGCTGAACCCGATATGTGAATTCCGACCATAGGTCAAACCAAGAATAAACAGAAGAATGATAAAAGAGATCTTGATCACGGTCATGACATTCTGGAAAACGGCGCCGAGGTGTTTGTTTGTTCCATGAAGAAGGGTAAGGAAAAGAATCAGGAGGATCGATAGGAGGACGGGCAGATTCATCTGACCCATGAAATCCGGAAAATAAGGTTTCAGATCGATGGCGCTGGAAAAATATTTTCCGAATGCAATAGCGGCAGCGGCTACCGGGGCGGCAAATCCCACGGTGATGGATATCCAGCCTGCCAGAAACCCCAGTCCCGGATGATATATCTTCGATATAAAATGATATTCCCCGCCTGATCTTGGATAGAGCACGCTGAGTTCCGAGTAAGCAAAAGCCCCGCACAGAGCAACGATGCCACCCAGAAACCAGAGCAGCATCAGTGCGAAACCCGAAGTGATACCCATTACCTGGAAACCGAGGCTGGTGAAAACCCCCGTCCCGATCATATTGGCGATCACGACTGAAATTGCAGTTATAAGGCTGAATTTATTTTTCGCGGGCACGTTCAGTTTTTCTTTTTAGCAAAGAGAAGGTTTGTCTCGTTGAATTTAACATTATACCCGATGCGGAAGGGAACAGTATGTTTGGTTTCCTGCTTCTCAAAGGCAGATTGCAGGTCGGGCTGGAATTTGTATTTGAACATGTCGATGGTTTTTGTATAGGTCCCGAAAAGCTCCACCGACCATGCCGACTGTTTGAAATAATGGAAAGGGATCCCGGAATCATCCTGCAAGACGGATAATTCCTGATTAAGAATATAGTTCCGTATCATCTGGAACCTTGAAGTGAACATGAGGTAAGATGCCGCTTTCAGGAAACAGACCTGCCGGCCAAACTGCTTTACAAATTGAAGCAGCTCAGGATGTTTTTTCAGGTTATGGTCAGAAAGATCATATGAAAGATAGTACAGCATCTGTTGTCTTTCAGTAGCGGGATCAAAAAAAGCCACTCTTACTCCAATTGTGGCAGTGTCCTGTCTGCAAGGAATGATTGTTCCTTTATTATCAAGGTTAAAATAAGTGATGCCTGCGATGCGGTGACCTGTTTTCCGGATATAGAAAAGGATCAATGGCAGGGTACCGTTGAGCGATTCCTGGTTTAGGTCGGTTTCCATGCTTTCGGTCCTGAAAAATCCCAGCAGGTTTGAATAATAAAGCGAGGCCCTTATTTTCTCCAGGTAATCAAGAAAATCTTTTCCTGCCATTGTATTGCAACTGTGCAGGCTGCCAATGGGTTCCAGTCCGATCAGGATATAGTTGGAAGCATCGGGAAAGAAGGCATGAGCATAGAGGAAATCTGCGCCTGCAAAGGGGTAAAACAGAGCCGAGGAACCGGCAGAAATCGACTCAAGGTTCTTATTCCTCCAGCGTTCGATCGGGCCGGTTTTATTCTTTTCCACGAATTTCCAGTCGTCACTGATATGTTGTTTGTAGGCGGTCCAGTTTTTCTCACCGGCGAGGTCCCAGCAACCTTTAACGGGGTCGATCCCTGAGATCACGGATGCAATCTCATCGTCAGCAGTATCGAGGAGAGTACCGCGGGTTTCCTTATTTATGGTTTGAGGGACATTTACGGTTTTATTGCCGGTATTCTGAGAAGCCTGGTTTTGCGTGCAGGAAAAGAGCAAAAATGCAATGACAACGCATAGAATTCGCCAGAGCAGACCTTTTTTATTATATCGAGGAAACATAGAACAGATGTAATGTTCCGCAAAAGTAAGACAATTCCGAATGAGATAAAAAACCGGGTAAAGGTTTTTTGCAGTCGGCAGTTCGCAGTCAGCAGTCAACAGTCGGCAGTCTGTCAAAGCCGGGCTTTAGCGCACACATAAAACTAACAACCCCGAAAGGAGAATGATAATTTACGATTGGACGATTTTCGATTCCCGATTGAATTTTTTGATTGACGATCTACGATTGAAGTCAGTCAGCAAAGCCGGGGTTTAGCCCACACATAAAACTAACAACTCCGAAGGGGTGTGATATTAATAACCCCCGGTGTAACGTACCTATATATAATAGATTACTTACTGGACAAATCGGACAGAGGTGCCGAATTTTGCAGTCTGGATAAAATTTCGTTCTTTTGCATGTTAAATATTCTCCATGCGCAAAAAGAGTGTCCTTATTCTTTTGATTGTTCTGTTGACAGTTACCTGTTTTTCCCATGGACACATCAATATTGATTCCATCTTTTTCAATCCTTCTTACTTTCAGTTGCGGCTTGACTCTCTATATCTCGGTCAATACCGGCAGGCATTGAGAGGCCATGAACAGGAAAACAACCAGATGCTTACCACAGCCCTCACCGGCCTCCGGTCGTTATCGGAATCGGATATTACACGACAGGTCGGCGAGATGAATTCATTGATCCATGTGACTTACAATCAGAAGGTCAGAGATTTCATCGACGTCCTTCTTTTTAAAAAACCTGAGGCATCATGCCTTTTACTCACACTTGCCAATCATTATGTCCCCCTTTTTCAGTCGGTATTCGATAAATATGATGTTCCGCATGAACTTGCCTACCTGCCTTCGGTGATTTCCGCCTTCAATCCCGGAGCATCTTCCATGTTTGGTTCCGCAGGTATCTGGAACATAATGTACATCAGCGGGAAACTATACAAGCTGGAGATCAATTCGATGGTGGATGAACGGAAAAATTACGAGCTATCGACCGACGCGGCTGCGAGACAATTCAAGGACTTTTTCGCCATTTACCAGGATTGGACACTTGCACTGACAGCCTTTATTGTAGGGCCTGCCGTAGTCAACAAAGCAATCCGCAGGGCAAACGGGAAAAAAGATTTCTGGAGCCTCTACCCTTTTCTACCTGCCGAGACTCGGGATTATTTACCGGCTTATGTCGCCATGACCTATTTTATCAATTACCATGATAAATTGAACCTGAAACCATTACAGGCAGATCTCCCCTTTGCCACCGATACGGTATGGATAGATAAAGAGCTGCACCTGAGGCAGGTTTCCAAGGTACTGGATATCCCGATCACTATCCTGAGAGAATTGAATCCCCAGTACAAACATGATATTCTTCCGGCAGGACCAAAAATCTGCATTCTCAAACTACCGGTCAGTTATGGCGATAAATTCAGGCTTTACAGAGATTCCATCTTTCGTTACAAGGACTCTGTCGTCATGGCTTCACGGCAGAGTACGATCACATTTCCGAACGCTTATTATTACCCAGGGAATGAGCAGCGCAGCAGCACAGGGAAAAATCCGGTTTACCATACAGTCCGCTCCGGAGAGACACTCGGCGCTATCGCTGACAGGTATCATGTCACAATTACAGACCTAAAAACATGGAATCATCTGAAATCGAACTTATTGAGAGTGGGTCAACAGCTTCTCGTGTTCACGGCTCAGAAAGCCGGAAGTTCATCCGGCGCCAATAAGAAATAATTAACCGACATTCATCCTGATCAACTGCCAAACCTTCGATCCTATTTGTTCCTGATGCTGAATGAAACCTATCCGAATCTTCCTACTGTTATTGATCGTGTTCCTGGTCTTCGGGCTGACTTCTCTTATCATTCCCGACCGCGACCTCAGAATATCAGATGATCTTTCTGTCCGCTTTCCTTCCCTACGGAGCATGTTCAAACCTAAAAAAAATGAATATGCCGATATTGCTTCGATCCTGAAAATCCAACGATCGGATACCGATTCACTGGTAAGAATCATGACAACCGACACACTGAAGAAACCAGATTCCCTATGCATAAAATTGGTTTCACAGCCCCTGGATTATCCCGGAAATGATAAAAGTATTCTTTACCCCTTTTTCCGAGCACTCTGTGGATTGCCGGTCACAAAACAGGGGATCCATATTCTTCATTACGGCGATTCACAGCTGGAAGGCGACCGGATTACGGACTATCTGAGATCCAGGTTCCAGGCTGATTTTGGCGGATCAGGACCAGGAATGCTGCCAATCGGCGAAGAAGCTTACAGTCTTGCACTTCTTTCTTCGTTTTCAGGAAACTGGGAAAGGCATAACCTAATGGGAACCAAATATAAAGACCAGGGATCGCATCCTTACGGCCCTTTGGGAAGTTATTTCTGTTTTACTTCCCAGCAGGATTCAACTGCAGGGAGCGCAAGACAGATGGAGGCATGGATAACTTTCGAGGGAAAAAGATTATCCGGCGTAAAAACCGATCAATATCAGCAATGCAGGATTTTCTACGAAAACTATAAGCAAGCAGTGAATGTGAGTTTCTTCAACCGGGATAAAAAATTGAAATCCGACACGTTGCCATTCAGCCGTTCACTGAAAGAATATGACTTATCTTTTACCGATACACCCTCAAACCTGACAATCCGTTTCTCGGGAACGGACAGTCCTGATTTCTATGGCATTTGCCTTGACAGCCCTTCAGGCATATCCGTCGATAATATTCCTATCCGCGGCAGTTCAGGACTTGAATTTACCCGCATGAGCCCTTCTCTGCTCACGGAAATATACAGGCTTCTGAATGTTAAACTTCTGATACTTCAATTCGGGGTAAATGTCGTTCCAGGCGATCTTGATGATTATACCTATTATGAAAACGGACTCTATTCGCAGATCTGTCAACTAAAAAAGCTTAATCCCGATCTGAATATCATCGTGATAGGCGTATCAGACGCATCCAGAAAAAATGGCGACACTTATGAATCGTACCCTTGTGTTGAAAAGATATTAAATGCCCAGAAAGCAGCCGCATTCAAAGCAGGGTGTGCTTTCTGGAACCTTTATGCAGCGATGGGAGGGAAAAATTCAATGCCCAGTTGGGTATTTGCGAAAGAGCCATTGGCTACGACCGACTTTCTTCATTTCAATTATGCAGGAGCGAGGATCGTAGGCAAAATGTTCTATTCGGCCCTGATCAATGATTACAATGATTATATCCGGAAAAATCCCTAATGAAAAAAAATATCCACAGGACCACTCTGGTACTTTCTTTACTGCTTGCGACGGTTGCAATGCAGGCTCAGCGACCTGCTTCATTGCACTCCAGAATCCGGACGAATGAGAATTCAGATAACAGTTTTATTTATTATGGAAATGCAAAAAAAAATTATTCCTCATTTTTCCATTCAATGAACAACCTTATCCTGAAAGGCGAAGGCACCATCAACATCGTCCAGATAGGCGACTCGCATATCCAGGCAGGATTTTTTCCTGAAGAGATGCGGAAAGAATTTGCTACTTTCATCTCTTCGGGATGCGGGGCCAGGGGGCTGATTTTCCCTTACAGGATAGCAAGAGACCAACAATCCTGCCGATTACTCCGTGAGATATACGGGAAAATGGGAACATTGCAGGAATGTTGAACTTAATAAAAACTGCAGCCTGGGCCTGACCGGAATTGTTGTCAGAACCAGGGATACGCTTGCAGGGATGACTTTCCATTTTAAAGAAAACGCAACTTTCCGTGAATTTAATTTCATACGGATCTTCCATGATCCTTTAGACACCAGTTTCCGGATCGATTTTCCAGGGCTTGCAGGAATGTATCACATCCTCCTGCCAATCCGGACAGGATATACCGATATCCGGTTCGATTCGATCATCCGGGATTCACTGAGAATAAGGATTGTCAGAAAAGACACGACGAGGAAATATTTTACATTGTACGGGATTGATTTCGAGAATGAAGATCCAGGAATCGTTTATTCTGCTTCCGGAGTAAATGGTGCAGAAGTCACTTCATTTTTACGGTGTGATCAATTGAAAGATCAGCTCAGCAGCATGAAACCTGAATGGGTGATCATTTCGCTGGGCACCAATGATGCCTATCCTGTTCATTTTAATAAAGATGAATTCATTGGAAATTATATTGAACTGGTGAAGAAGATCCGTGATGCCGATCCAGGTGTACCTATATTGCTGACAGTTCCGGGTGACAGTTACAGGAGGCACAGGTACGACAATCCGAACATGGAAAAAGCACGTGAAGCAATCCTTGAAACCGCAAAACAAACCGATTGTGCAGTATGGGATTTTTATTCGCTGATGGGCGGCCCGAAATCAATCATGAATTGGTACAAAGATGGCTTTGTTGCAAAAGACAAGCTGCATTTCGACAAACAGGGATATATCATCCAGGCCGACCTCCTGTTCGGGGCCTTCATGAATGCTTACTCATCATTTATTGATCAGTCAGAACCCTCAGAATAAAGAGAATGGATTTCCTGAAAAGTTTCTTCGGTTATGACTCCAATTCGCCGCTGCTTTTCACCGGGGTTGATTTCTGGATATTCTTCGGGATCATTCTGTTCGTTTTCTCGTTCCTTCATTCAAAAGTCAGGTGGCGCAATCTTTTTCTTTTCCTGTCAAGCCTCTTCTTCTATTATAAATGCGGAGGCGGGTTCGTTGTACTTCTTTTCCTTGTTGTCGTTGTTAATTTTTACCTTGGGATCCTGACCGGAAGGACCGGTGAAAAAAACAAGAGAAAACCGGTTCTTCTGCTGAGCATTTTTATAAACCTGGGGATGCTGGTATGGTTTAAATACACTTCATTCTTCCTATCGCTTTTCAACCAGATAACAGGAAGTCATTTTAAAGTCTTCAATTTCATTAACTGGGGATTCAACAGGTTAAGCGGAAGCCATTTCAGTCTAACAGAGATCCTTGTCCCGCTGGGGATCTCATTTTTTACGTTCCAGCTTATCAGTTATTCGATCGAGCTTTACAGGAAAAGAATAGAGCCCATCCATAATTTCAGTGATTTTGGATTTTACATCACCTTCTTTCCCCAGTTGATCTCAGGGCCCATAGTCAAACCGCAGAACTTCATACCCCAGATCAGCAAACCCTATGAACTGACCAAAGATGAGTACGGGCTTGCACTGTTCCTGATCCTTTCAGGATTAATAAAAAAGATTGTTTTTGCAGATTATCTTTCGGTGAACTTTGTCAGCAGGGTATTCGACAATCCCAACCTGTTCACCGGCTTTGAAAGCCTGCTGGCAGCTTATGGCTATACTCTACAGATCTATTTTGATTTTTCAGGATATACCGATCTTGCCATTGGAATTGCTTTATTGCTCGGGTACCGGTTGCCTCCCAATTTCGATTCCCCATATAAGGCAAGAAATATCAGCGATTTCTGGAAACGATGGCATATGAGCCTGACCACCTGGTTTCGTGATTATCTTTTTCTTCCATTTGCCTATTTCCTGTCAGATAAAATGGCCAGGCCCCGCTATTTCAATGTCAGGACTGAAAGACTTATCTATGTGGCCGGTATCCTTCTCACCTTCTTTTTATGCGGATTATGGCATGGCGCTGCAATAAATTTCATTATCTGGGGAGGGCTTCATGGGGTGGCACTTGCTATTCATAAATTAATTTATCCCAAAACACGGGGTAAAAGGGGTATTCATCCTCTAAGGTCATTTTTATCATGGATTTTTACTTTCCATTTCATCGTTTTCACCTGGATCATATTCCGCATCCAGAGTGCAGAGGGATTCAATATCCTGATGAAAAAGCTGTTTTTTCAGTTCCACGCAAGGTTGGCCGATCAGATCATAACTGCTTACTGGAAAGACCTTATCCTTCTCTTTGCGGGATTCCTGCTGATCCTGGCTCCCACAAAAATAAAAGAAGCCGTGAAGCGTTCCTTTGTGGCGATGCCTGAATATGGAAAAGCGATTGTCGTGGTATGTGTGATATTTATCATTTACCAATTCAGGATATCGGGGATACAACCATTCATTTATTTCAGGTTTTGATATGAAAATAGCTCCGTTCATTATTTTTTTCTCGATCGTTCTGGTAATTTATGGACTACTGAATACCTATATATTTTCACGGTTCATTCAGTGTATACCTTCGGGGTCACCATTCAGGATATGGGCAATCGTCCTATTCTGGGTAGTAGCAGGATCATTTATTGTTGCAAGGTTCCTGGAAAGAGCCTATCCGTGTGATTTTACAGAAGTGATGACCTGGATAGGGTCGTTCTGGCTGGGTGCGATGGCTTATTTTTTCCTTGCTGTTCTTCTCATCGATTTTGCACGTTTGATCAATCATTTCATTCCGTTTTTTCAGCAACTATTTTATGCGGATTATCAGAAGACAAAGCTGATTGCTCTTTTTATTACTATTGGAATAGTAATGATCACTGTTACGGCCGGTTTCATAAATGCACGGAATCCGGTGATCACGATGCTGGATTTGAATATTTCAAAGAGCGTTCAGGGCAGCAAGACATTAAAGATCGCTATGGCTTCGGATATTCATCTGGGGACGCTTGTCGGAAAGAGAGGAGCTTCACGGCTGGTCAGGATGATCAATGGACTGCATCCGGATATTATTTTACTCGCCGGTGATCTGGTGGATGAAGACCTGAAACCGGTGATCCGCCGTAATTTAGGTGATACTCTAAAGAATCTACATGCCCCGCTCGGGGTATATGCCATTACCGGCAATCATGAGTATATCGGTGGCGCTGAAGAAGCAGTTGCTTACCTAACCGCTCACAACATCAAATTTCTTTCAGATACGACAGAGCTTATCGACAACCGGTTCTATCTTGCAGGCCGTGATGATCGTGATAAGACAAGGTTTACAGGGAAGCCCCGGAAACCTCTTGCCGATGTTTTGAAAGGAGTTGATCATTCCCATCCAATCATCCTGATGGATCATCAACCTTTTCAGCTTTCAATACCTGAGGAGCTGGGTGTCGACCTTCAATTATCGGGTCATACACATCATGGACAGATATGGCCTTTTAATTACATCACCAATGCCATTTATGAAGTAAGCCGGGGGTACAAGAAAAAAGGGAACACCAATATTTATGTTTCCTGCGGTTTTGGCACCTGGGGGACCGCCAATGAGGATTGGAAACCGGCCTGAGGTAGTAGCAATCACGCTGCACTTTGATTAATACTGCAATTCTTCATTTATAATTTTTCATTCCCTTGTAAAAGGATACGGGTTTTTCCACATTTTCCAGACAAGAAATACCGGGAAGAGGAACCAGGGTGCATTTGCCAGCAGTACCAGGGGTAAGTTCCTTGCGCTGACCGGCCCCCAGATCTCTTCGCTGAGAATGATGAAGACATTGGTGAACAGTATGGACATAATGATAAATGTGGGGATGCGGATCCAGTCTTTTCCTTTGATGAATGCATAAGTTGCTGCCAGGTAATAGGGCCCGAAAAACAAGACATCAAGCCAGATAGTCGCTTTCCACCACATCGGGCGGGCATTCTGTAAAGGGTCAAAATTGTTTCCCCACCAATGAACCATGTCGACAAAGAAAGGCAATGGCCATATTGGATATTTGAAATTTGCCGGATCCCTGATAACCAATTGCTCCAGATCAACAATGTAGGTAATAAAAAGCAGATTGACCAGAAAAAAAGCGATATAGATGTAGTCGGTTTTTCGTTCTCTTAAAGGGATTGGTGTTCTCATAAAGTGTTTAGGTTCTGGGTACTTGGTTCTAGGTAATTATCAATTTTCAACTATTTTAATTTTTTTTTTGCTGTTTCTGCCATCTGTTTCGCAATCGATAACCTGAAGGATGGAATGTTAGAGATGAAAGTACCGATTTTGACTCCTATGCCTGAATGCATCAGTAACCTGGGTTTGAGTGCAAGTTTAATAATGTCATTCGCCACATCATCAGCCGTCCTGGGTTTTGCAAATACCCGGGTCAGGAAGTTCTGTTTTTCCGACATCAGAAAATCCTGAGGTACCTCCCCTATTCTTGATTCCGGATTGGAATCTGTTTTAATATATCCTGGAAAATACTCGCTGATCTGAATTCCGGTTCCTGCCCATTCTGCCTGGATGGTCCTTGTCCACGCCGATAATGCCGCTTTGGAACATACGTAAGGGGAATAAAACGGGATCCCCATCATGAAACCGGGAGAACCAATATTAATAATATGCCCATTGCCCTGCTTGCTGAAATATTTCAATATACACTGCGATGCGACGACCGGTGCAATCAGGTTCGTACGAAATGCCAACATCAGGTCATCAGGCAGAACCTCTTCAGAACGGGAAACAATAATACAGGCAGCATTATTGATAAGAATATCCAAACGGCCATATATTTTCACAGTTTCATCGATCATGCTGACAGCCGCTGAAGGATCACTCAAGTCGGCTTCTATGACATAAGCATCCTGCAACCGGGAGGCAATTGCTTCCAGTTTTTCTTTTCTGCGAGAAACGAGAATGAATTTTGCACCCTCACGCCCAAATGCAACGGCAATTGCTTCACCGATTCCTCCCGAAGCGCCCGTAACGAGTACAATTTTATCTTTAAATCTCATATCTTTATTATCTTAACCCCACCCCCAGGTTCTCAGTCGGCAGTCGGCAGTCGGAAAACCCAAGAGGAAGGGGAGCAAGGAACCCCACCCCAGGTTCTCAGTCGGCAGTCGGCAGTCAGTCGGCAGTCGGAAAACCCAAGAGGAAGGGGAGCAAGGACCCCACCCCCAAAAGTAGAAAGTTTCCGTTAAATGACGTGATTTTTTTTGTCCGGAGTTTGGTAGATTATTCAATTTGCTTTACGTTTGCTTTATATAATCAGAATAAAAATGAAGAAAGTAATTCAGGCTGTCCTAATAATTGCCTGCCCTGTATTATTATTTCAGGGTTGCGGGAACAGAACAACAAAAAAGGAAATCCCAATGAATGAACCATTAAAAAGGACAATTATGAAAGAGATTTGGGGGAAAGTTGACAATAAAGATGTTTTCCTTTATTCCCTGAAAAATAAAAATGGAATTGTAGTAAAGATCACGAATTACGGAGGAATCATAACTTCTATCCTGGTCCCGGATTAGAAAGGGAAGATGGGAGATATCGTTCTCGGATATGACAGTTTGAAAGGATACCTCACGGCTACACCATATTTCGGGGCTGTCGTAGGAAGGTATGCCAACCGGATTGCAAAGGGGACTTTTAAACTTGAGAATAAAGTTTACAAGCTGGCTATCAATAATGGGAACAACAGCTTGCACGGTGGGGTGAAAGGATTCGATAAGGCAGTTTGGGATGCAGTGGAAATCGACGATTCAACAGGAACAGGGCTTATTCTCACCTATAAGAGCAAAGATGGAGAGGAAGGTTATCCCGGCAACTTGGATGTTATTGTCACCTATCTGCTGAATGATTTAAATGAATTAAAGATGACGATCGAAGCTACGACAGATAAACCAACGCCCGTCAATCTTTGCAATCATACATATTTTAATCTCAGGGAAGCTGATACAAATATTTTGGGTCACAAATTAATGATCTATGCATACCGTTATACTCCTGTAAATGATGAACTCATCCCGACCGGTGATCTCCGGGTAGTTAAAAGAACACCTATGGATTTTACTGATTTTCATACTATTGGTGAACGAATCGACAAGGTTAAAGGAGGTTATGATCATAATTATGTGCTGATCAGGAAAGATAATGAAATAAGTCTGGCTGCAACGATTGAAGATCCGGTATCAGGAAGGGAAGTCAACGTTTTTACGACTCAGCCCGGAGTTCAGTTCTATACGGGAAATTTTCTTGATGGAACAATCAAAGGCAAAGGAGGAAAAGTTTACAAGCAACATTATGGAATGTGCCTTGAGACCCAACATTTTCCAGATTCCCCTAACCAACCATCTTTTCCGAATACCATTTTGAGACCCGGGGAGAAATTCAAGGAGATAACCATTTACAAGTTCAGGAAAATGCTAGGGAATAAACCGACAATTTCTCATTTTTAATTATTGAGTCCATTCAGAAAGTTTTTTTTACCGCAAAGTCGCTAAGACGCTAAAATTCGCTAAGAAGTATATCGTTGAAATTGAACTTTTTGCACCTTTGTGTCTTGGCAGTATAATTTTAAAATGGGTTTTCGGAGTGGATTCATTATTTAATACTTTTCCGGGACGAATTTCTGCTTTGACATTGGGGGTCTTATATAGTCTTTATCCTTTTCGAGTGGAGGAAGAATGATTTTTTCCTTCGGAACTTTTTTATAAGGTATCAGGCTTAGCAGATGGCTGATAAAATTCAGGCGGGCACGACGTTTGTCGTCGCCTTCCACCACATACCAAGGTGATTCCCTGGTATCAGTATAGGCAAACATCTCGTCTTTGGCTTTCGAATATTCCACCCATTTTGTCCGTGCTGCCATATCCATCTGGCTGATCTTCCATCGTTTTGTCGGATCTTTGATCCGTTCTTTGAACCTGCGTTCCTGTTCCATATCACTAACTGAAAACCAGTATTTGATCAGGATGA
Source organism: uncultured Bacteroidales bacterium (assembly GCA_963785325.1). Lineage (GTDB taxonomy): Bacteria > Bacteroidota > Bacteroidia > Bacteroidales > FEN-979 > FEN-979. The sequence continues at coordinate 68,162 of CAWAVC010000052.1, read as the reverse complement.
TGCCCGACTGGATCAGCATCGATTCAAAGTTCGGACAGGACTTCAGAAAATCCCAGTACTCATCCTCGGTACAAAATCCCATTACGCGTTCCACGCCTGCCCGGTTGTACCAACTGCGGTCGAACAACACAATTTCTCCTGCAGCAGGAAGCTGGTCGACATAGCGCTGAAAATACCATTGCGTTTTTTCGCGTTCGGTGGGAATGCCGAGTGCAACGACCCGGCAAACACGTGGATTCAGGCACTCAGTCATCCTTTTTATTGCGCCGCCCTTGCCGGCAGCATCCCGCCCTTCAAAAATGACAACGACCCTCAATCCTTTATGCTTTATCCACTCCTGAAGCTTCACTTGTTCGATCTGAAGTTTTTTCAGCTCTTCTTCGTAAAACGCTAATGGCAACTTTTCTTGATGTTCCTGAGGAATGTCTTCTTTTATGACTGCCTCTTTGTTCGTTTTATTTTTTTTATTCTTGTTAGCCATAGATCTTATTTTTATCATTTTGTAACCTATATGAGCTATTCTCCATCATATCATTCTTAAGTCCCGGGCCATTTCGGAAAAGTTTTTTTTACCGCAAAGTCGCTAAGACGCTAAGTTCGCTATGAAGAATATCGTTGTAACTGAATTTTTTGCTTCTTTGTGCTTTGGCGGTATAATCTTAAAAGGGGTCTTCTGAAAGAATTCATTCTTAATTATTCATTATTTTAACTCCGTCACCGATTTCTGCAATATAAAAATCAGCAGTAAGCCCGGTCATTTTTTTGTACTCTTTCCCGACTTCTTTTATAAAAACCGGAATCGCATCTTCTCTTACGAGGCTTACAGTACATCCGCCGAATCCGGCGCCGGTCATACGGGAACCAAGAACTCCCGGTATCTTTCTTGCTTCTTCGACAAGAGTATCCAGTTCAAAACCAGTCACCTTATAATTATCCCTTAGTGAATCATGAGATGCATTCATCAATACACCGAATTGTGGAAGATTGTTTTGAAGCAAACATGAAACAGAAGCAAGCACACGTTGATTTTCTGAGATTACATGACGTGCTCTTTTCCGGATTACCTCATCGGGAATAACATCCTGTGATTTGAAGAACTGGGGAAATCCGAAATCCCCCAATTTGGTGATGGAAAACTTCTCAGCCAGAAAAGCAACTGCCAGCTGACATTCGGCAACGCGCTCATTGTATTTGGAATCGGCAAGGCTCCTGGGTTTATTTGTATTGGCGATGATCAGTTTGTAACCTGAAAGCGGAATCGGGACGAGTTTATACTCAAGGGTACTGCAATTTAAAAAAATAGCATGATTGGCCTTGCCCATTCCTACTGCAAACTGATCCATAATACCACAATTGACTCCGGCAAATTCGTGTTCTGCCTTCTGTGACATACTGACCAATTCAAGCAAATCCAATCCTGCCCTTAAAAGATGGTTCAATGCAAATGCCGTAACGACTTCAATGGAGGCCGAAGAAGAAAGACCAGCATTGTTAGGAATATCACCATAAAACAAGAGTTCCATTCCTTTCATGGGGATATCTTTTTTAAAGAATTGCTCAAAAACACCCAGAGGATAGTTGAACCAGCGAACTTCCTGCCTGGAAAAATGGCCGGCAATGTCAATGACCGCTTTCTCCTGATTGTTTATGGAAGCAAGCCTGATCAACTTGTCATCCGTTACCCTAACAAGCAGATAGGTTCCATATTGTATGGCGCACGGAAAAACAAAACCTCCGTTATAGTCGGTATGCTCGCCAATCAAATTGACACGTCCGGGTGCAAAGAACAGAACAGGCTCACCTCCCTCGGGTCCGTAAAGATCATTAAAAGTTTTTCTGAGTACTTCTATTTCATTCATGGTCATTATCAGTTAAATAAATAATGATCCGAAATTACGATAAAATTTGGTACTTCTCTTTAGCCTGTTAGCAGATAAATATTTTACTTCTAAGAAAAAAGTCACAAAGTCACAAAGTGACAGAGTGACAAAATCTTTTTAGCTTTCCAGTTCACTACTTCACTACCTCACTATACCTGACACAAAGGAAGTTTGATTTAGTGAAAATTGGTATTTTTGCCAGCATATCCCTGATCTGCCCAAATATGAGAAGTTACCGAAATTCAGCTGTTTTCTTTTTCCTCATTCTCCTTTCCTCCGTCCTTTTTTCGCAAAACCTTCAAATGATTGATTTGGGTGGAAAGTGGAAATTACGTAAAGCCGAGACCAAGATTGGATCGATGCGAAAGTTCCGGGATGTGTTCATGCCGACCTACTGAAAGACAAGCTTATTCCTGATCCTTTTACAGGCGACAATGAAAAGAAGGTGCAATGGATCAGTGATATAGGATGGGAATACGAAAAAACATTCATTATTTCAGATACCATTTTCCAACATCCGCATATTGAACTTGTGTGTGAAGGACTGGATACCTATGCCAATGTTTACCTTAATGATACACTGATTATTGTTGCTGACAACATGTTCAGAGAATGGGATGCAGATATTCAGTCGTTGTTAAGGATCGGACCTAATAAACTGAGAATTCAGTTTCCTTCAACTACAGCAGAGAACAAGCGTCGCTATGAACTCCTTAACCATAAACTACCCGGCGACGAGAAAGTTGTTTGCAGGAAAGCGGCTTATCAGTTTGGCTGGGATTGGGGGCCTACTCTTATCACGAGTGGTATCTGGAAACCAATTTACATACGATGCTGGGATTTTGTAAATTTCATAGGGGTCAGATTTATTCAAAAGAACCTTACCGATTCTATCGCTGACCTTTCCGCTGTTTTCACATTTTATGCTGCGGTTCCCGATTCAGCATTAATCGAACTCAATATTAATGATAAAATACTGGCAGCGAAATATGTAAATGTCAAATACAAAGTTAATAATGCAAAAGTCGACTTTCAGATCAGGAACCCTCATCTCTGGTGGCCAAACGGACTTGGAGATCCTTATTTATATCCCATCCATTATAAAATCCATTTTGCCGGAAGACTTGTAGCGGAAGGAACTCAGAATCTGGGTATACGAACCATTAGACTTCAGGAAGACAATGATACTGCCGGAAGCAGCTTTAAATTTGTGGTTAATGACATTCCTGTGTTCATAAAAGGGGCCAATTATATTCCGCAGGATAATTTTCCTTCAAGAGTCAAGGATTCCTCATACCGGGCATTGATAGCCTCTGTTAAAGCAGCAAATATGAACATGCTTCGTGTTTGGGGTGGCGGCATCTACGAAAAAGATATTTTCTATGATCTGTGTGATCAGAATGGAATTCTTGTGTGGCAGGATTTTATGTTCGCCTGTGCTCTTTACCCGGATAACAGGGATTTTATAAGGAATATTCAGATTGAAGCTATACAAAATGTTATCAGGTTGAGAAACCATCCCTGTATTGCACTTTGGTGCGGCAACAATGAAATAGATGAAGGTTGGAAGAACTGGGGATGGCAGAAACAGTATGGATATACAGCAAAGGATTCTGCTGAGATTCTGGAGAAACTACCTTGGTATTTTCGGTGGCACCCTGCCTACAGTAATCTCTAAATACGATTCCTTGCGGCCCTACATTTCTTCTTCGCCCCTCTTCGGCTGGGGTCATGCAGAAAGTACAAGGCAAGGAGATATGCACTATTGGGGGGTATGGTGGGGCAAAGAACCATTCTCGACGTATAAAGAAAAAACAGGAAGATTCATGAGTGAATACGGATTCCAGGGGTTTCCACCCATAGCATCGATCAGGAAGTTCACTCTTCCTGCCGATCGTCAGTTGGGGTCACCTGTGATAAAAGCCCACCAGAAACATCCCGTCGGATATGAAACCATTGATGAGTATATGCTACGGGATTACAAGCGCCCGAAGGATTTCGAATCTTATGTTTATGTGAGCCAGCTTCTTCAGGCAGAAGGTATTAAAACAGCGATAGAAGCTCACCGCCGGGCAAAACCATTTTGCATGGGAACACTTTATTGGCAGCTAAACGATTGCTGGCCTGTGGTTTCCTGGTCATCCAGAGATTATTATGGAAATGCAAAAGCACTTCATTATTTCGTCAAAGAAGAGTATTCCACACTTCTGATTTCACCTGTTGCCAAAGATGGAACGTTGATGGTTTATATCGTTTCCGACAGCCTTAATGACTGCAAACTTTCATTTCATATCTCCCTTATGGATTTCGAAGGAAAAACGTTTCTTGATACTACCCAAATGATTGATATACCAAAGAACTCCTCCAATTCCTTTGTCGAATTACCTTTAGATAAACTTATCGAGGGTAAGTACCCAAAGCAACTGGTCTTTAATGCACAGTTAACTTCCGGGAAAAAGATCTATTCACAAAACAATTTCTATTTCAGTCCTATAAAGGATCTTCTCCTGCAAAAGCCTCTCATCACCAAATCAATACAAAAAAACCCGGAAAGTTATCAGATAACGTTATCCTCAGACCGGCTGGCAAAGAATGTTTACCTTAACTCAAGCCTGAAAGGAACTTTTTCAGATAATTTCTTTGATCTCCTGCCCGGTGAGACCAGAACAATATCATTTTCTACAACTAACAAAAACAGTGACTTTGAAGAAACCCTGAAAATCCTTACATTAGCCGACACCTATTGATTGTACTTAACCTGCAAGAACCCCACCCCCAGCTTCTTAGTCGGCAGTTGGCAGTCGGCAGTCGGAAAACCCAAGAGGGAGGGGAGTTGAAACAAACAAATGAAATTGTCAGAAGAGTTATACAGAACACAATCAGGATTTTCTTTGTGAATTTTGTGCAACCATTGTGTCCTTTGTGGTTAGATATTTTAACATCAAATAAACTGAAAGGAATTCACTAAAAACACATAAATTATGCGAAAATTTATTATCCTCCTGGTATTTTCCTGTTTTACGCTTTATGTCGCCGGGCAAAAGTCGGCCTTGCAGGTGATGACGTTTAATATCCGTTATGATAATCCAAATGACGGGGATTATTCCTGGAAAAACAGGGTGCCCCTGGTAAAAGAGCTACTTCAACAGGAAGGCCCGGATATCATTGGTTTTCAGGAAGCACTGAAGAACCAGGTAGATGGATTACAGGAACTCCTGCCCTCTTATTCCCGTTGGGGAGTCGGCAGGGACGACGGAAAAGAAAAAGGTGAATATTCCGTGATTTTTTACCGTACAAACCGTTTTACAAAGTTGGACGGATCGACATTCTGGCTCTCGGAAACGCCATTTGTGCCCGGATCACGATCCTGGAATACAGGATGTACACGGATTGTGACCTGGCTGAAGCTGAAGGATCAAAAGAGCAACAATGTCATTTTCGTATTCAATACACATTTTGACAATGCCAGCCCAAAGGCACGTGAGGAGAGCGCTGAACTGTTAAAGAAAAAAATATCAGCAATCGCAGGAAAAACATTTAGCATCATTACAGGCGATTTCAATGATACATTGAACAGCATCCCAATCAAAATATTGACATCAGGCTCGGGAGCGATTATGAACACCCGGATCCTTTCATCCTCCCCGCCTGAGGGCCCGGATTATTCTTTTATTGATTTTCCTTTTAATCCTAAACGGGGAGACATGTGTGACTATATCTTTCTTAAGAATAAAGGAACAACTAAAGTTGTATGGCATCGCGTTGTAACTTTTCATAAAAAGGATAAATACCCTTCCGACCACATGCCGGTTTGCACAGAACTTGAAGTCCCAAATTACTGATCCTTATATTTATGAAGAAAGCAATAATTCATTTCCTTGCACTTTTTCTGCTTCTGACCGTAAACACATTCTGCCAGCAAAATAGCAATTTTACAGATTTTGTTAATCCATTTCTTGGCACAGGTGGACATGGGCATACTTTCCCCGGCGCAAGTGTCCCGTTCGGGATGGTTCAACTCAGTCCCGACACCCGTATGGAGGGATGGGATGCCTGTTCTGCTTATTACGGAACTGACACTATAATCTATGGTTTCAGCCATACTCATTTGAGTGGAACCGGATGCTCTGATTATGGCGATATTCTGGTGATGCCGGTGACCGGAAATGTAAGCCTGGCAAACTATGGTTACCGTTCACGGTTCCATCAGGATGGAGGTGGAGAACAAGCAAAAGCCGGTTACTACAAAGTTTACCTGGATAAATATCGTATAACTGCTGAACTTACTACGACCAAGAGAGCCGGTTTTCACAGGTACACATTTCCTGCGTCAAGGAATGCAGGTATCGTGATCGATCTGAAACACCGCGACAAAGTCCTCGAATCTTCCTTAAGATTAGTTTCTGATACGGAAGTAGAAGGCATGAGGATTTCCCGGGCATGGGCACAAAGGCAGATCGTTTATTTTGTGGCAAGGTTCTCAAAACCTTTTACCTCCTGCAGGATAAACAATCATGACGAAAATATTTTGATTGGGAAAGAGATCAAATACGATAGTATAATTTCCTGTTTTTCTTTTTCTACCAATGAAAACGAGAAAATTCTGGTTAAAGTCGGATTATCGGCTGTAAGTTGTGATGGCGCCAGAAAGAACCTGGATGCAGAGATCCCCGGATGGGATTTTGATAAAACGGTGAATTATGCATCTTTAGCCTGGGATAATGAACTGGGCAGGATCAGTGTTGACGGTGGCACACCGGAACAGAAAATAACATTTTATACAGCTTTATATCATGCCTTCCTCGCTCCTAATCTGTATATGGATGTTGATGGCAATTATCGCGGACGCGATCTGAAAGTCCACCACGCAGATGGTTTCAATTACTACACTGTTTTTTCTTTGTGGGATACTTACCGGGCTGCCCACCCTCTTTATACATTGACCGAACCTAAACGCGATAATGATTTTATAAAAACTTTCCTTCGCCAATATGAAGAAGGAGGAATGTTACCGGTTTGGGAACTCTCAGGCAATGAAACGGAGTGCATGATCGGGTATCACTCAGTGCCTGTGATCGTGGATGCTTATTTAAAAGGGATCCGTAACTTTGATGCCGGTGAAGCACTGGAAGCCATGAAACACAGTGCAGAACAGGACCGGTTTGGGTTAAAATATTACCGGTCACAAGGTTTTATCCCCGGCGATAAAGAAAGTGAATCGGTTTCCAGAACTCTTGAATATTGTTATGATGACTGGTGCATTGCACAGATGGCAAAATCGCTTGGGAAAGAAGATGATTATAAAACTTATATTCAGCGTGCCCAGTATTATAAAAACATCTTCGATCCATCTACCGGCTTTATGCGTGCTAAAATGAACAACACCTGGTTCTCTCCTTTTGATCCCGCTGAAGTCAACTTCAATTATACCGAAGCCAATGCCTGGCAATATAGCTTTTATGTTCCGCAGGATATGGACGGATTCATATCATTGTATGGGGGAAGGGAAAAATTTGCAGAGAAACTCGACGCTATGTTCTCTGCTGAATCCAATACTACCGGACGGGAACAATCGGATATCAGCGGGATGATCGGTCAGTACGCGCATGGAAATGAACCCAGCCATCATATGGCTTACCTATATGATTATGCCGGACAGCCATGGAAAACCCAGGAACTGGTTCATCGTATCTGCAAAGATTTATATACCAATGCAAGGGATGGTTTATGTGGGAATGAAGATTGTGGGCAGATGTCGGCGTGGTATGTGTTAAGCGCTATGGGGTTCTATTCATTAACACCCGGTTCACAGGTATATGCTATCGGATCGCCTCTATTTCCAATGACATCGATCCATCTTGAAAACGGAAAGACTTTCACAATAAAGGCAGAAGGGTTGAGCGGGAATAACTTCTACATCCAGTCAGCAAAACTTAACGGGGTGAGCTATTCAAAATCATACATCACACACTCTGATATCCTCAGCGGCGGTGAACTTACTTTTATTATGGGATCTGCTCCCAATAAAGACTGGGGAAGTCATCCGGGCGAATTTCCTTTTTCTTCCATTAAAGATGAATTGATATCCCCGGTTCCCTCCATACTGCTTGGAAAGAAAAACTTTGCCGACACTACTACTGTGAGCCTGACGGTTCCGGTTAAAGAGGAGAAGATTTATTATACCCTGGATGCCAGTGAACCGACTAAACAATCGCCTGTTTATCAAAGGCCGGTACTGCTTGATAAAACAACAACCCTTAAAGCTTTCGCATGCATTCCAGGCTTACCTGAGAGTTTCAGAATCACATCGGTTTTCAGGAAAATACCTAAATACCGGAAGATCACCTTAAAAACAAAATATTCCCCGCAATATACTGCCGGCGGTGATATGGCTCTGATCGATTTCGAAAGAGGATCTGATGATTTCCGCGCAGGTTCCTGGCAGGGATACGAGGGTGTGGATATTGATGCTATCGTTGACCTCGGAACGAAACAACCCATTCATACCCTGAATGCCGGGTTCCTGCAGGATGAACAATCATGGATATTTTTCCCTTTAGAAGTTACATTCTATCTGTCGGATGACGGAGAGCATTTCAGAATCGCCGGAACTGTAAAGAATGATATCCCCGAAACCCGTGAAGGGTCTATTATAAAAGACTTTAAACTTAAGCTGAATGGTGCCTCCGCCCGTTATGTCAGAATGGTCGCAAAAAACCGTGGGATATGTCCCTCATGGCATCCCGGAGCCGGTAATAAAGCGTGGATATTCGCAGATGAAATTGAAATAGAATAAATGTCACCCAAACTCCGGTCCGACTTAATCCTGCTCCTTGCAGCCATCATCTGGGGCTTTGCATTCGTGGCACAACGTGTCGGGATGGAGTATGTTGGGCCATTTACCTATAATGGAGTAAGGTTCACGTTGGGAACGCTGGTTCTGATCCCATTTCTTTTTACCGGAAAGAAATTCACGCCAAAAGATCCTTTGCTTGTACTCAGCCGGAAGAAAATCATCCTGGGTGTCATTTGCACAGGAATACTGCTCTTTATTGGCGTAGGGCTTCAACAGATCGGATTGAAAACCACCACAGCCGGAAAAGCTGGTTTTATTACGGGACTTTATGTTGTTCTTGTTCCTGTTGTCGGAATCTTTCTCGGACACCGTACAAATCTTTATACCTGGCTTGGCGCTTTGCTTTCAGCGACAGGTCTTTATTTATTGAGTATTAAAAGCGGGTTCCGGATTGAACATGGCGATCTGCTTGTATTGTGTTGTGCAGTCGTTTTTACATTTCATGTCCTCCTGATCGGCTGGCTGTCACCAAGGATGAATTCTTTCCAACTGGCCACAGGGCAATTCTCCATCTGTGCCTTGCTTAATCTTATAGTAGCTTTTTCGATCGAACCCGTCAATACAGGAAAAATTATGGAAGCCGCCATTCCTATCCTTTATGGGGGAATTCTGTCAGTGGGCATCGCCTATACACTGCAGGTAATTGCACAAAAAGATGCACACCCTGCCTATGCATCTATAATACTCAGCATGGAAGCAGCATTCGCTGCCCTGGGCGGCTGGATGATACTTCATGAATCCTTTTCCCAACGATCAATAACCGGATGTTTCCTCATGCTTACCGGAATGGTGATTGTGCAGGTAAAAAGATTGTAACTTTGTATTTTTAACTTCCATTATCACATAGCATGAAAAGAATCCCTTGTACTACGACTTTTCCTGATCACAGCAATAGGTTTTGGTATTTCCGCTGCCCGGGCACAGGTAACAAACGATTCGACGGCTTCTGCAAATCCGAATCATATTGTTCAGGTTGAATTTGACGACTATTTCTTCCCAAATACTCTTCGGGTAGATTATTATATAGCCGGCGATTACAAAAATGAAACGGTTTATCTGAACCAGGTAAAGCAGGAACCATATTGGGGTGGCCCGCGAAAACATCTGATCGATCCGTTTAATTCAGGTACATATCGTACTGAAGTATTTGATTCTGCTACGGGAACGTTAATTTTCTCCAAAGGATTCTGTAACCTTTTCCAGGAATGGAAGGGAACGCCGGAAGCCATGAAGGTTCAACGTTCTTTTGAACAGACGGCAATTGTTCCTTTTCCACGTCAAACCATTCGTTTCCAGGTCGAAAAACGGAAATATGAAGACGGGAAATTCGAAAAACTCTTCCAGATGTACATCAACCCGAATGATTATTTCATCAGCCGGAAAAAGATCCATGAGGTTCCGTTTGTGAAGTATTATGATTCAGGAGATCCTGAAAACAAAGTCGATATTGCCTTTATTGCTGAAGGATATACTAAGGATCAGATGGATAAGTTCCTTAAAGATGCAAAGCGGATCAGTGATTATTTCCTCTCACAGGAGCCTTACAGTGAATATAAGGATCGGTTTAACTTTTATGCCATTGAATCTCCATCGGATGAATCAGGGGTAGATGTTCCCGGACGAAGGATCTATGTGAACACCGATATAAACAGCAGCTTTTATACTTTCGACATGGATCGTTACCTGACTTCCCCCAATACAAAACAAGTATATGACATCGCCGCCAATGTTCCCTATGATGTCATCTTTGTCCTGGTGAACAGCAAGATCTATGGCGGCGGAGGATTTTACAACCATTTTGGAGAGAGTACAGTGGATAACTATTTTTCAGAAATCGTATCCATTCATGAATTCGGACATACATTTGCAGGCCTTGCTGATGAATACTATACTTCTGAAGTAACTTATTCCGATTTTTATAATACCAAAGTTGAACCCTGGGAACCGAATATAACCACGAATGTTGATTTTGGTTCCAAATGGGAATATATGGTTAAAAAAGGAATTCCTATACCAACTCCAAGGGATGAAAAATATCAGAATGATGTTGGTATGTTCGAAGGAGGTGGTTATGTAGGAAAGGGAGTTTACAGTCCGATGGAGGACTGCCGTATGAAGAGCAATGAGGCGGCAGGCTTCTGTCCCGTATGCCAGCAGGCGATCATCCGCATGATAAAATTCTATAGTGAATAAAGGCTTGGTCTTCGATATCCGGCGATTTACGGTTCATGACGGACCGGGAATACGAACAACTGTTTTTTTTAAGGGTTGCCCCCTATCCTGTTGGTGGTGTCATAATCCTGAAAGTCAAAGTATTCACCCTGAAGATTCTGTTAAAACGATTATCCTTGACGGGAAAAAGTTTTATATGCAGGAGACGATAGGGAAATGGATGACTATTGATGAAGTAATGAACGAAATCCGGCTTGACCGGATCTTTTTCGAAGAATCCTCCGGAGGTGTCACATTTTCAGGCGGTGAACCATTATTGCAGCATGAATTTCTTACTGGTTTACTGAAAGAATGTAAAAATAATAATTTGCATACCGTGGTAGATACATCAGGTTTTGCAAATCGTGAAATAATTGAAAAGATACGTCCTTTTACCGATCTTTTCCTTTATGATCTTAAATTGATGAATGAGAATGATCACATCAAATACACCGGTGTTTCAAACAAACTCATTCTTGAAAATCTTGTCACTCTGATCGCTGAAAAAAAACAGATAATTATCCGCATCCCGGTTGTCCCTGGCATTACCGACACACAAAAAAACATCCGGGAGATAAAGGATTTTCTTTTACAACTTGCGAAAGAACAAGAATCTAACCAATCATTTAAGATCAGCCTTCTCCCCTATCATTCCATCGGGAAAAATAAATACACACGTTTGCACATTAAAAATAAAACCGAACATCTGCCTGATTTAACGAAAGATGCCTTAATCCCGTTAAAGAATGAAATTGAAATGCAGGGGTTTGAAGTTAAGATTGGAGGATAATGACCCCAGTCCAACAGTCGGCAGTTCGCAGTCGGCAGTCGGTAGAGAGGCTACCCCAAGGGGTTGGGGTTAGCATCTCAAAAAATGAATTAGCCGGAATGAAAATATGTCTATATTTTTGTATTCGTAAATCCAAAAATCATCAATTCAATCTGAAATCGTAAATCGTCCAATCGTAAATTGAAATGACTGACCGGATAAAAAAGCTTCGTGAACAGAGTTTAAACGCAATTAACCGTCTCGATGCAGAACGTGCCTTGCTGGTTACCAACTTTTATAAGAGCGGGATTAAAGAGAAAGTTTCTGTTCCTGTAATGCGTGCGCTTACCCTTAACCACATACTGGTAAACAAATTTATTTGCATCAATGAAGGTGAACTGATTGTTGGTGAACGCGGTCCTGCGCCCAAAGCCACACCCACTTATCCGGAAATCAACCTTCATTCGATGGAAGACCTGGATGTGCTGGACACAAGGCCAAAAGTATCGTTCAAGGTTGATAATGAGACGAAAAGAATTTACAGGGATGAGATCATCCCGTACTGGAAAGGAAAAAGCAACCGCGAACGGATAATGGAATCAATGACCCCGGAATGGATTGATGCATATAATGCAGGAATATTTACTGAATTCCAGGAACAACGGGCACCCGGCCACACGGCATGTGGGAATAAAATCTATCACAAGGGCATGCTGGATCTTATTAAAGAGATCAGGGATACTGTTTCAAGGTTAGATTGGAAAAACGATCCGCAAGCTTCTTCAAAGAATGAAGAATTGAAGGCGATGGAAATCGCCGCTAATGCCATTATCCTGTTTGCTCACCGGCATGCAGATAAACTGGAGGAATTGTCTGTAAAATCTGTCTCCGGTCAAAGGAAACAGGAACTGATAAAAATGGCTGCCCTATGCAGGCACGTACCAGCCCATGCACCCCGGACTTTCCACGAAGCCTTGCAGTATTACTGGTTCATCCATCTTGGTGTTATTACCGAACTAAACCCATGGGATTCGTTTAACCCTGGCCGGCTTGATCAGCATCTTTATCCCTTTTATAAAAAAGAAATCGAAGATGGTAGTCTGACCAAAGAAAGGGCAACTGAACTTCTGCAGTCATTCTGGATTAAGTTTAATAATCATCCTTCCCCACCCAAAGTCGGCGTGACTGCGCAGGAAAGCAGTACTTATACCGACTTCTGCCTGATCAACCTTGGAGGTGTTAAACCCGATGGCTCAGATGCCGTGAATGAATTGACATTCCTGATCCTGGATGTCATCGAAGAAATGCGTCTGCTTCAGCCAAGCTCGATGGTTCAGATTAGTAAGATTAATCCCGACAGCATTATCCATCGGGCTATGAAGATCACAAAAACCGGCTTCGGTCAACCCTCTTATTTCAATACGGATGCGATCGTCAAGGAACTTACAGGCCAGGGAAAATCGATTGAGGATGCTCGTAACGGAGGAGCAAGCGGATGTGTTGAAACTGGCGCTTTCGGTACAGAAGCTTATATACTTACCGGGTATTTCAACTTTGCCAAAGTTCTCGAAATCACATTAAACAACGGTACCGATCCTTTGACAGGAAAAATGATCGGACTGGAAACCGGACTTGCTGAAAATTTCAGGAATTTTGATGAACTCCCGGATGCATATTCAAGACAACTGAAGCATTTCATTGACATCAAGATCGATGGAAATAACCGTATTGAAAAGATCTTCATGGAATACATGCCTGTCCCTTTTCTTTCCATCCTGATCGATGATTGTATTCTCAATGGTAAAGATTATAATGCCGGAGGAGCCAGGTATAACACGAGCTATATCCAGGGTGTGGGTCTCGGAAGCATCACCGACAGCCTTACAGCATTGAAGTACCATGTATTTGACAAAAAGACGATAAGCATGAAGGGAATGCTGAAAGCGCTTTCGAAAAACTTTGTCGATTTTGAGGAATTACGCTTCGAATTGATTTACAAGACACCGAAATACGGAAACGACGATGATTATGCTGATGCACAGGCAATATCAGTGTTTGAATGCTTTTATAATGCAGTGAATGGTCGTCCAACTGCCCGGGGAGGGATTTACACGCATAAATTTACTTCCAACAACCTCTCATGTATATTTTGGAAGTGTGATCCAGGCACTGCCCGATGGAAGAAAGGCAGGAGAGCCCCTTTCAGAAGGAATATCTCCTGTGCAGGGAGCCGATAACAAAGGGCCTACTGCTGTATTGAAATCCGCCTCTAAAATTGATCATCTCCGGACAGGCGGAACCTTGCTCAATCAAAAATTCACACCTTCCTTCTTTGATGATGAAGACAGCATTGATAAAATGACGGCACTCATACGGAGCTATTTCCGTTTGGGAGGTCATCACATTCAATTCAACGTTGTTTCGGCCGAAACTCTCCGTGATGCACAGAAACATCCTGAAAAGTACCGCGACCTGATCGTCAGGGTTGCCGGATACAGTGATTATTTCAACGACTTGGGAGTAGATCTGCAGAATGAAATAATCAAGCGCACAGAACAAGGACAATAATAATTTTAGATTGGACGATTTTAGATTGACGAATGAATTGTATTATTGACGATTTACGATTTTTAAAAAAACAAATAATCTGAAATCGAAAATCATGCAATCGTAAATTATTTTATTGTTTCAACTTTTAGGTTTGCTTTTGCGGTTGTCAGGCTTTTTACAATAATTGAAAGCAACTCATTACATTCAGTCTTTAATCCGGATATTTTTTCTTCCGGAAATAATTTTGCTTCAACAATTAAATCCAGCCAATATTTGGTTTCATCGAGCTCTTCTTCTACAATTTCCAACTTATTGATGAAATCTTTTTTCGACTTTGACCTGCATGCAGCACTATAATTGGCTCCTGCAGATGTGCCAGACCTTAAAACCTGATGTGAGATAACCTGGGCTGAGTAACTTTTTGATAATTGATCGGCCATTACAATTATCCGTATCCCAAATTTTTTAATCCTTATAATCATTTCCGATCTATTCATAATGGTTATTTTCTCCTTTATCCGGCTAATTGTAAAAGGTAATATGAAGAGAAAAGAAAAATGTACGATTGGACGATTTTAGATTGACGAATGAAATGTGTTATTGATGATATACGATTATTCAGAAGTAATCGGAAATCTGAAATTGGTCAATTCAATCTGAAATCGTAAATCGTGCATTCGAAAATAACTTTATTATCTTTGGTCAATCAATATGACCGTTATGAAGTTAATTCGAATTATCAGTTTTATTTTCGCAATAATTATGCCCTTCGCTGGTATTTGCGACTCTGGGTTCCCCATATTTCCTGGATCTTATAAAAGCATGAAGCAGGTTGAGCATGGGATCATTATCACTGCTGATAATGCTAAGATTGAAGTGCTTCACTTTTCACCGACAATAATACGTATCCGGGTAAACAGGCCTGAATTGCAAACGGATTTCTCCTATGCTGTCATCCAACAGGCGGCAGAAAATTTTAAGAAAATACAGGATAAAAAGGATTCCCTGATTTTGCTCACCGATTCACTTCAGGTTATCATCACAAAAAATCCACTCAGGATAAAATTTTCAACATCGGGAGGAGTTCCGGTTTCAAGCGATTACCAAGGCTTTGGCATAAGCTGGCAGGGAACAGAAGTAACCTGCTACAAAAAAATGTTCCCTGATGAAAAATTCATCGGATTAGGGGAAAAGACCGGTCCGCTAAACCGGCGGGGCAATGCTTATATCAACTGGAATACTGACATTCCCGGTTATTCTTACCGTCAGGATCCGCTTTATGTGACCATTCCTTTCTTCATTGGCATCCATGATAATCTTTGCTATGGGATATTTCTCGATAACTCCTTTCAGACAAAGTTCAATTTTGGCGCTTCGACAGATGATACCTTCTCCTTCTTCTCAGCTGTCAATGGAGAAATGAAGTACTATTTCTTTGGTGCAAAGGATATCCCCGGTATTATTCGTGACTATACATGGCTGACAGGACGTATGAAGCTTCCACCTTATTGGAGCCTTGGATATCAGCAATGCCGCTGGAGTTACTATCCTGAGTCGGAAGTGCTCGAACTTGCAAATACATTCAGAGATAAGAAGATACCCTGTGATGTCATCTATCTTGATATCAATTATATGGATAACTACAAGGTCTTTACCTGGAATAAAGACGGTTTTCCCGATCCTAAGTCGATGATCAGTAAAATAAATTCAATGGGATTTCATCTCGTTACGATCATCGATCCCGGGATCAAAATTGAAAAAGGTTACCTGAAATATGACGAAGGCCTTAAAAACGACTGTTTCGTTAAATACCCTGATGGGAAACTATATGTAGGAAGGGTTTGGCCTGGAAGATGCCACTTTCCTGATTTCACTAACCCGAAAACCCGTGAATGGTGGGGAGAATCGTTTTCTGCTCTCACGATTCCAGGCGTTGAAGGTTTCTGGAACGATATGAATGAACCCAGCGCATGGGGACAAAGCATTCCATCTATCGTCAGATTTGATTTTGACGGTCATCACAGTACACTTGCTGAAGCCCATAATGTTTATGGATTGAATATGTCGAGAGCGACCTTTGAAGGGACGAAACGACTGTTGAACGGGGAACGCCCTTTCGTACTTACACGGGCTGCCTATGCCGGTATCCAGCGATATTCTGCAGTCTGGACCGGTGACAACCAAGCCACTGAAGACGATATGATGATGGCAGTGAGAATGGTGAATAGTCTGGGCGTTTCCGGAGTTTCATTTTCCGGTCCTGATATGGGTGGATTTATCGGAACCCCCACCAATGATCTGTTTGCACGGTGGATGTCGGTAGGTGTTTTTACACCATTTTTTCGAAACCATGCCGAGATCAATTCAAGAAGAAAGGAACCCTGGTCTTTCGGACAAGAGATTGAAGAGATTTCACGGGAATGGATAAACAAGCGTTACAGACTTCTCCCTTACATTTATTCAGCATTTTATGAATCCACACAGACGGGGATGCCGGTAGCAAGAACTTTGGCAGTCAACTATCCTGTAGAACAAAAGATCTATGATAATGAGTTCCAGAATGAATATCTCTTTGGTGGTGAAATCCTGGTTGCCCCTGTGGCCAGCGACAAATCATTATGTAATGTTTATTTCCCCTCAGGCGATTGGTTCCGGATGAGCAATGACCATCACTATCAAGGTAAAACAGAAGCCGTTGTGGACTGTCCACTTGACGATCTTCCTGTATTCGTGAAAGCAGGAGGTATTATTTCCTTGCAAACGGTCATTCAAAATACGTCCGAAAAGCCGTCTCCGGTACTTGAGATCCATGTATATAACGGACCGTCGTCAAATACGTTCACCTATTATGAAGATGATGGAATCACCTACAATTATGAAAACGGACAATATTGCCGCCGGTTGATTTCCTTTGATCCTGTAAAAAAATCAATAACGATAGGAAAGCCGGAAGGGACATTTTCATCAAAATTTACATCCTTCCGCTTGGTATTGCACGATTTTGGCGATATTATGGGAGTGAAGGTAAATGGTAAAGACCAGACCCTGAAACTGAAAACTTCGAAACAGCGGTTCTTTGATACCGCCTCGACTAATGATGCCATTGAAATCACTTACTAACCTATTTTTATTATGAACAAGCTTTTACTGCTACCCATTTTTGTAGCTGCAGCTTTATTGTATGGCTGCAATCATGGAAATCATTTTATTTCAGATAAAAATTACCGGAACAAAGTCGAGCTACAGTTTGAGAAACAAAAGGAACTCGCAAAAAACCGGAACGAACAGTTGTTCGAGGTATTTAATAGGGCCATTTCGACTCGTGAAAAAGAAGCGTTAGAGTTTCTCTATGCCTTTATGCCATTGAGTGATCTTGCTGATTATGATGGCGATTTCTATCTGAAGAATGTCAGGGCATCTTTTGCAGCAAAGGATACATTTTCATGGGGAAAACTTGTTCCTGAGAACCTGTTCCGGCATTTTGTTTTACCAATCCGCGTGAATAATGAAAACCTCGACTCTTCCCGCTGGGTCTTTTTTTCGGAACTAAAGAACCGAATAAAATATCTTTCAATGAAGGATGCGGCTCTTGAAGTGAATCATTGGTGCCATGAAAAAGTGACCTATAAAGGTTCCGATATCAGGACCTCAGCTCCACTGGCAACAGTGAAAAATGCTTATGGCCGTTGTGGTGAAGAATCCACTTTTACTGTGGCTGCCTTGCGTGCAGCATGTATCCCTGCTCGCCAATGTTACACTCCCCGCTGGGCACACAGCGACGATAACCATGCCTGGGTAGAGGTTTGGGTAGACGGAAAATGGCATTATATGGGCGCTTGTGAGCCTGAGTCCGATCTTGACCTGGCATGGTTCACCGGACCTTCTAAACGCGCAATGCTTGTAAATACAAATGTATTCGGTGATTATACCGGCCCGGAAGATGTCCTGATTAAAGATGAGAGATACATGCGTATTAATGTACTCTCGAATTATACAACTACAAAAAGGATCTGGGTGAAAGTCACCGGTCAGAATAATGCCCCTGTCGATAGTGCGATCGTTGAATTTCAGTTATATAACTATGCTGAATTTTATCCCTTGCAACGATGTTCTACCGCTAAAAATGGATTGTGTTCTTTTAGTACAGGTTTTGGTGACTTGCTCGTCTGGGCAGCAAAAGGAAACAACTTTGGCTATCATAAAATCACCGTGGCAAATACAGACACGTTAATAATTGAACAGAACCATAAACCCGGCGAGGTTTATTCAGAAGCTTTTGATTTTGTTCCTCCCCCTGAAAAAAAGATTGAAAACACAGTCAGCGATTCCGCCAGAAACCGGAATACAAAACGCTTATCCTTTGAAGACAAGATCAGAGCTGATTATGAAAGCACTTTTATAGATTCAACCAAGTCCTTCAGGTTAGCAGCTACACTCAAAGTGAATGCAGATTCACTCTGGCGGTTCCTTCATAAAAGTCGTGGAAACTGGCGAGATTTCACCGAATTCATTTCATCAGTCCCCGCTGATAAAAGCAACCTTGTCTTTCCCTTGCTGAATGAAATTTCAGAGAAGGACCTTCACGATGCCACGGTAGAAGTTCTGAATGACAACATCCTGTATTCCATGACTTATCAACCCATGACAAAAGATAAGGCTATCTTTTCCGCATATATCCTTTCACCCAGGGTAGACAATGAATATCTGAAACCTTTTAAGGATTTCTTTCAGAAAAAGTTTGAAAAGGATTTTATACTGAAAGGAAGAAAAAATCCGGAAACGATAATGGAATGGGTAAAAGCATCCATCAAAATTGATGAAGATGCAAATTATGCCAGGTCTCCTGTCACCCCGGAAGGAGTCTATGAATTAAAAGTTGCTGACCCTCACTCAAGAGATATCTTTTTTGTCGCGGTATGCCGGAGTTTTGGAATCCCTGCAAGACTAGAAACGGCGACGCGTATACCACAGTACTTTTTTAATGACAAATGGCATGATGTGTATTTTTCCAACCCACCTTCAAAAACTGATGCGAGGGGAACACTCGTATTTAATAATGATCGTGGAAACGAATGCAGGCCTGAGTACTATACCCATTTTACGATTGAGAAATTTGAGGAAGGATTTTTCCGTTCCCTGGATTATGAAACAGATCCCGTTTTAAAATCTTTCCCCTGCACCATTGAAGTTCCCCCAGGTTCATATCTTTTGGTTACAGGAAACCGCGTTGGCGGAGGCACTGTACTGGCCGACCTTACTTTTTTCAACCTAGAAGAAAATAAAATTGATGATTTGAACATTGAATTAAGGAAAGACTATGCTCCGGTACAGGTAATTGGAAAGATAGATAATATGAAGGGTTTCATTAAAATGATTTCCGGAGAAGACAAATCTGTTAATAAGAAAGGAATCATTCTTGCATGGCTTGATCCTGAGAAGGAACCTTCACGCCATTTTATTGCCGACCTCCTTCAAAACAAAAAAGAATTGGATAAATGGAATGGATCCATTATATTGTTATTCAGATCCGAAAAGGAAAAAGATCTCTTCCTGAATAAAAATACAGGTGGATTACCCTTAAAGACAAAAACTACTGTTGCAACCGATGGATCGTTGGAAAGTTTTCAAAAAATCGTTCAAAAGAAAACAATTGCTGATCTTCCGGTTGTGACATTTATAGACCAGGGAGGTTACATAATTTATTATTCTGAAGGATATAAGATCGGAATCGGCGATGAGATCCTCAGGCACTTACATCCCTCAAAATAAATTTTACATCTTTAGCACCCGGAATCATTGGGTTATTATCACCTTATCCTTATAAAGGACATCGCCGTTTTCTTCAATGATGAGGAAATAAAGTCCCGGGATCAGAGGTCTGGAGATCGTTGTCGCCTCACCGCCAATGAAAGTAGTCCTGTAAACTTCAATACCTGTAAGTGAACAAACCCTTAGTGTATATTTATCTCCGGATTTAAAATCAGGGCAATATATCATGGTTCCTGTTACCATCGGGTTTGAATAGATACAGGGATTCTCTTTGGAAGGATGTTCGTCTATACCTCCGAATGGAGAATAGAAATAATCTGATTTTGAGGCGTTCAGCCAGGAGGAACTTGAAGAAACCCAGTTCTGACTAACCTTTTCCGACAATAAATCGTAGGAATTGTAGGTATAATTGACCTGAGAATTATTATCCCAGTCATTACCGGAAACATCCCAAACCTCGTTCACCCAATTGAGTGAATCTCCCGTTGAGCCGTATGTGTATATATTCCGGAACCCACCAGTGATCGCAAATGTTTGTGGGTCCACATAACGAGTAAATGATTCGAGAAGTTTTTGTGTGGCACTGTCAACATGTTGATAGGCATTAGTGATAAATGTTAAATGAACGGTATCCCAAACATCTCCTGTCATGGAACTCTGATTACCTAAAGAAGTATATGTATAGAAAGTAAGGTAACTATTAACCCACGTTCCCTTGGCCTGAAGATAATTTTGTGCACGGATTGTCATCAGCCAGTTGAATTGATTATATATGTAGAATGACTGCTGAACTGAATCCCATACCTGCAGTGTTGAATCGTAGCTTTCTTTCACTATTCTGTTCGGAAGTGAGGTTAGATTATAATAGTAAGTGGTTCTGAATGTATTAACCCATGTCGCAGTGAGATCATTCCAGGTATATTCGATGTTTGCAATCAATAAATTATTCGAATCATAAACATTATCATATTTAATAACGTTTTCCCACGTAGAACCGGATTTCTGCCAAGAAAACAGAATCTGCTCCAGGGGTTGATCAGATACCGTATAGGTATTCGTGGTTTTCGATATATTATACCAGCTCTTATCTGTCGTATCGTAGTTCAGCACTATTCTGACCAGCGGGAGCATGCTGTCATTATACTGGTATGTACTCATGACACCAAAGAGGAAACCATGGTACATATTATCCCATATTAAATTATAGGTTGTATCCGGAATGTTTCTTGCAATGTAATGATCATGATGAAAAGTATTCCAAATATTAGCATAAAAATATTGATCGGTTATTGACGTAGGAACCGTTATCGTATCTGAATAACCATATAGGAACCTCGCATAATCCGCAAATTGTGACGTACCTGAATTATACTTTTCGAAAAGATCCTTAATTGTCTGTCCAGAGCTATTCTTAGTACAATATTCCTCAATATTCAGGGACCAGTCGTTATTGGTCCAGGTATAAGTATAAACTGAATCCAGCAGAAGTGCTTTCTGACCCATTTGTGCGCTTAACATATTTGTTGTGGACAAAAAGCATAATGTGATGAATAAACGATAAATATTTTTCATGGGAAGAACGATTTATTTAAAGGCGTGAAATTACAAAATCTGTGCCTATTTTATTGTAGCATGTATAAAATTGTAAAGAAAAAACCACATAAATTAATCTTTAACAATTGTTTCAAGTGCATGCAACCGCTGCAACAATGTTGGATGGGAATAATAAAAGAAAACATAAGCAGGATGCGGGCGAAGATTACTGAGATTATTCACAGAGAGCTTTTTCAATGCTTCCATGAGTGAGACAGCATTATAATTGATTCCGGCAAATCGGTCTGCAGAATATTCATGTTTCCTGGAAATTTTATTCAGAATCAATCCAAGAATAAAAGAAAGAGGACTGTATAATATTCCGAAGGCAAGAATGCCAACATGAAAACTTTGTTTAATTCCCAACCCGGATAAACCGCTGACGGCCTGACAAAGAGCCTGAGCCAGGGGGCTGTTCTTGCGTATAAACAAAGACAGAATGAAAAGCATTACTCCTGTCTGCAGTACAGAAAGAATAATTCCCATGAGGCTGTGTTTCTTCTTATAATGACCAATTTCATGGGCCAATATAGCTACCAGTTCTTCGATGGTATGATCCATGATGAGAGTGTCATAGAGTACAATTCTTTTTTTCATTCCGAGCCCGGTGAAATAAGCGTTTGCCTTTTTCGACCGTTTTGATCCGTCGATAATATAAATATTCTTCAGCTTAAAACCCACTTTTCCGGCAAATTGCTCAATGGCATCTCTTAACGAACCTTGGTCCAATGGTTTCTGTTTATTAAAAAGCGGAACTATCAGGTTCGAATAGAACATAGACATAAAAATCATAAAAAACGTAATAATTGCCCACGCAATTACCCAGAAATAATTGCCTGTCGATTCATAGATCAGTATGATCATGGATAACAATCCGGCACCGATTATAATACTAAGTAATAATCCCTTTAAACGGTCCAGAATAAATGTCCTGATCGTTGTACGGTTGAAACCAAATTTCTCTTCAAGGATAAAAACATGATAATAATCAAAGGGCAACGACAGTAAATTAGATACGAATCCCAAAATACCAAAGAACAAAAACGCCATCAGAATTGGATTGTGCGTATAGTGCCTGACAAATTCATCTGTCCATGCAAATCCTCCGGATATCAGCATCAAAAGCATGATTATCAGGGTAAGCGTGGATAAGACAAAAGAAAATTTTTGCTTACTCTTTTCGTACTGTTGTGACCTGCCGTATTTTTCCTGGTCATAAATCCCTATGAGTTCCTTTGGCAGTTCGTCACTCCAATAAGTCGCATTCAGATAGTCCAGTAACCGTTCCAAACCATAATCCAAAACAAGGGTACCCAGGATAATATAAAAAAACAAATCAGCCATAAATAATGATTATTTTAACTCACAAATTCACCAGTTATTCTTTGAAACGCCTCATCTTTAAGTCCCATTATTTTAAACACCTCATCCCTCAATCCCTTCTCCTGAAGGAGAAGGGTAGATTTAGTTGCGTTCCATTCCTCTCCTTCAGGAGAGGGGCAGGGGGTGAGGTGATTTGGATATGGACTATAATCCGGTTCACCAGTTCGCCAGTTAATAAACGCCGCTTCTCTTTCTGATAAACCACTCGGCAGACAGAAGGGCAAATATCAACAGAAATAGCCATATATTACCGGAAAGATCGATAAATCGCTTTTGGATGTATGAAACCGGGCGGATGTCTTCCCTTTCCATAATCTTCTTCAGAAGGTTCTGGAGATCCCTTGGATAGAACATCTCTCCATCGTGAGCTTTGGCAATGCGGAATAACAAATTGTGATCGGCAACTGAGTTCAGGAATTCCAAATTGAGCGGGGTAATAATAAATTCACCCTTCTTTGTGTATACGTTTTTACCTGTTTTTACAGTAGCCTGATAAGTATAGTTCCCTACAGGGAAATTCCCTGCATTGAGGTAATAAGCTTTATCAGTTTTTCCAAGTATGAATGGATAGGAATTATTCTTTTCATCGGTAATCGTAATGTTCACATCATCTTTGTTGATCAGTTCATAGCTTTCGTTATAAACTTCAGCATCAAATTCGACATTTTCATTCTCTACAAACCGGTTACTCACTTTCACTTTAAAGAAACTTCTATCCCCTTTTACGCTGAGGTATTGGATTATTTTTGTGATAAGGTCATCAAAAACCTTATGATCGCCTTTCTGCAGGTAATCAGATAATCGCCATTTCCAGAGGTTCTCGCCAGCAATAATCCCTGTTTTGCGTTCTTCCGATTTTAAGAAAAGGATCAGAGGTACCTTAGTGTGGACATTCCCAAGCTTCTGGTTAAACAGGATATCGGAGACGGGTGAATATTGATAAGAACCCAGGGGGCTTATCAAAGGAGGAACATTCTTCAGAACCTCCTCCAGATCGTTATCCAGGTTAAAAAGGGAGAAATCTTCATTGATAAAAGGAAATGTTTCAGTATAGTTTGTCTTGTTTGAAGTAATGACTAAACCAGTCTTCAGTGCATTGAATGCATCAACATTTGTTTCTGTTCCAATTATATACAGAAGTGAAACTGTTGACCCCGTAATTCTTGATAGATTGAAATATCCAAGGCTGGAGGGAAGCTGGTCTAGTATTATGAGATCGTATTTCGAAGGTTGCTGGTCAAAAACATCCAGTTTAAAAGTTTCGACGTCAAATCTCGTTGAGCCTTCAAGCGCCTGTTTAATAGCAAAAATATCAGGATGCGGTGCTTGGTAAAGGATGGCGATCTTCTGGCGGGTATCGTTAACATCCACAAAGAACTCTTCCGAATTATTCAGGATTGAATTTTCTCCTGTTACCTGTTTAAGTTTCACTTTGAAGCGTTGCAATCCCTTTGTCTTTGCTTCCAGTATAATGTCAATTTTTCGAAAATCCTTATCTCCCGAGAATTGTAAGTACCGTGTAAAAAGTACCTCATCTCCTTTCATTACCTGGAGTTCGGTCTTTTCATTTCTGCATTTATCGGCCTCAATTTGAACCTCAACCGGAAATTTATCGCCGAGAAATGCTGATTTGTTGCAGATTATTTTTTTCAGAATAAGATCACGGGGCAGATTGGTATCGCCCATTGCTATTATAAATACAGGAAACCTTACTTTTTCTACAGCGTAATATGGGTTACTTCCCTTATTGTATATGCCATCTGAGGCGAGGATCAATGCACCGATATTCCGGTTGGCATAACGGATGTTAACTTCGTCAAATAAGTCCGAGATGTCAGTTTCCTTCTCCGTAAAACTTGTTTTGAGGTCATTGGATATCCTTTCGCCAAATGAAAGCTCGGCAACTTCAAATTTCTTGTGCAGATCATGTGAAAATCTACGGATTGCTTCCGGATATTCTTTTCGATAAAACACCGAATCCTTTGATAGCAATAGTGAGCGTGAATTGTCCTGAGCAAGTATGATCAGTGGTTTCTGAATGATTTCTGTTTGTTTTTTTATAAGTGGGGATAAAAGAAGAAATGCAATTAGTGATATAGAAAAAAAACGGAATCCGGTCATCGCCCATACAAGAATTTGGCTGATATCGTCTTTACCTGTTCTGAAATAAAGGAGAAAAGCATAAATCACCCCAAGCAGGAGACAGAAGAAAATAAAACCAATCGGATATTCTGTAACAATTCCCAATGTCCTGTTCGTTTCTAAGTGTGCAGACCCCCGCAAACGCTGATGACCTGTCCAGTAATATAATCAGAAAGATCAGAAGCAAGAAAGAGGGCGGCATTCGCTATGTCCTCTGTTGTCCCCGGGCGTTTCAAGGGTATATCCTTCACCCAATCTTTCCGGATCTCTTCAGAAAGGCGATTTGTCATTTCTGTTTCGATAAAACCCGGTGCGATGGCATTGCAGCGGATGTTACGCGATCCCAGCTCCATAGCAATGGATTTAGAAAAGCCGATGATCCCGGCTTTAGAAGCTGAATAATTCGACTGACCAAGGTTTCCTTCAATCCCCACTACAGAACTCATATTGATGATCGAACCCGACCGTTGTTTAATCATGATGCGCTGAATAGCTTTTGTTAGGTTAAAAACCGACTTCAGGTTCACCTTGATTACAAGATCCCAATCAGCTTCTGCCATCCTAAGCAACAGGTTATCACGTGTAATTCCTGCATTGTTAACCATGATGTCTATCCTACCGAAATCACTCACCACATCATTCACTAACTTTTCGGCATCCGCAAAAGAACTTGCATCAGAGCCATATCCTTTTGCTTTGATACCAAATGCTCTCAATTCCTCTTCAAGTTTTTTAGAATCGTCATTGTATGCAAGATCAGAGAATGCAATGTGTGCACCATGAGCGGCATACTTAATGGCTATGCTTTTCCCTATTCCCCGGTTAGCTCCGGTTATTAATGCTACTTTTCCCTCAAGGAGTTTCATTTCCTGTTTCATTAATTTCCGCAAAGATAAAAATATTTCAAAAAGAAGGGGGAACAATTTGTTCCCCCTTCATCCCCATATGAAAAAGCGCGGCCACTCGAATGCAATTACTAGTTCTTTATTATTTCTTTGTGACCAAGGGACAAACTTATACAGATTATGCTGATCTCACAAGAGTTATGATACTATATTTTTACAAGTATTTCTACGCAATCTTTTTTGTAAAAATACCCCGGCTGACATTGGATTGTCGTTTCTCAGATCCATTTCACAATACTGAAATCCTGCCGGTGCGGAAGTTCCGGATTTTTCGGGAACAGACGCAGGGTAAAATCATAAACTCCGGGGTGGTTAAACGGAATATTACAAGTATAAGTGGCAATATTTCGATTTGCTTTATTTAAGGACATCTCCCTTATATCATCCGGTTCCTTCACTTCATCGTTCACTTTCTTACCAAAAAGAATCTCAATGCCAATATCCTCAGGAGAAAGTTCTGCAAGATCCAGGACGATCTCTGCCTGGAACGATTCCCCGAGTATCAGGGGCTTCTGAGTGGAATCTGGAAGATTAAGAGATACAACATGAATATTATCCCATTGCCGGGTAACGTGTCTTTTCCATGAAGCCAGGTGCCGGGCCATTTCAAAATTACCGGTTGTCATTTTTGCCGAGCGCTCAAAAAGTGGATTATAATACAGCCGTATATAATCATCCAATTGCCGTTTCATAGTAAAATGTGGAGCAATCTCAGAGATTGTATTTTTTATAAAGGATATCCAACGTTCCGGTACCTTTTTGGAATTAACGTCAAAAAAGAGTGGGATAATCTCTTCTTCCAACATAGTGTATATCGTTTCAGCATCAAGTTCATCCTGAAAATGTGAGTCCATATATGTGGCTTCTTCCTTCAACGCCCATCCGGCATCCTCGCGGTAACCCTCTGCCCACCAACCATCAAGTACACTAAAATTAACCACACCGTTCATCACTGCTTTTTCACCGCTCGTTCCCGATGCTTCCAATGGGCGAGTCGGGGTATTCAGCCAGATGTCAACTCCACTTACAAGATATTGGGCAAGTTCGATGTCATAATTTTCCACAAAAAAGATTCTTCCCAGAAATTCAGGGGTTTTTGACATCATATAAATTTCTTTGATCAGATCCTGGCCTGCTTTATCATTCGGGTGCGCTTTTCCTGCAAAGATGAAACGCACAGGCATTTTGGAATTATTTACGATCTTTGATAACCGGTCCGGGTTTGAAAACAATAAATGGGCTCTTTTATAAGTGGCAAATCGTCTTGCAAATCCAATGGTCAATGCATCATTCCTCGACGCATCACGCATTTTGAAAATCAACTTCGGATTCTCGTTCCGACGTGTCATCTCGTCGAATAACCTGTTATTCAGATAATCAGCAAGTTTCTTTTTTTGTTCCTGCCTGATTTTCCAGATGACATCGTCATCAACATTCTGGATATTTGCCCAGACTTCAGGATTAGACTGATCATTCTCAAATCCTTTAGGGAAATGTTTTTTATAAAGTTCCTGCCATGACCTTGCAGTCCAGGTTGGATAATGAACCCCATTGGTTACATAACCTATATGCAGTTCCTGTGGATAATAACCAGGATAAAGACCGGCAAACATTTCCCGGGTAACCTTGCAATGAATCTTGCTTACCGCATTGACTTCCTGCGAAAGTTTGGAAGCAAGTATGCTCATGGAAAATTCTTCGGTTGAATCGTCAGATGTCTTACCCAGGTTCATGAATTCCTCCCACTTGATATTAAGACTTTCCGGGTAATGAGACAGATAACGCCGCATCAGATTTTCAGTAAACCTGTCATGTCCTGCGGGAACAGGGGTATGCGTAGTAAATAAAGTGGAAGCCCGTACGACTTCAAGGGCCTGGTAAAATGTAAGCTTATCATTTTGAATGATATTCTTGAGTCGTTCGATACCTATAAAAGCAGAATGCCCTTCATTGCTGTGGTAAATATCGGGTTTTAACCCAAGCATGTTTAGCATGCGTATTCCGCCGATGCCCAGTAATATCTCTTGCCTCAAACGGTTTTCCAGGTCACCACCATAAAGCTGATGGGTAATCATTCTGTCTGCTTCCACATTTTCGTCAATATCGCTGTCCAGCAGAAACAATGGCACCCTGCCGACATCCACTCTCCATATCTTGGCATACATGGTCCTGCCCGGTAATGCGAATGTGATCTTGATCCAGTTGTTATTTTCATCCCGTACCGGTTGCAATGGAAGATGCGTAAATTTCTGGGGAGTATAGGTTGCAATCTGATCACCGGTAATTGATATCTGCTGTTGAAAATAACCATAACGGTATAAGAGTCCAATCCCTATAATGTTATAGTTGGAATCACTGGCTTGTTTGAGGTAATCTCCCGCCAGTAACCCAAGTCCGCCTGAAAAGATCTTGACTGTATCATGAAGACCGAATTCCATACTGAAATAGGCTACCTGTTTTGCCGGTTTCACCTCTGATTTCGACATATAGTCATCAAACCGTTCTGTAAGTTTTCTGAGTTTTGCAACAAACGCATCGTTCCTGCTCAAATCCTGCAATTCCTGGTAATTCAACGATTCGATCAGTGGGATTGGGTTGTGCTTCAGTTCCTCCCAGCGTTTTTTATTGATCATTTCAAAAAGATCGTATCCTTCACTGTTCCATGTCCACCATAGATTATTTGCAATGCGGTTCAAAGGAAACAGGTTTTCCGGAAGGTTTTGCAGTACAAGGACTTTTTTCCATTCCGGCTTAGTCTCAATGACCTCTTTGACCGGCACAGTTTGAACATGGGCCTGTTTCCCTTTATACAGCTCAAATCTCTCTTCTGATCTGGTCAGGGCTAATGTAAATGCATCATGATAATGACTGATGAGGTTTTTCCAGAGGGCTGAACGGGAAACCTCAAAAGCTTTCAGGCGGATCTTAACGATTTCTTTCTCAGACTTACTGCTAACCTGTAACACAGCTTTGATCATCTCATCCACCACAAACTCATCATTATCATCCCCCCGTGGAATAATAGTCACACTATCTTTTATCGTAGGATAAAGAGATTTCACCCATTGCCCGAATCCTGCCAGTGATGTGGTGATGGTTGGAATATGGAAAGCCAAACTCTCCAATGGAGTATATCCCCAGGGTTCATAATAGGAAGGAAATATCGAACCATCAAATCCAACTAATAGATCATAGTAGCTCAGGTTGAATATACCATCATTGCCATTCAGATAGGCAGGGACAAAGATCATCTTCACTTTATCACCCGGAGCATTGTGCAAATCATTTTTCTTGATTCTCTTAAGGATTGCATCGTTTTCAGGTTCATGAAGACCATGAGTCAGGAATTCATCAGTAACCGGTTTGCTGAAATCAACTTTGGCCATCCGTTCCAACACTTCAGGACGAGGACCGAATTGGTAAGCAGGAATGGTAAGGAAAGCAATTACCTGCCGCTGTAAACGCTGCTGTTTGTTCAGCCTGCCTATAACATCGATGAAAAGGTCAATTCCCTTGTTTCTGAATTCGTACCGTCCACTATTGATAACCAGGATGCTATCTTTTGAAAGGGACTGGTTTAATAATCCTTCGGCTACCTCGAAAAGTTTTTCTCTTGCTTTGGCACGCTTTTCATAATATTTCTCCCGCGCCGGGACGAATGTATCATCAAAACCGTTCGGAGTTAAAAAATTGGCTTCCTTTCCAAGGAATTGCTTGCATTCGTTATTCGTGATCTGGCTGACGGTCGTAAATGAGTCTGCATTTGCTGCTGCAAGTTTTTCCAACGATTGTTTTGAAGTAACGCCAAACTTCACTGCCATGCCA
The DNA here is from genome assembly GCA_963785325.1 of uncultured Bacteroidales bacterium. Classification (GTDB taxonomy): domain Bacteria; phylum Bacteroidota; class Bacteroidia; order Bacteroidales; family FEN-979; genus FEN-979. Next base: position 38,279 of record CAWAVC010000052.1, on the reverse strand, counting down.
TCGCCGTCATATATTGCCATGTCACGGTATAGCGGCAAACCATTACCTGCTATCGTACGCCCTACAACAGTTGCATGCGTGGTGAATACGGTACCAACCTGGGGAACTTTATTCTTAAGGTATAAGATTCCAGCTCCTGTCATCCATTCATGGAATTGAGCCACAATTTTTTCCTGGAAAGAAATATAATAGCTATAAAAACTTTCTATGACTTTAGCGGCTGCATATCCGAAAAGGGCAGGCTCCATATAATCCCATCCTCCCGAAAGTGAATCAAGTTTGTATGTCTCCCAGAGCCATGCGAAAATCTTATCTTTTTGTGAAAAGTAAGGTGTAAAATCAATCAGCACAACTATTGGCTGAGATGGAATATTCCAACGTCCGACCTTAATCTTCAAACCTTCAATTTCCGCTTTCTGCCTCCAGGCTTTATAAAGAAACTTGTCTTCCTGAAATTCAGGATTTTCGCGGGTTTCTTTCCATACATCAGGTCCGATCAGTATATAGTTATCGTGATATTCGTTTACCAGGGAAAGTGCTTTGGTAGAGAGAACAGTATAAATACCACCAACCTTGTTGCAAACTTCCCAACTGGTCTCAAATAAAAATCCTGTTGTCATAATGGGATCATCTTGTATTCCACTCATTAGTCAGACTATTTAGTAAGTAACTTGATTTGTTTTTCGATGAGTTTTCTGGATTTTTTTATCTCTGCTTCACTGATGTTTTTAGTTTGTTGTAAAAACTCTTTAAGAGTTTTAAGTGCACGTTTACCAAGGTTCTTTTCAACTTTCTCCCTGATTTCCTTGTTCGCACCTTTCATGGCAACCGAAACAGTTTCAATTTCAAGATTTTTGATCATCTTCTTGATCTTACTGTCCGGTATGTTTATGATACTATCAAAATTCAGGGATTTAAAAGCCTTTTCATTTTTGCTTTTCCGGGTCGGTTTGACAGGTGTTTTCCCGGATTCTTTCTGCCTTGACTTTTTGGGGTCCCTTTGTATTTTTCTTCGCTGTTGCTTCTTCCACGCGTATTGTAAAATCAGAAAGTACATTCATATAATTTATGAATGCTTCATAAGGAGAAGGATAAGGATTGAAATATTTATGAACTGTTCCATTCGAGAACCATTTTGTACACATATAATAAAAATGATCAGTGGTCTGAAGATACTGCCAGTCTCTTTCAATGTCAGGATCACCCAGGGTTTGGATCCGGTTTGTGAGGGAATATAATTTTGAAAAGGCTTCATCCTGAAGTTCATTGCCAAGCCAGGAGGTAAGGTCTCGTTCTTCATCAGCCCATGAAATCGGGTGAGGAACATGCAATTGTGCAACGGGCTGAAGGATATCGATAAGCTCCGATGGTGTTGAAAATTTGAAATTCGAATTTGACAACACAGCTTTCGGCAATGCCGAAAAGAAATCAAAGATCCCTGTTTCTTTCCATTGCCGTTCGCCAATCGTTTCATAATCGAGAAAAACATTGACTATCTCTTCACGGGGTTCTATCCCATTCAGCCAGCCGGTAAATTTCTCAGCGGTAAGAGGCCATTCAGGCCATGTATGCGTTGAAAAGCGGAATGCGATATCATCACTCAGTCTAAAATTCCTGAGTAAAAGCTTCAGCTTCGGATTCCTGGCACTGCAATACATGTAATTAGGGCTCTTCCAGCCCAGGATATGTTTTGCACCTTCGGTTATCAGGCTGTTAAATCCCATTTCAGTCACCATCTCCCCTATCCCATCTGAGTATATAAGTTCAGTATTACGGAAGGTCTGAGGCTTCTTGCCGAAAAGGGATTTGATTGTATCAGAATGTCGTTTCACCTGGCGTATAAACTCTTGCAGGTTTCCCAGCGATGCCAGTGAATGGGAATAAGTTTCAGCAAGAAATTCAACACAACCAGTATCGGCAAGTTGCCGGAACCCTTTGATCACTTCAGGAGCATATTGCTGAAGCTGTTCTAAAGCAGTACCGGAGATTGAAAAACTGATTTTAAAAGCAGTTCCATACTCCCGAATCAATTCCAGCATCATTTTATTTGCAGGCAAATAACATTTTTCAGCAACCCTCTTGATTATTTGACGGTTCTGATAGTCATCATAATAGTGATGATCATTGCCAATATTAAAAAACCTATAGGTCCTTAACCTGAATGGCTGGTGAACCTGGAAGTACAAGCAGATGGATCTCATATTCGGTCTTTATTAATTTATCTATCGTATCATTATCGTTATAAAGTCAGTGCACGGTTATAAACCTCGATTACCCTGGCAGCAGCATTGTCCCATTTAAGGTTATCAACTTCGTCTTTACCATATTTGATAAACATTTTCTTCAGTCCTTCATAATGCAGCAATCCGTATATCGCATCAGCAAGGGCATCAATGTCCCAGAAATCAACTTTGAGGGCATGTTTAAGGACTTCCGAAACACCTGATTGTTTAGAAATGACAACAGGCACATTGGATCGCATTGCCTCCAAAGGCGATATTCCGAACGGTTCAGAAACTGATGGCATCACATATACATCGCTCATTGCAAACATGGTGTCCACTTCAGTACCGCTAAGAAAGCCGGTGAAATGGAATTTTGTCGCAATATGAAGCTGGGCAGCACGGCGGATCATCTTATTCAAGAGGTCGCCTGAGCCTGCCATCACGAACCGTACATTGGGATCCTTTTTAAGCACTTTGTTTGCTGCTTCTATGAAATAATCCGGTCCTTTTTGAAAGGTAACACGGCCTAGAAAGGTTACCACCTTTTCCCGTACGTGTTTTGATACTTCGCTCATTTCAGCGTGTTCAGGTGGTTCAACGGCATTGTACACTGTGATCACCTTTTCAGGGTCAATGCCATAGCGCTCAATAACGATCTGGCGGGTTAAATTGCTCACTGTAATCACCAGATCGGCTTCTTCCATTCCCTGACGTTCAAGGTCATAAACAGTTTGATTAACATTTTCACCCGACCTGTCGAACTCAGTCGCATGTACATGTATTACAAGCGGCTTGCCGCTGATTTTCTTGGCCGCAATTCCTGCAGCATAAGTCAGCCAGTCGTGTGCATGAATTATATCGAATTTTGTTTGTTCCGCAATCACAGAAGCCACGATCGCATAACGGGATACTTCTTCCATAAGCTTATGCCCATATTTCCCAGAAAACTGGTACCTTTCGGAGAATACCGACTGGGTTTCACCGGAACGTCTTAGTGTATCCTCCTGAACCATTTTTTCAAATTCTTCAGGGCCTACATAAGGAATCAGGTTTGAGCCAATTTCCATGAATTTGATCCGGTTCCAATGCTCCTGGTATATAGTCTTGGAAAAGTCCAACACCATATTGCTGGCATTGACCAGACGGAATCCGTCTTTGTCCTCATCTCCATAAGCTTTGGGAACCACGAAGATCACATCCACACCCTGTTTTCCAAGACCTTTTACAAGCCCGAAACAGGCTGTGCCAAGTCCGCCGGTTATATGCGGCGGAAATTCCCAACCAAACATTAGTACTCTCATAGTGCTTTATTTGTTCATTTTCCATACTGTTTAAGCATCCAGTTCATCCTAAGCAACTCGGATACACTCCATGCCTGAGAAATTGCACCCCTGGCGGCATGTGGCGGATCACCATCATAAATCTCAGAGATCGTCCCGATACCATGTTCGGTCATCACAGATTCAAATCCCTTATAAAGTGATTGGATAAATGAAACGCCTGATTTAACGTAAAGTTTCAGGTATCCCTCCGAAAAATGGCCAAGAAGCCAGGGCCAGACTGTTCCCTGGTGATAAGCCATATCACGTTCAGCCTGGTCGCCAACACAGATGCTTTTATAACCCGGGTGTTTTGGTGTCAGCGTTCTTAATCCCCGGCTGGTAAGCAATTCTTTCTTCAAAATATTCAGAATCTTCTCTCTTTTTTCTTCATCTATCGGTGAATAAGGTAACGAAGTTGCAAATACCATGTTTGGCCTTACTGTCCAATCTTTGTATTTACCGTCAACATAATCGGCAAGGTAACCTTTTTCTTCATTCCAGAAACTCTCGGTAAAAGAAACTGGGATCATCTCTGCTATGGGGTTCCAATCATTAATAAAGGTGGCATCGTTTGCAAGTTTCGCTACTTCCAGGCTGAAACAAACAGCGTTATACCAAAGTGCATTGATCTCAACCGGCATACCGATCCTTGGAGTCACAGGTTTTCCATGAACGATGGCATCCATCCAGGTTAGTGCTTTCCCTGGTTCTCCGGCTGAAATCAGGCCTTTTCCATTCATTTTAATGTTAAACTGGGTGCCTTCCCTGTATCCTTCAAGGATCAGTTTCATTTTCCGGCCGTATTCCTTCCAGATAGTAGCTTTGCTTTCTGTAAATCCGGCATATTGTTGTAATGCCCAAAAAAACCAGAGGGATGTATCCACAGAATTATAGGCAGATTGATTACCCGACCCGATATTGGGAAACAAAGGTCCATTCAAATCGGCAATCATGGTATCGATCACATTTTTACAGGTGGCAAAGTCACCGTTCACCAGAGTCAGTCCGGGAAGTGCAATGAATGTATCCCTTCCCCACCTGCCAAACCATGGAAACCCGGCAATGATTTCCGTCTTATTTCCTTTTTTTACAATAAACTGCTCAGCAGCATTTTTCAGGCAATTCTCGAAGTTATTCCTTGGTACACGTTTGTCAAACTCTGCATGGTAGGCTCTCTTTATTGAATTAACCAGGATCTCTTTTGTGCCTGCAACAAAGAAAATACTCTCGCCTTTCTTTATCTCGAATTCAAAGTATCCGGGAACGTAAAGATCTTCCTGATAATCGTACCCTCTTTCCATTTCCTCTTGATACTCAATGTTGTAATACCAATCCGGGACATGGATATATTCAGCAGGTTTAGAAAGCTGAAGAAAAAGGTCGGTATATCCCTGGTACATCCTGATTTTTATACCGTTGGGAACATGCTCGTATTTTTTATCTGCATAGATGTTTTCACGTTTTACCTGATGAACATTACGGAAAGCCAGAAAAGGCCTAAGCCTGATCTTTGTCGGAGAATGGGCATCCTTCAAGGTATATTTAATGATCATCCGGTCTTCTGATGAAGTCAGGATCATTTCTTTAGTCAGCAGTACGCCTCCAACACCGTAAGAAAGCGTTGGAATCGGATCAATGGTAAAATCGAGAAGATACTTATGACCCTTCGGATAAAAATTTCCTCCGGGATACTTATGAATTCCCATATTAAACTCGGCCTCCCGCTGAATAACAGTTTCATCGAGGCAAGATAAAAGAACGTGATTTTCATTGTCAATCCCGGGCTGTGGTGTTACCAGCAGTCCATGGTATTTCCGGGTATTGCAATGAATAATGGTCGAACTTGAATAGGACCCGGCACGGTTTGATCGCAATAATTCCCTCGAAAGTGAATACTCGAGATTTACCAACTGGGCTCTATCAAAATTGATGTAACTCATGTTCAATGTGTTTTCATATCGTTAGCAAAAATTCCAACTGAATTTCAAAATGCAAAAATACAATATTCTAAGCTTTTTACGTTTTACGATTTATACTCCGTAATTTTCTACATTTGCAAGAAAAATAGGCTTAGAATGTTTAACAAAGATAGTAGATTCAGTCTAATTCTACTCATTATTTTAACGTTAATTATAGTTTTTTCCTGCAGAAAACAGGATAAAATCAACTCAAATCCATCACTCAAACTGAATTTTTCTACGGATACTGTGTTCTTTGATACGGTCTTTACCACGGTAGGATCAGTTACCCAACAATTAATAGTCCATAACAACAGCACTTCCAGGATCATGATTTCTTCGATCCGGCTGGGAGGTGGAAGCAATTCTGTTTTCAGTCTGAACATTGATGGAACCCCAGGTTCATCGGTAAGTAATGTTGAGTTAGCTGCACACGACAGCATTTTCATTTTCGTCAGGGTGACTTTAAATCCTAATAATAAGAATAATCCACTGATCATAACTGATTCCATCCTTTTCAATACCAACGGAAATCTTCAGAAGGTGGCCCTTGTAGCCTGGGGACAGGATGCTTATTTTTATAAGAATAAAAAACTTACCGGCAATGTAACATGGGATAGTTTAAAACCACGTGTCATTTATGGGTATTTACGGATTGATACAAACGCCAGCCTGACAATTTCAGCAGGAACCAAGCTTTATTTTCACAAATCCGCTTACCTGGCTGTTTCGGATCTTTCGACACTAACAATCAATGGAGAACTCGCTCATCCCGTCAGATTTCTTGGCGACCGGCTGGATTCCTATTACCGGGATCTTCCCGGACAATGGGATGGAATTTATCTTGAAAAAGGAAGCCGTAACAATAAAATCACTTATGCAATCATAAAGAATGGCAATTTCGGTGTATCTATCGATTCGGCGGTCAATATAAACCAGACTATGCTGGAAATCGATAATACCATCATAGAAAACATGATCGATGATGACATTTATGCGTATGCGACCAATGTCTCTTCCTATAACTGTGTTCTTGGCGATTGCGGAGCCGCATCTTTGGCCCTTGATTTTGGAGGAAGTTATGAATTTGATCAAATGACTATAGGCAATTACTGGTCAAACTCTGTACGCCTGGATTCCGCGCTATACCTGAGCAATTATACAACGGACACAATAGGAAGGAGACACTTTAATCCTTTAACAAAAGCCAATTTTGGCAATATCATTGTTTATGGGTCCCAGGATGATGAATTGAACTTGGATAAAGACAATTCTGTAGCATTTAATTTCGTGTTTGATCATTGCTTGCTAAAAACTAATAAAAACACCAGCGATCCAACGCATTACATTACTTGCATCATTAATAAGTATCCGGGATTTGCCGATATACTAAATTATGATTACGAGATAGATAGCATCTCACCGGCGATAAGCAATGGCAACACCTTTATTGGACTCCAATATCCACAGGATATAAAAGGGAATTTTAGAAGCTCCCCACCCGACATAGGAGCCTACCAATATGTTCCAAAGTAATTGAAAATTGAAAATCAGATTTTTATTCCTTCACTCTTTCCTCTTATCATTTCTAACGTTGCCATTCCTATATCCGCCGGTGAATCAACAACATGAACCCCGCACTCGCGTAAGATCAGTTTTTTTGCTTCGGCAGTATCTGATTTCCCGCCAATAATTGCGCCTGCATGGCCCATCGTTCTTCCTATAGGAGCTGTTGCACCTGCAATAAAGCTAACGACCGGTTTTGTTCCGTGTTCTTTGATCCAATACCCGGCGTCGGTTTCCATGTTACCACCGATCTCACCGATAAGAACAATGCCTTCCGTATCAGGGTCCTCCATAAAAAGCTTTATCGCATCAAGAGCCGTTGTCCCGAGAATAGGATCACCTCCTATGCCGATCCCTGTCGATTGTCCAAGCCCGATCTTGGTGATCTGATCGATGGCTTCATAGGCCAATGTTCCTGAGCGCGAGACAACCCCAATAGTTCCCGGAGTATGAATAAATCCAGGCATAATCCCGACTTTGGTATGCGGGGGTGTAATGACGCCGGGACAATTTGGTCCGATTAATCTGACATTTCTCGCCTTCACATAATCTTTTACAAAAACCATGTCGCGGATGGGAATCCCTTCTGTAATACATACTATCAATTTGATTCCGGAATCGGCTGCTTCCATAATGGCATCGGCAGCAAAAGGATGCGGAACAAAAATAATTGATACATTGGCGCCGGTAACATGGACAGCATCAGAAACCGTATTAAAGATCGGTCTGTCAAGGTGCATCTGACCTCCTTTACCAGGAGTTACTCCTCCAACAATATTAGTTCCGTATTCGATCATTTGCCCTGTGTGGAAGGTGCCCTCACTGCCTGTAAAGCCCTGCACAAGTACTTTGGAATCCTTATTTACGAGAATACTCATTTTGATTTACGATTGGACGATTTACGATTTACGATTGATTTTACGCTCCTGGTGGTGGGGCTTGATTGACAAAGATATATTCTTTTAGAAAAAAACCGGTTTATTTTGATATTTTTGTAAAAAATGACTGATGTACCACTTAACAGGTAATGATACTATCTGTGCTATTTCAACGCCGCCGGGATTAGGGGCTATATCAGTGATCCGGTTATCAGGGCCTGATGCAATTGAAATCAGCAAAAAAGTTTTCCGTCCCCGGGAAAAGGATATGGATATCTCCCATGCGGCTTCACATACTGTTCATTTCGGAACCATCGGCGATTCAAAAGAGTTGCTGGACGAAGTGTTACTGACTGTTTTCAGGGCGCCTCATTCTTATACCGGTGAAGATGTGACTGAGATTTCGTGTCATGGCTCGCCCTATATCCAGCAAAAGCTGATTGAACTTTTACTTGAACAGGGACTGCGCTTAGCCAACCCGGGAGAATTCACGCTCAGGGCATTCATGAATGGCAAGTTTGATCTCTCGCAAGCTGAAGCTGTCGCAGACCTTATTGCCTCCCATTCGAAATCTTCACATGACTTGGCCATCACACAAATGCGCGGGGGATTTTCAAAAAAGATAAAAATGCTTCGGTCAAGGTTGGTCGATTTCACAACACTGATAGAACTTGAGCTAGACTTCAGCGAAGAAAATGTAGAGTTTGCCAGTCGCCCCGATCTTATTAAACTATTAATTGAACTTGAGGATGAAATTGGCATTGTTGATCAAATCATTCTCTACAGGTAATGTCATTAAAAACGGGATCCCCGTGACAATCATCGGGAAGACTAATGTTGGGAAATCCACCCTGTTGAATGCCATTCTTAACGAAGAGAAGGCAATTGTCTCAGAAATTCCCGGAACCACCCGCGATGTTATTGAAGATACCATAGTGATTGGCGAATACCAATTCAGGTTTATCGATACTGCCGGTTTAAGGACTCCCGTTGACCGAATCGAAAATATGGGTATTGAACGTACCTGGGAAAAAATTCACCAGGCCTCTATAATCCTTTACGTATTTGATGCCACTGTAGATTCCTTTAAAGATGTGACGCAGGCAGTATCAGAGTTTAAAGAAATTGGAGATAATTCAAAGAAGCTGATCCTCATCGGGAATAAGGCCGATAAACTGAAGAGACTTCCTTCTGGTTTCAAGGATTTTGTAGAGCTGGAAACTATCTTTGTTTCTGCAAAAAGAAAAGAGAATATCCACTTGATAGCAGAAAGTCTGTTGAAGTCCGTCAAGGCTGAAAACCTGAGCGGAAGTCCTGTAGTATCGAATGCCCGTCATTTTGAAGCCCTCCAAAACGCTCTGACCTCTATCCAGGCTATTCATAATGGATTGACTTCAGGCCTCTCCCCCGACCTTCTTACCGTCGATATCAGAAAAGCTCTTCATCATCTCGGAGAGATCACAGGAGATATCACAAGCGAAGAAATCCTGGGAAACATTTTCTCGAGGTTCTGCATCGGAAAGTAACCATTAAAGCGGAATATTAAAATTACTCAATACGTTGAGTAATTTTACTCAATTGGCTGAGATATTTATTATATTTGCAGAAAAATTTGTTATGTTTCAACGTCCATATTATTCAAAGATCAAGGAAAGACTTGGATTGCAACGAAAATTCATCCAGGTGATCATGGGACCACGTCAGGTCGGAAAAACCACCCTTGTTCACCAGCTTTTGAAAAAATATCCCTTTCCCTGGCATTATGCATCGGCAGATGAGGCTACACATCCACTTTGGTTGCAACAACAATGGGAAACTATCCGGCTGAAGGCCCGTTCATCAGAATCAAAGGAAGCATTGCTGGTAATCGATGAAATTCAGAAAATCCCGGATTGGAGTAATCAGATAAAGATCCAATGGGACAAAGACAGCTTTGATAACACCTTTATAAAGATAATTCTACTTGGTTCGTCACAGCTCATGTTGCAAAAGGGTTTAAGTGAGTCGTTGGCCGGTCGTTTTGAAGTGATCTATATTCCGCATTGGTCTTATAATGAGATGAAGGAAGCGTTTGGATTTTCAATCGAAGATTTTATCTGGTTCGGTGGGTATCCGGGCCCGGCTGATATGATATCTGATGAATCGCGCTGGAAAGATTACATTCGTCATTCCTTGATTGAGACAACAATTATGAGGGATATTTTATTATTGTCGAGGATTGATAAACCGGTTTTGCTTCGTAACCTTTTCGATCTGGCCTGTTCCTGGTCGGGCCAGATCCTTTCATATAACAAAATCCTTGGACAATTGAAAGATGCCGGGAATACGACAACATTGGCCCATTATCTTAAGCTTCTTGAGGGCGCTGGTATGATCAAAGGATTGGAAAAATATTCGCCCTCAACAATCCGGCAGCGATCTTCCAGTCCAAAGTTTCAGGTATTCAATATGGCGTTGATGTCGGCTCTAAGTTCCTACCAACACAAAGAAATACTTGGGGAACCGGAAATTTATGGTCGATGGGTGGAATCTGCCATAGGAACTCATCTTCTCAATCAATCGTTAACAGAACAGATGAACCTTTACTATTGGAGAGAAGCAAATTATGAAGTGGATTTTGTCATACAAAAAGGAAACAAAACCATCGGGATAGAAGTCAAAAGCGGAAGGAGTAAATTATCCACAGGGATTCCTGTTTTTTCGAAACGATTCAGTCCCACAAAAATACTGCTTGTCGGCAGGGCAGGAATTCCGATAGAGGAATTCTTAACAACTCCTGTATCAAATTTATTTTAGATAATTTAGATCGAATAATTGTATAGAATATAAAATTTTAATCTAATTTTACTGATTAATAATTGATATGACAATCAGAAGCAAATATGTTCAATCCAAAAGAAAATTGATTTGAAGACAAAAGTGATCTTCCTTTTTACAATCCCCTTATTGTTTATAGCTTGCAGTAAAGAGAATAAAAATAATTTTGAAAAAAATGTTATTGTAGGAGGGATTTATCTGCCTTATACCGGTTTAGTCAGAAGTCCGACAAACACCACTATCAATATCTGTGATAGTATTTATCACTTCAATAGGATCGAGGGTATTTATTATTCCTACAAACCGACTACCAATCAGAATGTCTTTATAATGACTTTTACTGACACATTGAATAGTAAGGGAAAAACACTACAACTTGATATATTCACCAAGCCCATTAATCCAGCGGATTTTTTTAAAAAAAGTTCGTTAACTATTGATTCTATAATTTTGGCCAGCACCACAGTCTTTGAAGATTTCTTTAATGCAAATGCAGTATTTACATGGGATACCCCTTACTTTGAAAACTTTTCTTTCAGGGGAACAGGATATTTTGAAATCATTGACACGTTACATAGTGTAATTGAACCCCAAAAATTTTATCCTTCTCAAAGAATTACTTTTGAATTTAAATAGAACAATGCACCTTGACAAAGTCTTTGAAAATTAGTTGTTGAAGGTACAGATTTGGAGTTCAGTCATTATACATACTTTTGTTTAGATTGAAATGAAAGGAGCACGCAATTTGCCACTTTTCATTGTTTAGAACTTTTTGTATCATTTAAATAACAGCCATGAAAAATCTTTATGGAATTATTTTCATCGGGTTCTGTTTATTGATTCTGAAACCTTATTTGTCGATTTCACAAGCCTTAGATGTTAGAATAAAAGCTTGCATAAATAGTTCGTTACAGACATGGGCTCCTCTTGGTGCAAAATGGTACTACGACGATCGTTTTGTTTTCTCTGGTAATGTCGATTATATTCTATATTCTTCAGTGAGAGACACCATTGTAGCAGGAAAAAATTGCCATAAAATATCGAAAAGAAATGACCTGGTTTGTAATGAGAGACCACAATTTGAATTGATGTACGATAGTCGCGATTCTGTCTTTTTTTACGACCCGCATTTAAATGTTTTCCAGCTCCTGTACAATTTCAATGCTGTGAAAAATGATTCATGGTCATTGAAAATTCATGAAGCCAGCACTAATAGGAATGATACATTAAACATCCTGGTTGATTCTATAGGTTCAATGGTTGCAAACAACCAGCTATTAAAGATTCTCTATGTGACGTATTCTGTTCGTTATGAAACAGATTCAATAAAATATCAATCACAGATTGCTGAAAGGTTTGGAGACCTGGCCTTCATGTTTAATTTTCTCCCATTTACAGGAGCAGTTTGTGATTTTAATTTGTCAGATGGAATAAGATGTTATGAGGATTCTGTCTTAGGTTATTATCATTTCCCTTTAATGGATTCATGCACTTATCAATTGACAGGGATAAATCCTGATAACAGTCATAAATTAGTTTTGTACCCAAACCCATCTGATGATATTATCCGGATATCAGGGCTGGATACACAAGCATCCTATCAACTAATAGATTTAACCGGAATTACTATTGAATCAGGGATCATTTATGATTCGCAAATAGAGATCAGCCAATTACCGGAAGGCATCTACATGCTGAGGATAAATGACTCAAGAGGAATGCGAATAGCAACTGAAAAAGTCATAAAGAAATAATCCCTAACCAAGGGAAAGTGGAGATGGCCTCATCCGCAACCTTGTGTTATTCAATCCGCAACTCCTACCTGCTTTGAGAAGATCATCTTTAACGCCAGGAGCAGTAATAGCACTCCAAAAAGTCTCTTCAACAGATTTTCCGGAAGGGCAAGGGCAATCTTTGAGCCGAAAAATCCACCAGCCATAAATGCGATGGCAATAATTACTGCATACCAGATATTCACTTCCCCTGCTTTATAGTAATTATAAGCAGCAAAAAGACCAATCGGAGGCAGCATGATTGCCACACTGGTACCCTGGGCCGTGTGTTGATCGACTCCCAGGAAATAAACCAAGGCCGGGATCATGATAATGGCGCCCCCGACGCCGAACATTCCTCCAAATACTCCTGCCATCAACCCTATCATGACCAGGATTGCTATCGTTGTAAGATTCATTTTATTATTCATTTATTATTCATTAAACCTTCTCTCTCCCATTCAGAGAACTTTTTTCTTAAGCATCAAATGTAAACATTTTTTATTCGTTTGTGTGCTTAATAATGGAATATACAGATGTAGGGAAAGCACCATTTCCTCATTGAAACAAACAGGGTAAAATTCCCCGGTTTTACCGTTCGTTTGTCAGCTTTCACCTTTTATTTTATGAATGTCGTAGAATATTATTGAAAAACGATCCCCTAAATGATTACTTTTATTCAGTCTAAATAAACATTCAGTGAAGATCAAGAACATCATCCGATTCACCTTAATTATTTTGGTTATGGTGATTTTTATGTCACGATTTGCTATTGCAGCTACTCCCCCAAGTGAATGTGCAAGTACTCTGTATCAAAAATTTCAGGGGAAGTTAAGATATCCTGAATTCGAATACAATCAAGCCATTCAGGGTGAAGTCACGGTCATTTTTACAGTTTCAGATAACGGGACAATACTTGTCAAGGATATTCGCTCTACTGATAGCGGACTTGCGAAATATATCAGGGATTTTATGTCGACAATCAAATGTCCGGAACTGGACAATGCAGGTATTTATGATTTTAAAGTTACGTTTCATTTTAAGTTGATTTGATACGATTGGAGACATTCGGATTTTAATAGATAAACATTAAATTATGTTAACCTTCTGAAGAGGGTTATTTATTCACAAATTGTTCATTTAAAAACAAAAAACAACATGAAAACAATAAATGTAACGCGCGTCATTTTAATTACTTTATTAGTCGGATTTATTTCCACATTTTCAAGCTATGCAGCTAGCCCTGCAGCGATCAGTGCAAAAAACATCCGCGAAAAATTCGTCCAGGCAGTAATGAATCCTGACGATCAATCTAACGTACCGACAAGTGGTGAAGTCGAGGTCCTGTTTACTTTAAGTGATGAAGGAACCGTAGAAATTAAAAAGATCAAAGGAACGAATGATGAAGCTTCGAATTATGTAAAGGATAAAATTACAAATGTCCCCTGCAAAGATTTTGTTCATCCATTTAACCAATATTATAAAGTAAAATTCCGTTTCCAAGAGGACTAAACCCTTAAAGATGGTCATAAAAGACCTAAACCTGTAACAAGGAAAAATTCACCATGGATCCCACCCGAAAACCGGATTGAAAACGGAATCGGGGAGGATTCTATTTATGTTCATAAAAATGAAAATCATGAAAACAAGAAAAGTTGTAAATATCATTGTTCTTACACTTATTATCAGTTTCATTTCAACATTTACAATCTATGCCTCCTCTCCTGCCGCAGTCGCTGCAAAAGACATTCGGCAAAAGATCGTCAAGGTTGTCTGGAACGGGGAAGACCAGGAGGATATTCCTTCAGAGGGGACTGTCGTTGTACTTTTTACAGTCAGCGATGAAGGAAAGATCGAAATTAAAAAGCTTGAATCTGACAATGCTGAAGCCGAAAACTTCGTAACACAAAAAATCTCAAGCATTTCCTGCAAGGACAATGTTTATCCCTATCACCAATTTTATAGGGTAAAATTCCATTTTGATCAGAATTGAATTTTATTAATGAGAAATAGATAAACCAAACTTAGTCAGTATAATAACTGACTTTAAATCCCTTCAATCCGGCCTGACGGCCGGGTTGAAGGGATTTTTATTCTTTATAATCTTCGCGTCATGTGTTAGGCATTACGATTTTATTTGTAACGATCCGGATGCCTGAATGCTGGAATTTCAAATATGAATAATCATGATTTTTGGTAATTCAAAATTAAATTAATTTATACCTTTGCCGAAAATTAAAAAGAAGGTCGATGTCAAATAAGGTGACAAAAGTTGAATTGGAGGAGATGAATCAAAATAAGGGCGTGTCAAGATCATATAGGAATGATGAGATTACGGTTTTCTGGCGTCCTGAGCTTTGCATCCACTCCGCCAATTGTTTGGTTGGATTGCCTGAGGTTTTTGATTCGTCAGAACGCCCATGGATAAAAATTGGCGGCGCTTCTTCAAAAGATATTATAAAAACTATCAATACTTGTCCTTCAAGGGCACTCTTATATTTGAAAAACACCAATTATTCACTTAGAAAATCTCGTAAAAAATCTAACAAAACTCCAAAATTTGCACGGATCCAGATATTAAAAGATGGACCGGCTATTATCTCGGGTAACTTTGTCTTACGTGATTCAAGCAAGAAGAAGATCCACCTGGAAACTGAAAAAGCAGCGATATGCCGTTGCGGGGCCTCCCAAAAAAAGCCCCTTTGCGACGGAACTCATCTTAACATCGGGTTCAAGGACTGACCGCTGCTGAAATATCCAAATACATTAATTAAACTCTTAAAATCGTCAATGCATGATTATTGGTCTAATCAAAGAATCGGAAAAGGAAAGACGGGTTGCCTTACTCCCGGAAGTCGTAGCTGCTCTGGTCAAGCTGAATGTTCCCGTTAAGGTTGAAAAGGAAGCGGGTAAGCAATCCTATGTTTCCGATGAAGAATACATAGCTGCCGGCGCTACTATTCATTCGAAAAAAGATGTATTCACGGAATCCGGAATGATCGTGAAGATTAATCCTCCCACATCTGAAGAACTTGGTTTGATGAAAGCTGATCAGATCTTTTTAGGTGTTCTGAACCCACTTGTCGACCATGAAATCGTGAAAAAACTTGCCACTGCCGGGATTACATCTTTCAGCATGGATATCATTCCCCGTACATCACGTGCTCAAGCCATGGATATTTTATCCTCTATGGCAACGGTGAACGGATACAAAGCCGTTTTGACGGCTGCGAATACATTGCCAAGGTTTTTCCCGATGTTCATGACAGCTGCCGGGACGATTACTCCTGCCAAGGTTTTAATTCTTGGGGCAGGTGTTGCCGGACTCCAGGCGTTGGCCACCAGCAGGAAACTGGGTGGTGTGGTGGAAGTTTTTGATGTAAGGGCTGCCGTCAAAGAAGAGGTAACCGGACTTGGCGGAAAGTTTATCGATGTTGAAGGTGCCAGGGACGAAAAATCCGCGGGTGGTTATGCAGTGGAACAAAACGAAGAATTTAGGAATCGACAGGCACAAGCTATTCATGAACATGCAATTCGTTCGGATGTAATTATCTGTACAGCTCAGATCCCGGGGAAAAAAGCGCCGGTCCTCCTGAAAAAGGAAACAATTGAAGCGATGAAACCGGGATCGGTAATCATTGATATCGCTGCAAGTTCCGGTGGAAATTGTGAACTTACAAAAGATAAAGAAACTATTTCAATACACGATATTACCATTATCGGTAATTCTTTCTTTGCCATCAATATGCCCTATGATGCAAGTAAGATGTTCGGAAAGAATGTTCTTAACTTCCTTAAACTCATGATATCATCTTCCGAAGGTTTCAAAATCAACTGGGAGGATGACATCGTGAAAGGAACCTGTGTTACCCATAATAACGAAATTATTAACGAGCGGGTGAAAGCCCTGATTCAAATCTAAAATTTTATCAATATGACTGAAATACTAAAATTTTTTCCTGTTGTACAGGGAGCCGATCTTTGTTATCATTCTATCAATCTTTCTTGGGATCGAAGTAATCTCACACGTTCCCTCAGTTCTTCATACCCCGCTGATGTCAGGCGCAAATGCTATTCATGGCGTTGTGATCATCGGTGCAATTATCGTTATGGGGCATGCCAAAGAACTGTTGCCTATGATACTGGGATTCATCGCAGTAGTACTTGGCACTTTGAATGTCGTTGGCGGTTTTGTCGTGACTGACCGCATGCTGGAAATGTTCAGGAAAAAGAAAACTAAAAACTAAAAAACTATGGATAATATTATAACACTCACTCGTTCCTACGAATTCTCGCAATATATCTCTATTCTTGAGATCTCATATATTCTTGCATCCGTTCTTTTTATCCTCGGTCTGAAAAAGCTGAGTCACCCGGATACGGCCCGTAACGGGAACCTATGGGCTGCAGCAGGGATGGGACTTGCCATTCTGTGTACCATTTTATTTCATAAAACCTCGGTCGGAGATGGCCAATACGAAGGAATTCATAACCTCCCGTTTATATTAGTAGCATTGGTCATAGGATCATTTGTCGGATGGTTTGCGGCAAAAAAGGTAAAGATGACTGCCATGCCACAGATGGTTTCCCTCTTCAATGGGATGGGCGGAGCCTGCGCAGCATTGATCTCCATGATGGAATTTCCAAAGATGCAGGCAGCCTCAGCAGCTATTTCTAATTCAAACATGCTTAATGGAGAAGCATTGGCAATTTTACTGGGATTGATGATCGGTGGAGTTTCATTCGCCGGCAGTATGATCGCCTTTGGGAAACTTGATGGAAGGATTGGGGACATTAAAAATCCTGTTTTAAGGGCCATCAACCTTTGTTTCCTGGTTCTTCTCCTGGGATTTGTGGTATTTATCATGTTCAGGCAACCTGTTGCCGGCGAAACCTGGATGATATATACGTTGGCTGCCCTGGCTTTGATTTATGGCGTAACTTTCGTAATGCCCATCGGGGGTGCAGATATGCCTGTCGTCATTTCTCTCTTGAACTCATTTACGGGTGTCGCGGCTGCAATGGGCGGATTTCTTTATCATAACCAGGCCATGCTGACCGGTGGTATCCTTGTAGGTTCTTCCGGAACCATCCTGACAATCCTCATGTGTAAAGCCATGAACCGTTCCTTGCTCAATGTGATCATCGGAGCATTCGGGGGAAGCGTTGCAGGAGTTGGACAGTCGGGCGATCAGACTGTAAAGGAGATCACAATGAGCGACACTGCCATTCTCCTGAACTATTCACAGAAGGTAATTATTGTTCCCGGCTATGGATTGGCCGTTGCCCAGGCACAACACCTGTGCCATGAACTGGATGTACTCCTTTCTTCAAGAGGAGTAGTGGTTAAATATGGGATCCATCCAGTTGCCGGCAGGATGCCTGGCCATATGAATGTGCTGTTGGCTGAAGCGGATGTACCTTATGAAAAATTACTGGAGATGGAAGATGCTAACAATGAGATGGGTAATACAGATGTGGCGATTGTTGTCGGTGCAAACGATGTGGTAAACCCGGCTGCCGAAGACGACCCTAACAGTCCGATTGCAGGAATGCCGGTTATCCAGGTATGGAATGCAAAAAATGTCATCGTGATGAAGAGAAGTATGGCGAAAGGTTATGCTGCTATCGAAAATAAATTGTTCTATCATCCTAAAACCCGGATGCTATTCGGAGATGCTAAATCGACGATGCAGAAACTAATCACTGAAATTAAAAGCCTCTAAAACAAAAAACCCCGTTGTCGCGGGGTTTTTTGTTTATCCGATCGAAAGATTACTTTTTGCCTTTTTTCATTTCTTTCTTAACTTCCTTTACTTTCTTAGCGGGCTTGATCAGTTTCTTTGCGATTGAATCCTGATGTGCGATTGAATCGGTTTTTCTCTTTTCTTCCTGAACCTTGGCAATCGAATCAGCAATTCTCTGCTGTTCTGCCTGTACCATTGCTAATGAATCAGCAACTCTGATAGAGTCAGCAATCCTTTTTTCTTCTAATTCTTTTGCACTTGGGCCGCAGCTGTACATGAAAGCTACTACGCCGATAATTAATAATGTTGCGAGTTTTTTCATCTGTTCATTGATTTTTAAATTCGGGCAAAGATAAATCAATTCGACAATAGCTTCCAAATAATTTGAATACAATTTTTTAACATTTTTTAACATTTGACTTATATTGTTCATTATCAGTAAAATAAATTTGAAAGCAATTCTAAAACTTGAATTCATCAACCTTTTGATTTGGTTATATTTACTATTTCGTGTCATGACCACTAAGAGCAAATCTTGCTAATACATTGTATTTCCCCTAATTATCGTAACTTTGATCGGATTTCAGATGTGACATCGACTCTTCGTAATTCATAATTCGAAATTCAATTAATATGGTTATTCCCTTAGCTGAACAGCTTCGTCCTTCAAGCCTCGATGAATATATTGGCCAGGAACACCTTGTGGGCAGGGAAGCCATCCTATATAAAGCAATTGAATCGGGAAATGTCCCCTCCATGATCCTGTGGGGACCACCTGGTGTTGGAAAGACTACTCTTGCTTATATTATATCACAGCAACTTAAACGTTCTTTTTTTACCCTCAGCGCCGTCAGTTCAGGAGTAAAGGAGGTTCGAGAAGTGATAACAAAGGCTAAAGAAAGCGGTGAAAGTCCATTTCTCTTCATTGATGAAATCCACCGCTTCAGCAAATCTCAGCAGGATGCTTTGCTTGGTGCAGTTGAAAAAGGAATTGTCACATTCATCGGCGCCACCACAGAAAATCCTTCCTTCGAGGTGATCTCTCCCCTTCTTTCCCGTTGTCAGATTTATATTTTGAAACCTCTTGAAGAAATTCATCTTTTAAAACTACTGGATCTTGGAAAAGAAAGACTGGAAAAAAATACAGGAGTTACGATCCGGGTCAAAGAAACAGAAGCATTGATGCGTATCTCTGGCGGTGATGCAAGAAAACTCTTCAATGCTCTGGAACTCATCGTGACTGCAGAAAGTAAAAAATCAAAAGAGGTCATCATCACCAACGAATCGGCCGTTAAAATCATTCAGCAAAACCTGGCCATGTATGATAAGGGAGGGGAAATGCATTATGATGTGATATCGGCTTTTATAAAATCAATGCGTGGAAGCGATCCGAATGCAGCAGTGTATTGGTTAGCCAGAATGGTCGAGTCAGGAGAAGATCCGCTTTTTATTGCAAGACGAATGCTTATCCTGGCATCGGAGGATATCGGAAATGCAAATCCAAATGCTCTCTTACTTGCCAATGCTTGCTTTCAGGCCGTGAATGTGATCGGCTATCCTGAGTGTGACCTTATCCTTTCGCAAACTGCGATATACCTGGCCTGTTCTGTTAAAAGCAATGCCTCCTATAAAGCTATACAGAGCGCACAGAAAGCATTCCGGGAAATGGGTGACTTGCCGGTTCCCTTACCCATACGGAATGCGCCTACTAAACTGATGAAGAACATCGGCTATGGGAAAGACTATAAATATGCCCATGACTATGAGAATAATTTCGTCGATCTGGAATTTCTTCCCGAAAAATTGTCCGGTGAAAAGTTCTACGATCCCCAGGATAATCCCCGTGAAAAAGAACTTAGGGCAAGGCTCAAAGCTTTGTGGAAGAATAAATATAGATACTAGAGAAATGAATGATGAAAAATTAAAAATGAAAATGAAATAAATTGACCTTTCCCTAATACCGAATACCAAATATCGTAATTCGTAATTCGTAATTCGTAATTCGTAATTATTATGTATCCAGCAGTACCAAAGTTGAATCACATGACAAAAGGTAATTTCTTCTTAATTGCCGGTCCATGTGTCGTAGAAGACGAGAAAATGCCGATGGAAATCGCTGAAAAGATTTTCAGTATAACTGAGTCTCTTAAGATTCCGTTCATCTTTAAAGCATCTTATAAAAAAGCCAACCGGTCAAGGGTAGATTCCTTTTCTGGCATTGGGGATAAAAAAGCCCTTGAGGTGATACGAAAAGTCGGTGAGAATCTTAACATTCCGACACTCACAGACATTCATACAGAAGAAGAAGCCATTCGTGCTGCCTTGTATGTTGACATACTCCAGATCCCCGCCTTCCTCTGCCGTCAAACAGAATTGCTCATCGCTGCCGGTAAAACCGAAAAGGTAATCAACATCAAGAAAGGACAGTTTGCATCTGCATCTTCAATGAAATATGCCATCGACAAGATCAACTATGCCGGAAATAAAAAAGTGATTCTGACCGAAAGGGGAACTTGCTTTGGATATCAGGACCTCGTGGTTGATTTCAGAAACATACCGGAAATGCAGCGTTTGAATGTGCCTGTTGTCATGGATGTCACTCATTCCCTGCAACAACCCAATCAAGTGACCGGAATCACTGGCGGGCATCCTGAACTTATCGAGACTATTGCCAAAGCAGCCATTGCCTGTGGAGTAGACGGTATCTTTCTTGAAACACATCCACATCCGTCATCAGCGAAATCAGATGGAGCAAATATGCTAAGGCTTGACTTGCTTGAAGATCTTCTGACTAAACTTGTAAGGATCAGGAAAGCACTGTAATAATTTACGATTGGACGATTTACGATTGACGATTTTATTTTGGATTTATGATGTACGATTGACGATTAATTGAATGAATTCGTAATTCGTAATTAATAAATGACCTTCGCATTGATTATTCAACTGCTACGCCCTTAACTCCTCCCGTTTCCTTGTAGAATTGAACCTTCCATTTGTTTGATGGAAGGAAGGATACAATACCGAGCTGGCTTACCAGGCACTGGGTTTCTTCAGTCATATTTTCATCCACCTTTACTGTTACCCTGGCCAATTCCGGAATTCTATAATAAAAACCATGAACTTTGTTTTTATCGGCGGTTCTTTTCAGATAACTGGCAACAGTTCCGGTGGTTCCCGATCGCTGTACTTTGATAGTAACGATTTTCCCTCCGGGCTCGTCAAGTTCCATCATTCCTTTTGATTTCATATACTTGAAAATAGGTACTTCCGTATTCACCTGGTTCGGGTTGGGTGTATAATAAAAAGAGAAAGTAAGGGTTTTATGGAGACTGATACCGGTAAAAAGTTTCATATATTCTGTCTCCATCTGTTTTAATTGCAAATCCATATATTCGAGGGTCTCCCTGTTATAATTCACTTCCTGGAACCCGCTGATAAGATTGAACCGGTTATCCTTGATCTTTACAATATAATCGGATGCTTCTTTTGCCTTCTGTTCCGGTGATTTCTCTATAACAGTTCTTTTCAGGTACTGCCGTTCCAGTGTCATAGTGTCAATGTTAACCTTGCGAATGATGGTATCTACTTTTTCAAAGAAGTTTACATCCGCCGAGTATTTAAAAATCTCAGGAAAGACCTCTTTTTCTGTTGCCAGTCCGGGCTCTTCCTTATTGATTACTTTTTCTTCCTTTGTAAGCGTATCAATCTTCTGTGGTATGGTTCCAAGGATCAGTCCTGATTCAGTGAAGGACAATAGTCCTGCCTTCTCACTCTTTGATAATTTCCCGGGCAGTTCAAGGAAATAATACTGGTCAGGATCAGGTTGCTGTGAAGTAGTCACCTTCATTCCGGTAATTTTGTACTCTACTGAATTTTCCATCACAACATTTTTTAATCCCAGGTATTTAAGAGCATATTCTGAATAGGGCCCTTTATAATTCTCTATCCTGTCAATTTCGACATCAATCCGGATAACTGTTCTGGGAAGTGAATAAAAGACACCTTCTTTTCCCGTAAGTGAGGTATTATTATCAATGTGGAAAACATTGATCTGGGAATATCCTGGATTCAGGAAAAATCCTGAAAGGATAAATAGAAATCCAAGGAAAATTGTACGCATAAGGATTTGTATTTTTTGGTTTATTTTTATTTCACCGCTCTTCTTGTTACTTCTTAATTTTTAATTCTTCATTCTCAACAGGAGCAACCCTGCAAAAGTAATAATTCCGTTAACAAGCAGTAATTCAAAACCGAATTTATAACCACTAAAGAACACATCCGAATAACTGCTGAGAAAATAACAAATTATCGGTGAAGCAATTACTACAACCGGAACCCAACGGTCTTTCACATTGTAAGGCATAAATAAACCAAAGGCATACAAGCCAAGTAAGGGACCATAAGTATAACCCGCTATTGTAAACAACTTATCAATTACAGCCCTGTCATTGATGGCACGGAAAATCACGATGACCATCAATAAGATAAACGCGAAGCTGAGATGTACTATGTAGCGTACCCGCTTTTTCTGTTTTTCATTCAGATCGGTACGTTTTTCGAGTCCAAGAAAATCAATACTGAAACAGGTGGTAAGGGAAGTCAATGCCCCATCAGCGCTCGGATATGCTGCCGATATCAACCCGACCAGGAATACCATTCCTGCAACAGGTCCAAGATATTGGATGGCAATCATCGGGAAAAGGTCATCTGTTCGCAAGGGCACTTTGATTCCTGCACGATCAGTATAAATATATAGTACCGCGCCAAGGAAGAGAATAATGAAGTTCACAAATACCATGATCCCGGTAAATGTGAACATATTTTTCTGGGCCTCCTTCAGGTTCCTGCAACTTAAATTCTTCTGCATCATTTCCTGGTCGAGACCCGTCATCACAATAGCAATGAAAGCCCCGCTGAGTAATTGCTTAACAAAGAACCTTTTATCGTGCCAATCGCCGAAAAACATTTTCGAGTATACACTATGAATTACATCTGAAGATATGGCAGGCAGTGAACTTCCCAGGTTACGTATGACGAACCAGATAGAAAAGATCAGCGCCAGCAACATAAAGGTCGTCTGTATCGTATCGGTCCAGATAATTGTTTTAATTCCCCCTTTAAATGTGTATAGGAGGATTAAAATAATAAAGATCAACACAGTTACACTAAAAGGTATCTTCCAGGCATCAAACACAAACACCTGTAATACATTAACAATAAGGAACATTCTGAAAGAAGCTCCGATGACTCTTGAGATTATAAAATAAAAAGCACCTGATTTGTACGACCAGAATCCGAAACGGGTTCCGAGGTACGAATAGATAGAAGTGAGATTAAGTCTGTAGTAAAGTGGCATCAGGACGGTTGCAATGACAGTATATCCAAATACATAGCCAAACACCAGCACCATATATGAAAATTGCGTGGATCCCACCCAGCCTGGAACAGACATAAAAGTGACTCCAGACATAGAAGCGCCGATCATTCCATAAGCCACAATAAACCAGGGTGACGCTTTGTTACCAATGAAAAATGCACGGTTCGTGGCTCTTCTTGCCGTGATCCAGGTAACGATAAACAGCAATGCAGTGTATGCAAGAAAAATTATAAGGATGGTTACAGGATTCACAGTGTCTGGTTCATCAGTTCCTAATTTTATTCATCGAAGAAACCGCTTTCGCAAATGAGATCAGGTCTGGAAAAACAAAATCAATACAATGGTGATTCTTTCTTATTTGGCCGATATCTTCGGAAATGAAAACATTTACCATTTTAAGCCTTTTGCCAAAGATCATATCCGAAATGGAATCACCCACCATTACCGATCGTTTAAAGTTAATATCAGGAAATTCTTTTCTGGCCATGAGCGCCATACCCACATTGGGTTTCCGTTTTAAAGAGCCCTCCTTTTCAAGATAGGGACTATGATAGATACGATCGACCCTTCCTCCCAACCGTTCAATCTCAGCAATCATTTTCCGATGAATAGTATCAAGATCATCTTCCGTCATCAGTCCTTTCCCGATACCCTGCTGGTTGCTGACAACTATTATTCTTAAAAATTCCTTTGAAAGCAATTTGAAGGCATCCGTAACCCCCGGTAAAAACTCAAATTGTTCCCATTTTTGCACATATCCGCCAAGGATTCGCGTATTGATTACGCCATCCCTGTCGAGAAAAAGACTCCAGCCTGAATCAATCATCAAATCGTTTAAATTCATCCTGTGCTGTCATGTAATCTTCGGGAACCCCGATATCCAGAAAATATCCCTTGGATGGATAACCATAAATTCCGGCTTCTTTATAGCATTTTTCAAAACAGTCCTTTTCAATTGAGAACTTTTTTCCAAAGGAACCGGATAAAAGAAAACTTTTATTGATCAGATAGACGCCACCATTGATATAGCCCGGACATGGGTCTTGTTTTTTTTCAAAGAATCCGGTCACCCTCTTTGTCGAATCAATCTTTACTGTCCCGAACCGGGAAGTATCTTCCAGGTAATGCAGCGCCATTGTCAAGTCGGCGTTTGTTTTCAGATGAAGATGCTGCATTGCATGCATGTCGACTCTGAACATACTATCCCCGTTCAATGCAAAGACAGAATCACCTTCCACTTGTTCCAATGCATTAAGAATGCCTCCACCCGTCCCTAAAGGCTCTTCTTCAATAGCATAGGAGATGTGAAGATGCTTGAACCGGTCCATAAAGTACTTTTGTATCATCTCCCTCTTGTAACCAATTGAAAGAATGACTTTCTGTATCCCTTGGCCGGTTAAAAAGTTAAGTAGATACTCCAGGAAAGGCTTATCATTGATTATTGCCATGGATTTTGGCTGATCATTAACAACCTTTTGCAACCTTGTGCCAAGGCCACCTGCAAGAATAATTGCTTCCAATACCCAATTTATTTAGGAAAAATCGTTGATTCTACGTATTCGCAAATAATATGCCCGATCATAATGTGTGACTCCTGAATTCTTGGAGTTTCCGTAGATGGAACATTAATCAAAAAATCACATAGATCCTTCATTTTACCACCTGTTTTTCCTGTCAGGCCAACGGTAATGATACCCATTTCACCGGCTGTCTTGAGTGCACGGATGATATTCTCTGAATTCCCTGATGTTGAGATAGCTATAAGTACATCGCCTTCATTTCCAATCCCTTTCAGAATCCGTGAATAAACTTCCTCAAATGAATAATCATTTGCTACAGCGGTAAGATAAGAACTATTAACATGTAAGGCCTCCGAGGGAAGAGGTTCCCTGTCATAATTGAAACGACCTGAAAATTCTGCAGCCAGATGCTGTGCATCAGCCGCACTACCCCCATTTCCGCAGAAAAGAACCTTGTTACCATCACAAAAAGCTTCCGCACAGGTATCTGCGACCTCATGGATCACTTCAATAAGCTTTTGATCAGCTAATATGCGCTGCTTTGTCAGAATAGATTCATTAATAGCGTCCGTAATTCTCATCAAACAAATTTTCTACAAAGATAATCCATAAAATAACTTCCCAATAACCCTTCACTAATCACCTCTCACCACTTTTTTTACTCGCTAATTCGCCAGGTCACCAGTTCACCAATTAACTACATCGTCCATGTCGACAATCCCTTACTGGTAAATTCATACCGTTTAGTCTGACCTCCAAACTGCTTCAGCGCTTCAATCACTTCTGACCGTGTAGTTCCGGGACAATAAAAAAACATAAAACCACCGCCACCTGCACCGGAAACCTTTCCTCCTGTCGCTCCATGCTGAATTGCAGTTGAATATATCGTATCGAGGAAAGGGTTAGAAATGCCTGTTGCCATATTCTTTTTAAACTGCCACCCGAAATCAAGGATTTCCCCAACCTTCCAGATTTCTCCTTTCAGCAATGCCTCTTTCATCATCACAGCCTGTTCTTTCAACTTGTGCATGGCTTCTATTGTTTTTTCATTCCGGTTCGTGACATTCAATGATTGCTGTTCAATGATGATAGACGATAGCCGGCTGGTCTCGGTGTGATAAAGAATAAGGTTATGCGACAATTCATCCAGATACTTTTCGTGAATTCTTAATGGATTCACGATCACCTTATCTTCTTTCGAAAATTCCATATAATTAACGCCGCCAAAAGTTGCAGCGTATTGATCCTGTTTTCCTCCTGCCATACCCAGGTCAACCCGTTCAATTTCGTAAGCAAGATGGGCCAGGTCATATTCTCCCAGTGGCAACCCCAGCCATTCGCTAAATGCTCCAAGGATAGCAACAACCAGCGTAGAAGAAGTCCCGAGCCCTGAACCCGGAGGTGCATCTACATAAGTCGTAAGTTCAAAAGACAAAGGTTTTTTCACAAAATCCCTGACTACTCTGTTATAAATTCCCTTCAATAGATCCAGTTTCCCATCGATAGGCAGAACGGTCAAATTTTGAAAAGTATAATGTTCATTTTTATCAACCGAATTCAGGATGATCTTATCGTCATCCCTGGGAACAATTGTTGCATAGGCATACATGCTGATGGTTGCATTCAGTATCCTCCCGCCAAACAATTCCGAATATGGAGCCACATCGGTTCCCCACCTGCAAGGCCTAAACGCAAAGGCGCTTTACTTCGTATTATCATGTTTTCTTGGTGTTATGTATTGGGTATTAGGTATTGGGCATTGGTTTATTTACTTTGTGATTCTGTGACTTTGTGACTCTGTGACTTTCTCTATCGCCTCCACCATCCTCCCCCACGAATACTTCAACTTTTCAACAGCAGCATTGGCAGAAAACTCATCTTCCTTTTTCTCATTATAGAACCGCAGAATGGATGAAGTTATTTCAGGAACAGAAGGCTCAACAACATAACCCACCTTACCATCGAGAACAAACTCAGCAAGTCCGCCTACGTTGGTGATGATCATCGGCTTATTGAAATGATAGGCAATTTGTGTAACCCCGCTTTGCGTAGCATTTTTATAAGGTTGAACTACCAGATCTGTCGCACAGAAATAATCTGATACAGCTTTGTCTGGAATAAACTCATTATGCATGATGACATGTTCCCTTAGATGAAACTGATCCAATAGATCATAATACTGTTCTGCATCTGTATAAAACTCTCCTGCAACAATCAATTTCAGGTGATATGTCCTCAGACGTTCGTCGGCAAATGCTTTCAAAAGAAGGTCAAGACCTTTGTAGTCCCTGATAAATCCAAAAAAGAGAATATAAGAATAACCCGGATCCAACCCCAGATGGCTTTGTGCTTCTTTTTTGGGTACCAATTCACCAAAATTATCATAGAGCGGATGAGGACAGAAGAGCGCAGGTTTGGGCTTTGAAACCAAAAATTGATTGATTTCAGTCAGCACCGAGCGTGACATAGCGATAAATCCATCCGCAGAATTGACCCAGTAGCGGATCAGAAGCCTGTCCCCAGGTCTTTTTTCATGAGGGATCAGGTTGTCAACAATGGAAATTATCTTGGTATGCTTGTTCTTCCGGATGATTCTGCAGATAGTTCCCAGGCATGGCGCCATAAATGGAATCCAGAATTTGACGATGACAAGATCAGGGCATTCTTTTTTTATCTCCTTTCCAACTTTCCACCAGTTGAATGGATTTATGGAATTGATCCTGATTTTGATTGGTAAGTCTACTGGTGCAGGTCCCGAAGAATATTGTGTTTTTCCTGGAAACAGGAAACCGGGGTACTGAAGGTTGAATGTATAGACAGTAACATCATAACCCTGGTCAATGTACTCTTTTGCCAGACGCTCGTTATAGGTTGCAAGCCCACCTCTGAGCGGATAAGCCGAACCGATAATCACGAGCTTTCGTTTCTTAAAGTCCGAGCTTTTTTTCAACAAGGTATTGGTTTTTATCAGCAGCTGCCCTGGAAATCATTTCACCAAGAAAACCTGCCACAAAAAGTTGGGTTCCCATGATCATGGCAAGAAGGCCGAAAAAGAACAGTGGACGTTCGGTCATCTTGAAAGCCTGGTAAAAGTACTTTGCATAGGCGAGGTAACATGCAATGACAAACCCGGCAAGAAATAAGATCGATCCCAGTAACCCGAAAAAATGCATGGGTCTTTTCCCAAAACGTGCCGTAAAATTTATAGTCAGAAGATCAAGGTATCCTTTCATGAAACGGTCAAGTCCATACTTTGTCTTTCCATATTTCCTCTTCCGGTGAATCACCACCTTCTCCCCTATCCTGTTAAATCCCGCCCATTTGGCAATGACAGGGATATACCGGTGCATTTCCCCATAAACTTCAATGCTTTTTACTACATCGTTCTTGTAGGCTTTTAGTCCGCAATTAAAGTCATGCAGTTTAATTCCCGACATCCGGCGTGTGGTCCAGTTATAAAACTTTGTAGGGATTGTTTTGGATATAGGATCAAACCTCTTCTTTTTCCATCCTGAAACAAGGTCATATCCACCGTTCCTGATCATGTCATATAACCCGGGTATTTCATCCGGACTGTCTTGCATATCCGCATCCATAGTGATCACAACATCCCCTGATACATAGGCGAACCCCACGCTAAGGGCTGCAGCTTTGCCATAATTTCTTCTGAATTTGATCCCTTTCAGGTTAGGGTTCTGCACTGCCAGCCCTTCTATGGTTTTCCAGGAATCATCACGGCTTCCGTCATCAATAAAAAGTACCTCGTATGAAAGATGGTTTTCCTGCATCACGCGTTCGATCCATGCTGCAAGTTCAGGAAGAGATTCTTCCTCGTTCAAAAGAGGTATGACAATTGAAATATTCATTGATGTAATATTATACCACTTTAGGTGCGTTGGGATCATTCTTCCTTAAAAAAATGGCAATGACCAGAGAGAACACTGCTGCCCAGAAGGCATTTCCAAGAAATCCCAAAACGACCATCCATACCGGAGTCATGAACCTTTCTGTCATTGACATTGCCTTGTCTATTTGATCCTCTGACATTGAACCGGCCTTTGCTTCAATACTAATCCTTGCCTGGGCTAAGAGTTCATCGATCATTCCTGTGTTGATGTACCTGATATAAAAGAAAAAGAAGATAACAGAGACGATTGTCGCAAATAATCCTATAAGAAAATTCACAGAAAATGCTTGCCCATAGGTCATATACCCTTTGAGCTGAACCTTACGGTATTGAATAGAACCGATTACCATTCCGGCAATCATTATCAGAAAGGACAGGTATCCCAGCGTTTTATTCATGTATAGATTTGAAACATACATGATCAATGTAAAAACGATCAGTGCCAGTCCGGTACATACGCCATAAATCAAGGTATGAATACCCAGGGAGTTTTGTTTTTCTTCCATTGTTTTTTGTTTTTAGGATTGAAATGAAAGCAAACTTACGAAAAAATATGAAGAATGATTATAAAGCCGACAAAATTGTATCTTTGCCGCGGGGTAAGTCTTATACGACCAGCTCCCGTCAAACTCCCCCAGGTTCGGAAGGAAGCAAGGGTAAGATGGTCGAGCGGTGCGATATAAGGAGCTTACCCCTTATTTTAATTTACGATTGGACGATTGTAGATTGTATTGTTGGTTGTGAATTTCAGATTGCCGAATAAAAAATCGTAAATCGTAAATAAAAAAATTCATTCTAAAATCTTAAATCGTCCAATCGTAAATGCTCTTACGTGTTCATCCCGATAATCCTGGTGACCATAATTTAAAGATCATCACCGATTGCCTGCACAGCGGCGGGATTGTGATCTATCCATCGGATACGATCTATGGATTGGGATGTGATATTACCCAGATCAAAGCAGTCGACCGGATTGCCCAGATCAAGGGAATAAAAAGAGAAAAGGCCAATTTTTCATTTATTTGCCGGGACCTCAGTCACCTGTCCGATTTTACCAGGCCTATACCAAATCACATCTTCCGCCTGATGCGAAAAGCATTACCCGGTCCTTTCACTTTTATCCTCAATGCCAGTAACAAGGTTCCTCATTATTTCCAGAGTAAAAAGAAAACGGTCGGGATCCGTATTCCAAACCATCTTGTTCCCCTGCAAATAGTTGAAAAACTTGGCAATCCCATCATGACCACCTCAATTCATGACGAGGACGAAATCATTGAATATTCCACTGACCCTGAACTGATCTATGAAAAGTACCGAGATATCGTCGATATCGTCGTCGATTCCGGTCCCGGAGGCAATATCCCTTCGACAGTCGTAGATTGTACTGGCGATGAACCAGTGATCATCCGCGAAGGAAAAGGTAACCTGTTCGAGTTATTATAATTAATTTCCTACTCTTGGAAAAGTGAAATTTTACGTGTACTTTTGCACGCTCAAAAATAATAGCAAGATTCGCTAGCTCAGTAGGTAGAGCATCGCCCTTTTAAGGCGGGGGTCCTGGGTTCGAATCCCAGGCGGATCACGGAAGGCCAATTGATAACCAGGCCAATACAACGGAAACCAGCGGAAACGCTGGTTTTTTTTATCTCCTGTTTACAGCCATTTACATCCGGTTAATAACTTTTACTGGCAACATTGCCAGCTATCTTGCCATTTCGTATCTTTGAGCTGGCAACTTTTTAAAACTGGCAAATTATGGCATCTGTCTCCTTTTACCTAGGCAAAGAAACAGGCGAAAATCCATTGATATTCGTCACATTTACCTTTAACCACGTACGTTTGCGACTTTCGACCGGAATGCACGTGCCAAAAAAGAATTGGGATGAAGAAACCCAGAAAGCAAAACCGGAGAAAGATTTTCGAGACATTAATAAGAAGCTTCGGGAAACTGTCAACTTTTTTCTTGATAAGTATGACGAACTGTTCGCTAAGGGAATTATGTTCACTAAGGATGAAGTCAAAATCAAATCTGCTGCTATCCTAGATTCATATAAGGTTTTCATAGGAAAGAAAACCGCACCTATTGTAGAAAAGATTTCCTTACTGTCATTTATTACGATATTCCAGGAGCGATATAAAAACAAGTTCAACCCTGCTCATCTAAAGCATTATAACGGTTTAAAGAATCATCTTGAAGAATTCCAGAAAAAGAAAAACTTTAAGATTGACTTTGATACTATAGGCAAAGATTTTTATCTCAAATTCACTGACTATTTGAAGGAAGAAGGCCTAAAACCCAATACCATCGGCGCTCATATAAAAAGAATAAAACGGTTAATGAATGAGGCTCTTGAGGATAATTTGACGACAAACCAGGATCACCATAAGCGAGATTTTAAGGTCATCAAAGTTGACGTTGATACGGTTTATCTGACAGAAAATGAGATTATGGCGCTGTATGAAATGGAAATTGAAGTTCCATCAAAGAGAAAAATCCGTGATATTTTTGTTTTAAACTGCTTCACCGGACTCAGGCATTCCGACTGGGATAAAGTCTCATTTGATAATCTCCATGAAAACAAGCTCTACATCAGGACTCAAAAGACAAATGAGCCGGTTATCATACCGGTTAAACCATTAGTACTCGAAATTCTTGAACGTTACAAGCAAATCCAGGTGCCCACTCTGCAAAAGACAAATGAGGCAATCCGATGGATCGGCGAAAAGGCTTATGAGAAAAAACTTGGCTCAGGGAATATCAAAAAATGGCTGGAAATCAGAACCCACACTGTCAGAAGGTCATTTGCAACAAATGCATACCTGGCAGGTATTCCGATGCGTGACATTATGCAAATTACCGGTCACCGGACAACAGAATCATTTCTAAAATACATACGGGTTACGAAGCTGGAAACGGCGGAGAAGTTGAAGGATCATCCTTTTTTCAAATAACAATAAGCTAAAATCTTTATTGGTAAAAAAATCCCATCTCTCCTAATTCGGCCCAAAAACCATATTTAACAAATTTGTTTATCCTCTCATTCTCAGGGATTTCGGCAAGCTTAGTAATTAAAAGGTTTCTTCTGACATTTTTAACTGCAAGGTGAGCAATAGTTTCCTCAGCGATTTTGAGAAAATTCTCCATAACAATTGGTAAGAAGGTCGAAAGGGAAATTCTATCCATCTTTTCTTCCTTATGATTTAGCTCAATTGTTGGAGAAATTATGCTAGAATCTGGTTGAAGCTCAAAATTTTTCACTTTAACCGTATCTAGCCTATGGTCTAACGCATTCCTTATGGCACGAACCACCTTCATGAAGTAAAGAATCTCCCCGATCAATTTGGTTAAATGATCTTCATCACCATACTTTGTTATCAGTAATTGATGAAACAATGGAAAATGTGATTGTTTTGTTAATCCTTCATTTGGATAAAATACCAAAATAATCTCCATTAATATCTGTTCAATATGATCGGCTTTCTGGAAAATTGTTTTGCAATGTGAATCAAGTTCAAGTACCGAAGGTAATTTATATGGAAGATGGTCTTTTTTCCTCTGATCATACTCTTCCGATTCTTTCTTTTCTTTAACGAGATATTGGTTTATCTCTCTTTCAAGCACAGCTAATTCCATTAACAAATCTAAAGACAAAGACAAAAGTAAAGTAATGTCAATAGAAGGATCATAGAATCCTGATCTAAAAAGAGCTTTTGCAGTAAGAAATGTTTTCCCAACGATTTCCGATTCAGAACCTTTATTGATCACTAGTTTTTGGATCATATTAGGCAAACTGATATTTGTCCGTCCCGGATCAACTTTATCAGCCATTGTTAACTCATAAATGGCTCTTTCCTTAATCACTAACAAGCGATCTCCAATAGCCTGCAACTGAAGAATTGCCCCTTCATCCTCTGTTCCAACATCAAGACTCCCGCCGGAATCACGTTTTCTATCTATAGGTCCTTTTTCATCCATTATTTTATTATTTAAAACAAACATAAGATATTGACTTTCTTCTAAATATTGAAAATTTATTCAAAAAGATCAAATACTCGAAAATCTTCTATCGGAAATTTAAGCGCTAAAATAAGAATTTTGTCAATGAATAATAAAACATAGAATCAACTACAGATAGCACCACTAGTACTTATTGTCAATCCAATCTCCTAAACTGTAAAATCAACAATTTTAACATCCAACCATCGTCTAGAATAGCAATACTCCTTCTGAATCTCAATCGTTTCAGTTCCTTCATGAATAGCTCGTAAAGGATCATCGGTAATATTTATACCGGTCTCATTCACATTTTCAGATAGTTCTAAACGAGAAAACAGGTAATTGTGACTGTCAACACCCCTACTGTTCCATCCACTGATGCAACATTTAAATAAAGCCAAGTATCAGCAGGTAATAATGGATTTGAAAAGGAAGTCGTTTCTGTACTGTTATAGACGGCAACAATAGGCAAATCGGTGATGAAAGTGCCTCTCATATTAACAAATTGCCTGCATTCAACAACAAAGCCTACGCTATTCCCACTGCTAATATAAGAATCTACTCTTTGAACGATCTGATTTTGACACAATCTGATAAAAACAAGTCCGGATTTTGTTACCGGATTTGGAATATTAATTGAGTATTGCTTAAATCCAAGCTCTACGGGACCTACTCCCAATGCGAGCCAGATACTTCCATTCCAAAGATAAGCAGTTTTCTTTCCTGCATTATAATATACCTGGCCTTCTACTGGATTCGCCGGTATAGCCGACTGCTTTTGCAGGACAGCATTGAGCAGTTGATTTTGGTTTAAATCAAGGTTTGACTTAAATGAAGGCATAACAGATCTTAGAGTTTACAGGATTAACCAATGATTACAATTTGTCCAGTGATGGCAGTTGCTGAAGTCCAGGTTAAATCTCCGGCAGCATTTATGCTTATGTCAACTTCAACTGCATATCTGGTTGTTGAAACAATCTCATAGACCGAAACAACCATGTCCGTTCCGCATCCATGGGTAGCGGCTGTAATTGTTTGAGTGGCTATGGCTGTAATGGTACCAACATATTTTTTGGCTTTGCCGGTGGTTTTCCCATCAACATAGGTTTTGGTTGCTTTCTGAGTTGCCAGCCTTGTATCACTATTGGCAGCCAGCGTGCCGTCCGTATCAATCACACCGGCTTTGAAATTATCAGTTTCAAGATTACTGATAGTATTTGTATCAGCATCAATGGTTTTGGAACTGAGTGTCTGAACACCTGCCAATCTTACCAGATCAGAGGATTCAGTATTATCGACACCGTCAAAATCAGAAGCTGTGATACCAGAACTTTTCGTGATATTGGCAATTACCATATCACCGACACTGACTCCTGAACCAGAGGGTGTACTCACACCTGAAACAGATCCTGCCACTGTAACCTTCCAGAACCAGCCTTTTTGAATTGTTGTGATCCCTTGAGCAACAATGGTCTGACTTCCGTCGAAAGTACCTTTGTAAACCATGCCCGCAGTTATCTGCCCCTGGATTGTAGAAATTTGAGTATCGACATAAGTCTTAGTAGCTTTCTGACTGGCAACTTTAGCATCCGAATTTGAATTCAGCGTCCCATCAACATCAAGATAAGATAATGGCATCTGCTTGAGGTCATCCACATTTGATAAACCGACCTGAGCTTTAGTCACACCATGAGGATTGGAAGAAGAAGCAATATGCGTATCGATGGCAGCATGGGAAGTTGTCCCCCTGTTCAAAATAGAATTGTGATCAATAGCTGTGGGATCAACCGATTTGACCCATGTCGTTCCATTCCAATACTTTTCTGTATTGTCGACAGTATCGAAATATTTCTGGCCCTTGATCGGGCTTGAAGGAGCTGCAGAGAGATTTTGAATGACAGCATTCTGCAATTCGTTTTTGTTGAAGTCCAACGGGACCAATACTTTCTTTGCCATGTTTTACGATTTTAAGATTTGAAAAATGTTAACTGTAAATTATTTTTCCGCTGGCAGCAGGGTTAAGACGGATCACCATCTGATCAGTTGACACATGGGTTACTTCAGCTACCAATTCCCGACCGGTTGTATCAACTACAACTACTGTAGGGTACTTTTGAAGGTCGTGTTGAACGGTAATCTCGCTCTGGTTGACAAATGACATCACAATTTGCTGGGTCGAAATACCGCCACCACCGGGAGGATTAGATCCGGTTGTATCGATTATACGATAAAGTGAATAGAACTCCATACTGGATCCTCCCCTCCATGGACAACCATTGGAAAGCACAACATTGACTGAATGATTTACAGGGATCCAATTTCCGAAAGTGGGAGTCATATGTTGGATTATTGCTGCTGAAGCTAAAAGAAAATCCAAAGGGAAATAACCGCAAAGCTGACTGGTATTTGTATCATCCATCGTAACATTTAGTACTCCGGTATAAGTAATATCAATTTCGTTATTTCGAGGTAATCCTCCTGGAATGATTCTGCAAACAAGAGAAACAAGATCGATGGCTTTTCCTGCTCCAGGTGCAGGAATTATCTCATGGACTTGTGAAAGCTGAGTACTTTCCTCTTCCGTTATTACATGCTTAGCAGCAATGAGTGGAGAAGACTGAACATTGAATAAAAAGTTATAGAGCTCTGTAAAGTTCTCATTAATCTTTATCCCGCCGATGCGAAGCTTGTCACCTCGTCTATCACCAGGTACGATTCCGACATTTATTTCTTGTCTTGCCATTATTAAAAATTTATCTGGTCAAATGATATCTCCACACTGTCAAAACTCACGTCCATGTTATCCCATGTCAGCGGCTGTGGTAAAATGATTGGATTGGCTGAGCTTTTGGGAACATGAACCGAAAAGAATGAGTTCTGATATGAGCGCTCGTACTCTATCTCAAGGTTGTACAGGTATTCCCCGTCTTTGAGAAATGGAGTGACTTTCGCAGAAGTGACAATGATCTGGAACAATTCTTCCCCAATCTGCTCATAGGCTTCTGTGGATAAAAGAAGTTCCCGAAGGCAATTCTTTTCATATAAGGAAACCCAGCCGGAATTGGCTTTGCAGCTTTCAGTTTCTTTTGCGCTGAACTGTTTCGACTGGAGCGTTAAAGAAAGAATACTTTTCTTCCCGAACGGTTGTGCCAATCAATCGTTCATACTCCATGTTCAACTCACTCTTGCCTAAGAATCGGAAAGTATCATAAGCTGAAAAGGAATTGCGGTAAAAGAAGACCTTCTCATTCTCAAATACCCTGGTGTCATTATAAAACACTCGAATTTCAGAAAGGAAATCGTCATTACTATCCATCAGGAAAACCTCCCAGGATTTTACAGTTTTGCCGTACTGGGCATTCACCAGGTCCAGGTGGTCAAACCCGACTTTTATTTCGAGTACTGTGAAAGCTGGATATGGCTTCTGCTCTGTCGCATTCACAATCTTGTGAGAACCATCGGTGAAAGTGATGACCACAACAAGTCGGTATTGAACATTGTAAGGATTCTCCTGGAACAGGAAAAACAGTTTCTCCATCACTCCGCTTTTCGAATACTTTGTTGTAGGAAGCCAGGTCAGAAACTTTAGTCTGTTTGCCGGGATTGCAAAATACTCCTGGTTGTTCTCATTTAGAGAAGTCAGAAGTTCATGGTTAAGACCACCGGCCAGCACGTATTTCGCCTGGTCTGATTGCAGACCTTTAACAGTACCGGCAATGGATTCTGCCAGGGATACCTGGTATTTGAGAAGAAAATCCCAACCATGAGATTTGATGTTGTCTGCCAACTCGGGAAATTCAAAGCGTGGCAACTCCCAGGCTGCAAACTTTGCCTTGAGATAATCCGAAATGTCAAACCTCGCGCAACCGATAGAATCGGAAGGTTTGATATCTTCTCCTATCGAATTGTTGTATGAATCCCTGATCAGGCAAAGAATGCTGAAGTAATCCCGGTAATCATCATCGGTGCCCGGAGTACTTGTTCCTGAGGAAACATCATAGACCTCACAATTGGTCAAAATAATTGAATACTCGCTCCCAGCCTGCTTCGCCTGAAAGATGATCTTGCGCTGAAATATTCCCTCTGTACCGAGGGTCACATTATAATATTTCTGGATATCATAATTTTCCAGGAAACATTGATAAATATTCTGAGCAAAATCATTACAGGTCTGACCATAATAAGCCACCTCGAACAACTGTCCGTCAAATCCAGTAAAACCAGCCGATTTGAATACAAGTGTTTTCCCGGCGAACTTCAGAGTGAACTGATGGCCTACATTCGTATCAATACCGCCTACGATAATCTCAAAATAAGCACAGGTACCATGTGAAATCTGATAATTATCGGAGCATGCTTCGTAAATGATGGGATTCCCGGCAAAGGAAATAAGATTGGGGGTTTCCGTAATGTCGATCATGGTGCAATAGTACCAGACCCAAGCGATGAAATAAAGGACACGATCAGGGAGCTGTGAAGCATTTAAGCTGAGTGGATTTGATCGAGGATTTGTTCAGTGTAACGGCAATTTCACTGACGAGATAATTGATGCCATTGATCCGGTAACGCTTGGTAAAATCAATGGATTTTAATTCAATGAAGTCCATCTGCTTTTCGATTTTGACACTCTTGCGGGTATTCATGATCCAGTTAACCCAGTCTTTCCAATAAATGTTAAACAAACCATTGGCGCCGGTATACCTTAAAGAGAAATTGCCATCATAGGCAAGACCACGAAGCAGATATGGAATGCCATAACCACCGTACATTGCAACCCAAAACAACCGTGGAGTGACTTTCTGGTTATCTGCTCCCAGGTTTCCACAGGCAACAATTCCGTATTTATCTGACAAAGAGGAAAAGATCGTTTCATATTTGTTTTTGTCATCTCCCCATTTGAAGAAAAACTTATCTGTCAATGACGGTCCGTTCGGCAATTGGATCCACTCAACAAGAAATGAAATGGGGTTGACGCTCAACTGCCACCAGGAATTTGTATCCACGATGTAGTAGATATCACCCAACCATGTAAATGGGTATGGCGGGATATCGGAAAAACTCTCAACCGTACCTTTAATATAGTCAGTGATCCCTTTTTCCTGATCCAACTGTGCCTGGTAAACTTTATCTCCGGAATCGGGTCCCAGCAGGAACCGAAATCCGGTGATCGGATCAGCGATATCCTGTGAA
>CAWAVC010000051.1:0-10420 GCA_963785325.1 uncultured Bacteroidales bacterium | reverse complement strand
ATTATAATGCGGAACTGCACCTCAACCTTCTTGATGCTTATAAAACCCATAAACAAACATTGACGGTTATGGAAAATATCAGGATAACAATCCCAGCCGGTATCGAAAATGGTCAAACCATAAAAATTGCAAGCCATGGAGGACCGGGAGTTAATGGAGGCCCTGACGGCGATTTATATATTACCTTTTCAATTACCAATCATCCTGATATTAAACGGTTAGGTGATAATCTCTATACAACTGTCGATTTGGATCTTTACACTGCCGTGCTGGGAGGCGAAATCACCATAGATACCCTGGATGGAAAAGTAAAACTGAAAGTCAGGCCGGAAACACAAAATGGAAGTAAAGTAAAATTAAAAGGAAAGGGATTTCCTGTCTATAAAAGCGAAGGACGTTTTGGGGATTTATATGTGACCTATGCCATTAAAATTCCGACGAACCTGACGGAGAAGCAAAAAGTATTATTTACCGAACTATCGAAATTGTAATCATGTTTTTTAAAACATAATTTATGCAAAAAGAATACTTAATTGCTGTAGATGAGTTTTGTACCCACCACAACATTGAAAATTCATTCATCAGTTCATTGCAGGAAACAGGATTGATAGAGATAACCAATATTGATGAAACAGGATTTATTGATACCCGCCAGCTTGAGCAATTAGAAAAGTTTATTCGTTTCCATTACGAGCTTGATATTAATCTGGAAGGTATTGAAACTATCTCTCATTTGTTACAGCGGATATCTTCCATGCATGAAAGAGATCGTTGCGCTTAAAAACAGACTTCGTCTTTATGAAACAAATGATTAACTGTAAAAACTATGGCTCAAACCTCTCAAACGTTTTGGAGCAACTCTGTAGCTGAATTACTTAACAATCTTCAGTCAAGAGTCACCGGCCTTACAAGCGATGATGCCGGGAGCAGGCTCATGACATATGGAGCAAATCAATTAAAGCCGCAGAAAAGATCAGATGCCTTCACAGATCTCGTCGCCCAATTTAAAAGTCCTATTATCCTTATTCTCCTTTTTGCAACGGGATTATCTCTGTTTCTGCATAATATAGTAGATGCTTCCATTATTTTAATTATCGTTATCATCAGCGGACTTCTGGGTTTCTGGCAGGAACACAGTGCATCGAATGCAGTACAAAAATTATTGGCAATTGTCAAAGTGAAAACCACAGTTGTTCGTGATGAAAAACAACAGGAAATTCCTGTAGAAGAGGTTGTTCCTGGTGATGTTGTTGTATTGAATGCAGGAGATATTATACCTGGAGACTGCCTGCTTCTTGAATCGAAAGATGTGTTTACTGATGAAGCGATGTTGACCGGCGAAACTTTCCCGGTTGAAAAAACTGTTTCTGTATTACCTCCCGATACGGCTCTCGCGCAACGGTCGAACGCGGTTTGGATGGGAACTCATGTGGTAAGCGGTAATGCAAAGGCCCTGGTGATTTTTACAGGCAAAAATACTGAGTTTGGCAAGGTATCTGAACGCCTGAAACTCAAACCCTCTGAGACCGAGTTTGAACACGGTATTCGAAGATTCGGATACTTTCTTGGAGAAGTCACCCTGATATTGGTAGTCATCATTTTTGCAATCAATGTTTATCTGCACCGGTCAGTTCTTGAATCTTTACTCTTTTCACTGGCACTCGCAGTAGGATTGACTCCTCAGCTATTGCCTGCGATCATCAGCATCAACCTTGCACATGGCGCCAAAAAGATGGC
The DNA here is from genome assembly GCA_963785325.1 of uncultured Bacteroidales bacterium. Taxonomy (GTDB): domain Bacteria; phylum Bacteroidota; class Bacteroidia; order Bacteroidales; family FEN-979; genus FEN-979. The sequence continues at coordinate 8,683 of CAWAVC010000051.1, read as the reverse complement.
TCAGAAAAAAGTGATCGTAAAGCGGTTGTCATCCATTGAAAACTTTGGCAGCATGAATGTCATCTGTTCTGATAAGACAGGGACGCTTACTGAAGGAACTGTGAAACTTCAATCAGCGCTGGATGTGAATGGAGCGGCAAACGATAAAGTGCTCCTGTATGCATATATCAATGCTTATTATGAAACTGGCTTTACAAATCCTATCGATGAAGCCATCCGGACCTATCAAAAGAAAGACCTGTCAGAATACAGGAAGCTTGATGAGATTCCCTATGATTTTATTCGTAAAAGATTAAGTATAGCAGTCACGCATGGCAATGAACATTTGATGGTTACCAAAGGTGCACTGACAAATATCCTTGAAGTCTGTTCATTCGTTGAAATGAAGGATGGGAATATTGTTGATATCGCGTCCATGCTGGATCAGATTCAGAAAGACTTTGAAGCGTTCAGCAACCAAGGATTTCGAACCCTTGGCATTGCATATAAAATATTACCAGCGGAATCCCTGATCAATAAAAAGGATGAAGCAGGTATGACCTTTATAGGTTTTCTTACCCTTTTTGATCCGCCCAAGGCAAATATCCCTGGAAACCATTGCCAATCTGAAGAAACTGGGTGTTTCAATTAAAATTATAACAGGAGATAATCATCTCGTTGCAGCGAGCCTGAGTAAAAAGATGGACTTGTCTGATAATAAAATCATCACCGGTCCGGAACTTCGTCAGATGAGTGACAATGCATTGCTTAGCCAGGTGGGGGGAGTCGATGTTTTTGCTGAAATAGAACCCAATCAGAAGGAACGGATTATTATTGCACTTAGAAAGGCTGGGAATGTGGTTGGATATATGGGTGACGGTATTAACGATGCTTCAGCTATTCATGCTGCCGATGTTGGGATTTCGGTCAATACGGCTGCCGATGTCGCAAAGGATGCTGCAGATATTGTTCTTCTCGAAAATGATCTCGGTGTCCTGGTCGAAGGGGTCAGAGAAGGACGAATAACGTTTGCCAATACGTTGAAGTACGTTTTTATGGCCACAAGTGCCAACTTTGGAAACATGTTCAGCATGGCAGGAGTATCGGTCTTTCTTCCATTTCTTCCTTTGCTTCCCAAGCAGATCCTCCTCACCAACCTGATGACCGACTTTCCCGAAATGACGATTGCCACCGACAGAGTAGATGATCAGATGGTCGACTATCCCCGTCGATGGAATATCAAGGCAATCCGAAATTTATGGTTGTATTCGGCCTGTTAAGTTCTGTGTTTGATTACCTGACCTTTGGATTACTTTTATTTATACTGCGGGCAAATGAGAGTCCAGTTCAGAACAGGATGGTTTATCGAATCAGTGATTTCAGCATCGATCATTGTCCTGGTTATCCGTAGCAGGAAGCCTTTTTTCAGGAGCAGACCAGGGAAATACCTCCTAAAGGACAACATTATTAATTGTTATTATTACCATGATTTTACCTTTCACGCCACTTGGTATACTGTTCGGATATACAGCGCTGCATCTTTCCACATGTCTGCTATTATTATTGATCGTGGTGATCTATATTATTTTTGCCGAGGTAACCAAGACGATTTTTTACAGGAAGGTGAAGTTATAGAAAATTGATAAACCGAATACCATTTTCTATTTTACCAATGTGACAAATCCGGTAATTTTTTTTGCGTTACCGTTATAACTGTATGTTAATATGTAAGTATAAACTCCCGCTTCGCATAACCTGCCTTTAAAGGTTCCATCCCAACCTTTTTCTAAATCCCGAGTTTCAAAAATTAATTCTCCCCAACGGTTGTATATCATCAGATGAATATCAATCAATTCACTTGTAACCGGCCTGAATACATCATTCACACCATCTCCATTTGGTGTGAATGCAGTAGGCATATAAATATTTATTTTCGGAGTAATTACAGGACATAATGTGACGCTAACACTGTCGGATTTAGAACAATTATCAACAGAAACCCTTACCCAATAAAGGCCAGGTTTTGTAACTGTGATAACAGAATCATGAGTCCCATCCTGCCATGTGTAGCTGGCCGCTTCTGATACTCTTGCAACAAGATTGATTGTTGTAGAATCTGTAATACAAGTATCTTTTGCGATTGTCAACGTATACGAAGATTTAACAACCAAATTGGTAGTGACAAAATTTTCACATCCATTCACAGCAGACGACGTATCAAAAAAAGTACCCGACACTGATCGAGGTTTACCTCCGGCGAAGTATACATCACCTGAACATATGGAAGTGTCTATAGTTGTGTGGGTATTTGGTTTAAAATCGACATGGATGGAATCTTCAGAATGACAACCCACATAATTTGTCACTGATACAGTATAGGTTCCAGACGTGTCAACGGACAAAGTTTGTGTCATATCACCTGTATTCCACAAGTAGGATTGAAATCCTTTCCCGGCATCGAGTAGAAGTGTCTTACCATCACAGAGAGACGTGTCAGATCCCAGACTGACAGTTTGTCCATTGACTTCTATTTCTTTGCAAACAGTCTGTTGAGTAGACAAGCCCATATCAATAGTCAGTTTAATTGTATAGGAACCTGTGTCAGGAAAAACGACCGGGGAAGGATTAAAAAGTGTCGAAGTCGGTAAAGCTGAATTAATGCAGGGAGGAAAATACATTATAGATATGGAAGGAGTCTCATTTACAGCGATACAAAAAATTGTATCTCCGATACTCAAAGACTCTGATAATGCAGTTGTTTCATATAGATTGGCAGGATTGCCCAAAGGAGTGACAATTTTCGTTCCTCCCGAATCCTCCGTATAAAATGGATTTGAAAGAGCTGGTTTGGAATAACATCGTGATTTTCTACCAATGCATAGGGATTACCGCATTCCATAAACATGGATATTCCACGATTATCATTGATCCAGGTTAAATTACCGAGATTGGTTCCGGTTGGGGTATTTAACAAGGAATTTCCGAATTGTATCTGGACTAATGAAGTTGTGTTGGCCACGAACATGTACCAGCCGGAACTATCATTGATCAATGCAGGTTGCATGGGCAGTGTCAGTCCTCCCAGGTTGTCTAAATTGGTGATTGCAGGAATTGATGCCAATGAGTTTCCCCATGAAAACCGGGTTATTGTTTTTGCCGGAAAATTTGTACAAAAGCCTACCCAGTTCTGTCCGTCATAGTCAATAACCAATCCTTGTGCGAGATCCAGATAGGAGGAACCTGCAACAGTTGTGGCGACCGGCGCAAGGTTAGCCAGGGAAGTCCCAAAATCTAACCGTACCAACGATGAACCATTAGTGACAAAACCATACCAATTTCCATTATCATTTTTTACCTGGATACCGAAAATATACTGTGTAAGAATACCGTGGACCTGAAGTATATCGTAAGTCGGAGTATTTACAAGACTGTTCTGATAGGTGATCCGTAGAATTGTACTGTCGCCTGAATTAGTGACAAATGCATAAAAAAAATTCCCATCCCGAATAAGTGTGATCCCAAAAGGTACATGGATCAGGTTTGGCAGCGAACCTGAATACTTGCTGGAAGGGAAGCTAAGAGGAGTTCCGGTGCAAAATTGCCAGAGGTATGTTGAAGCTCCCTGTGAAAGATCCGTAATCGTCACAGGGATCTCTTTACAGACAGTATCTTTAAATGTAAAGTTACAAATTACAGCATCAATGTCCCTTTTTTGAGACAAGCATTCCATTTCCGGCACTATCATCAGAAACAACAAGATAAATATCCAATATATTATTCCGGATTTCATGTGGTAAAATTAGGGGAAATTGTCACAATAGTATGCAAACAATCGTCAGATTCTTTACCTTTAAGACTTAACTCGTCACATATCGTAAATAATAAATCTTTCCTTCGGAGTAATATTTTTTCTTACTTTTGTGCGCTCAAAAAAAACTTCTATATCTAAATGTTGATATATTTCCGAATTTGAAAAAAATTGCTCTCCTTGGATTTTTAATCATAGTTCCATTCCTGTTAAAAGCTCAACCCTCTGCCAATCTTAGCCCGGGGAAGATCAATGGCATCATAATTGATTCTATTGATCATCAACCTATTGAATATGCCACAATTGCATTATCCCTTCATAATGCCAATGATATCATCAATGGTACAACCTCCGATTCATCCGGGAAATTCATGTTAAACAAGGTACCAAAAGGAACTTATCGGATTGTGATCAATTTCCTGGGGTATGAAAAAAAAGTCATTGAAAATATTACCCTGAGTGATAAAAATCCTTCTGTGTTTCTTGGAACGATTCTTTTATCACCGAAAGCTACTAACCTGCAAGGTGTTACTATCACTGCTGAAAAAAGTATTATCGAGAACAAGATTGATAAAATGGTCTACAATGCCGAAAACGACATTACATCCCAGACAGGAGTCGCTATCGATGTACTGAAGAAAGTGCCCCAGGTTTCCGTTGATGTTGATGGGAATGTTGAATTGCAGGGTAATTCGAATATCCGGTTTTTAATCGATGGAAAACCCTCAACCATATATGGAAACAGTATCACAGATGTTCTCGAGTCAATTCCTGCAAGCCAGATACAGAGTATTGAAGTGATCACCAGTCCCGGTGCCAAATACGATGCGGAAGGAACCGGCGGCATCATAAATATTTTATTGAAAAAAACGAAGATCAACGGAATTAGCGGGAATATCTCTTTATCTGCAGGGACCCGCCTTGAGAATGGTTCATTTAACATCAATGCCCGCAAAGGGTGGTTTGGTGTAAATGCTTTCCTCAATGGAAATGCACAACTTTCATCCATGACGACAAATGATCAAGAGCAGGTTACGCAAAATCCTGATAACAGCACGCAAACGCTCACACAACATGGTCAAAGCAATTTTCAGCGAAATGGCTATCAAACCGGTATTGGTTTCGATTTCACTATCAGTAAGAAAGATAATCTTACAAGTGGACTGACGTATAATCATTGGGCTAACCAAGGCAAAGGAGCCACAAATCAGGTTTCTGATTCAACAGGAGGTGTCCCATACATGAATGCACTTAATGTCATAAATCACTACCATTCAAATTCATTTAACTGGAGCCTGAATTATAAGCATACATTCAGAAAAAAAGGACAGGAACTAAGCATTCAATATTATTCAAGTTATGCAATGAATTATTCGGACTACTCGCAAACGCAGGGAAAGAGCTATGCCGATTCCATATATTCTGGGATATATGGAAGTAACCCTGGAACCGACATAATAACAGAGATTTCTGCTGACTATACGCAGCCATTCAGTGAAAAAATAAATTTACAAACCGGTGTAAAAGCTTCACTTGAGAACCTGAAAAGCCCATCATTGACTGATACACTGGATTTGTCCACCGGTAATTTTATGCGTGATTACCCTCAATCCTACACATTAAATTATAGCCGGAACATATATGCAGCGTATCTTACGGGCACATTTTCACTTTTTAATTTTCTGGATATAAAACCCGGTGCGCGAGTGGAACATACTGATACGTGGATCAATTACGAAAATGCTATCGGAAACAACGTTCCTTCTTACACAACCTTTGTTCCTTCATTAGTCCTGTCGCATGACTTTAAGAATAACAATTCTCTTAAGCTGAGCTATTCATACCGGATGCCAGCGTCCTGACTACCGCGATCTGAACCCATTCATCAACCTTAGTGACCCCCACAATATATCGATAGGGAACCCCTGATCTTAAACCGGTATCTGCAAATAGCATCGAGATTGGGATACAATAAATCATTTAAGAAGGGCGGTAACTTAAACTTGGTTGCTTTTTATCGTTGGAACATAAATGATATAGAGAATTTTGTGACTTACTATCCCACTTATAAGATCGGCGATTCGACTTATACAAATGTATCCGTTACTACCCGTCAGAACATCAGTTCCGAACAACGGATAGGTGGAAACCTTTATGGTTCCTTCCCATAGCATCAATCTTTAATATTCGCTCCAACATTTCTTTGTTTGATCGGGTCATCCAGGAAAATGGCCCCACTCCAGCTTCGATCAACAGTTTTGAGTACCGTATCACATTGAATTTTAGCTGGCAAATCATGAAGAGTCTTGCCCTTGAAATTTTCGGGAATTTCAACTCTGCACGTACTGCTGTGCAAGGTAAATTCCTGCTTGGACATCCTACAGCTTTGCCATCAGGAAAAAGTTCTTTCATGATAAGGCCAGCCTTGCATTTACTGCCAACAATCCTTTCAATGAGTATGTGATCATGAAGACCAACTTGACAGGAGAAAATTTCACACTAAACAGTACGCGTAAAATAGCTTTCCAGTCATTTGGTCTCAACCTGACATATAAATTCGGAAAAATGAAATTCGAGAGTGTCAGGGAGGATGAAAACAACAATCCATGAATAGCCCTGGATTTTACAAAAATTTTTTTTCTGATCCATTATTTAAATTATTCCTTATTTTTGCTCATCATTTCCAATAGGGGTGCCTTACTTAAAGGCTGAGATTATACTCTTTGAACCTGATCCGGGTAATGCCGGCGTAGGGAGGAGCACAATTCAACAGACATTTCCCTTAAAGGATTGATTGTTAAAGTTATTTTAACCTTTAAAAATCAATCACATGTTACAACAAAAAAAAATCAGAAATTCTTTGTGGAAAAAGATGCTTGCATCAGCAGTGTTATTCTTTGCACTCTGTTTGCAGGGATTTTCGCAGGTCCTGGTTTCTGGCACAGTCCGTGATCACGATTCAGGAAAACCCATGGCAGGGGCGCACATCACCGTCGAAAATACCTTTATAAGCGTTGCCAGTGCGAATGACGGTAAATATCAAATCCGGGTTCAAAAAGCGGACAACTGGACACTGAAAGCTTTCTTTCATGGGGTACCAGCCAATCGCAAGGACTTGCCATTTAGCACACGATACGATCATGGATTTTAACATGGTGACCAGCGCTATTCTTGGTGAGGAAGTGAACATCATTGCCACACGGGCACAGGAGAAAACCCCAACCACCTATTCTATGATGAACCATGTAGATATTGAGAAGAACAACCTTGGACAGGATCTTCCTTTTATCATTGAAAACACGCCTTCAGTGGTAGTTACTTCAGATGCCGGTACCGGTATCGGATATACCGGGATCAATATCCGTGGAACCGATCTGACAAGGATCAATGTCACACTGAATGGTATTCCGCTGAATGATGCTGAATCGCAAGGCGTATGGTTCGTCGACCTGCCCGATCTGGCATCCTCTGCCGGGAATATTCAGGTTCAACGTGGCGTAGGAACTTCAACTAACGGTGCTGGCGCTTTCGGAGCTTCGATCAATATACAGACCATACCTTTCGAGCAAGATCCTTATGGTGAGATCAACAGTTCTGTCGGGTCATTCAATTCTTTCAAGAATACTCTTCGTTTTGGAACCGGATTAATGGATGATAAATTTGAATTTGACGGCCGGATTTCCAGAATCACTTCTGACGGCTACATTGATCGGGCATTCTCGAAACTGACATCATTCAGCTTGTCTGGAGGATATTACGGAAAGAAGACAACTTTAAAATTGAATCGTCCTCTCCGGAACGGAAAAAACTTATCAGGCCTGGGGAGGAGTTCCGAAAGATTCCCTTGCTACCAACCGCACCTATAACCCTGAAGGAGAATACATCGATAAAAACGGAAACATTGCCTATTATAACAACCAAACCGACAACTATACCCAGACAAATTACCAGTTGCTGTTTTCACAGGAAATAAACAGTAACTTCAATATCAATGTCAGCTTTACATTATACCAAAGGATCAGGCTATTATGAAAGTTATGATACCGCGCAAAGTTTTTCAGCCTATAACCTGAATAATGTGATCATCGGAGGCACTACGATCACACAGACAAACCTCATCAATCAGAAATGGCTCGATAATGATTTTTATGGGTTCACTTTTTCAGGAAATTATCATCGGAAGGATAAATTGAAGATCACCCTAGGAGGAGCATTGAACCAATATTATGGCAAGCATTACGGGAAGGTGATCTGGGCGCAATATGCTTCGGACGGGGATAATGACCAGAACTGGTACGATGGATCGGACTGAAAAATGATTTTAATTGTCTATGCAAAAGCCACATACACGGTTTTCAAAAATTTCAACCTTTTTGCCGATCTGCAGGACAGGAATATCTATTATAAGATTAAATGGGACCCTGGAAGACTTAAGAACCCTGGACCAGGTGCATACATTCAACTTTTTTAATCCTAAAGCAGGGATATTTTATACCATCAAGTGATAAACAGGATGTTTATCTTTCTTTGGAGTAGGCAACCATGAACCAAGCAGTGATGATTATTTTGCTTCGGAAGCCGGAAACATTCCCGAACATGAAACCATGGATGATTGGGAACTTGGATATGATCTGAAGACGTCGAATTTCAGGACTGGTGTTAATCTTTATTATATGAATTACTTTAACCAGCTTGTCCTGACAGGAAAGATCAACAGTGTTGGAGAAGCCATTATGACCAATGTTCCACACAGCTATCGCGCTGGAATTGAGATCACTGCAGGGGCAAATATTTTCAAATGGCTTAAATGGGATGCTACCTCGACCCTAAGTACGAATAAGATCAAGAATTTTACTGAATATACCGATGTATATGATGCCTCAGGGAATCTGACCG
>CAWAVC010000050.1:0-23014 GCA_963785325.1 uncultured Bacteroidales bacterium | reverse complement strand
GGATATATCAATGTGGATTTCGAAGATGTAAAAACCGTGATGAAAGACAGCGGGGTGGCAATTATGGGTTCAGGACTTGCAAGTGGAGAAAACCGCGCCTTACATGCTATTGAGATGGCCTTGAATTCACCGTTGCTCAACGATAATAATATCGAAGGCTCCAATAACCTCTTGCTTTATATTTCCTCAGGCAAGGAAGAGATTACCATGGATGAAGTAACTGAAATTACGGATTATATCCAGGAAAAGACAAAAAATACGGCAGAAGTGATCTGGGGAAACGGGATTGATGAATCACTTGAAGACAATATCAGTGTGACAATCATAGCGACCGGATTTGATGAAGAACACAAGAAGAAACTTAAAAATACGGAAAAACAGGTGATTGTAACACCTCTTTATGAACAAGAAATAAAGATCAAACCTCCTGATATTCCGGTTGAATCAATGGAGGAAACAGTCTCAATGGAACAACACCCTGATGAAGGGATCAAATCCATCGAACAGGAACCCGAGCTTCAGAAAGAAATTTTATCTGAAGAATCTGATCTTTATCGTACCTTTATCTTCAATGTTGAATCCCAGGATAAAGAAGCCCAGAAGATAATTCATAAAGAAACAGAACGGGAAATAAATTTCGAAAAGAAAGAAGTTGAGGCATCCGTATCGGAGGTTCTTTTTAAGTCTACTGTGAGACCGGTCCAGAAGACAGAATATGAAGTTCAGAAAGAGCAACCTGAGATGGATAAGATGATGAACGACCGTGTACAGAAACTCAGGGCATTGAGCGAAAAGCTCAAGACACATCCTCCTCTGGAGACTCACCTGGCAGAGATCGAGAGCATTCCGGCTTATAAGCGGAGAAATATTGAACTTTCAGATGTACAACCTTCTTCCGAATCACAGATACCACTTTATACTGTATCCGACAAGGATACAAATATGGAACTTAAACAAGGAAATTCTTTCCTGAACAATAATGTCGATTAATCATGGAACTTGATGAACTGATCAATAAAGATATCAGGAATGACATCGTGTCCAAGGATCCGGACAAGGTGGAAGCTCTCCGTGCCATTAAAGCTGCATTGCTTTTTGAAGTTGAACTGAACTTCTCAAGAAAATGGTAAAGCAACACCAGGAATCGGATGATAGCCATGCCACTGCCAACTGTGAAAGCGATGAAAAAAAGAAACATTCCGAAGCTTCAATCATCGAGAAGTATCTGCCACAACAGATGGGCGAAGAAGAATTGACAGAAATGATCAGTCAGATCATTGCTTTAACCCAAACTACTTCCACTAAAGATATGGGAAAGGTAATGGCAGCGAGATCAAAAGAATTAGCCGGAAAGACTAATAAGAAAATGGTTTCGAGAATAGTGAAGAAACTTCTATGAGCTGGATCCGGAGAAACCAATTTTAAAGGTGCAAAAAGTCTGGGGAGTGTTTTTTTATTGATTTTAAGCCCTGTTTTTTTTTAGAAACCAGTTTTCTTTGCGTTTTTCTATAATACCTGAGATAAAACAAGCCAGGTTCCAGAAATGCTGCCATTTCCCAAAGCCCTTATGGACATCAGCATAGCATCGTTCACCCCGAAGAATCTTTCCGAAAGCTTTCCATGCACGGTCGCTGTTTCTGACAAACAGATGGATCTTTAAGGGCACTGTATTGAAAACATGCTTGATTTTGTTCGCTTCCAATAATTCCATCATTAACTCATCATTGACCCGGGCAGAATAATGATCCATCGATTTGATTTTTCCGGACAGATATTCTGAACAGGTTTCGGCAGCAATTTTTCCGCTTTTGACAGCATAATAAATTCCCTCACCGGTCAATGGATCGTTCAATCCTGCAGCATCACCGGTCACTAAGACAAGGCCGTTATGGAACACCGACTTTCTGATGCGGACAGGAATCGGCCAGGCCGATTTTGAAAGCAAATCCATAAAACGAATCCCTGTACCCGGAGGATTAGAAGGATTCATGGAAATTGAATTTACAAACTGCTTATAATAAGAGTTCATCACTTTTGACAGGCTGGCAGGACCTCCAACACCTATCGAAAAATGATCTTTCTTCGGGAATACCCAGGCATATCCCCCGGGAATCGTTCCCCAGTCTAAAAACACAGTGTCTGAGAATCTTTTTACATCTCCCGGATCAGCCGTAATTTCCGCTTCCCATGCCAATCCTATTTCAACAGCATCACGTAGTCCTGCTGTACGGGAGACAATTCCGGAAGCTCCTTCCGCGCCAATCAGCAAACGGGCACGGAGAGAATATTCTTTTGTCAGAACGGTAACGCCGATATTATCCTGCGTAAAAGATCTGACCTGTTCATTCGTTCTTACTTTCGCTCCGGCATCAACGGCTTTTTGCAGCAGGAAATCATCCAGTTCACTTCTCATTGTGCAATACATCAATGGGGTCTCCGAATATTTTGTAAAAACATTTCCGTATTTATAAGAAAAACGGAAAGAATGAATGGTCGATTCAATGACCGGAGTGAGATCAAAAGGCAGTTCAGGAAGGATTTTGTGAGTCAATCCGCCTCCGCATACTTTGTATCTTGGAAAGATGTTTTTCTCCAGAATGGTGACATGTATTCCCCGAGAAGCAAGGATATAAGCCGCCAGGGAACCAGCCGGACCCGCACCAACAACGATTACATCCGTATCCTGAAACATCAGAGAAGGGCAAGAACCTCTTTCAGTAGTTTATCTTTATTCACCGGTACCACTCCGACATCCTCGCATACCAGTCCACCTGCCAGGTTTGAAATATAGGCAATTTCATAGGGTGAACATTTTTCAGCAAGACAAAGAGATGCGACACTGATCACGGTATCACCGGCACCTGAAACATCAGAAATGGATCGAAGATGGGCCGGTATAAAGATATTCTTCTCATCAAAGGAGTCTTTCATACTCATCATGACCCCCAGTTCGGATAAGGTGGTAAGAATATACCGGCAATTGAGTTTTTTCCGTAAGGTTTGTGCAGCCGATAGCAACATTTCACGATTGTTGTTGTCAAACTCGACCTTCATTCCTTCCTTCAGTTCCTTCAGGTTAGGTTTGAAAAGTGTCATCCCTGTGAAATTGTAAAAATTCTTCTTTTTCGGATCAACGGCAACCGGAATCTCCAGAGCTGTGGCACGATCAACAACCTGTTTGATAAGGACCGGATTGATCACGCCCTTATTGTAATCCTGAAAAATAATCCCGTCAATTTTTTCCTTTGCCAGGATATTTTCAATGGTTGAGAGGAGGCGTGTATTATCTTTTTCTGAGAGGTCGTGTTCCACTTCCTCGTCGACTCTCAGCATTTGAGTATTGTTACCGAAGATCCGGAATTTCGTGGTGGTAATTCTTTGGGGACTTTGTAAGATTCCGTAGGTTGGAATTTTTTCTTTTTTCAAAAGGTCAAGAAAATTTGTTCCTTTATTATCCTCACCTATCACCGAACAAAGCACTGGCTTTGCTCCCATGCTTTTGATGTTCATGGCTACATTGGCTGCCCCACCCATGCGATCTTCCCTTCTTCGCAATGCAACGATGGGAATCGGCGCTTCGGGTGATATCCGTTCTACTTTCCCCCACAAATAAGAATCTACCATCACATCTCCGATGATCATGATGGTAAGTTTGTTGAAGTCGTCGAAAAGTTTTTTGTAATTGCTTTGTTTATCCATGAATGCCAGTGGGATTAATTTGCCTGCGGAACCAACTTATAATCTGCGATCGTTTTGATATGCCGGTTAGGCTCATCCGAAGAGATCTTACCGTCCATTAATCGTATGATCCGGTGTGCATGTAATGCTATGTCTTCTTCATGGGTGACGACAATCACAGTATTACCCATTTTATGAATTTCTTCAAGTAATCCGAGAATTTCAATGGAAGTTTTAGAGTCAAGGTTACCGGTAGGTTCATCGGCAAGGATAATAGCAGGATGGTTTACGAGGGCCCTGGCAAGGGCTACCCGCTGACGCTGCCCTCCCGACAATTCATTGGGTTTATGCTCAATGCGATCAGAAAGTTTTACCTCATCCAGAACTTCTTTTGCCCGTTCGATCCGTCTTCCTTTTGTAATTCCGGCATAGATCAGGGGCAACATGACATTTTCCAACGCCGTTGAACGGGGAAGCAGGTTAAATGTCTGGAATACAAATCCGATCTGCCTGTTACGGATCTCAGCAAGGCTGTTATCATCCATTTTGCTCACATCTTCACCATTCAGGAAATAGGAGCCGCTGGTGGGAGTATCAAGACAACCCAGGATGTTCATCATGGTTGATTTCCCCGATCCCGATGGACCCATGATGGCAACGAATTCATTTTTTTGGATCACGATTGAAACCGATCGTAATGCTTCAACGACTACGGTTCCTACCCGAAAATTTTTAACGATATCGACAATCCTGATAACTTCTTGTTCCATATATTCTGTTATTAGGCCCGGAATACATCTATATCAACAAAAGTACACTTTTTATCATAAATGAAGGATAAAATCTTCCCTGCTCAGACCTTCTTTAAAGAACACCAATCCCATCCTGAACAAGTCGATAGTCAGGGTAACGGAAGGATGTTCTTTTATCTCTTTCCAGGCTTCTTCCATTTCCCGTGACCAGTGAATATCGTCAAGAATAAGAACGGAATCATCACGGATGTGTTGTAAACATTGATGAAAATATTGTAAAGAAGGTTCTTTCCGGTGATTCCCGTCGATGAAGAAAAGATCGACTTTCCCAAGTTTCTCAAGTAAGCCGGGCAGTATTTCTTCAAACGGACCTGTTTCCTGATGGATATTAGCCAGGCCCAGAAACCCGAAGTTCCTGCCGGCGGCAGCTGCTGTTTCCGGGCATCCTTCGATGGTCGTGATCTGTCCCTGTGGATTTCCCATCGAAAGGTAAGCTGTACTTATCCCGAGAGAGGTTCCCATCTCAACCGTGACAGCCGGACGGAAATATCTTGCCATGCGGAATAAAAGCCGGCCCCAGGCAGGTTTAACACAGGATCTTTTAATGATCTTTTTGACAGAGACGGTACTTTGTATGGATGGTTCGTCACCAGCTGCAGCACCTATATCAAACCTGTTAATGGATCTCTTATCTTTTAAAAGTTGTGACCGCAATTTTTCGATAGGCCCGAATTCGTTATGAAAGGATCTGTCATTCATGATTTGCGACCAGATGTTGAACACAAAAGGGGAATGAAGGTCATATTTCGATTTTGCCCTGATCCTGTGACGGATATAACGTAATGCGATAGCGGGTTGTTTTGACATTTCTTAAGGATGGGACAAATTTAGGAGTTTTATTTGACCTCACCCCAAGAAAATCGTGACGCGTAAAGCGTGACGCGTGACGCGAAAATCGTGAATGGTGAGTAGTGAATGGTGAATGGCAAAAGAGAAGGGGTGGGCTGTTAAAAAATGTAAAGTGCAAAGTGCAAAGACTAACACCATTGAAAAAAATGGCGCAAACAAGAACTAACTAAATCGATGAACTGTTATGTGCTGATTTAAATATATTTGTGTTTAGTTAGATGAAAGTGTAAAAAAGCGAGAACGAAAATTCGTATTTTTGTAATTCAACAGCAGCGGATGATCTTTCATAAGAGTTCAAAAGTCTCAGATTATTTTTCACTCGTCAGGATAAGTCATACTGTTTTTGCTCTTCCCTTTGCCCTGATCGGATTTAGTCTGGCCATTCATGAAACAGGTTATCATGATTTACTGCGATTATTAATCCTGGTGCTTGCCAGTGTATTTTTTGCCCGTAATTCTGCAATGGGATTTAATCGTTTTGCAGACCGGGAGATTGACCGAAAGAACCCACGTACAGCTTTAAGAGAAATCCCGAAAGAGATCATTCGCCCTGGTTCGGCTCTACTCTTTGTCTTGATGAATGCAATTCTCTTCCTTACAACAACTTTCCTAATCAATCTTTTCTGTTTCTACCTGGCACCCATTGCTTTGTTAGTAGTACTGGGATACAGTTTCACCAAGCGTTTCACGTTTCTGTCACATGTCGTTCTCGGGCTCGGTCTTTCCCTTGCTCCCATTGGCGCCTATCTTGCAGTGACCGGCCATTTTGCTTTATTACCCGTTATTTATTCTATGATCGTTATTTTCTGGGTAGCCGGCTTTGATATCATCTATGCTTTGCAGGATGTAGATTTTGACAAGAACGAGAAGTTACGATCCGTCCCCGAATCCTTCGGATATCGGAATGCATTGATCGTATCAGCCGTGTTTCATTTATTTGCGATCCTGCTGACCTTTGTTGGAGGGTTTGTCGGGAATTTCCACATTTTTTACTGGATTGGCGTTACGGTTTTCAGCGCTATACTGATTTATGAACACCTGATTGTTAAACCTTCTGATCTTTCGAGGGTAAACATGGCTTTTGCCACCATGAATGGCATGGGGAGCGTAGTTTTTGCCACTTTTGTGATACTGGATATTTTTACTCATTAATTAATTCAACCGTAACCACAATACAGGTATGCGGCGATGCAGCAGAGTATAAAAAAGTATTCAGCAAACGGTAAGTAATTATCTGAGATAATCAGGGTTTGGTAAAAAAGCTAGAATACGTGCGTTATCCACCAAGCCTTAATTATAATCGAAAGTGATGGTATAAGTGCCCGTATAAACACCCGTAGGGTTATCATTGGCAGTTCCAACCTGGAGTGTCGCTCCGATACTTACGATCTCTGATCCTCCCCTGAGAGTACCGGCACCCACACCTGAAGATGGTTCTGACATCCAGTCAGTAACAAGCATTGTCTTCGAAGTGTTGACATTCGTTATTGTCACCGGACTTGTGGGAAGGGCTATTGTAAAGGAAGCGTCGGGTTGCCCTGTAATGTAAAAGCTGGCAGGATTGTGAATTCCTGACACAAGAATTACCGTACCGCCAGAGGAACGGGTTCCCTGTGGAGTCACAAGAACCTGGCCCCCTGAAGTCTCAGGGGAAAAACGTCCAAAATTTAACTGCGCTTGTTCAGTGGCTGTCAATGCAGCGATAACTTCGGCGGATATCTGCGCCGTAACACTCACCTGGGCCTGAACCCTGATCTCTGAAATACCAACGAAAAGGAAAATAAGAATTGATATCTGCAGAATTTTTTTCATGGTTAATATAACTGTTTATTAATTTGACATTATATAGTTTATGTATTGACTATTGCATGAACTTTTTTCAGATAAAACCTTCCTGAAGGCAATAGCTGAAAAGTTCGGAATTATCATCTAATTCAAGTTTCTCAAGAATTGCGCCGTTAATTTCTTTGACAACATTCGGTTCAATTAAGAATTGTTCAGATATTATGTCCGCTGATTTGCCGGATGCAATCGCCATCATTACCTGAAACTCTAATAGTGTGAGATTCTCGAATAAGAATTTTCGGTATTGATTTTTTGAATCTGAATCATTTTTTTCTTTCATGGCAGGGCTTAAATAAATCCCGCCATTTGCAACCTTACGGATAGCTGTTTCGAGTTCTTCAGGTATATTTTCTTTATGCACAAAACCTGAAGCCCCTGCTTTTAATGATTTTGAAGTATAAGCTTCTTCTGAAAGAACACTCAGGATAAGGATAGGTAATAATGGGTATGATTTTCTTATTTCAGAAGAGACTTCGAGGCCATTCATTCCCGGCATCGAAATATCGAGGATCACGGTATCCAGCTCATTTTTCTTAACAAGATCCAACGCCTCTAACCCATCTGCTGCTTCACAGGTTATTTCCATATCCGGGTAGTCTGAGAGCGTCATTTTAAGACCTGCTCTGATAAGCTTATGGTCGTCAGCAATGAGTACTTTGATCATTTAGTTTTATTTTTTCTTTGTAAGTACTGGTTTGCAACAAGTTATCACTGAAAATTTGTACCGGGAACCTTATACAACAAAGGGTTGCGAATAGCAACCCTTTGTTGTACAGGAAATTTATAAATTAATTATAATTAACAAGAACGGTAAATGTTCCGGTATATGTATCGGCAGGCTGGCTGGCAGCGACATTTAGAGTAGCTCCAACATATGAAGATTCCGATCCTCCGTTACCAGTATTTCCAATATTGCTCGTAAGGCTGGAAACAAAAGTACTAACGGTCATTGTATTAGCGGAATTTGTACCTGTAATTGTGATGGGAGATGGCGGGAGTCCAACTGTATAGGCTGAATTAGATTGACCAGTAACGGTAAATTCAGCAGCTGTTACAGTACCTGCGACAGCCGGAAGGGTTACGCCACCAGTAGCTAAACGTGTAGGGGTTCCAGAGACCGCCGGTAAAACAACAGTTCCTGCAGTTGTATTTACTGCGACATTCCCGAATGACATATTAGAGATTTCGGAAATGCTGATCGGAGTGATAATGGTTGCTGATGAAGTGGCTGTAGTGCTTGTGCCGTTTGATTGAGCAAAAGAAGATGCCACAAATCCTGAGAACAGGACAATAAGAACGATAATTTTTTTCATGTTTTTCATTGTGATTTGATTTTTTTTATTGGGTTATAAATTTCTTTTTAAAGTCTGTTTATTTGATGAAGCAAATGTATAACACATCCTGAAGGTGATTTGTAGGACTAAAGATCTTTATTCTGTAAGACAATTGATGAAAATGGTGTAGGATAATGTCCTACATAAACAAGATTATTCGATCAATCCTTCCTTTATACAGTAATTGGTGAGCTCTGAATTGTTTTTCATATCCATTTTTTCAAGGATCCTCGAGCGGTATGTGCTTACTGTTTTAACGCTGATACACAGGGCGTTTGCAATTTCAGTTACTGTTTTCCCTGCAGCAATCAGGCACATGATCTGGAATTCCCTGAATGACAGGTTCTCATGAAGAACTTTGATGGTGTTGTTTTTAACATCTCCTGCGAATTTTTCTGCCATGATTGAACTTACATAGATCCCGCCACCGGCGACCTTCCGAATTGCCTTTACGAGCTCTTCCGGTATTGTTTCTTTGTGTATAAATCCATTGGCGCCGGCTTTGAGTGTTTTTGATGCATAGACTTCTTCAGACAGAACACTCAGGATCAGAACCGGCAATGAAGGGTACAAATTTCTGATCTGGACCAGCACTTCAAGACCGCTTAAACCCGGCATCGATATATCCAGAGTCACTACATCTACATTATTTTTCTTTAGTAATTCCAGAACTTCAAAGCCATTGGAAGCTTCGCAAACAACTTTCATGTCTGATTGTTCGGTAATAGTCATTCTCAGTCCCGTCCTGACAATAGGGTGATCATCGGCAATAAGGATATTTATCATCTTTTAATTATTTTCCTGGGGAAGGTCAATATAACCTTTGTACCTTTCCCTTCTGTACCATTTATTTCAAGGTTGCCGCCAAATACATTGGATCTTTCTTTCATCCCAAGCAAACCTAACGATTTAAGTTTGGAAATATCCGTGACTTTAATACCGCAACCGTTATCCTCCACCTCAAGAATGTAGTTATCCATTACTGAGTTGACCCTGACAATGATCATTGTTGCATTGGCATGCCGGATGATATTTGTACATGCTTCCTGGAATATCCTGAAAACTTCAATCGAATAAACAGGGTCCATTTCAATAGTATGGATCATCTTTATGAATTCATATTTAATGGAAGTCTGTTTCGTTATTTCCTGAATGTGTGACTCTATTGCAGGGATGAGTCCAAATTCATCGAGAATACGTGGTCTGAGGTCTCTGGCGATCTTTCTTACATGTTGAATAATATCATCAATAATTCCGACTACTTCTTTCGCTTGTTCACGTATAATATCAAGCTTTTTACCAGAAAGATCGGTATTGAGTTTGCTGGAAATATTGAAAGCATACATTTTCAACCCTGTCAGGCTTTGGCCAAGACTGTCGTGTAATTCTCTGGAGATATTCACTCTTTCTTCTTCACGCGCAGTTTGTAAGTACTGTGCAAAATGTTTCAATTGTTCCTGCGAATTTTTCAGAGATTTTTCAATTTCAATGCGTTCGGAAATGTCAGCTACGAGGGAAACGATGCCAATCACGTGACCTTTATGATCGCTGATGGTTGTATCACGCCATTCGCAGGTTATGGTACGTCCGTCTTTCGTTACATTTGTGTTGATGGTCGATATTCCCCCCTTTGAAGCCAGAATATTCCTCCACCATTTATTTCTTTCTTCCCGGTCCTCTTTCTTTATTATCAGATCGGCGCCGTACCGTCCAATGGCATCCCTGGCAGTATAACCGAAGATTCTTTCGGCAGAAGGATTCCAGGAAGTTATTATTAAATTGGTATCACATTCAATAAATCCGACAAGGGTCTGCTCAATCATAAGTTCAATCCGTTGTCGTGATTCATTAATGGTTTCTTCAGCAAGCTTTTGTTTTGTTATATCAAAAAAGACGTTCAGTACGCAAGGTTCTCCGCCAATTTCAAAAACCTCACAAGATAACAGGCAAATGCGTTTGTCTCCGTCCTTTATATGGAAAATGATTTCGCGGTTTCGCAGAGAACCTTTACTTTTCAGATTGTGAAGGACCATTCCCAGATTTTGCCGATCGTGAAAAACAGGTAATTCTGCGAGTGGCCGTCCATAGATCTCTTCTTTTGTAAAACCAGTCTGCTCTTCGAAAGCCAGGTTAAACTCAATGATCTGGGGATCATTCAAGGTAGTAATACAAAATGGGATGGGGCTGCTATGAAATGCCTTGGAAAATTTCTCTTCCGATTGTAGTAATATTTTTGCTGCATCAATTGCCTGGCGTAGTTTTTCTGCATTTCTTCTTTCTGTGATGTCATGAGCGATGGAAGCAATTCCGATAATTTCTCCGGTCAGATCCCTTAAAGGAAATGAAGTGACGGAAACTTCAATTTCGCTTCCATTCTTCTTCTTGCGAACGGTCTCGTAATGTTTGATTGGTTGCCCATTTATAATTTTATTAAGTAAAAATAGTCTTCATCACGATGGTCATCGGGATATAATATTGAGGCTTGTTTTCCGATTATTTCTTCCGGATTATAACCAAAGATAGATTCTGCACCTTTATTCCAGCTTGTGATGACTCCATCCAAAGTTTTACTTAGTATAGCATCATTGGACGATTCGACTATTGATGCCAGTTCAAGTGCTGTTTCTTCTGCTTTTTTTCGTTTAGTTATATCAACGACGCTCCCTCGTATTCCAACCACTTTACCATCTTTAAATATAGCTCCTGAAGTGATATAAACATTAAATGGTTCGCCGGATTTTTTCAGGGCAATATACTCATCCGAAGAAACATTATTATGTTTGATGATCTTAGTAAAATGCTCAGAGGCACGCTGACGATGTTGTGGGGCAATAAAATTAAAAACATTGATTCCTTTTTCTATTTCTCCGTCATCTAATCTCAAACCATTCGATACCTGTCTTGTTAAAATAAAGCAATTTCCCATTTAAATCAGACTCATAGATAGTAGTAGGGAAGAGATTTGCCATGTCACGGTACTTTTGTTCGCTTTGCCTGAGTGCTTTTTCGGCCTGTTTACGTTCCGTAATTTCACGGACAAATGCAAGAAGCATGGGCTTTGAGTCAAGTTCAAACGGAGTCAGAATGATCTCAGCATCAAACTCAGTTCCATCCAATTGTTTGTGTCTCCATTCAAAGGGTTGGGAATTCCCTTTAAGTGCAAGTCGTATTTTTTCTCTGCTTTTATTGTACGAATCTTGTCCATCAGGTTGTAATTCCGGAGAAAACAAATCAGGTGATGAGCCGATAATTTCATTTTTTTTATCACAACCGAACATGCGAAGGGTCGATGGGTTACAATCAATAAACCTGTTTTTATGCATCAGGAAGATGGCATCCTGCGCTGATTCAAAAAGTGCACGGTACTTAAGCTCAGTCTGTAGTATTATTTCCCGGTTTTTTTTATCCTGGATAATAACCTTAAAAAGAAGGGTATATCCCACGATCTCATTATCCCCATTAGCATAAGGCTCCCAGATTAAATCAACAGGAATTTCTTCCCCGGTTTTTGATATTAAAATGCTTTTTATCTGATCTTTCCTGTTCGTTACTGAATCAGAAAAAATATTTATTAACAGGGGTTGCTCTGCATCTTTAAAAAGAATAATATACTCGTTTCCAGTCAGTTCATCTTTTGAATACCCTGATAATTCACATAGAGACTGGTTTGCATAAATGATTTTTTCATGTTTATCAAGAATGACCGTTCCATCGTCATCTTGTCGACGATGAAATTGAAAAGCTCAGGTGGAGCAAAAACCCCGGATTTAATTTCAGACTCTATTCCGTTACATTCCGTTTTAGTTTTCATCGTTTGATCCGTTTTGTAATAAAAGCTTGTTGAAACCCTGCTGAAACGACTTTAGGAAGTAAATCTTTAGCCTCTTTAACGTCTTTAAAAGAAACCATCCTCACTTTGAAGAATTCACCTTCATGGTCAATATCGACTCTGCGGTTCAGCGCTTTCGTCAGGCGATCCCTGGCAGCAATTGCATATGACTCATTATGGAATGACCCGACCTGGATAACATATTCAAGTGTGTCATTAAGACTTTTCCTTACTGAAGGAGTCTGTGTGTTGATTTCCTGCATGCCAGGCTTCTTTGTCGATTCGATTGGTTTTTCTGTCTTATTGACAGGAGCAGGTTTCTGCTCTGATTTTGAAGGTTCCTGCATTTTGTTATTCTGGATAATGGGTGGTATTTCTTCTTTGATGGGTTCTTTTAGATTCTGATTAAATAAAATTGGTTTTATTTTCTCCTCTTTTTTCTGAGATGATTCTTGTTGAGTTTTTTCACTTTCCTGTATTTTTGATTGAACCTTTGAAACAGTATCTTCGATCAATGGCCTGATGATAAATTCCAATCCGTCGGCCACGTCTCCATCTCTTAATTTTTTAATGGTAAAGGGGATGGAAGACGGAGACACTTTCATGTTCAGTTTAAGCAATTGTTTCGGATCGATGGTCGCAAAATAAGAGCCCGGGGGAAGTCCAAGGTAATTGAAATAACCATCCGGTTCTGTCACAGTCGTCGCTATGAGAACTGAATCTGATCGATAAAACTGCAAAATCACACGTCCCTGACCTTTTTGCTCGATGTTTTCCTTTAAATACACCATCCCTGCCACTTCTCCAACAATGGCAACGGGAACTTCAATAAGTTTGAATTGGTTAGGATCAATATTTACTGAAATAACCGAATTCCTGATTTTCCATGAAATGTTGTCGAAGCTGTTACGATTAAGCTCCAGGGTATAATTTGTATAGGGTTCCAGGTTGAAGATCCTAATCGTGCTGTCCTTTTTATTTTGTTCAACCCGTCCGCCGATCATACTAATTTCCAATCCAAAAACTTTTGGTTCATCCTTATCGCGCCGGCCGTTACCATTGTAATCGAGGAAAGGGACAATAATAATACCTCCACGGCCGACATTATTGCCATTATCGGCAGAAAAATAATTGGTCTTAGCATCGAGGACCAAACCACCCTGTGCTGATTCCACGAAGGTCATCGAATTATTACTTTGCCGGAGAAGGAATCCGGTCCGTGCTGCAGCAAAATCATAACGGAGGCCAAGTTGAGTGCTGCTGATGTCACTCGGAATATTCCGTTCATAAGTGACATCTACAGTGCCATTTCTGAAAATCCGCTTTTCAAGTGCGCATTTAACAGAGATTAGTTGATTTAGGTTGAAATTATATTGTATCTGCGGAGTCAGCGTAAATCCTTTCGGAAGCCGGAAGCCGAGGGAGAGATTGCTATAAACATTTGGTATGCCGGGACTAAAGAACATTGCATATGTCGTAAGATTCGTATTAATACCAAAAAAACCACCGGAAAAAAGAAACTCTGCAGTTGTATATTGTGAAATCGGAAGAAAAATCTGATCGATGGTCAGCCTGAAATAAGAAGAGAAACTTTTGCTGCTTAAGGGATATGACAAAATGACTTTACGTTCTTCGAGATAGTTATAATTAATGGCAGTTTGTCCGGGAACATATTTTATGTAATTCAGATCAATCTGAAGATTTGAAGGAAGCCGGTAGCTCAAAATACTTTTCCATCTGACTCCGTATGT
Source organism: uncultured Bacteroidales bacterium (assembly GCA_963785325.1). Taxonomy (GTDB): domain Bacteria; phylum Bacteroidota; class Bacteroidia; order Bacteroidales; family FEN-979; genus FEN-979. Next base: position 8,916 of record CAWAVC010000050.1, on the reverse strand, counting down.
ATATTCGCTGCTGATAAGCAAACTTGAGGCAAGTCTTAAGGAAAAATCGGCAAAGGGCATGGTATTGCCGGATGTTACTGATGAAAGATATTCAACGCCGCCTCCAACTGTCAATCTGCTAAACAATCCATAGTTCAGGTTAGCTCTTGCAAAACGGCTGCCCAAATTATCTTCGACAATTCCGCCGCTAACGGTATATTCAAAATCTTTTGCAGGTAGGAAATTAAAAGGTATATTTATTGTTTTCTGACTGGATTTTTCTTCTCCGTAAGGGCCATAAAATTTCAATTTGACTTCTGTGTTCCCATATACCAATGGAACTTCAAATTTATAAAAGCCGGACGCATCGGCTTTTGTAAAATTTACAAGGACATTATTTACATATAATTCTACCGTCCATCCGGGTTTGGTATAATCAGCCAGAGTATAGCTTCCAAAGGAACGCCGGTAGGTTGTCGGAGTGTTGGTAAACTGAACGCCGACAATAGGTTCGTAAATGGTGGAGATTGTCTGTGCACTTATCTTACCTGCAATGGCTTGCTTAAGAAAATCATTATCATTGTTTGCGAACCTCCATGAGTATTGTTGCTGACGCTCAATGAAAGGTCCACTTGTACTATAATTCAGTAACGCATCTGCTTCACCTCCTGCGATAAGTCCGCCAAGGCCAAGTGTTGCCCTTGTATCGGTTTCACCTTTAATTTCCTGCGTTCCGATGACAGACCAGTCGGTCATTCCAAAATGAAAGGCCGGATATCCCCGTTTGATAACTGTATCCGGCTTAACCTCACCTTTCAATCTGTTCAGATTGTTCCGGATCTCCTCAAGTTTCAATTCCTTAATCACCGGGAGTTCAATTAAAGTGGAAAGATTTACAGTAAGACTACGAAATTTAAATTGACAATCCAATCCGAATATTTCGCCAAAGTAATTTATCCTCAGGTAAAGATTTGTTTCACTACGAACAAGGTCATTGGGTTTTAATTCATGAATTTTCCCAAGGTATTTGATTTTGTGATTCGTATATGTAATAATGTAAGGAGCACCTGGATTAATAAAAAAACCTGAAACAGAATCAAAACTCTTAGAAGGAGTGTTTTTTATTTTGAGAATATCGAACATATCAGTCACTGATAAAAAAACTTCCTGGCCCTTTATCACTGCAGGTATTTCAACTGTTCCCAAGTGTTGAATATTCAGAAGTACAGAGATCTCTTCATAATCGGTTTCATTCTGGGCCTTAACCATAACGGTAAGTATCATAAAACAAAACATACAAAACAGACCAAAAGCCACCGGGCGATTTAATTTAGGCCTGAACACCAGGTTAAGCAGATGGTCGAGATGACAAGTCAATGGCGTTTTTATTGTTTAATGTTTCTATTCCTGCTATTGCTGGTTAAATGTCACTGAAAATATACCACCGTAAACTCCCGGAGGATTGGCATTCGGATTCCCCACCATCAGGGTTCCACCGACCCTGACCTGCGTTCGACCAGGAGGATTTATTGTTGTAACAAATGGCGATTGAGGATCAGAACCTCCAATATGCATCGTAAGGGTTCCCCCATGACTACCGGTCAGGATAGCATCGGCCCCAAAAGTTATAGCTATGACTGTACCGGGAAGAACCTCGATTTCAAAAATTGCCGGATAGAATTGATAACCCAGATTTAGTTGCTGTATATCACCGGTTGTCGAGCGAAATCCATTCGGATAAATAATCACGGTTCCGCCGGATATTCCCTGGGTAAAGGCCCCGAAATTGATATCCTTTACCGTAAATACCTGGAGAGGCCGTGGAGGATGAGGCTGACCAAACGAATGTAACTGAATCATCAGGAATATAAAAATTCCGCAGAGCAAAAAAACGAGAGGCTTGTTTCTACTTGATTTCATTCTTGTCCTTATTATTTCCTATCGATAAATACTTTTGTTAAATAGGTTCCTTTGGATGAAGAAAGAGAGATGACGTAAATTCCCGGTTGCAAATCCATGGGTACCTGCTGGAAACCGTTGATAAATAAATCCGAATGATAGACCGGTTGCCCCAGCATATTATAGACCAACAAAGAACCTTTTTCGCCGGGGTCAAGTCTCATAAAAATATAAAGTGTTTCTTCAAAGCTGTAAGCATAAAAATTTTCATTTGCACGAGGATTATATTGAAGATCTTTAAGACTGAAAATAAGTGAAAATCTGTTTTTATAAACACCTGCATCCAGGTTAAGACTCACATCTTTATTCAGCAACAGATCCTGAATTACGACCGATTTGGAATCGGCAAAATAAACATGAAGGTTTGCCGGAAAATTCTCTAAATCCCGTATATGAAATGAAATCCTGCCGGCTTTTTCCAGTCTCCAGGCCAATCGGAACTACGTTTATAGTATCGACAAAAGGAGGCAAAGCATAGATGGAAAGGTTCAATGCATCTGATGAAACTGCATAGACATTAGGAATCAGCCAATCGGTATTCAGCAATTTTAGTCGCATCGAAATCCTTATCGAAATCCCATGAAGCTGCGGCATTAAATAAATGACCATTGGGTCTTCATAGCCCGTTTTATTTTCAAACCCTGCTGTAAATCTCAGGAGTGAAATCGTCTTCTGTACAGGCGTATGAAATAACGGATTAAGATTATTTATTCTTGTCGGATTGGTAAATGTGAGAGAGCCCGCCACCGGATAAGTTCCGTTTGAAACATGGATGAAAAAGCCCTGCATGGCAGGAATTATATTGCTTGCCAGTCCATCGCTTGAAACTCCATTGATATAACTGCTGTAAGTTCCTACATATTCACTTGAATCACCCGAATTGAAATAATAAATAGCATTATCCATGTTTATCCGGCTCCAACCGGATGAAGCATCCCAGTCGATGGGTGATGGATAAGGATTCCCAGCGAGATTAAATCCCTGGGTGTAAGGGTTGTTATGGTTATAAAGCGGTGGGTGGGATATCGAACACATTATTCACTACCCCGGTTAATGAGACTGTTACAGGAAATTTGAATTCCCAAAATTGGCTGCATATCCTTGGGTTGGGTTCAGTACGTCAGAAGGGTTTGTATAGTTGATCCACCAATCACTGGTTTGGCTTTCATCATAGCTGTAAAATGTCGGGAACGAAGCATTCAGATCAACATAGCTGGCAAACTGACTTACCGTCACCGAATTGAATGGCGAACTCACATATTTGTAGCCAAATCCGTTAGGCAAATATCGCTGCATTACCACATTCCCTGATATCTGGCCGGTCCCGGAGCCATCGATTAATGCAGTCTGGGTTGAAGTGGAAATAAGTGTCAGGTTGTTGTTTGTATTCAGCTGGCCATTGCAGAGAAGAACACCCTTGATCGCAAAGGGCTGGGAATTAAGTGTTAATGGGTTATCCCTGTTTATTGAAAAGTTATTGATTGTAGGTGGACTTGTAAAAGTGCCGGCAGGAATCGTAAATGATGCGCCTGCTGTATTTCCGTTGGTCCCGAATATGAGGTTTGTAGCTGTATCTGTCGTCAATGTACCCTGTGTTTTGTTATCGGCGTGTCTGAGTTCTGGAAAATAAATGTTTTATGGCCAATTGAAAATGCACCGTTGGAAAGAGTAAGGATTCCGTTAACCCCTGAAAATCTAGTTAATGTCACATTGTTTGCGTTATTGATGGTTAAATTGTTAACAATTGATGGTAACCCGCTTCCTGTATTCTGTGCTGCATTTCCATCATAAATATAATTTGCCCCGTACTGAAATTCGTACAGAAGTCTGGACATTTCCTGTTCCGTCAGATAGTGTAATTCCGTATGGTGATCCAATGATAAGTGTGGCTCCGGTTGAAACTGAATGTTCCTGAACCCGATACAGAAGTCGGAATCCCACAATCCAATGTACCGTTTACCAGGCAACTTCTGGCACTTGATACGGGAAGGTTGTTTAGAAGAGCCAGAGATGCACCGGTATTGATGTTCCAGTTAATATAAGATGAAGTTAAGGTTCCCGCTGATTGGGTAAATGTTTTTCCTGATCCTTTGAAATTGACTGTTAACGGATTAGCGTCGGAATTTGTAAATGTTCCGCCTGTCTGGTTATAATTTCCACCCAGGTTAATGATTTTAGTCGAAGCTGCTCCATTGCTATAATCCAGGATTCCGGTTTGAATGATCAGATCATTTCCTATGTTTAATGTAAGATCGGATGTATTTGTCAGTTGCAATGTATCAGTTGTTCCAGTCGAAGCAATGGTAAAATTTCCTATACATATTCTGCAAAGCCCCGCCGAGATTAATTGTTGCTGTTTGCCCGGAATAGTTCCAGGTAAAATTTCCAAAAGTCTGGCTTAATCCTGCTGCAAGGGCAGTTGGTTTGAAGATAATATTTCACATGTCGAATTAGGATCCCAGGTTGCAGTTGGAATGGTAATCGGATAAATGCCGGCATAGTTCAGGTTATGCTGATATATTCCTCCCTTTCCGACAGCCATGGTGGCCCCGTTAATAGTTGAACCATGTCATCCTGGTATTCCATGGTGCCATTTATCGTTAGATCAGTTCCCGGACCATTAACAATATCGAGCCAATATCCACCGCCGGGATTGACATTGACTACAAGTTTCCCTCCGGCATCGATGGTCAATTCGTCAACATTAATATTTCCCGTAGAAGGAGGAATAGTCACGATATGTGGACTTCTGATGTTGATGGTTCCATCTAAGGCGGTTGGAACGTGATCTGCAGCAATCCATGTCGATCCTTTGTTTGTAAAAATTTCCCAGGTTGACAAATCACCCCAGTTTCCGGTAGCTTTTGATCTAAAAACATCAAATACTGTTACCTCTGTACTTGTACATTCCGAAGAGCAAGATCCGTTTTCCCAACGGGCATAATATGTGGTGGTTGAAGAAGGCGCTGGTATTGTCAAAGGATTTCCACTTCCAATGGAAGTTCCTGATCCGCACCCCCCTGCATACCATCTGAGAATATCACTCATTCCTGTTCCCTCCACCTGAAGATGTGAGAATTATTGTATCTGTATAATTGAATAGATTGAAGCGGGATTTGCGTTCGACGAGACAGGGGAAACAGGTGTAGGGTTCACCGTCATGTGATTCCGTTTGAAGTGTCCGGGTTATTTGTCGGACAAGTAGCATTAGATGTTAAAATACAAGTTATGATATCGCCATTGTTAAGTCCTGCATCTGTATAAGTCGCTGAAGAGATTCCGACATTAGTACCATTCTTCTTCCATTGATAAACAGGTGCTGTTCCTCCGTTGGTTGGTACAGCAGTAAACATAACACTTGTTCCGGAACAGATGGGCCTGATGGATTTGCAGAAATCACAACGCTGACAGGCAACAGAGGATTTACTGTCATGATAATAGTATCGGAAGTCGCGGGATTTCCTGAAGTACAATTCGCATCCGAAGTCAAAATACAAGTGATCGAATCATTGTTTACCAGTGTGGAATCTGAATATGCCGGAGAATTTGAACCGACGTCAATGCCATTTTTTTCCCATTGATAGATTGGAGATGAACCTCCGTTCACCGGAGTAGCAGTGAATGTCACATCAGTCCCGGTACAGATCGCTCCTGTGGGGTTGGCTGTAATCACACACTGACAGACAGAATCGGATAAACAGTCATTGTGATCGCATTGGAGTTGGCAGGATTTCCCGAAGGGCAAGTGACGTTTGAGGTCAGGACACAAGTAATGACGTCATTATCAAGGAGGGTGAATCCTGATAAGTTGGTGAATTGGTTCCAACATTCGTCCCATTTTTTTCCCATTGATAAATTGGTGCATTGCCTCCGTTTGTCGGTGTCGCTGTAAAAGTTACCAGCGTACCTGAACAGATAACGATCCCGGGCTGGCTGAGATGGAAACGCTTACAGGCAAAATGGGATTAACAGTCATGGTAATGGCATTCGAAGTAGCAGGATTGTTTATCGGACAAGTTGCATTCGAAGTCAGTATACAAGTTATGATATCGCCATTGTTAAGTCCTGCATCTGTATAAGTTGGAGAATTTGTTCCAACATTCGTCCCATTTTTTTGCCATTGATAAATTGGTGAAGTGCCTCCGTTTGTCGGAACGGCTGTGAAGGTTACCGATGTACCGGAACAAACCGGGTTTGCTGAAGCACTGATAGAAATACCAACAGAAAGATTTGGGTTAATTGTAATTGAATTTGATGCCGTTACGACAGCACAACCTCCTGATGCAGCTATTGTATTAGTAACCGTATAAGTCCCCGCTGTACTTGAAGCTAAATTTACCTGTCCTGTTGCCGGGCTGACAAAAACCAGTCCTGTTGTGGATGAAAATGTTCCTGCAACTCCACCTCCACTAAAAGTTGGATATGGATTGGAGGCATTCTGACAATAAGGACTGCCAGTATAACTGAAAGTTGCTACAGGTAACGTTGTTATTGTAATCGTATTTGTTGCTGTCACTGTATTGCAACCACCTGATGCAGCTATTGTATTTGTAACCGTATAAGTTCCCGCAGTACTTGAAGCTAAATCTATCTGTCCCGTTGCTGTACTGACAAAAACCAGGCCTGTTGTGGATGAAAATGTTCCAGCTACTCCTCCTCCACTGAACGTTGGGTAAGGATTGGAAGCATTCTGACAATAAGAACTGCCAGCATAACTGAAAGTTGCTACAGGCAAAGCTGTTATGGTTACAGAAGTTGTAACGGGTACAGTTGCACAACCCCCTGATGCCGGGATAGTATATGTCACAGTGTATGTCCCGGCAGTACTCGTGCTTGGAGTAATTGCGCCTGTGCCGGAATTGATCGTTAATCCTGTAGTAGAACTATAAGTACCTCCTGTGTAAGCGCCAGTGCCGGTCAGGGTAACAGATTGGGGTGTACTTAATGAGGTACAGAAGGGAGAACCAGCATAGCTGATCGTTGCGGTCGGAATTGGTGTTACCAGTACTGTATAATTTGTAGCAGGACCTGTACAGTTGTTGGCTGTTGGTGTAATGGCATAGGTGACTGTTCCCTGTGTTGTTCCTGAAGTATAAATTGTCTGAACAGGAATAGTGTTAGTCCCACTTGTTGTGAAGCCTATAACACCGGCTGTCGCTGTTGCCGTCCATGCAAATGTGGTTCCGCTGACATTAGAAGTCAGTGTTACCAGCGTAGTGTTTGATCCTGAACAGATGGTTTGCGACAGGGGTGAGTTAGTGACCATTGGCAAAGGATTCACCAGGATAGTATAATTTGTCGTGGCTCCCGAACAACCATTGGCTGTGGGAGTGATGGCATAAGTAACTGTTCCTTGTGTTGTTCCTGAAGTAGTAATTGTCTGAACAGGAATAGTGTTGGTGCCACTGGTTGTGAACCCAGTTACACCTGTTGTGGCTGTAGCTGTCCAAGCAAAGGTGGTTCCGCTAACGTTAGAAGTCAGTGTAACCAGCGTAGTACTTCCTCCTGAGCAAATGGTTTGTGTTAATGGTGTATTGCTAACCGTTGGTAATGCATTAATTGTCAAATCACTCGTATTGGGCCAGCCTGTTATTGCTGGTGAACTGCTGACAACTCTTATATTATATTCGGTTCCGGCTGCTGTACCTGAAGGAATTGTTGCAGAAATAGTACCTGCCGTGGTTTGTGTTAAAGTTCCAATCACTACAGGCGAAGCAAAACTACCCGTTGCATCTGATAATTGAGCAGTGAAAACATTTCCTACAGTAAAATTCCCGACAATCGTAAATGGAACGGAAACAACAGTCCCGGCACAGAAAGGTGAACCTGTAATTGTGCCTGTGGTAATGGAGTTTGCGATCGGAACAAGTTCTCCTCCAGTTAGCAATGTTGCCGCATAATAGTTTGACCCGTTATAGAACTGAATTTGACTCAATTGAGTACTTGTCAATCCGGCGGTTGCGCTAAAGTATAATCTTCCTTCAGCACCTGCAGTCCCATTATATAATCCTTGCCACCCGGTAATGGTTAGAACTGTGCCCGTAGTCCAGGAAACCGCACTGCTGTTAGCGAAGGTAATCGAATGGACAGTTGTCGTATTCAGCACTATGTTCGATGTTGCAGCCAGGTTCAGTGTACCGGCTGTAATTGTCCTGTTTGCTGTTATGCCTGTTGTACTTAGTGTGCCACCATTAAAAACAAATGGTGTAGCATTAGCAATGTTTCCGCTTGGATTTAATACAAGTGTACCGGCGTTTATTGTGGTAGTCCCGGTGTATGTATTTACTACTTTGAGGGACCATGTGCCTGCATCTACTTTTGTGAGCGTGCCTGTGGTTGTTCCCAAAATACTTGCCAGCGTACCACCTGCAGCACCGCCAAGTGTGAGTCCAAAGGTCGCACCGCTTATGGTCCCTGTATTGCTTATTGTAATTGCTCCATTGTTGGCAATGATACTACTTGCACTTCCAAGCGTGATTAAACCGCTGTAAGTTGCTGCTGTAGATGAACTATTTATCAGTGTGCCTCCGTTTGAAATTCCAGTACCGTTCAAAGTCAGGGCTTCAGCTGTTCCCAGCGTATAACCATTTAAATCAAGCACTCCACCAGAAGATACAGTTGTTCCACTTCCTGTTGTGCCAAGTGGAGTATTTGTGGCGGTTCCTGTTGCTCCAAGTTTCAATGTCGCTCCACTACTTATAGTCGTTGCTCCCGTATAAGTATTTGCTCCTGAAATCAGCCATATACCGCCAGATATTGTAAGTGTACCTGAAGTTGTTCCAAGAATACTAGTAAGGGTCCCACCTGTAATACCGCCGAGTGTAAGTCCATAAGTCGCACCGCTTATGGTTCCTGTATTACTTATTGTAATTGCTCCATTGTTGGCAATAATACTACTTGCACTTCCAAGCGTGATTAAACCGCTGTATGTTGCTGCTGTAGATGAACTATTAATCAGCGCTCCTCCGCTTGAAATAC
>CAWAVC010000049.1:0-40377 GCA_963785325.1 uncultured Bacteroidales bacterium | reverse complement strand
TCTCTCTCTCTCTCTCTCTCTCTCTCTCTCTCTCTCTCTCTCTCTCTCTCTCTCTCTCTCTCTCTCTCTCTCTCTCTCTCTCTCTCTCTCTCTCTCTCTCTCTCTCTCTCTCTTTTTTTTTTTTTCCACTGCTCCATGGCGGCGGGGTGGGGAAGATGGACATCGCCGAGCGCCGCTCGCCCCAGGACGGCCGCTCCGTCCGACGCGGACCGCGAGATTCGCTATTCTTATCCCGCTCAGACGCAATTTGTTCCCAAGCGCATTTGGGACGACTTGCTGATTCGTTTCCGCGACGCTATTCATCAACCGCAACCCCTGGCAAAATTCCGAGGGAGCCTGGTCGACGACAAGATGTTTGCCATCGACGTCAATGAGTGGGGCTTCGGACGACCTGATGTCCGATTATCGCCAGCGCCGGCTGCAGAGTATTCCGGAGATGCACTGAGCATGCGGATCGCGGCCACAGCAGACTTGCACTTCACCTCGGCGCAGCACGGCGCGCTGCTCGAGCAGTTGAATCGGGTGCGCGATTCTGCCGACGTGTTGGTGCTGGCCGGAGATCTCACGAACTATGGCCGTCCCGACGAGATGGAACCTTTGCTCAACGTCATGATGCGCGCGCGCGTACCCACCATTGCGGTGCTAGGCAATCACGATTACGAGAGCAACATGGTGACAAGCCCATTGACAGAGAATAATATCAGCCAGTTTAAAGCAAATTGTGTGAAATTTGGATATAAGCCAGATTACATTCTTCCCCACGACAGCTATTTAATCAACTTGGGAAACCCCGAAAAGGAGATGCTGGAAAAATCCCGAAAATCATTTCTTGATGAGATGACACGTTGTGAATTGCTTGGACTGAAATTTCTGAATTTTCATCCCGGAGCTCATTTAAATCTGCATTCCCTGGAGGATTGCCTTAAGCTTATTGCCGAATCTATTAATATTACACTGGATAAAACCAAAGGTGTTACTGCGGTTATTGAAAATACTGCGGGCCAGGGCAGTGCAGTCGGGTACCGGTTTGAGCACATCAGCACTATTATAAGTCTTGTGCAGGATAAAACCCATGTGGGTGTTTGTCTCGACACCTGTCATACACTCACTGCGGGTTATGACATTAAAACGGAAGAAGGATATAAAACAACACTAAAAGAGTTCGATAACATTGTCGGGATTTCTTATTTGAAAGGTCTACATCTGAATGATTCAAAAAAGGATGTGGGAACACATGTTGACCGTCATGAGAATCTGAAAAAAGGAGTAATGGGAGAAGAAGTTTTCCGTAGAATCATGAATGATCCATTGTTTGATAATATACCTCTGATCCTTGAAACACCTGATGAAACAGCATGGAAGGATGAGAATCCGTGGCTCTACAGCCTGATTTCCTAATAAACAGGCTCTTTCTCAAGAGAATATTACTTCTTCGCCGGATAAGACAAATATTCCGCAATAAAAACAAGCAGCAGAGTAAACAAACTACTCAATAAAACGCGGAGGAGGGTCTGAAAGAATTCTTTAAAACGGAAAATTTCAAGGTAGAAAAGTGCAAAATGATGAACCAGTATCAGGATAATAGAATAATAAGCAAACCATTTTAATCCTTGATTTTTCAACGAAGGTGAATGACCTATCATGAATTCAGTTCCGGTTGAAATGCTTGAAATTACGAAAGGTCTGACAAATGCCATTAATATGCAGGCAGAGGCATTTAATCCATATGTATTTGTAAAAGCATCAAGGGAAATTCCCAACAGAAATGCCGATAGCAGAAGCAACCAGTATGGGGTTTCAAATGGAAGCAGCAGAATAAAATAAATGTAAAAATAGGGATTGATGTAACCGCTTAACTGTATATTATTCAGGATCAAAACCTGGAAGAGGATGAGGAAGATAAAACGTCCAATATTTTTCAGAAAGATGATTGTCATTTACAAATTCTCATAGGTTTACCGAATATTGCTCTTAAATGATTTTTTCAGGTCTTCTTTTTCCTGACGCATCAAGTCTATAATCACTTCTACAAAACTTAAACTATTGAAATCTGTGGAAAATCTGATGTTGGCATAATTGAAATTTTCTTCCTGGGCAATCGTGAAATGATCAATCGTTCCGATCAGCAAGCCTTCTGGAAAAATATCAGAATTCCCACTGGTGATAATGGTATCTCCACTATAAATCACAACATGTTTAGGAATTTCTTTTACTTCACCAATTTGGTAATTACCTCCTCCCCATTCGATATTGACTAATTGGTCATTCTTCTTGAATTTACCCGAGATCTTGCTATCTTTATTAAGCAATGACATTATCCAGCAAAAATGATCCGAGACATTCACAACCTGACCCACAATGCGATTGCCCATAATAACACCCATATGGTTTTCAATACCTTGGTTATGCCCCTTATTGAGCATAAGAAAATTGCTCCGTTTATTTGTGGAGTTGCTGATGACCTTTGCACTGATGTACCGGTACTCAAGTTTATAAAGGGTGTCTTTGTGATAAAATGATTCGGTATCAGCTTTATAAAATGCTTCCGAACGGTTGGAATGGAGTTTAGCATTATCTTCAGCAAGAATACGATTGACCCTTTTGAGTGAAAAATATTCCGAAACATCACTTGAAACCTTCAGTAAGGAACCCGTAATTCCGTTTGAAACATGGGCCAAGGCACTGTTTTGATAATCGTTGTAATTAAAAAATAATATCAACGATAGAATCTCCAATGCCAGGAAAAGTAAATAGATATATCTTTTCCGGAGGAAATAAAACAGATAATGCATAACTTCCTTTACTTAATGAGGAAGGTGAATTTGTCGAAATTCTTTAATGCAATCCCCGTACCTCTTGCAACGGCTCTCAGTGGGTCTTCTGCGACATGTACTTTGAGTTTTGTCTTGAGGTGCAGTCGTTTGTCAAGACCTCGCAACAATGATCCGCCCCCGGCCATGTAGATCCCGGTTTCAAAGATGTCGGCAGCAAGTTCAGGAGGAGTCATTTCGAGGGCATTCAATACGGCCGCTTCGATCTTAGAGATAGACTTATCAAGGGCATGGGCAATTTCAGCATGATTTACGATTACTTCCTTTGGAATACCGGTAAGCATATCTCGGCCATGAACAGGGTATTCGGGCGGGGGATTATCGATATCAGCAAGTGCGGCACCAACTTCTATTTTTATCCTTTCTGCTGTACGCTCACCGATGTTGATATTGTGTTGTTTCCGCATGTATTCTTCAATATCTGAATTGAATTCATCTCCGGCGATACGGATAGATTTATTATTGACAATCCCACCTAATGCAATCACTGCAATTTCACTGGTACCTCCACCGATGTCGATGACCATATTCCCAACCGGTTCAAGAACATCGATCCCTATCCCTATAGCAGCAGCCATTGGTTCGTGGATAAGTTTAACTTCTTTTGCACCTGCCTGTTCCGCTGAGTCTTTTACGGCCCTTTCTTCCACTTCAGTGATCCCGGAAGGAATGCAAATTACCATTTTCAATGCCGGAGGAAACCAGGATTTCCTTATCTCGATCATCTTGATCATTTCCCGTATCATAAACTCTGCTGCATGAAAATCTGCGATCACACCACCACGAAGCGGGCGGATGGTTTTAATATTTTCGTGTGTCTTGCCATGCATCATCTGGGCTTTTTTACCCACGGCGATAATTTTTCCTGAACTGCGTTCAATAGCCACGATAGAAGGTTCATCAACCACAACTTTATCATTATAGATGATGATGGTATTTGCAGTACCAAGATCGATTGCTATTTCTTTTGTAAACAAACCCATTTTGAATGAATTTTAATGTTTAAAGTGCCTGATTCCGGTGAAAACCATTGACATTTCATGCGCATCGCAAAAACTGATTGAATCATTATCCCTAATGGATCCGCCCGGTTGTACAACGGCATTAATACCTTCCTTTCTGGCGATCTCTACAGAATCTGCAAACGGAAAATATGCATCAGAGGCCATTACTGCTCCTTTCAGGTTAAAACCGAAATCATGCGCTTTCTGAATGGCCTGTTTCAATGCATCAACCCTGGATGTCTGTCCGGTTCCTGAACCAACTAGTTGCTTATTCTTCACCAAGACAATGGTGTTGGATTTTTGATGTTTTACGATTTTATTTGCAAAAATCAGGTCAGAAACTTCTGCATCTGTAGGAGCCTTATTCGTAACCAGATGCAAATCAGCTTCTGTTTCCGTTTTCAAATCCTTTTCTTGTTCAAGTGCCCCGTTTAAAATTGATTTAAACTGCAGTTCAGAAAAATCAATGGATTTCTTTTGCAAAAGTATTCTATTTTTCTTTGATTTCAGTATTTCCATCGCTTTTTCACTATATTCTGATACAATAAGAATCTCAAAAAACAGCTTGTTCAGTTCTTCAGCAATACTAATGTCAATTGGCCTGTTGGCAATAATCACTCCTCCATAGGCTGAAACGGGATCGCAGGCGAGGGCATCACACCAGGCATCTTTTAAATTGGTACGGCTGGCAACACCACAGGCATTGGTATGTTTGATGACAACAAAAGTGGGTTCTGAAAATTCCTTAATCAGAGCAATAGCTGCATCAATATCCACAATGTTATTGTATGAAATTGCTTTCCCGTGATGCTGGGTGAATACTTCATCCAGGTTACCGTAAAAAAGAGCCTGTTGATGAGGGTTTTCTCCATAACGCAGGGGGAATGATTTTATAATACTTTTTTTGAACGCAGGTATGTTTTGATTCTTATTGAAATATTCAAAGATTTTGGTATCGTAATGGGAAGAAACATTAAAGGCCTGAGCAGCAAAATATTTCCGGTCTTCAAGACTGGTAACTCCTTCTTTGTTTTTTAGTAGCTCAATCAATGGCGCGTAATGCACTGCAGAAGGTACAATTAACACATCCCTGAAATTCTTGGCTGCTGCACGGATGAGTGAAATTCCGCCAATATCGATCTTTTCAATGATCTTGTTTTCATCCTTGGTAGTTGCTACTGTATTTTCGAAAGGATAAAGATCAACAATGACAAGGTCAACAGGAGGTACATCATATTTTTGCAGTTCCTGCATATCATCAGGATTATCTCTCCGATATAGGATACCGCCGAGAATTTTGGGATGCAATGTTTTCACTCTTCCACCAAAAATGGAAGGATAACCTGTAACGGATTCAACAGAGGTGACGTTTAATCCTAGGTTTTTCAAATGATTATAAGTTCCCCCCGTGGAAAAGATTTTTATTCCAAGATTGTTAAGTAAATGAGCAATTTCATCTATCCGGTCTTTTGAGTAGACGGAAATTAATGCTGTTCGAATTCTGATATCCATAGGCTTTGTATGAAAGGGTTCACCCTGCAATGTTAGCAATTTTTACGCTAAGGTACGATGAATTCTTCCGGCTCTTAAACAATTTGTATTACTTTTACATTTGTATTATAGATCTTTAGTTTCATCTCTGATGTTTTTATTAATTCGACTTATCCGCGAGAGTTACGTGTTTGCATTTCAGGCAATTATTGTTAACCGCATTCGAACCGTTCTTTCTCTGTTAGGAATCGCTATCGGTATCTTTTGTATTATTTCCGTTTTCACCATCTTTGATTCTATGGAAATTTCTATCCGGAAAAGCATTGATTCTATGGGTAGTAATGTTCTCTATATTCAAAAATGGCCATGGTCCATGGGAAACGATTATCCATGGTGGAAATATTACCAACGACCGGAAGCGACCCTGGCCGACATGAAGGAAATTCAAGCTCGCAGTAATCTTGCTGATGCATCCGCTTTTTTTATCCAGGTTAACAAGACTGTAAAATTCCGGAATAATTATGTGGATAATGTAGGTGTGATGGGTGTTTCACAGGATTTTGACAAAGTATGGAAATTTGAATTGGCTGACGGCCGGTATTTTTCCCCTACCGAGTCGAACAGCGGAAAGAATGTTGCTATAATTGGAGCCGATATAGCTACAAACCTGTTCCAGGAAACGACCGCTATAGGTCAGACTATTAAAATCTTCGGCAGAAATATTGAGGTCATCGGCGTATTGAAAAAAGAAGGGGATGATTTTTTAGGAAATTCTAATGACAAGGTCGTAATGCTTCCAATAACTTATTGCCGGAATATGGTCGACTTGAATGAAGTCGGGACTTGTATTATTGTTAAAGCAAAACCGCTTGTATCAAATGAACAATTAATCGATGAGCTTACAGGGATCATGCGATCTATCCGGAAGTTGAAACCCGCATCTGAAGATAATTTTGCCATTAATGAAACCAGCATTATCTCTAAAGGATTTGATAGCTTATTTGCAGTGATCGGAACGGTCGGTTGGATCATCGGAGGGTTTTCCCTTTTGGTGGGCGGATTTGGAATTGCGAATATCATGTTCGTTTCCGTTAAGGAAAGAACAAGTATGATAGGAATCCAAAAGGCGCTTGGAGCAAAAAATTATTTTATTCTGTTGCAATTTTTATTCGAAGCTATTTTTCTGTCGCTGATTGGCGGAATTGTCGGATTACTGATTGTGGTTATCCTTGCTGTTATTGTTACCATGAGCACTACTTTCCATCTTATAATTACGCCAGGAAATGTCTTTTTAGGTATAGGAGTTTCGGCGCTTATCGGACTTATCTCAGGTATTATACCTGCATATTCAGCATCCAGATTAGATCCTGTTGAGGCTATGAGAACAGGTATGTAAACAGAGAACGAACGGTTGGATGAAAATCAGAATGGCCAAAATTGATGGTCGTACCAGATTTTCTCTTTCAAATCATTATCCAGGTCATTCAATATTTTAAGGTGGGTTTTTTCCCAGTCGGCTAGCCAGTTGAATAATTTCTTTTCGTTGGGATCGCTAGTCGCCTTTGCTTGCGTTGAATAAATTTCGATGGCCTTTTTTTCCATATCGATTGCTGCGGAAATTGCTGCAGCTTCATAACCAGCGGCGGTGATATTATTTTTTATTTCATCTGAAAGTACCATATTAGCAATTCCATCTGCCTCCTGATCTGGTAAATTTGGACAGGTGAATTCTTTTTCCTTTTCGAAACTCAGAAATTGTTCCGAAAGAAACTTCACATGAATGGATTCTTCGGCTGCCATGGTTTTGAATATAGTGATGATCTCCGGATCGCTGCTTTGTGTAGCAAGATTTGTATAAAATGCTATTCCTCTTTTTTCCATGAGGATAGCCATTTTTAAAATATCAAGTGTTTTGTTGGTGTCCATGTGATTTGTTTTACAAATTAAATATCAAACTTACTATAATGATTTTTATAAAATAAAACCCAGTAGCATTCCGGCTGTGATCGCACTTCCAATTACTCCTGCGATATTTGGAGCCATTGCATGACTGAGTAAATGATTGGTGGGATCTTCTTTCAATCCCATTATCTGTGATACCTTTGCGCTGTCAGGAACTGCAGCTACACCTGCAGATCCGATCAAAGGATTAATCTGGTTTTCTTTCTTAAGAAAAAGATTCATCACCTTTGCAAAGATAACACCACCTGCAGTTGCCACCATAAAAGCCAGTGCGCCCAGGAGGAAGATCAGGATGGATTGTGGTTTCAGAAAAACATCAGCTTGTGTTGAAGCCCCGACAGTTACGCCAATCAGGATAGCTACGACATCGATTAGAATAGTACTGACTGTACCTGCTAACTGTTTTGTGACGCCGGATTCTTTCAAAATATTCCCTAAGAAAAACATACCCAGTAAAGGTAAAGCGCCGGGAGCGATAAAAGCAGTGAGCAGAAGTCCTATCAGCGAAAAAGCAATCTTTCTCCATGCGAGAAACAGATCGGGATGGTTTCATGCGTATAATTCGTTCTTTTTTGGTGGTCAGGAGCTTCATGATGGGCGGTTGTATTATGGGAACCAGGGCCATATAAATATAAGCAGCAATGGCAATCGGACCGATCAGATTTTGAACGATAGTCCCATCCGGTAAGGTCCGTAAGCCATTTGCAAGTTGGGATGACAGGAAAATGGCAGTATTACCGTCGGCTCCCCCGATCAATGCAATGGCTCCGGATTCCTGCAGTGGAAATCCCAGGATCAATGCACCAAGAAAAGTTACAAAAATGCCTACTTGTGCTGCAGCACCCAATAACATAAGTTTTGGATTCGAGATGAGGGATGAAAAATCAGTCATAGCGCCGATCCCAAGAAAGACCAGGGAAGGATAAATTCCTTTCAGAACACCCTGGTAAAGATAATTCATCACACTGCCTTCTTTATAGATCCCAAGGGGATAAATAGCTTCGTGGGCAAATGGTATGTTGCCAATTATCACTCCTACTCCCATTGGGATCAGGATAAATGGTTTGTATTCAAACTTGATGGCAAGGTAGATCAGCAGGATCCCGAAAAGGATCATCAGCAGGTTGCCCAATTGGAGATTATGGAACCCTGTGTCTTTCCAAAGTTTTGCAAGATCGATAGCAGAAGCAAAGGAAGAGTTTGCAATCAGAAAAAAAGCCAATAACAAGGTAACCAGCAGAAGCTTGTAAAAATATTTTTTTATATATAGCATAGCAAGGTGGCTTGAAGTCTTTGGAGTATCATCATTATTCAATTTCGACAAGAACATCATTCTGCATAACTGTATCGCCGGGTTTGACATTTACCAACTGGATGATACCGTTTTTTTCGGAAAGTACATTATTTTCCATTTTCATGGCTTCCATGGTAAGCAGTTTTTCTCCTATCGTCACTTTATCACCGGCTTTAACAAGAACCTGGATGATCGTTCCGGGCAATGGTGCTTTGATGGCCAAATTAGTGGTACGAATAATATTTTTAGGAATTTTGGTTTCCTTCAGGGTGGGTTTTGGTGCTTCTGCCCTGATGAGGGTTGGGGTTTTCGGAACCTTTAGGTCCTTCAGGATTTCTACGTCGTACATTGTACCGTTCACTTCTACTTTGGCAATGTTGTCGTCAATTCCGAGGATTTCAACTTCGTAAGTGTTTCCGTTGATGGCAAATTTGAATTTTTTCATCGGTTGAGTATGTTTAAGCAGTCATGATTCCATTTGTTTTATCAGTGTTTCAAAGTATTTAAAATCCCATAGATCTTCGAACTCCATGGGGAGTATGTTTTCGATATTTTTTTTACTGTAATTACATATTTTTCTTCATCGTGAAGTTCGGTAAAATAGAGGTAAAGTGCAGTACAGATGGCAGCATTCTCATCCCCTGTAATCTTTTGTTCAGGTTTATCTAAAATTTCTGCGTTAGTCTTTTTTTTCCGTGACCGATTAAGAAAATAATCCTGGATATGGTGTGCCTGGTTAAAAAGGATTGTCATGCATGCAAGGAGTAGGAAAACAGTGCAATATCCTACGATGGTAATGACGAGAGCCTTTTCATTAATATTTCTCAGATCGATGGAGATGAATAAAAAAGTCATGCAATTTATAATTTAGGTTAATATGCGATTACAAAGGAATGTTGGAGTGTTTTTTGGGTGGTAGCTGATCTTTTTTCGTTGAAAGTGTCTGCAGAGCTCGGATGATACGAAAACGAGTGTTGCGTGGTTCTATCACATCGTCGATGTAACCGTATTTCGCGGCATCATAAGGATTGGCAAATTTTTCTTTGTACTCATTCTCTTTTTCAGAAATAAACCGTACCCGTTCGCGGACATCCTCAATTTCACTTATTCTTTTACCATCGAGGATCTCGATGGCACCTTTAGGGCCCATTACAGCGATTTCGGCAGATGGCCATGCATAATTTATATCAGCACGAAGCTGTTTGCAACCCATTACATCATGTGCACCTCCATAAGATTTCCTGAGAGTGATAGTGATCTTTGGAACGGTAGCTTCACCATAAGCAAACATCAGCTTGGCGCCATTAGTAATGATTCCACCATATTCCTGGATACTACCGGGAAGAAATCCCGGAACATCGACCAAGGTTATTACCGGAACATTAAATGCATCACAGAAACGTACGAAACGGGCTGCTTTCTTTGAGGCATCTATATCCAGCACACCGGCAAGGAAATTCGGCTGGTTGGCAACAATTCCGCATGGGATCCCATTGAACTTTGCAAATCCCACTACGATATTTTTGGCATAATGCTGATGAAGTTCCAGAAATTCCCGGTTATCTACTATAAGATAGATCACATCTTTTACGTTGTATGGCTGGTTTGGGTTTTCCGGTATAATTTCATTCAAGGCATCTTCAATCCGGTTGATCGGATCAGTACATTCAGTTACAATAGGATCTTCAAGGTTATTCTGCGGCAGGTATTCCAGCAATTTCCTGATAAGAAGAAGGCCTTCGTCTTCACTTTCCACCCGGAAGTGGGCCACACCTGATTTTGTGGCATGTATTGTGGCGCCCCCAAGGTCTTCGGTGGTAATATCTTCACCTGTTACAGTTTTAGTCACTTTTGGCCCGGTCACAAACATGTAGCTGGTTTTATCACTCATGATGATAACATCAGTGAGCGCTGGTGAATAAACTGCCCCTCCTGCACAAGGACCAAAGATCGCAGAGATTTGAGGTATCACGCCTGATGCTGCAATGTTGCGCATAAATATCTCTGCGTATCCTGCCAGACTGTTAACACCTTCCTGGATCCTTGCCCCGCCACTATCGTTGATCCCGATCAAAGGGGCACCAACTTTCAATGCCTGATCCATCACCTTACAAATCTTTTTTGCGAAAGATTCAGAAAGTGAACCTCCCAGTACGGTAAAATCCTGAGAGAATACGAATACAACGCGCCCGTCAATGGTACCACGGCCGGTTACCACACCATCACCCAGATAAATATCTTTTTCCAGTCCGAAATTTGTACAGCGGTGTGATACAAACATGTCGTACTCTTCGAAGCTGCTTTCATCGAGTAATTTCTCGATACGTTCCCGGGCAGTATATTTCCCTTTCTTATGTTGCGATTTAATACGTTCTTCGCCTCCGCCTAATTTGGCTTGTTCTCGTTTTCCGAGCAATTCGTTGATCTTGTTTTCGTGAGCCATAAAGAGTATTGTTTAAGTAGTTCTATTTACTGCAGAATTCTATCAATACGCCATGAGTAGATTTGGGATGGAGAAAGCCAATGTTCATCCTTTCTGCTCCTTTCCTGGAAACTTTATCAATGAGCATAAGTCCTTTTTCTTCAGCTGTCTTCAATGCCTGATCGGCATTATCAAAAGCAAAGGCCAGGTGATGGATACCTTCTCCCTTCTTCTCCAAAAATTTTCCGATCGGACCTTCCGGATCTGTTGATTCCAACAATTCGATCTTTGTCTGTCCAATTTTAAAGAAGGCTGTCCTAACTTTCTGGTCTTTTACTTCTTCAATTGAATAACATTTGATCCCCAGAAGATTTTCAAAATAGGGAATACTTTCATCAAGGCTTTTTACTGCAATCCCAAGATGTTCAATATGAGTCGGTTTCATGGCATGTAAAAATTGTTAAAGTATTCAGGCAAAGTTATTTGTATTTTTTGAATAATCAGCAGGAACCCTAAAATATCGTGGCTTTTAACACGTCAGGTACAAAGATTTTTACAAATATCATAAAAACGACCGGGATTGGTTAAATTAATTAAATGTTTTGTATCTTTGGACGTTTTTAGTCAAATCGTCGAATTAATTTTTGTCATTTTTGACCCCAAAAGACAACATAAGAGAATCTATAGTGAATGCCGCCAGCGACATTTTCAGTAAATATAGTTACAAAAAGACCACTATGGATGATATCGCACAGGCTTTAGGGAAAGGAAAAAGTTCGATCTATTATTATTTCAGGAATAAGGAAGAGATTTTCCAGGCTGTTCTCGAACAGGAAGTGATTCTCCTGAAATCAAAACTGGAGAAAGCAGTGAATGAAAAAAAAAATCACCAGGAAAAATTAAAAGCTTATATCATCACCCGCATGAAGGGATTTGAAAATATGCTCAATTTTTACAATGCGGTGAAAAATGAATATCTGGCACAATTTGAATTCATTGAACGCATACGCTACAAATATGACCAGGAAGAAATCGCTACCATACAGGGGATTCTGGTGGATGGAATTGAAAAAGGAAACTTCAACATTGAAGATCCTTTTCTTGCTTCCGTTGCAATTGTGACTTCCATGAAAGGTTTTGAGATTCCTCTGTTCATTAAAGAAAAGAAAGCACAAGACCTTGAGCAGCGTGTGGATAAACTTTTAAAAATGTTTTTTAATGGAATTGTTAAAAAGTGAAAAAATAATGCATGATCTCATGTATAAAGATATGAAAGACACAAGATCTTGGTAACTTATGAATAATTTGTTTTTTGGTTAATACATTTTATCCTTTCTACTGCTTGTGTCTTTCTTTTTTCTCCTTTATCCCACGACCTTTTCTCTTGCAAGTTTCTTTTGATCAATCTTAAAGGCAATACAGGCCAAAAGAAAATATACGGCCATCTGGATTAAAAGAAGGGTCCATTCATAAGTTATGGAATTCAAGCCGCCCCCGATTATTCTGAGTTTAACAAATGCAGGGATCATGGGTGTACTGGGGAAAATGAAGGTCAGCATCCGGATCAGCCAGGGCATAGACTGGACAGGCCAGGAAATTCCACTGAAAAAGAAGACCGCAGGGGAAATAAAAACAATAAACATCAGGCTATTTGTCCTTTTCCTGAACAGAAAAGTAAGAGAAAGACCCGCAAATGCAATCGTAAAAATATAAGGCACCAGCATAAAATAAATGGTCATAAAACTTCCCTGTACAGGAAACGAGAGCCAATGGTATAGGCATCCCAACAAAAATAAAGATGTAAAAAAATACAGAAATCCATAGGCAAATGATTTCCCGAGAATTGCAGGGATCATATGTTCTTTTTTAAAATCCTGTATTGATTGTTTTCTTCTTTCATAGTTTTTACCCTTAAGCAATCCGATCTCAGTCAGTAATGATTGTATGGCCGGGTTCATATGTTCTTCTCTTAGTTCCTTTATTGATTTTTTTCTTCTTTCATACCTTTTACCCTCAAGCAATCCGATCCCTACCATCATTGATTGTTGAATCACAATCAGCAGAATGCCCGGAACGATGAATGTAGCGTAACCTGATGAGGGATTGAAAAGATCGAACGTTTGTATCTGTAACGGATCGGTTTGTACAATGGCCTGATTATTCATTTTCCCTTCAGAAAGCAAATTCCTATATTCAATTCCTGAAGAAAAATAACCGGTCGAAGATGTTGCTCCTATCATAACCTGTTTGTATACAAGAAATTTTGAAGCATCACAATAAACAACGACTTGGGTCTGTTTCCTGTTGAGAATATCTTTTTCGAAATCCCGTGGGATCAGAAAGACACCATTGACAATTCTCTGATAGAATATTTGTTCGGCTTCTTTAAGGCTTCCGGGTTTAGCTTTTATCTTTACTTGTTCGGCAGCATCTATCATTCTGCAATATTGCCTGCTTAATGCTGAATGATCAAGATCAACAACGGCTACAGGAACATCCTTAAGAGTTTCATTGATGTATCCGATAGAATAGAGCACCGGATATGCAATCACTGCGACGATAAAGATCAGCACTGTTCCAGCATCTGTCAGAGAATTTTTCAATTCCTGAATAAACGTATGATTAAGTTCTTGTAAGCCGTTAATAAGTGTTTTCCACATAAAATTTCAATTATATTCTGCCCCAGTATTTTTCAGTTTTCAGCATATATTTCAACCTCGGAATTAAACAGGTTCCCAGAAAAATAAACCCGCACAAATAAAACAATTGAATAAGTCCATTAGCGATCGGTTCTCCTCTCAGAGATTGACCCGTAAATAAATCGAGCCAATATATAAATGGAAAAATCCTGCTGAATCCCTGGGCAATGACAGGCATTCCAAAAAGCGGATAGGTCAATCCCGCATAAGTGATCGCCAGCATAGTATAGGCGCTTGCCAGTGATAAGCCAAGGCGAAGATTCCGGGTCAATGCAAGAATAAAGATAGCCATAGACTGGTAGCTGAGGATCATCAGGAATTCACCTGCCAGTATAAGCGGGAAATGGCCATTTAACGGCAATCCCAAAATCTTAAAAAGAAGAATATCCATCAACAAAACAAGAAAACAAAATACAATCGTATAAATAACAAGTTTACCCGTCAGGGCTTTATAGATATTCGAACCAGCGATTTCCAGCCACTCCTGACCGGTTCCATTTTGTAATTCAGTCCCAAGTGTATATATCGTTCCAAAAAGAATGAACACTGTGATCATCACGCCCAACATGAGAACCGTCAGATAATAAGAATAACTGGTAAAGGGATTAAATAATAAAATAGGCCGTAACTGAACGGGCATGATTTCTGATAAAGCCTGCTTATTTGTCGACCCATTCATTAGGGTCGATTGTAAACGAATTCCAGCAGAAAGTGTTCCCAGCACTTTCTGAATTCCACTGCTGAGCAGGCCTCCTTTAATCAGGTACTCATTGTTAATGTATACTGCAATCTTTGAGCTTTTGCCGCGTAAAATATTTTGTTCTGTTCCTTCCGGGATACAAATTATCGCATCAATTTTACCATCAATCATCGAACAATAGGCCTCTTTAAGACTGATAAAACTCCTGTTGACGGCTGCAATGGATGTTGCATCAGTCATTCGCGTTATCTTCCTTGAAAGATTCGAATGATCAAGATCGACAACGCCAACCGGTAGTTTTGATGGAACGTTGGCAGAAAAGATCAGGCTTATCAGTATGAAGGCGATCAGCGGGCCAATCACCATGAAAAACGGATAAACAACATCTCCTGAAATTCTTTTCAGTTCCCTTTGAAAGACATTTCTGATCGGATGGATCATTTTGTTATTATGTTTTTTACTTCTTTCCAGTTCACTAAAGCGCTCATACCGGGACGCAGCCCTTCAATTTTTTCAACCGGGCGCGCATGAACTTCAAAGGTTTTCATATCGAAGTCGCCGGAGGTTTTTGTAGCATTCCAGGTAGCAAAGTTTCCCAGGGGATGAATATATGTTACCTTGAGCTCTACAATTTTATTATTCAAAGCAGGAAATTTCGCGTTAAAAGTACTTCCCATTCTAATGGCTGCCAGCAGGTCCTCCCTGAGATTAAAAGTCACCCAGCAATCTTCCAGGTTTACAATTGTCACCACGGGATACCCTGCATTTACCAGCTCACCCGATTCAGCTATAATATCGGCTACTTCTCCATCAATAGGTGCATAAATACTGGTTTCATTGAGGTAGCTTTCCACTTCGCTGATCGTGCCTTCCGCTCTGTCGACAAGTGATTTTGCTGCATCTTTGTCTTCGGACCGGGTTCCTTTTTTGGCTTTCATCCAAACCTCGTTAGCAGCTTTAGATGTTTCTATGGCAGCTTTAAGTTGTGTTTCGGCTTCATCTTTTTTCTGACCCGGAATGACTCCTTCTTTATATAGGTTATTAATGCGGTCGAAGGTTTTTCTGGCCAGTTCAACGGCTGCTTCTGCTTTCAGATAGGCGTCGTGTGCAGCTTCGATGTCCTCTTCCTGTGCACCGGTAATGGCTTTATTGTTTTGGGCTTGCGCACCTGCCAATGCGGCACGTGCTTGTTCAAGTTTTGCTTCGATTTCCGGACTTTTCAGAGAAAATAATAACTGCCCTTTTTTTACCTTATCTCCTTTATGAACAGGAAGACTGTCAATACGACCTATGATCTTTGAGGCAACTTTTACCTGGGTAGCGTCAATTTCTCCCTGGACTTCCAATGGCTTCGGCCGGCTGATCAAGATGATTGAATATATGACGAAAATCACCAATGCTAAAATACCGATTGTTGCCGGCAGGATTCCCTTTGTTTTCATGATTTTTTTCACTTGATTTCTGTTTTTGGATTATTTCTTTATTAATGATAGCTTTCTGTTTTAACACCCGGTCTTTTATTATATGCACTAAAATCCTGAGGAATTCCAGCAATTTCAAGCATTTTTGCCAGGGTGAGGTCGTAATTGTACAACACCTCCAACCGCTCAATCTTCACTTTTGCGAGGGCTAAACGTGCATCAACAACTTCTGTGGAATTTGTCATATCCTGGTGAAACTCCTGCTCACGTGATGTCAGATATTCATCGGCATATTTTTGTGCAGATTCAAGTTCAATAAGTTGTTCGTGATACATGTTTAATTCATGATACAATTTATCAATAAGGGTTCCAACGTCAGATTTGGCTTTTTTCTGGATTTCTTCCACTTGTTTTGTTTGTAAAGAAGCTGCTTTGACTTTATTAAATCTTGAGGTCCAATCAAATAAAGTCCATTTCAAGCCGATTCCCACAATCCATTGAGGAGCATAAGGTGACAGGTCTTTATTTACGATGTCATATGTTCCTTGCAATGCAACTGTAGGATAATAGTTGGCTTTTTCAGCTCTGTAACTCTGCACTGATAATTGTCTTTTAATTTCAACCTGATTAAGTAAGGGGTTATTTTCCCGGGCAAGGTCTACAAAGTGGATTTCAGGCTCAATGGAATCAAGATAAAATAGATCTGATGTGGTTTCAATCCAGTTACTGTCATCCAAAACCAACGTGCTTTGTAATGCCTGGTTGATGATATCGGAAGTTTGCTTGGCTTTGCTAAGCTCTCTTAGTGCCTGGGCCTGAAATACGTGAGCATGCAATACATCCGTATGTGAAATCAATCCTTCATTTTCCATTTTTTCTGCATCCTCCAAATGCTGTTGTAGGCCTTTCAATACCTCATTACGCACGATTACAGTTTGTTGTGCCAAACACAATCCAAAATATTGTTCAACAAGTTCTGTAATTACTTCCCCTTCTTTCTGCCTGGAATTTTCACCTGCATCTTTTTTCCCGATGTTTGCTGCTTTATTTGCAGCCAGAATTTTTCCTCCTGTAAACAGAGGCCACTGTAACGTTGCGGCAACAGTACCGAATTGTTTCTTTTGTAACATCTCGTCCCAGTTTGCATTTTCAATTCCTTCCAGGCCCTGTGCAAGTTTTCCACGGATAACCTGGGTGGCAACATCGTCTGTCAAACCAGGCACATCGCCAAATTTTCCGTATTGACTTAAAGTCTGGTAAAGTGGAACAATAGCATCTTTGACACTTGTGAGATCCAGCTGAATTGGATCCGACATTACCATATAATCAGCCGATATCCCGATATTCGGAAAATAAAGGCTCTTTGCTGCGCTGGCTTCCTGGTTCTTTTGTTTTTGAAAGTATTGGGCTTGTTTTAAGGCATGGCTGTTCTGGTAGGTGATTTCCAGCGCCTGATCAAAACTCAATTTTCTGAGTGCAGATGGTTCTTTTGCATTTGCTTTGGTATTATTCAGAACCATAAGAACCGAAATAAAAATCCACCAATAATTTTTCTTATTCATTTGTTCATCTTTTTTGTTATGAATTACCTTACTCCCGGGAGACAGATTAGGTTCATAATTTATTATTTCAGTTTTTAATGGCATTAACACAAACTTTAAGCACCCTTTGAATTTCTTTTTCCCCCAATGCTGTCCGGTTGAACAGATTCTTGAGTCGTAGATTGATAAACTCTATCGGATAAATAAATCCCAGCAAAAAGATTTCCTCTTCATCGATTGTTTTGTCTATTTCCTTCGTGATAATTCCTTTTTCTCTTACTCTTTTACAAAGACCAATAATTCGTTTACGCTGGGTGTCCTGAACTGTAAAATTATAATCATGCATGAGAACAAAGAGAAATTTTATACGCCCTGGGTATTTGTTTGCTATTTCAAACAAAACCCTTATTAGTTGTTCGAAAATATCCTTAACCGAATGCAAGTCATCAAGAAATTCTTCCAACTTGTTGATCAGTTCGTTCAGGTTGCTAAATAAAAGGTCATCTACAAGTTCTGTTTTCCCTTTATAATACCTGTATAGATACCCTTCAGCTACACCTGCTTTTTTTGCGATCTCCGAAATTGAAGCGCCTCCGAATCCTTTATTTACAACCATTTCGATGGTTGTATTCCGGAATCGTTCAATTTTGGTTTCATCAATTAATCGTGACATATTTGTAATATGAGTGAATGTTCATTCATTTAAGGCGGCAAAATTAAACATTATTTTGAATTGTCAAAAATAAAATGAAAAATATTTTAAAAATGCAATATTGTTATCGTTCAATGAATTTTGTCTCATAAAAAATTTATCTTCAATTACCACAAAACTGAATTCTAAAAGTATCTTTGTGAAAAATTATATGAAAATTATGAAAAAACAATCTTTTTTTATCATTGCATTGGTAATGATGGCAATACAATATTCATATGCCCAAGGCAATTTTAATATGTACAAAGTGATCAAGACTATCCCGGTAGAAGGAAATGGAGGGTGGGATTACCTTACAGTCGATAGCCCGGGTCAGCGGTTATTTATTTCTCATGGAACTTGCGTGGATGTGTTGGATCTGAAATCTAGTAAAGTTGTTGGACAGATACCCAATACGCTTGGCGTTCATGGAATTGCCTGTGTTCCTTCTTTGAACAAAGGTTTTATTTCGGCTGGCCAGCTTGATTCAGTAGTTGTATTCGACCTGAAAACTTTAAAGGTCCTTGTTAAGATCAGTACTGGTAAAAATCCTGATGGAATACTTTATGATCCCTTCAGCAATCGGATTTTCACATTCAATGGCAGAGGTCATTCAGTCACAGCGATTGACGCCAAAACAAATGCTGTGGTTGGAACATTTCCTGTTTCAGGTAAACCGGAAGCCGCAGTCACCAACGGAATAGGCAAAATATTCTGCAACATTGAGGATAAATCGACTGTTGTGAAATTTGATGCTAAAACGTTGAAGATTGATGCTGAGTGGCCTCTTGATCCGGGTAAAGAACCATCCGGACTTGCTTTTGATACTAAAAATAATCGCCTGTTTTCTGCTTGCAGCGATTCAAAACAAATCGTTGTTATGGATGCCACAAACGGGAAAATAATCGCCACCTTGCCAATGGGAGAAGGTTGCGACGGAATAATATTCATCCCTCAGGATCATAATGCAATTTCCGCCAATGGAGAAGGGACCCTTACTGTGGTGCACCAGGATGGTCCTGACAATTATAAAGTGGTCCAGACGGTTGAAACTCGTAAAAGTGCACGGACTATAGCTTTCGATGAAACAACTGGCAAAATCTACCTGTCATCTGCAGATGTGACCATGGTTAATGGCAAAAGGAGTGTTGCCCCTGGCTCATTTAAAATTGTAATAGTTTCCAGGTAGCGAATTTTTGTACCAGGTCATTTCAAATGATCATCATGGCGAAGTAACATTTATAAAAAGTCGATCATATTGATTTATAGAATTTCATGAATTGTTCCCTGATCTGATCGCGAACCTGTCTATAAACCTCTAGAATCTCTTCCTGTGTTCCGCTTGCTTTTGCAGGATCTTCATAGCTGATATGTATTCTTTGAATGACATTGCCTGAAAAATAGGGGCAGCTTTCATTTGCATCGTCACAAACAGTGATCACATAATCAAACGATTCTGCCAAGAAGAGATCGACACTTTTGGGAATATTTTTGGAGATATCGATTCCTGCTTCTTTCATTACTGTTATTGCATATATATTTGACTGAAGTGCAGGGTGAGTTCCTGCAGAATAAACCTCCAACCGTGAATCAAAGGATTTCAGGAATCCTTCGGCCATCTGGCTACGACAAGAGTTACCAGTACATAGGATCAGGATCTTCATTCAATCTGATATTAAAGCGAAAGTAATAAAAGATCCTGGACGATTAATGAAAATTATGATATCCAAAAATAAAATTTTCAAGGTTCGTTAACATTATTTTTTCACTTGATTCTGTATTACTTTTTGAAAGATAGACGATTAATGCAAAGTGCAATGATGAATAAATAATAAAAACGATCAATTATGAGAAGAAATATCATCAGAGACAAGGCTTATTCTTTTTCTGTCAGAATTATCGTACTTACACAGGAATTGATAAACAGAAGAGTCGAATCAATTCTGATTAATCAATTGTTAAAAAGTGGAACATCCATTGCAGCAAATGTAGAAGAAGCTGTTTCCAGGATTTCCAAAGCTGAGTTTTCTATTAAATTGTCCATCTGATACAAGGAAGCGAAAGAAACCGGGTGTTGGCTAAAGTTGTTAAAAAATACAGGTTCATTATCTATTAATGAGTACAATTCACTCTATAAAGATCTCGATGAAATTCTGAAAATCTTGTGGGAAATTCTTAAAAAGACAAGAATAAAAAGGGAGGAATGAGCAATTAAATAATTATATATTAGATAATTACTCATTACTCATTATAATCTTTTTGTGGAGTATAGGGGAGTCGAACCCCTGACCTTTAGACTGCCAGTCTAACGCTCTAGCCAACTGAGCTAATACCCCTGAATAAGCAGCAAATGTAAAAAATATTTTCATTCGTTATCTGTCCTGTTTTTCCTCAAAATAGAATAGAGAAATGTGTACTTTTATTTTTTTTCATTAGATAGTCTTAATAATATCCCTGATTATTATGAAACGTCTGTTTGCTGCCATCAAGATCAATCCTGATAAAACATTTCTTAATCAATTCAATGAAATTCAAAACCGCTTGCAGCACGAACGGATTAAGTGGGTGGAAGATTACAACATCCATATTACCTTGAAGTTCTTTGGTGAAACAGAAGAGACAAAGATTCCCGAAATCACAAGGGTTCTTGGTGAAGTTGCCGATTGTACAAAAACCTTTTCATTAGTACTTCACAATCTGGGAATTTTTGGCAGTTCTTATGATCCACGGATAGTTTGGGTAGGTATTGAACCATATGAAAATCTGGAATCTATAATGAAACTTATCAGGGATAAACTTGAAGTTATCGGTTATACTTCCGACCGTCAAAACCTGATTCCACATTTAACACTGGGAAGAATTAAATTTTTAAAAGATAAAAGGTTGTTCCGGCAAATCATTGATCAAAATAAGAATATCTCTTCGCAGGAAATTATTGTGGACAGGATCATCCTTTTTGAAAGCAGACTAAAAAAAGAAGGGCCTGTTTATCTGACCCTTCAAATTTTCGATTTAAGCAAGTAGAAAGTCCTTGCCTCATCATTCTTTGGGAGGTAAATGTTGTTTTTCTATGTTCCTGGCAAGAAAATGATAGATAACTAGGCTTAAACCTCCGAAAAGGCAGATCATTGAGAAATAAGATGCTTCTTCCCCAAGACAGGTGTTACCGGCAAATACTCTTCCAAGAAGGATGCCGATACCGATGCCAAGAGAAAGTAATCCCCATTTAAGATTTGAAGTCTCATTTCTTCTTTTTGATTCAAAAGCTGATACATCAGCTCCTCTTTGAATCAAAATCATTCGTTCTTTTTTTCTGATAACTAGATACACAATTCCAAAGACCATTGCGAAAAATGCTATCGGGACTAAAATTCCAGCTTCCATTGTTTGGGGTTTTAGAGTTTATTGTTTCTTTTTGTCCCTTTTGACGCTTCAACAATAGTGAGGTTACAAACTTCGAAATCTTTTTTATTATTGAAGAATGATTTTCCTGATCATAAATATTCTACTACTGGTTATTTCCACAAAGTACACATCTCTTGAAAACGCTGAAACATCGATCATTTGCCTGAAATTATTTGGGATGTTATTCAATGATTCCCTGAATACTGCTTGTCCTCTCATATCAATAATTCTCACATCCATTTTATTCTCCCCATCTGTGATGGCAATGGTTAATTCACCTCCTGCCGGGTTAGGAAAAACAGATATCCCAGTTTCTTTTTTATTCACAAAAATGCCTGTACAAACTTTTACTATAATATTTTTAACGCTGGCTGTTCCTGAACCACAAGTATTTTTCCCTTCAACGGTAATAGTATCTGAAATCGCTTTGGGGCTAACGGTGATGATAATTGAATTTGTACCTGTTCCGGAAGTTATTGATATTCCTGATGGAACTGTCCAGGTATAAGAAGTAGCCTTAGTGATCATCGGAACACTATAGTTATAAGTTTCATAATCTGAACAAACTGTATCATCGCCCGTGATCAGATTCTGCGGGTCCTGGTAATGTTTCAAGATCAATAAATTGGATAAAGGGTACACTTTCTCCACAGTCATTAAGGGCCACAAGAGTTATATTACCGGCATTTGTCCCCCACTGAATATAAATGGAGTCTGTATTCTGACCGCTTATTATTGTTGCATCCACCGGCACAGTCCATAAGTAGGAAATAGCATCTGGAATCGGATCAACTGAAAAAGTAATTTTTTCTTCATTGCATACTTGCGTTGGTCCATGAATGATCTTTGGTTGAGAAGGAGTGTTCATAACTGTCACTTCCAGAATGCTTGGAGTGCTGATTCCGCATTGATTTCCGGAAATAACCGATACATTTCCACTAATAGTGCCCCATTGAATGGTGATGGATGTTGAGTTTTGCCCATTCAGGATCTTTGCTCCATCCGGAACTGTCCAGGAATAAGAAGTTGCATTAGGAACAACCTGAATACTGTATATCGCAACGGAATCCTGACAAATAATTATCGGTCCACTAATTGTTCCGGGAGAATTTGGTGCCGGGATGATATTGATAAACACACTGTCACTACCTGTATGTGAGACAGAATCCATTACCTGTAAATGATACATTGTATTTACAAGAGGAGATGCAACGGGATTGGCAATATGCGGATTATTCAATCCGCTTACAGGTGTCCAGGAAAAAGAAATGGGTTCTGTTCCTTTAATTGTTTTTGCGAGAAGTTGGGAAGATTCTCCGGCACAAATTGAATCCGGAGTTGCCTTTGTAACAACGTAGATTGAATCTCCCGAGAGGACCCGTAATGTAAGATTCCGTTGGTGCACGGGTGTACCATTGGGACCTTTTGCAAAAAATTGACTTTGTAGTATCCTGTTGGAACATTTCCGGTCAGTTTGACTTGTGCAAATAGTGAATCAGGAAAATTTGTTATTCTGTTTCCTGAAGGAAATGAAATTGTGATGGTTCCTGAATCAGGCACCGGGTCGATCGTATCAAAAATAATAACTGTATCTGTATAAAGCTTAACTTCCGGAATGGAAATAGTGAAGATAGCACTGTCTAAGGGAGTATATAAAGTATCCAGAGAATAGCCGAGAGCCATAGCAAAATCAGGAAAATACGCAGTAGTACTCATGAAAGTTCCATATCTGAAATCTGTCCAGCCGGCTATAGCGACTTTATTATTTGAATAGATTCCATTATAATCACCTTCGTAACCTGCAGTGTTTCCTCCACCGCAAGTCGTGCAATTAATTTTCATTTTCTGGTTTGAAATCCTCTGATTGGGTTCAAAAGAATCACCTCCATCTGACGAATACGTAGCATAGATGAATGCACTATCATGGGTCGGTGTATCTCTTGTATCCATCCATTGAACATAGAGACGACCAGTGTTTTTGTCACACCAGATTGCAGGATCCCAATGATTATTATTTTGTGAATCAGAATCGTCATTTACCTTTTTTGCTGTAGACCAAGTCATTCCTCCGTTATCAGAATAACGGCTAAAAATATCAGGCATATTACCATTACCTGGAGGATCATTTGATGCGTATATCAGATACAATCTTCCCTTGTACGAACCATAACTATTATCTGCAGCGATCATTGGATAAGGGAATGTGCGCATTCCTGAAACAGTATTTTTTCCGTTTACTTCTGTTCCTATATAATTTGAAAATTGCGCTGTCGACATCCTAGTAAATGTGAGTCCTCCGTTGATGGAACGGTAAAAGGTATAAATACTTGCGAATGGTGTTCCTGAATTTGTGACCAGATAAACTGATCCACCTTGAATGTTATTATAAGGACCGACACAAACCATCATCCCGGGTAGAGTCTGAGAAGCCGTGGTAAAAGTGCTTGTAAAGGTCTGTCCATGATCCGTACTTCTGGAGAAGTTCCCTGATCCATTGTTGGTCATACATGTATAAACATTGTTGGCATTTGGACCTTTGGTCTGATCACAGGCAATCCAACATTTATCGCTTCCAATAAGCGCCGTGACACTCGGCCCCCATGTTGTTCCATTATCTATTGATTTAATTACTTTTAATCCGATGACAACATTAATCCCAAACATATTACCATAGAAAAGATTTCCCAGGCTGTCATATGCAACAACTGGATCTCCCATCATTGTAGCACCAAAATCGGGAACTTCTGATTCCCACGTAAGGCCATTTTTTGATTGATGGCCGACATTAGTATTATAAGCGGTAAAATACCATGTTGGATTTAAAGGATTGGCTGTTATGTTGCTTGTCGCGAAATCAACACCCAGATTAAAATTATCCCAATTGTTGATTGTGATGACTGTAGATGCTGAAGAAATGTTTCCATGTGTCAGGTTTTTATTCCACATCGAATGGGGAAGCTGATCGAGATTAGAATCATTCTTGTTCTGGGAAAAAAGTTGAACGGGGATCAGATAGAATCCTGCAAACATCATGAATAAAAGAATTATACGCAATATCCTTTTTAAAAAAACATCCATGATAATAGGTCAAATTCTTGGGAGTCCTGTTAAATATTAAAAAACAAACATATAAAAAAATTATATATTTCTATCAGTAAATGTTCTTATCTATATCTTTTATCCTTAATTTTAACGTGGAATGACCAGGGATATTTTCTTTTATATGTAACCCTGTCATTTAATTAACGTCTAAGTCACAAAATGAAGTTTCAGGACGATAACGATTATATCGGGAAAGTTTTAAATGGGAACGTTTCGGCCTATGCATCATTGGTTGCGAAACATAAAAACCTGGTTTTTTCAATTGTTCTGAAAATTGTCAATAACCGGGAAGATGCAGAAGAGATCTCACAGGATGTTTTCCTTAAAGCCTATCAGTCACTGAACACATTTGAAAAAAAATCAAAATTTTCAACCTGGCTTTATCGCATCGCTTACAACGCTGCGATATCCAAGACAAGAAAAAAGAAGGTCGAAATGGTTACAATTGAAGACACTGTCATCACTAATTATTCAACGGATGAGATTGGGCGTAATATCAATGAATTGGATGAGAATGATCGTCAGGTGACTCTTGAAAAAGCATTGAAACAGTTGCCTGATGAAGATAACCTTCTAATCACTTTATTTTATAAAAATGAAAACTCCGTTGAAGACATTAGCGAAATTACCGGATTATCAGTATCGAATGTAAAAGTCAGGCTGCACCGGATAAGGAAGAAGTTATACGAAGAAATGAACGGATTGATAAAAAGAAATTGACAGGAACACTAAAACAATAGTATCTTTGTAGTTGAAATGGAAAAAAAAGATTTCTTACCGGATGATTTTTTAAAGGAGCACTTTTCAGGAAACAATCCTGGGAAAACCCGGGGGATGATTTTACCGGCAATGTCATGGAACAAATCCTGAAGTCGCCTGAAATTTCTTCAGTTAAAAAGCCTTTTTACCTGATTTTAAGCTCATCATGGCCATATATCCTGCTTTTCTTTGTTTGTGTAGTTATACTCATGACTTCAGATCTTCCGTTCTCAGATTATATACCCGGCAAAGAGTACTTCATAATGAACCTTGTTCCTGTTTTTACTTCTTTGTTCTCGGGAATAAAACCCTTCATTACAAATGTTAGAACATTTATAATTCCAATAACGGTAATTATTGCAGGAAGTCTACTGGTAGGTTTTGATCATTTCCTCTTCAGGAAACCCGACATGAGGCATCAAACCATGCGTTAATTGGACCCGGGAATTCAGTTTTGTTATAGGTATCATTTGGAGATTTGGATATCAGTTACTCTGTTGTTTTTCAAGCCATAGTTGTTTGAAACTCTTTTCTGCAAATTTTGGCAAATCTCTTCGCGGGCCCCACCATTTTTTAAAGAATATATGAAAGGCTTTATTTTTAATTCCTGCACCGGTTTTGTCAATCATCCATCTATGCAACATTACCATTTTCCAACCCTTCATCATTAATTTCCAGGTTTGCTTTGGGAATCTTTTTATGACTGTTTCATTACGATTGTATAGTAAAAGTTCATGTAAGGGAATGTGCATGGAACAAACCTCGGAACATTTTCCACAAAGTGAACAGGCATAGCTTAAATGATTGTAATCTTTCAGTCCTAAGTAATGCGGGGATATCACTGAACCGATCGGACCTGAATACACCGCTCCATAAGTATATCCTCCAATACTGCGATAGATAGGACATCCATTCAGGCATGCACCACAACGAATACAGGCCAGGGCCTGGCGTTGTTCTTTGTGTTTGAGAACTTCTGTACGCCGGTTATCAATAAGTATGATGTACATTTGCTCCGGTCCGTCTGGTTCATCAGACGACCTGGGTCCAAAAATTAAATTGTTATACGCAGTAATTTTTTGGCCGGTACCATATGTAGCCAGTAAGGGAAGAAATAAATCAAGGTCATCCATTGATGGAATTATCTTTTCAATCCCGACAATAGCAATGTGAATTTTTGGAAAGGCATATGATAGCAATCCATTTCCTTCATTTTCGGTCAGCACGAGAGCACCTGTATCAGCTACCAGAAAATTCCCACCGGTAATTCCAACATCGGCACGGATGAACTTGATTCTCAGTTGTTCTCTAACGAACCTTGCTATGTCTTCCGGTGTGCTGTGTAAAGGAGTTCCAAATTTTTCATGGAAAAGCTCAGCAACATCTTCTTTAGATTTATGCATGGCCGGGGTAAGAATGTGGTATGGTTTTTCCCCCGCTACCTGAACAATGTACTCACCAAGATCGGTTTCAATGACTTCACGCTTATGTTTCTGAAGCAGCTCATTGATTTCAAGTTCCTCGGAAAGCATTGTCTTTTGCTTTACAATTAAATGGGCATCTGCTTTCTTTATTATGGCAAGAATTTCTTTCTGTGCATCTTTCTCTGTAGGAGCCCAGATAACTTTGCCACCACGTTTTTCAAAGTTGCTTTCAAATTCAATAAGGTAACGGTCTAAGTTATTCAAAACTTTATATTTCCGCATGGCTGCCCTCCGCCGGGCAAGTTCAAGTTCAGAGAACTGCTGTTTTCCATTGATTACCTGTTCGTCATACCTGCCAATATTAAAATCAAGACGCCTACGGTGCTCCGGGTCAAATGAACGTTTTTCAGCATCAGCTAAAAACTTATCAAGGATTTTTGACATACACCATGTTTAAATTACCTGACAGGAATAGGAATTTTCTGAACTCTGCGTTCATGCCTTCCACCTTCGAATTCTGTAATAAAAAAGATCTTGACCATGCTCAGTGCTTCTTCAAGTGAAACGAAACGTGCCGGAAGAGCTATCATGTTTGCATTGTTGTGTAAGCGTGATAACCGGGTAATTTCATCCGTC
Organism: uncultured Bacteroidales bacterium; assembly: GCA_963785325.1. Lineage (GTDB taxonomy): Bacteria > Bacteroidota > Bacteroidia > Bacteroidales > FEN-979 > FEN-979. Next base: position 12,995 of record CAWAVC010000049.1, on the reverse strand, counting down.
CAGCAAATCGCCGACCGTACAAAAGGATATTTGTTTGCAACCATCGATACTCCGTTGCCACTTCCACAAATAATGATCCCTCTTTGATAAATTCCATCATTCACTGCTTTTGCTATTGGATGAACAAAATCAGGATAATCAACACTTTCTTCCGAAAATGTCCCAAAATCTTTGAACCGGTATCCTGCAGATGACAGGTTTTGAATCAGATAAGCCTTTAAACAGAAGCCGGCATGATCTCCTCCAATAGGAATATCCTGATTAAAATCAAACATTGTTGACAAATTTATTCACAAAAGTAATCATAATTTTGAAGGGGATGTATATGTTATACTGTCATAAAATAAGTTCATTAAACTGAATACCAATTCTTTTCATTTTTTCTTAAGGTTCTTTTTTCGTTTCTTCGGTAAAATTTCATTAATAATTGGATATAGTAATAAAAACTGACTTTTCAATAGTAATCACGATATCAATTTCTTAAAATTTTAACAGTGGATTGTTTATAACTGCGTAACTTTGTTAAAAATTTCTTACAACTCTGGTTTCCCTTCAATAATTTTTCTTCGGAAAGAATAAACTTACTTTTTGACAATAAATATTAACATTTTATCCCTTGAAAAGGACAGATCAAAAACTAATATTTTATCAACAAACAAAATTATCAACCTTTTGTTATTAACCTATTAGTTTATTACATTTCAGTATAATACATCTTTATAACTTACGTTCAGGTGTTGATCAAAAAGAAGAATTGTAAAATCAAAATTATTTGGCAGAATAGAACTAACAGAATCAACACCTATTATTATAACAGATAAATATTTTAAAAAATTTATTATTATTATGAATACTAAAATTCATAGTACAACAAAACAATACAATACAAACCGTAAATATATTGAAGAAATAAACCGGCTAAGGAAAGAAAAAAACGCTATCCTGCTTGCTCACTTTTATCAGGTACCTGAAATACAGGATATTGCTGATTTTATTGGAGACAGCCTCGCGTTATCACAGGAAGCTTATAATACAGACGATGATATTATTGTATTTGCAGGCGTTCATTTCATGGCTGAAACAGCTAAAATTCTCAACCCTGCAAAAAAAGTTCTTCTACCCGATCTGGAAGCGGGTTGTTCTTTGGCTGATTCATGTCCTGCAGTTGAATTCAGTAAATTCAAAGAAAAATATCCCGGGCATATTGTAATCTCTTATATCAATTGTTCAGCTGAGGTTAAAGCTCTTTCTGATATCATATGTACTTCGAGTAATGCAGTAAAAATTGTAGAATCGCTTCCAAAAGAACAAAAGATCATTTTTGCACCGGATAAAAACCTTGGTGACTATGTGAACAGGATTACAGGAAGGAATATGGTTTTATGGGAAGGTACATGTGAAGTTCATGACATCATAAATACAGAAGCAATCATTAAAATTAAAATTGATCATCCGGATGCCAAATTGATTGCGCATCCGGAATGTAAAGCTGTGGTTCTTCAAATGGCAGATTATATCGGATCAACAACAGCCCTTTTAAAATATACACAAAATAATCCTGCTAAAGAGTTCATTGTAGCCACTGAAACGGGTATTCTTCACCAGATGAAGAAAACATCGCCGGATAAAAAATTCTATGTTGTACCGACTAATGAAACCTGTTCCTGTAATGATTGTCCTTACATGAAGTTAAATACATTGCCTAAATTGCTAAATTGCCTTAAAAATGAATCACCGGAAATTCAATTATCTGATGAGTTGATAGAAAAGGCAAAGAAACCAATACTCCGTATGCTTGAATTATCAAAATAAACATTCCATCATGCGCAAAATCTACAATTACCTGAGGCTTCTCTTCATTTTTATTTTTTCATTTTTCATTCTTCATTCTTCAGTTGCCCAGGATACTGCAAAAATTCTTAACGGTTACCAAAAATTTTATTATAAAAGCGGATTGGTTTCCAGTGAAGGCACAATGATAAACGGACAGCCGGATGGTTATTGGAAATCTTATTATGAAAATGGGAAATTAAAATCTGAAGGTAACCGGAAAAATATGGAACTGGACAGCCTTTGGATATTCTATAATGAAAAAGGAACTCGCATCTTGGATGTAAATTATAAAGAAGGAAAGAAAAACGGAATAAAAACAACCTATGTAGATCAAGAGATTATACGGGAAATGTTTAAAAATGATGTTAAAGAAGGATATACCCGGTACTATTATCCTGATGGTAGACTTAAAATGGAAATTCCCTTTGTTAAAGGATTGGAACAGGGATTAGGCAAAGAATATTCTAAAGACGGCGATATAATCACATTGATAGAGTACAAACGAGGCTTTGTGGTTGACCGCATTAAGATCAATAGAAGGGACCATAATAATCTGAAGCAGGGAAAATGGTACACTTTTTATGGGAATGGTAATATTCATGTGGAAGGAAATTACCAGGATGACCTTAAAGATGGGTATTTTAAAGTATACGCAGAAAACGGTGACCTGATCAGTGTGGATAAATATGTGAAGGATGTGAAACAACCGGAAGCTCAGGAAGTCAAGAAATTGGATATAAAAAATGAATATTATCCCGATGGTAAAATAAAGGCCAGTGGTACATATCGTAACGATACCCCTGAAGGAATTTATCGGGAATTCAATGCATTAGGACAGATCACCCGGTCGTTGATCTATGATATGGGAATCATTATAGGAGAAGGAATTGTAAAAGAAGATGGTAACCGTGACGGATATTGGAAAGATCTTTATCCCGATGGTAAAATAAAAGCAGAAGGCGATTATAAAGATGGAATACAGGTTGGAGAATGGAAATTCTATTATCCGGACGGGAAACTGGAACAGGATGGTAAATTCACAAGTACAGGAAAATTTCATGGAATATGGAAGTGGTATTATGAATCCGGACAACTGATGCGTGAAGAAGAATATGATAATGGACTGAAAGACGGAATGCATACTGAATATGATGAAAATGGCAAGATTATTGAAGAAGGTGAATATATAAAGGATCAGGAGGATGGTCCGTGGTTTCTAACAATTGGCGATTACCTTGAACGCGGCACTTACCGGGATGGATTGAAAAGCGGAAAATGGATCAGCTATCATCTGACGAGGATGAATGAAAAGACAGATAGTGTCCTTTCTTTCTCAGGAAGTTTTGTAGAAGACAATCCTGATGGAAAGCACATTTATTATTGGGATAATGGAAAGGTAAAAGATGAAGGATCTTATCTGATGGGTAAAAAAGAAGGCGACTGGATTAAATATGAATATGACGGGACTCCTTTTCTGATAATCACATACAGGAATGGAATAGAAACGAAATATGACGGGGTAAAGATCAAACCACCATTTGAGTCGTCCGAGCAATAAAACAGCAAAGAAAATTATGGATAAATACAAAAAACCGAAGGGCAACTGGAAAGGAAAACAAACGCCTAATGCCCGGAAAAGGAAATTGACTGAAACAAAACCTTCCTCATACCGGAAACATAATGAAGATGATATTCCTGATGAAAAAAGAACGTATTCTTCATCTCCCAAGAAGAAATTCCATCCTGGTAACGATTCAAAAGGTGAATTGATCAGGTTAAACCGGTACATTGCCAATGCCGGTATCTGTTCCCGCCGGGAAGCGGATAAGCTTATTGAAGCAGGAGCTGTAAAGGTTAATGGAAAAGTTGTGACCCAGCTTGGAACGAAAGTTTCGATGACTGATAAAATATCCTATGGCGACCAGGCACTTTCACGTGAAAAACTCAAGTATGTACTCCTCAATAAACCCAAAGGATTTATTACAACAACTGATGACCCTGAGAACCGTAAAACCGTTATGAACCTTATTGCACGTGCTTGCAAGGAACGGATTTACCCGGTTGGCCGGCTCGACCGGAACACAACCGGACTTCTCCTTTTTACCAATGATGGAGAGATAGCAAAACGACTTACACATCCAAAGTATGGAATCAAAAAAATCTATCATGTCGGTCTTGATAAGAATGTTGCATTACCGGATATGAAAAGTATCCTGACGGGTATCGAGTTGGAGGATGGCCTCGTGAAAGCTGATGCTATCGAGTTTGTGGGTGATGGGAAAGATAAAAAAGAAATAGGCATTGAACTTCATACCGGACAAAATCGCGTCGTGAGAAGAATATTTGAAAAACTTGGTTACAAGGTGATAAAACTTGATCGTGTTTATTATGCCGGTCTTACTAAAAAAAATCTTCCCCGCGGAGAATGGAGGTTTCTTGAAGAAAAAGAACTCAACATGCTTAAAATGATCGGATCGTAGCATTATATCTAAATATTTTAACTTATGACCAAAGGATTTATTTTGCACAATTCTTTTTTTCCTCGTTCACTATTGTTTTGCTTCCATTGATCCTATGCAGGATCTGATCCATGCAGCAGGCGATGCGACGGTTTATCCAAACGACAACCTGATAGTTGTTTTTGACAGCATAAAGGTGGATGTTAAAGAATCGGGGTTGAGTTATGTTCTGACCCATACGCTGACAAAGATCCTGAATGCAAAAGGAGCCATCGACATGAGTGTAGTGAAATTTGGTTACGACCCATTGTCGGCCTATGTCGATATCAGACAACTAGTGATCTATAAAAAAGACGGAACCATCAGAAATCTGGATATGAAAAATGTCCTGGATTATCCTGCTCCTGCAAGAATGATATATTGGGGCGCCCGGGAAAAAATGATTGAAGTAGGAAGACTCGAACCAGGTGATGCCGTCGAGGTAATTGAATTTAAAAAAGGATTTACTTATGCCCTGTTGGAACAAGGAGAAGATGATGACAGCAAATATATTCCCCCGATGAAAGGTCATTATTATGATATCGTGGAGTTCTGGAGTGGGAGTCCGGTCAAGGTGAAAGTTTATGAAATTACCCTTCCGAAGGATAAACCTATACAATATATGGTTTACAATGGAGAAGTTCAGTCGTCGGAATTGTTCCGGGACGATAAAACTGTTTATACTTTTACTAAAAAAGATATCATTTCTTTCAAATCCGAACCACATGGAGTAGCCACTTCAGATATTGCGACCAAACTGCTGCTTTCCACCAGTCCTGATTGGTTCGCTAAATCGCGATGGTTTTACAAGGTGAATGAAGATTTCGGAAGTTTTGATGATACTCCTGAAATCCAAGCCAAAGTGAATGATATCCTGAAAGGTGCAGCGAATGAGCTGGACTCCATTTCACGTTTAACACACTGGGTAGCCGACGAAGTTCGTTATTCAGGGATCTCCATGGGTTGCGGTGAAGGATACACCTTGCATAAAGGAGCAATGACATTCAACGACCGTTGTGGCGTTTGCAAGGATAAAGCAGGGATGCTGATCACTATGCTGCGTGCCGCAGGATTCAAATCGTACCCCGCCATGACTATGGCCGGTTCAAGAATCGATTATATTCCGGCTGATCAGTTCAATCATAGTGTGACCATTGTAAAACTGAAAGATGGCAAGTACCACCTGCTTGATCCTACATGGGTTCCTTTTGACAGGGAATTATGGTCGAGTGCCGAACAACAACAACAATACCTGATGGGAGTTCCTGAAGGAGCCGACCTGGCCACCACCCCGTTATCAGCGCCTGAAAATCATTTCCTGAAGATCGACACGAAGTCATCTTTATCTGCAGATGGAACAATGACGGGAATATTAACGCTCACAGCAGAAGGACAATCTGATGCCGGGATCCGTGGAATATTCAGGAATTTCAATAAAACACAATGGAACCAGAACCTAGAAAAAGAGATACTAAAAATATCTCCGCTGGCTGAGGTCACACATATTGAATACACCGACCCCATCGATTACCAGGCCGGCCCGATTCGCATTACTATTGAATTCAGGATTCCTGAATATGCACTCTTTTCAGGTAACCAGGTGCTTTTTACCCCAGTTACAGCTTCCAATGTGTTTAAGAATTACCAGCCACACCTGTTCTTTGAAACCGGGATGAAAGAACGGAAATATTCCTTCCGCGACCGTTGCTCACGGTTGGTAGAGCTCAATGAATCTATTCAACTTCCAGGAAATTCAAAAAGTATTTATTTGCCTGAATCAAAAAACACAACAGGCGATGTGTGTTCTTTCCATGGGGGATATGATTGGAAAAACTATACCCTGACATTGAATGAAAAGATCGTCCTTGGAAAACGCATTTACGATACCAAAGATTGGCCTGAATTCCGCGATGCTGTTATTTCTCAGAATTCTTTTGCTGACGATCCTGTTGTTTTCCGCATTCAAAACTAATTCCTCATTACTATAATAATGATGTTTATGAAAAAGATATTTTCATTGCTTCTTCCCACTATCTGTTTACTATCATCCAATTTCCTTTTTTCTCAGGACAAAAATTACGACGCCGTTTATCTTCAGCTAAAAAAAGAATACACGCTGAATCCAGATGGCAGCTATGGACTACAGGTATATAAAAAAACTAAAACTGCAGACTTACCGTTCATTCAACAGCCTGTACGGTGAAACCTTCATTTCCTATAACCCAGCCTTCCAGTCTTTGAAAATAAATGAAGCTTATACGATCATGGCTGACGGGAAGAAAAATCCTTCTCCTGCAAATGCATTCAATGAAGTCCTTCCCGCCTTTGCAGCCAATGCTCCGGCATACAACAATCTGCGCGAAATGGTGATTACCCATTCAGGAACTGAAATGAGTGTGGTTGCGCCGATGACTCGTAAGTCGCCTCTTGCCAATGCAGGTTTTAGGATGTTGGCTGCGTCCATTGCTCCCTCCGATGCGCCTGCACCGACCAATGTATGGATTTCGTCAATGAACAAGACGATTTCGCCGTCGGAGCCGACCACCTCTTTAATCACGCTTTTCAGCCGCTCCTCAAATTCGCCTTTATACTTGGCTCCGGCGATTAGTGCACCCATGTCAAGCGAGTATAGGGTTTTGGATTTAAGGTTCTCGGGTACGTCGCCGTTGACTATTCGGTGCGCTATGCCCTCGGCGATGGCGGTTTTGCCTACGCCTGGTTCCCCGATGAGGATTGGGTTGTTTTTTGTTCGCCTCGACAGTATCTGCAGGACTCGGCGGATTTCTTCGTCGCTGTCCGATAACTGGGTCGAGTTTACCCGTCTTCGCCGTCTCGTTTAGGTTCTGTGCGAAGCGGTTTAGTGCGTTGTAGGTTTCATCTGCTGTTTGACTGTTCACAGTTGATCCCTTCCTTAACTGTTTGATTTCTTCATTTAGCTGGTTTTCTGTTACGCCACTATTTTGCAGTAACCGGGCAGCTTGGTCACTTGACTGAAAATAGGCCGATGAAGAGTTGCTCGATGGAGACGTACTTGTCTTGGCTTTCTGCTGCGAGGTCTTTGGCTTTTTGGATTGCTTTGTTCGCGTTGGGGGACAGGTAGTGTTCACCGCCGCTAACTTTCGGCAATGCATCAAGTATCCTGTCTAGCTGGGCTGAGTAGGCTTCAGTGTTGACGTTCAGCTTTCTGAGTAAGTAGGGCACTACGTTGTCGTCGACTTGCAACATCGCCCGTAGCATGTGTGCGGGTTCTATCGCTTGGTTCTGCCTCGAAGTGGCTAACTCGAGGGCTTTCTGGATGACTTCCTGTGACTTAACAGTGAAGTTTTCAAAGCTCATAAGAAATTTACGCCTCTTAGCGTATGCTAAAATATACTCTGTTTTATTTGCCTAAAAAGTTACGGGCGAAAAACCGCAGTTTTATATGGAAAAAAGAAAAAGAGGAAATTGTTTAGGTCTCTTTGTGTTTTATGGCTTCTTTGATAGTAGCAGAGCTATTACTGCGCCGACAACAACCATAGCGACGATGACGCCGATGATTGCTGGTAGGAAGTATAGGTCAGCCATTGATGGAGCCTGTGTTGGGGCTGGGGTTGCGGTTGCTGCTGCGTCTTGGATGTTGAATGTGGTTTCCTGTGCTGATGGCCAGTAGCCGTTTGTGCCGCGAATGTTGCTGTCACTGTGTATTTGCCTGAGATGTCTGGGCCCAGACGTAGCTGTAGTGGCCTGTTGTGTCTGTGGTTGCTGATCCGATAACGCGGTAGTTGCCGTTTGAGTCGACTACGCTTAGGGTTACTGGTACACCTGTGAAGTTTGTTGGCTTTACCTGCTGCTGGTAGATGTAACCCATCCAGTCCTTCATTGATGCATCAGAGGAAACTGGAACACCTGCTGGGAATCTTCCTGATTGCTCGTTTTGCTGTGTGCCTGCTGAGATGTCGGTGACTGTGCCTTCGATGACAACTGTGTTGCCCATGGTGGTTGCTTTTGGTCCTGCCTGGACTGTGGTTTGGCTTGGGCCTCTGCCGACTGCTGTAGATTTGCGTGCATCATAGCTGTTGAAGAAGACTGAGTAGCCGTCTGCGATTGCGTAGCTTTCTGCACCGAATTCGCCTGTGCAGCCTGAGATTGTCCAGATTTCTTGGCCTGTGGTTGCGTTTACTGCACGTTCAAGAGCGCCTTTGTAGATTGGTGTTTCAAAGGTGTGCTCGGTTGTGACCAGGTAAACTACGCTGTTGCCGATTGCGTTGATGAATGTTGGGTATGGGCCTGGGACTTCAAAGCCGCTGTGTGTGCTGTTGCCTTCGCCGCCGTTGCCGTAGGTGAATAGTACTTTGCCGGTTGCGATGTCATAGCAGTATAGTATACCTGAGTATGCGCTGCTGTAAACACGTCCGTATGCGACTACGTCTGATAGTGTACCTGGGCCTGTACTGCCGTAGTAGTCAAGTGCTGCTTGTGGGTCGCTTGTCCAAACTTTGGCACCGGTTCTTAAGTTGAAGCCTATGAACTGCTGGGTTTGTCTGTATGACTCAACGAAGTACCCTGCGTTTGCATCTGCACCTGCATATGAGATGCTTGTAATGTTGCCTGCTGGTTGAGCGATGGTATTCCACCACATTACTTGGCCGATTGCGCCTTTGGATGCGTTTAGGTTAACGCCGAAGTATGTGTATGGTGCGCCTGTGTCGCCTAGTGCTGGGTATGTGCCGTTTCTGCATAGTAGCATATCACCGTAGAATGCTGCGACGATTGTTGGTGAGCCAGGTTGGTTATTTCGCCAGGATATTGATACGTTCTGTGTATTTGCGTTGAGATTATCATAGAATTGGCCTTGGCTTGCTTGCACGCATGTTACGCCGTTAACTGTAGTGGTTTGTGCAGCCCATGCTGTGCTGTATCCGTTCCACATTTTGCTTGCGTTCCATGAGCATAAGTACCAGTCTGGATTTGCTGTTGTGCCGTTGTTGAATAATGTGTATCTGAGTTGTTCGCCTAATGGGCCGATGGCGGTTGTTCCTGAAGGTACGGTGGTGACGTTGAATAGGGGTTTACCTGTGTCTGCATCGTATACTTGTGCAAAGTTAGCTGTGCATAGAAGTGCTGGGTAGACACCGTGGAAGTTTGGTGTTTCAAGGTCGTATATCATCGCGAAAGATAATGCTGGGACGTCGCGTCTCTCCAGACTTCTTTGCCTGTGCGTAAGTCAACGCAAACTGTGTCTCCGCCGGTTGCTGTGAATGATAATGGGTTCTTTGTAGTAGATTCTTCCGTAGACGATTATTGGGTTAGTGAATCTTTGTGCGTAGGCTGTCCCTTCGAAGTAGGTGTTTGCTGTGATTGCAAAGTTGTTGTCTCCAACGACTCCGCCTGGTTGAACCTCTTTAGTCCACATTACGTGGCTTGTTAGGGATCCAACTGCGCTGTCTGTGAATTGGCGCTGGTTTGGTCCTAGAGATCGCACCGTATCCGGGCATACCGCTGCCTAGCCAGTTAGAGGCGATAGTGTACCATGGTGTGTTTTCGCCGTAGACTGGGCGTGTCCAGTATTCGGTTGGAAGTGGAGCCTGGTCTACGTATCCGACTTGGTCTTCTTGTACGGTTAGGGTTGTGCTTGCTGAGCTTGGTAGGTATGTGTCGTTCGTGTATGCAGAACCGAGTTAGGTGTGGATAGTCGTTAACGTTCTGTCCTGGGAAGTTGAAGTATAAGTGGTATGTGCCAACTTGGTTAGGGGTGAAATGAGTAGCCCTGGTTTGAGGTTGTATCTTGGACTGTTTCCCAGATTTTGTGGTTACTGTGCCGTCTGGTGCTACGATGGTAAGGTTGTAGTTGTGGAAGCGGTAGTTGTTGGTCATTAGAGTATCAGCATATGTTGGCGTTAGGAAGATGTAGATCTGTGTTGTTTGGCCAACACCGATCGGGTCGATTGCCGCGAATATGTGAGCGAATGTAGGTATGCCCCATGCGGGTGTATGTCGCTGAAGTTGTTGGTAGAAGCATCATTGATGCGCTCATTGAAGCGATCAATAATATTGCGAACGAAATAGTCAATACTTTCTTGTTAATTTTTTGTTGCATTTTCTCTCTCCTAAATGTTGGGCAAACGTTTGATCGTATTGCCCATAGTCTTGTGGTGCTAAACTGTATTTAAGACTTGCCAGAATATGCCCAATTTAAATTAATATATTACAAATTTTATATTAAGAAAAGTTCGTCTACTGATTAGTTACAATCACACAATAAAAGTAAATCAAAAGAAGTGGTTTCGGATAATTAAGTAATCCAAAATACCCACAATATATGATAGCACCCAGAAGACCGTCAGAAGACAAGCGATTTTTCTACTTTTTGCACGGATAAGTAGCAGATGAGGGCCGCCATAATAGAATAAGCCATACCCCAAACACTAAAGCTGGAAAAGAGAAAACGGCATGACCAAAAAATACTGCCAAATCCAATGGTGAACCGAAATATTCAGTCATCGAAGTATTATTCATTGGAGACATAACCAGCACACCTAGAAAGCTCACTATCGTGATTGAAACAACCATTATCAGAAGGATACCATGCATGAGGTAGTTGCCTCTCTTTCTAAACCACATGCTTACAAGAAGCAGCGTCATCCAAAGCGTCTGCATGACTACGTTTATGTCTCGGAAGCTTAGCGGGACCTGACTTTCATTTATCGGCGTGGACGATATTGCGCCTACAGCAAAGATTAGCCCCAACACCAAAGCGATGCCTACTACGGTTTGCTGCTTAGGGTTCAGGGTAATGTGTCTTTTTCGGGCTACCACAATCCCCAAAGACAAGACAGAGGCAGCTAAAACCACCGCTATTACAAGGGGATAAAACATTGTTCGCAGCCTGTTTGGGATGCGTCAGGGCTCCACAGGTTAGTTGCAGCGGCGTTTATGGTCACTGTCAAGTTATCGATGTACCAGCCGTCCTTGTTAGTCACATTACGGTAGGTTTCCGTGGAGCCGACAAAGACGCCTGTGGCTTGGTCCCACTGTTTGTACCTAAAAGAGTCGTTGCCGCTGGTTATGGTTCTGGCGGCGCCCAGCACGGTTTTCTGTTCTTGGCTCTGGATGGTGACGTTTACGGGTTTATGGTTGTGTACTGAGGAGTCAAAGAAGTTGTCGCCTGCGCTTAGGTTTGCGGGTATGATTATCCAGCCGCCTACGTTGCCTTCGGTGAAGTTGAATTTCCAGACTGCGCTGCCGACTGTTCCGTTGGCGTATCTTGGCGGTGACGTTAACGGAGAACGCTTCGCCGTCTGACTTTTAGCACTTGGAGGTGCATCCAGCGGACATCATGCGTTGGAGGCAATTGGCCTGTGCCTGAAACGGTGACGTTGTATTCTATCCAGTCGCCTTCTTTCACGCCGACAGAAGGCGCAGAAACGCTGCCATTACGGTTGAAGCATGAAGCGGAAACCAGCAGGAACACGAGGAGTAGACAGACGCAGGCTTTCATTTTACATCAAATAAGCCGTGAACTGGGGCAGCCATAAAGCGTTTTTCGTCAAGAAACCTTGACTAAACCCACAGAAAGGCATTTGGCGGGTTTAATTTACTGGGTTTCTTGCTGATTTACTGTTTAATGTCATGCAACATTGCTCCAAAAAATTCAAGGGCATTCTATAGCTGTTTACCTATTTGCTCTATTAGAAACTCTATGCAGAAACCTATAGGGGGTCAAAGCGCATATTTGAAGCCTAATATCCGATCAATGCACAGCACCTATAGAGGGGTATAGCTTACTTTTTTTGGCTGCTTTATCAGTAGATCAAAATTTTGGAATGTTGATCAATCTGGCTTAGTGTTCTTGTATGTTTAGTTAGTTATCTTAACGCTACGTATCCGCCCATCCTCATCCCACCCATCCCAACATGACCCCAACATACCCCATGGGATAAAAACCCACACCACCCATCCCAACACAACCCAAAAAAAGACCCAAACCAAAAAACCAAACAACCACACAACCCAAAACTGGGATAGGCCCCCACCACCACACCCATCCCCACAAAGAACAAAAAACAGAAAACAAGAAACGAACAATAAACAACAGTGAGCCTAATCAGAATTAGAACAGAGAAAACAGCACTATTTTGATCTACTGTTAAATAAGGGGAGGGGTCCGCTGAGAGCAACGAAACGAACATCAAGGTACTCAATTTCTGAACATTCGTTTGTCAGAATAGCGGCTTAACATTAATAAGCCATTTAAGCGAAAAACCTAAACATCGATATCCAGTGAAAAAATCAGTTAAGAAATGTACAGGCACCACCACCTCCACCGCCGCCTCCACCGGCAACAAAACCCAAAGGCAAAGTCAAAGCCTCACCATTATACCAGTCGTAATAATCATCGGCTACTTTCGTTGGATTATTTTTACTTCTCGGTTTCTTCGGCGACTTTAGCCACGGCGGCATTCTTTCCCCAACACGGGACATTGAGGGAACATGGAAAACCGCTAGTCCCAGTCGAGTTCACAATCGCCACCGACTAAGATGATTTCGTGAATCTCAAAGACGTGGCGCAGAAAACGCACAATGACCTGGGTGGTCACAGGCACAGACGACCCCAACGTTGTGAACATGGAGATAACCTTCAGCGTTACAGGCAGAAAATCCAGTCCGGTTCAGGATTCACCCCCG
>CAWAVC010000048.1:0-48898 GCA_963785325.1 uncultured Bacteroidales bacterium | reverse complement strand
ACAGTTATTGATAAATTTCCCTTTGAAAAGGCTTCCATGTGTAGTCCTAAGTTCTTTAATAGTGAAGGCATCACCCGAACTCATCTTGCCATATACAGGGATACTTTCTCCACTATTATCCATACCCAACGGGGCCTTTCCTGTTTGGATAAATGAATAATCACCATATATTGTATCATTGATCTTGACAAGGTTCATCTCTAAAGGATATTCCTTATTAATTGCTCCAATGAGATGGAGATAACATTTTTTCGGAACCATATTCTGGGCATTTCCATTTATTGCTACAAGTATAAAGAACAGGACACCTATAGAATATATTACCTTTTTCATTTTTAATTATTTAAAGATTGAACTTCCAATTCTCACCATCGTACTTCCTTGATTTATCGCTATCCGGTAATCGCTAGACATGCCCATTGAGATTTCCCTGAAATCGGGATCATTCCGAAAATATTCTTTTGACAATGCATCGAAATATTCTTTTAATATCCTAAATTCTGTTTGTATCAATGTAACATCTGGTGTGTATGTAGCCATACCCATCACACCAATAACATGAACATGTTGGAATGTCCTGTATTCCTCAGATGACAGCAAATTTCTTACTTCGGTATATTCAAATCCGAATTTTGTTTCTTCTGTCGCTATATAAAACTGCAACATGCAATCGATGACACGGTCATTGCGCATTGCTTCTTTGTCAATCTCCCGAAGGAGTCTCAGGCTGTCAATGCTCTGAATCACATTAACAAACGGAGCTATAAATTTAACTTTATTGGTTTGAAGATGCCCGATAAAATGCCATTCGATATCTTTTGGCAGCAATGGCTGTTTAAAGATCAAATCCTGAACTTTGTTCTCACCGAACCTTCGTTGGCCGGCAGTATATACTTCAAGGATACGTTCGGGTGATTGCATCTTGGATACAACGATCAACTTCACATTACAAGGAATCTCAGCATTTATAGAATCCAAATTTACCTTTATATTCATCACAACGGGAATAAGAAAGATTAGTTACAAAGGTACAATTTGATTTTTTTTCAAGGACAATAAAATATTTAATAAGCAGTTTTCCAAGATATCCCATAATTTTGATCTTAATTTATGATAAAGAAAATTCTATTTTCGTTTTTACGTCAGTTTCTTTTCTGGATTATTTTTTTCAATTTTACCAGGATGGTATTTTTGATTTACCATCTACGTCTCATCCTGATTGAAAAAATAACATTGACAAGTATTCTGCAAATCCCATTCAGAGCCTTGCGTCTTGATATTGCGACGGCCTGTTATATTATGGTGATCCCCTTTCTCATTTTGCTGGTTCAATCTTTATACAGCCCTAAGTGGATCAATAAGGTAAACAAAATCTATACGGCAATTCTTTGTTTTGCATACGCATTGACGGCTGCAGGTGAGATCGGAATATATAGTGAGTGGAAAACAAAACTGACATATAAGGTGATAAAATATCTAAGTCACCCATCAGAGATTTACAACTCATCTGAATCAGGAATATTTATCCTCCTCGTTTTTCTTTTCCTTTTTATGTTCATAGTTGGATTCTTCGCCTATATCAAATTTTTTGCTATTGACATTATCCGGGAGAAAAGGAACTTTCTTTTCAGTCTTATATTCCTGCTTTTTACTCCACCGCTGATGTTCATCGGAATGCGTGGGGGCATTCAACAAATCCCAATCAATCAGAGTGAATCCTATTATTCGAAGCACAACATTCTTAACCTTGCTTCTGTGAATAACTTTTTTAATCTCTATATTAGCATATTTGAAAATCTTCCAAATTTTAACCTGAATCCTTATATATTTATGGATTCCCGTAAAGCAAGATTGGAAATCGAGGAAATTTATCAAACAAAGAAAGATACTACAATTTCCATTTTGAAAAACCCACATCCCAACATTGTGCTTCTGATAATGGAAAGCTGGTCGGCCGATCTGATTGAAGATCTTGGAGGAGAACCAGGGATAACTCCTGAATTTAAAAATCTCGAAAAGAATGGCATTCTCTTCGATCAGATTTATGCTCCAGGTTCACGTTCAGAGCAAGGTATGGCTTCTATCTTTGGAGGCTTTCCTGCTCATCCGGTTTCTTCAATCACTGTACAGCCCGATAAATTTGTAAAACTTCCAAGTCTTCCCCAGGTTTTGCAGAAAGAAAATTATTACACTTCATTTTATTTCGGTGGACAATTGATTTATGGAAATATCAAGAGTTATATTATTTTTAACAATTTTGATAAGATCATGGAAGGAACCGATTTCCCAGCAAATATTCCAAGAGGAAAACTTGGAATTCATGACGAATATACTTTAAGTTATCAGATGAAGGATCTGGGAAAACAGAAACAACCTTTCTTTTCTGCACTTTTTACGGTAAGTACACATTCACCATGGGACCAGCCTTATAAGAAACCATTAAACTGGGGCGATAATGAACATAATTACATCAATGCGGCATATTACACTGATCATTGCCTCGGTGAATATTTTGCCAAAGTCGCAAAACAGCCATGGTACAATAACACCTTATTTATTATTGTTGCAGATCACAGCCATAATTCTTACCGTAACTGGGATCCTCAGTCGAAAGAGTACCATAAGATTCCGATGTTATTTTACGGAAATGTGATCAAGAATGAATTCCAGGGAAAACGATGGCACAAACTTGGCAATCAACAAGATTTAGCCGCCACGCTTTTAGCTCAGCTTGGGATAGATCACAAACAGTTTCATTGGAGCAAAAACCTTTTTAATCCATATACTCCTGAATTTGCTTATTTTTCAACTGAGGATGGCGATGGATGGATTCGCCCCGATGCTTATTTCTCCTTTGATGCAAGCACAAATTACTATCATTTCCTGCAAATCAAACCTGAGATCAAAGATTCAATCCTGACGGAAGGTAAGGCTTTCCTGCAGGGAGTATTTGGGGAATATATGGGGGATTAGTCTGAATACTGTATCAAGTAGCTATCGTCTAATCAAGCAAATGCACAACTAATCCACTTCTAAGCTTAGGCTCAAACCATGTGGTTTTCGGTGGCATAATATTTCCTGAATCGGCAATGTTGATCAATTGTTTCATAGAAACAGGGTAGAGAGCAAATGCTGCTTTCATTTCGCCACTGTTGACACGCTTTGAAAGTTCGCCAAGTCCTCGGATCCCACCCACGAAATCGATGCGTGTGGATGTTCTTAGATCTTTTATATCGAGAATATTATCAAGTACTAGGCGTGAAAGAATAGTCACGTCAAGGACACTAATAGGGTCAGAATCAATGAAAGTGCCAGGTTTTGCTGTAAGTGAATACCAGATTCCATCAAGATAAAGGCTGAAATCGTGAAGCTTATTTGGCTTATAAATCGCTTTTCCTTTTTTTTCAACCACAAAGTTTAGGGTAAGTTTTT
This sequence comes from uncultured Bacteroidales bacterium, assembly GCA_963785325.1. Taxonomy (GTDB): domain Bacteria; phylum Bacteroidota; class Bacteroidia; order Bacteroidales; family FEN-979; genus FEN-979. The sequence goes on along the minus strand of CAWAVC010000048.1, from coordinate 45,466 downwards.
TCAGGAATTGTTCAGAGGTTAATCCGTTTAAGTCTTTAACCAACCTGTTGTAATCGATGATGGTGAGTTGGTTATCAGGAAAATGAACAGCAAGAAAATAATTGTATTCCTCAAAACCTGTATGGTGCGTGTTGTTTAGTTTCTTTTCATTTCCCACCAGAGCAGCTGCCGCAGTGCGGTGGTGGCCATCGGCAACATATGTATAAGGGATCTTTTCAAAAAGATCGAGAATCTTTCTGATGATCACTTTGTCTTTAACCACCCAAAAATGATGCCCCACGCCATCGGTAGCAATAAAGTCATATTCAGGAACTTTCTCCTTTACTATTGTGGAAACGATTTCATCAATTTCAGGAACTGCAGGATAGGTAAAAAAGACAGGTTCCATATTGGCATTAGTAATGCGAACATGTTTCATACGATCTTCTTCTTTATCCTTGCGGGTAAGTTCATGTTTTTTGATGATGCCGTTCATATAATCTTGTACGGCCGCGCAACCAACGATACCATATTGGGCTTTCCCTTTCATAGTCTGGGCATAGATGTATAGATAATCGTCAGGATCTTGTACCAGCCATTCTTTCTTACGGAAAAGATCGAAATTTTCCTTGGCTTTGTCATAAACCTGCTGAGAATGACAATCTACTCCATTGGCAAGATCAATTTCAGGTTTAATAATGTGTAGAAGAGAATAAGGATTCCCTTTTGCTTCAACTCTTGCTTCGTCTGAATTAAGTACGTCATAAGGACGGGAAGCTAAATCTTTAACAATCTCTTTCGGAGGTCTGAGTCCCCTGAAAGCTTTTAATAGTGCCATAAAAATTAGTTTAAAAAATGAATTGAACTAGTTGAAATGAAGTGATAAGAACTATCAACGATAACTTTTGTTATTCATTGTCCTCATCCTCATCTGCTCCTGGTTCTCCGGGCCTGACACTTCGTTGAAGAGAACCGATCAATGCTCCAATCATTTTTGTCATTTCCATCAGATGGTTCTTGGAGGTATCAAACACCTCAACTGAAATGAACTTCTGGTCTAATGCCAGAGTAGAAAGTACAACACATTCCCTCACAGAACTTTTCGCCATTTTAAGGTAATATACAAACTGACTCTTGTTCCGTGATGATCCTTCTGCAATATTCGTAGCAATGCTGGTTGCAGAAGTCAGAAAGCGTTCAAAGAAATACCGCGTATGAGAATCGTCTTTAACACTCCGGCTCATCAAATAGACCGAATCGGTATATTCGAGCGCTTTATGATAAATCCTGAGATCTTCAAACCTGAAAAAAGTCGTGGGTTTTTCCTGTTCGTTTTCCATAGTAAAGAGTAATATGAAGTGAATACTAAGTTCAGTCGGTATATGATTTACTTCGAGACTCGATGGTGACAATAACGATTGGACAAACTCACTTGTTTACCTGAAATGTCCTGTCACCGTTTTTCAGGAAATTCACAATTTGTTTAGCTGCAGCAATACCCGCATTGATGTTGGCTTCTTCTGTTTGTGCCCCCATTTTTTTTGGTGTAAAGAAATATCGGCCCTTAAAATTCGCCTCGATTTCATCTTTATTAGTAGGTTCCACATCTGAAAGATAAGCAAAATCTTTCCTCTCTGCAAAAAGTTTCAGTAGGTCTACTTCATGTATCACTTCTGCCCTGGCAGTATTAACAAGTACAGCCGGTGCAGGCATTCTGGATAACAATTCATAATTGATTGACTGCTTCGTATGACTATTGGCTGGAAGGTGAAGCGAGATGTAATTACAGTTATTGTAAAGCTCTTCTGCAGAAGGAACAGCAGTTACGCCGTCTTTCTCAACGTCAGCATTAGAGATAAATGGATCGAATGCAAATACTTTCATGCCGAAACCGCGAGCAATCCGGGCAACATTCTTTCCAACATATCCATATGCGTGGATCCCAAGTTTTTTATCTTTCAGTTCAAAACCTGATTTTCCATTAAAAAAGTTTCGTGCGTGATACACCATCATCCCCAAGGCCAGTTCGGCAACTGCATTGGAATTCTGCCCAGGGGTGTTCATGGCGCAAACGCCTTTTTCACTGGCCGCCTGCAGGTCAATATTGTCGTATCCTGCACCTGCCCTAACAATGATCTTAAGATTTTTGCCTGAGTCGATAACAATTTTATCCGCTTTATCACTCCTGATTATCACTGCATCTACATCGACAATTGCATGAATGAAATCATTGTGACTGGAATAATTTTCAAGTAGGAGCAATTCAAACCCAGCCACTTCAATCACATTACGTATACCTTTTACAGCAATAGGAGCGAAGGGTTTATCCGTAGCAATCAATACTTTCGTCATATAGTTTATTTTTGTATTTTTGATTAGGGTCGAAGTATTATAAATTAGCTTTTTCGAATTCGTTCATTGCATCAACCAGCGCCTGAACACTTTCGATTGGCAACGCGTTGTAAGTTGATGCTCGGAAACCACCTACCGAACGATGTCCTTTTATGCCGATCATACCTTTTGACTTTGCAAATTCCAAAAATGTATCTTCTTTGTCCTTATATTGTTCCTTCATGACAAAACAGATATTCATCAACGAACGGGATTCTTCTTCAGCAGTTCCAACAAAGATCTTGCTGCTATCAATCGTATCATAAAGAAGCTTTGCTTTTTTATGAGCCATCTCTTCCAATTTTGCTATTCCCCCAAGGCTCTTGATCCATTTCAGAGTTTCTAAACAAGTGTAGATAGCAAAACAGGGAGGCGTATTGAAAAGAGAACCGTCCTTTATGTGAGTCCTGTAGTCTAACATTGTTGGAATCGGGCGATCTACCTTTCCCAGGATATCCTCACGGATAATGACAAAGGTCACACCTGCTGGTCCCAGGTTCTTTTGGGCTCCACCATAAATCAGAGCATATTTGGATACGTCAACCGGACGGCTTAAGATATCGGATGACATATCTGCAACCAATGGAACCGGGCTGTTAATATCTTTCCGCAACTCAGTACCGTAAATTGTATTGTTAGTAGTTATATGGAAATAGTCAATATCTGAAGGAATAGAATAATTCTTCGGAACATAGGTGAAATTTTTGTCAGAAGAAGATGCAACAATTTCAACATGGCCGAATAGTTTAGCCTCTTTGATTGCTTTTTTTGCCCAGACACCTGTTTCAAGGTAAGCTGCCTTTGTCTTCATTAAATTATAAGGTACCATACAGAACTGAAGGCTGGCACCTCCCCCAAGAAATAAAACATGATAATTTGCAGGTATATTCAGCATTTCTTTAAACAGGGCTACTGCTTCATCGATAATGGCCTGAAAATCCTTGCTGCGATGAGAGATTTCGAGTAAAGACAGTCCGCTTCCATTCAGGTCAAGGATCGCTTTAGCTGAATTTTCAATTGCGATCCGTGGTAATATGGAAGGACCGGCATTAAAATTGTGTTTCTTCATAAAGATTTAGAGTTAAAAGTTATATAAATTAATGTTGTTTGAGTTCAATGTCAAATAACCAACAAAGATAAAATAAAATAGCTTTTAAAATCAAATATTCTAATGAAAAAATAATTGAATTTACTAATAGTACAGGGGATTTACTTATTTCTTGCATCAACAGCTTCCATAAAATTCCACCGATTGTTTTTAAATAGAAATCCGTCGTAAACATCTCCTGCCGGAACGAGTATCGGTGCCCTTCCTTCTGTTGCCTCAACAGTAACTAACCGGTCACAAACAATCATGGAGACTTTTGAATGTTTCTCCTGAAAAATCTTTTTTGTTGCATTCCACTTTTTCCCTTTTGAGATTGCTTGTTCTTCATAATGTAACACCATAGTGGTGACTGGTGAATATTTGAAGATCACCCGTTTATTTTCCCCGTCCTTATATTTATTGAATATTTTTTCCCCAAAGTGAGGGAAGCCTTTATCATCAATAGTAAGAACCTCAACGATTTTCTGCATTTCTGAAAGATTTTTACCTTCCCATCCGAGTAATGTATAGATCATCCCGCTTTCTGATTTGTCAAGGATGATCTTGTAGTACAAGGCTCCATACCAGTCATTTGCATTTAATGAGCTGTGCTCTGGATCAGGAATAGAATCAGAACGATCAGTAAGTTCGATGATCCTGAAAATTTTATTTTCGTTTTTCACAGGAATCTGAAAAAAGCAAAAGTACAGGTTTGATCCGTCTGTTACTGGGATGTTCCAGTTATAAATCCGGAACTTTTTGTCCCCGGAGGTTATTTTTGAAAGTTTTTTAAGTAAATCGAATGGATAAGTAAACGATCCGGGCAATTCTATTGCCGTTCGTAACGTCTCTCTGAAAAGAACGTTCAGGGATTGACGGATAGTATCATCCTCAGACCCTTGAATTTTTCGAATCAGGGATGACAATGAGTCTTCCATGAGGGATAATTTAGTAGATTCCTGTGATAGAAGAGACAATGGATACACTGCAAAAAGAAGTATGAAAAAAATAAGGAAACGGCCGAACATAGACACATTTTAGAATTAGAAAATAACGCTCAATGATAATTCATTATTTTTGTTCCTTTAATTTTACTGCAAATATAATCAGGATGGAATTGAATAGCAAAGTTGAATCCTTTGTAATGCTTGGTAAATTTCTTAGAGATTTTCTGGATGAAAAAGACAAGAGAAAATATATTTTGTTTTCAGAACTATCAGATGCCATCGAACAAGCAAAATTGATGAATCAATGGTTCACGACGGAATTTATCAATCAGACATTACTAACGTTGAGTGCTTATCTTAGGAAGGAAGAATTGGAGCATTGGTTGGAACCATATACCTTACAATTGAAGGACTTTACTCACGACAGGAATGTGGCCGTGATCATGGCCGGGAATATTCCTTTGGTCGGGTTTCATGATTTCCTTTCAGTTCTTATTTCCGGGAACCGTTTCACAGGAAGGCTTTCTTCTGATGATGCGGCACTTCTGCCGGCTCTGGCCCGTATCATGATTCATTTTAATTCTCAATGGGAAAATCATATTACTTTCACAAAAGAACGACTAACCGGATTCGATGCTGTTATTGCCACAGGCAGCAATAATTCTTCAAATTATTTTAATTACTATTTTTCGAATGTTCCTCATATTATTCGTAAAAACAAGAATGGCGTCGCAATACTAATAGGAGATGAGAGCGAACAAGAATTATTAGGACTGGCTGATGATATTTTCCTTTTTTTTGGATTGGGATGCAGAAATGTTTCCAAACTTTATTTGCCTGAAGGATATAAATTCGAGGCATTGTTCGATGCTTTCAGACACTATAATTGTTTTTCCCTGCATCATAAATGGATGAATAATCATGATTATTACCGTTCCGTATTTTTACTGAACAAAATTCCACTGATTGATAACGGGTTTGTAATCCTGACCTGGAATCAGGCAATTGCTTCTCCGCCAGCTGTTTTATATTATGAATATTATACGAATAAGGATGATCTTCTGAAATGGGTTTATCTTAAAAGAGATGAAATTCAGATTATTGTTTGTAAAAATGGAATTCCAGGTTATTCCTGTCTCCCCGGAAAAGCACAGAAACCTGGATTATCGGATTATGCTGATGGAGTTGATACTATGCAGTTCCTGCTTGGGCTTCATAAATAATTTCCTGCCTGTTTTATTGGTTATTCAAATAAAAATCTTTACCTTTGCACCCTCAATTTGAAATCTATTAATAAAATGAAAAAAGATATTCATCCGAAGGAATACAGATTGGTCGTCTTTAAAGATATGTCGAACGATTATGCATTTATCTCGAAATCGACCGTACAGACAAAGGAAACCATTATGTGGGAGGACGGACTCGAGTATCCGTTGGTAAAGCTCGAAATTTCTCATACGTCACATCCATTTTATACTGGAAAAATGAAATTGATTGATACTGCAGGACGTGTTGATAAATTCAAAAGCAGGTATTCAAAACATATTGAAAAGAAAAACAGCCAGTAATTATAAAAAGTATCCAAATATTTTAGCCTCCTTTTCTATGAAAAGGGGGCTATTTTTTATCTGATTAAGCAATAAATCCTAACTTTGCCGTTATTATTTAGAGTATCAGGAATATACTAAAATAACTTCACATTAATATGAATTATATCCTCTTTGATGAAAGTAATGTAAGGACAAATCTGCTTCCATTAACCTTTATGAGACCAGTCGGCGATATCAGGATAGGGATTCTGACTATCAGGGAAAAATGGGAGAAACGTCTTAATGCTAAAACATCTTCTCTGACGGAAAACTACCTTTCAAGGAAATACCCCACTCTTAAAGAGGATACGAATGTTCTGATCAATGGCTCAGTTTGCCCTACTGATGAAATTATCGAACTGGTAAAAAAGCTCGGGCCAGGCCAAAACATCATTTCAGGGGAAACAATTATTGCGTTGCATATGACAGCGGAGGAATTGGATAACCCGGGTGATCCGCCACAAGAAGGAATCGAAGAAATCGAGGTGAAGGAATGTCCGCTACAAGTGAGTCATACATGGGAGATATTCTCCAAAAATGATATGGCAATCCGTGATGATTTCACCTTTTTGACCAAAGATAGAAAATCACACCCTCTAAATAAAACTAATGTTGTTTTAGGGGATAACCCGGTATTTCTTGAGAAAGGCGCAAAGGTAAATTGTGCTGTTCTTAATACGAAACAAGGCCCGGTTTATATTGGAGCGGATGCTGAAATTATGGAAGGTTCTATGATTCGTGGCCCCATCGCCATCTGTGATCATGCACAGGTCAAAATGCTTGCTAAGTTGTATGGGCCTACTACCATTGGTCCCTATTCACGTGTTGGCGGAGAAGTTAACAATTCTGTGATCTTCGGATATTCCAATAAGGCTCATGATGGTTTTCTCGGACATTCTGTCATTGCTGAATGGTGTAACCTAGGAGCCGACACGAACACATCAAACCTGAAAAATACTTATGATTGTGTGAGGTTATGGAGTTATACTAAACAAACCTTCATCAATACCCATCTACAATTCTGTGGACTTATCATGGGTGATCACTCCAAATCCGGGATTGATACAATGTTTAATACCGGGACCGTTGTTGGTGTGAACACCAATATTTTCGGGGCGGGGTTCCAACGTAACTTTATTCCTTCCTTTACCTGGGGAGGGACCTCCGGTCACACCAACTACAAACTGGAAAAAGGGCTTGAGGTTGCAGAGGCGGTCTTCAAACGGAGAGGATTGAAATTTGATGAAGTGGAGCGTTCCCTTTTGTCTGACGTTTACCGGCTTACCTTGAAGAATAAACGCCTGTAATAAATCATTCCTGACGATTTTTGTAGATTTTTACTTTCTTCTTATACTTGGCATGCAAATTGACATTTGTGGATTCCATTTAGCCCAATGTTGTCTCTATGACATTTTAATTTTATATTCATAAAAAGCCTGTGAAAGAAAAAAATATGTATTTATCAGATATAATTGATCCTGAAACTGAGTTCATTCCTCTTTTATCTTCAGAAGATGAAGAAGCTATGAATGCAGAAAAAGTTCCTGAGGTCCTTCCAATCCTACCACTTCGGAATACTGTATTATTTCCAGGTGTAGTCATTCCTATTACTGTTGGAAGGGATAAATCGATACGGTTGATAAAGGAATCGTATAAAGGCGATCGGATTATCGGTGCAGTCGCACAAAAAGATCCTAGTATCGAAGATCCTGATTTCAGCGACCTGAACCTCATTGGTACAGTGGCTTATATTTTGAAGATTTTACAAATGCCTGATGGAAGTAATACTGCAATCATTCAGGGGAAAAGGAGATTTACTACCAAAGAACCTGTTCAAACAGAACCTTATATCAAAGCCAGTGTTACTCCTTTCGATAAACCTGAAACAATTCCAACTGCTGATAAAGAATTCGCTGCTTTAATTTCTTCATTGAAAGATCTTGCTGTCCAAATCATAAATAAATCGCCAAACATTCCATCTGAAGCTGCATTTGCCATCAAAAATATTGAAAGCCCAGCATTTGTAGTTCACTTCATCTCTTCCAATCTTAATATCGAACTTGTTGAAAAACAAAGCCTGCTGGAAGTAAACGATCTGACAGAACGTGCCCGAAAGGTACTTACATATCTCACGCGTGAGCTTCAAGTCCTGGACCTGAAACAACAAATTCAAAGCAAAGTAAAAATAGATTTAGACAAGCAACAGCGGGATTATCTTCTTAACGAGCAACTAAAAACCATACAGGAAGAACTTGGTGGAAACCCAAACGCTCAGGAAATAAATTCCCTGAAAGACCAGGCAAAAGATAAAAAATGGTCTAAGGACGTGGCAGAAATATTTGAAAAGGAGATTAATAAACTCCAGCGCATGCACCCTGCTGCAGCAGAATATTCAATCCAGATCAATTACTTGGAAACACTTGTTCAGCTTCCATGGAATGAATTTACCGACGACAATCTCGACCTGCATCATGCCCGGCAGATTCTTGATGAAGATCATTTTGGACTGGAGAAAGTCAAAGAGCGTATCTTGGAGTACCTTGCTGTAATAAAGCTGAAAAAGGATTTCAAATCGCCAATTCTTTGTCTTGTAGGGCCCCCTGGCGTTGGTAAAACTTCTTTAGGAAGGTCAATTGCAAGAGCTCTGGGGCGGAAATATACACGTATGTCTCTTGGAGGACTGAGGGATGAAGCAGAGTTACGGGGACACCGCAAAACATACATCGGAGCAATGCCCGGACGAATCATTCAAAGTTTGAAAAAGGTCAAATCATCCAACCCCATTTTTGTACTTGACGAAATTGACAAAGTAATGGGTATGAATATCAACGGAGATCCCCAAGCTGCCTTGCTTGAAGTTCTGGATCCGGAACAGAATTCTGCTTTTTATGACAATTTCCTTGAAACCGAGTACGATCTTTCCCGTATTATGTTCATTGCAACTGCCAATACGCTTAGTACTGTCCATCCTGCATTACGCGACCGGATGGAAGTTATTGAGCTTCCAGGTTATCTTCTGGAAGAAAAAGTTCAGATTGCAACACGCCATCTGGTACCGAAACAAATGGCCGAGCATGGACTGAAAATGAATCAAATAATTTTCAGCACTGATTTTTTACAGAAAATCATCGATGATTATACACGGGAGGCCGGAGTGCGTACCCTTGAAAAAACAATTGCAAAGATTATTCGATATAAGGCAAAATCGATTGTGACAAATGAAAAATTCAAGAAGAACCTGTCGGGGGATGATTTGAATAAGATAATGGGACCACCCATCTTCCAGGCTGAAAAGGCAATCAATAATAACATTGCAGGAGTCGTAACAGGACTTGCCTGGACATCTATAGGGGGGGAGATTCTGTTTGTGGAAGTGAGCCTTAGCAAAGGAAAAGGAGATCTCACCCTGACCGGCAATCTTGGTGATGTGATGAAGGAATCTGCTTCTATAGCACTGGCATATCTAAAAGCTCATGCAGCTGTTTTTAGAATCGACCCAGATGTGTTCAGTAAATGGAATGTGCATATTCATGTTCCGGAAGGTGCCACTCCGAAAGACGGCCCATCAGCGGGTATTACCATGTTTACTGCACTTGCCTCTGCATTTACCCAGCGGAAAGTCAGGGAGAAAATGGCCATGACGGGCGAAATCACTTTAAGGGGAAGGGTTCTTCCCGTGGGGGGAATTAAAGAAAAGATATTGGCTGCGAAAAGAGCAGATATTAAAGATATCGTCCTGTCTATCGATAATAAAAAAGAAATTGAAGACATTAAACCTGATTATATTAAAGGATTGATATTCCACTACATTAGCGAAATGACTGAAGTGAATAATGTAGCATTGCTTATAAGCAAGGTCAAGAATCCAATTGAGTTTATTTAATTCAAACCTTAGTTTAAAATCTTTTATAGATATTTTATAACAACCATCCTTCTTGTATCATTGAACTTTCCTGTTTCAATTTTATAAAAGTAGGTACCTGGCTTAAGGTCTTTTGCATTTATTGTAAAAGTAAAATTCCCTGCATCATTTTTTTGAAAAAATCCGGTAGGACTTTTCTGCCAATTGAATCCATAACGCTGATTTTGACTGATAAGGGTTTCGGGAGCTGGTAATTTATGGTTGTGGAATTTTTAAAAGGGTTAGGTTTATTCTGAAAAAGATTGAACCCGATGTTGTCCTTTACAGGTTTAACTCCCTGGCTTATTGTGGCTTGTTTCAGGAGAATATTCCGGAAAGGATCAAAGACAATATATGCAGGTTTTTTTGTAAAAATAAAATCATATAATTGATTGTTAATATCATTAAAGACCCTGAGTACAATATTGCTTGAATCTATGAAAACAACCTTAACCTGAACGGGCATTTTATAAAAAACAGTGTTTGTCTGGTACTGTGACAAGAGAAGTTTCAATCCCCATTTTCCTCCCCCTATATTATTGATCTCATATGAATTTGTATAGAGTGGATGATTCGGGTTATTAAACCATTCATTAAAGAACCAGCTAAGATCTGTTCCGCAAATTTCATTTGTCTTAGCAATAAAATCCGAGGTAACCGCATTCTTGAATATAAAATTCGTATCCGTGGCATATGCCTTTAACAAATGAAAGAAGTTAATGTCTCCTATAGTATATCTTAATTGATGAAGAACACATGCCCCTTTATCATACATTACCATTGTGTTATAAAGCAGGTTAATGTCTGGAGTACGAATTGCCCAGGATGGATTGTAAATTGCAAACCCCGGATTGTTTACAAGGTAATTATCGGCATGTTTTTCAAGATAGCTCCTATATGCAGTATCACCATTTATATGCCCCAGCCATAACGATTCGCAATAGGTAGCAAAACTTTCATTTAGCCATATATCTGCCCAGGTTCCGCAAGTTATGAGATCTCCAAACCAATGGTGGGAAAATTCATGGGAAATAAGTCCTGCCTGCCAACCCTTTGTAGTGAGGTTGATCATCGTCTGGTTCTCCATACCTCCCCAGGGAAATGATTCGTTTAATGTAGCAAATCCTATCTTTTCAAAGGGATATTCTCCAAAAAGTAGCGAAAAAAAATCAGTCATTGGCTTGATGACAGCTTCAATGGTGTCAGGGTTCTGCCATGATTGGAAATAAAATCTCACTGGAATACTGTCAGTTGGATGATTCAATTTATGCCAGTAAATGATATTCAACGCGAAATCGATCTTTGATGTTATTGTCATGAGGTAGGTTGCTATCGGGTCGCGGCTCACCCAATGATAATAAATTGTATCACCATTAATTAAGGAATCAACCAAGCTTCCGTTAGATCCAAGTTTGACATTCACTGGCACCTTAGCCACCAAGTCGAAAAGAGCTTTATCTGATGGATGATCCCAACATGGAAACCATTTGCGCGAACCTTCAGGCGGAGTATCGGTGAAAACAAAACCTCCATTTGAATAAACTGCATGATCACGAACATTTTTATGCCTGTAAACGATCTTCACACTTACCACATTTCCAGGTTGATAGGTGTCATCAAGAAATATGACTAAAGTATCTTTAGCATGTGAAAAAGAAACTCCTGCTAAACCGACTGAATCGACAAGGATTGATGTGTTTGTTGCATTCAGACGAATGAAATTTAATGCAGAATCGACTTTAAATGTGATTACTTCAGCTGCAGGAAAGTCCGAAGAAAAAGGATCAAAATAACAGTGATAAAGGTCAACATACAGACGATACTTCAGAACATCATAGGAATGTTCCATATAATAATGGGCAGTATCCACAGATCGGGTTGTCTTTGATCCTTTTATTTGTGCATGTGATCCTGCATATGCAAGAAATGCCACTCCCAAAAGAAAGTATCGGATACATTTCATGTACCGTGAATAATAAATTTGATCCAGGATTACTTAGTAAGGATCATTTTCCGTGTTTGCCGGTAATCGCCTGCCTGCATGGTATAAAAATAAATGCCCGGTGCTAACAATGAACAGTCAATATCAATCCAATGTTTTCCTGAAACAGCATTTTCATCTAAAGGAGAAGCAATAATTTTTCCGCTGATATCCATAATATCCAAGTGCACATGAGAATCTGTCTTTATTTCATAAACGATCTTCGTAGCATTGGTTATGGGGTTAGGCATGTTCTGGTAAAGGTAGAAACCTTCCAATGTACTAGGTTCAGAATTTCCTAGGACAGTTGTTCCCTGTTTAAGGACGATCTCGTCATTTGGATCAAAATCGAATTGGATAGGTTTTTTCTTAAATGTCCAAGTAAAAACCTGGTTATTTGTGTCATTCATAGCTCTGAAAGTCGTATCTGAAAGATCGGAAAAGATCACCCGGAAATTTAGTATCATCCTGAAGAATGCTGGGTTTATCTGTGTTTGTGAAGCCAGGAAATTTACGTTCCACTGGCCATTCCCGACACTATCAAAATCATACTTATTTTGGTACACTGGATGATTAGGCTGGAGAAACCAATCATTAAAATACCAATCGTAATTGGAACCTGATATTTCGTTAACCTTTGCATTGAAATCTGCCGTAACTGCCGATTTAAATTTCAGGTTTGTATCAGCGCAATAAGCTTGGAGTGTATGAAAAAAGAGCGTATCTCCAAGCATATAACGAATCTGGTGAAGGACACAAGCGCTTTTCTCATAGGTAATGGCGAAATTAAAAAGGCTATCAATTGTCGGAGTACGAATGGCCCACTCGGGAATATAGATTGGCCAACCGGGATTTTGTGCAAAATATGTCAAAGCATCATCCTGAATCTCACTAAGATACCCTGTATAACTTGTTTTTTTTTCGGTCCAGAAAGACTCTGACCATGTGGCGAATCCTTCATTAAGCCAGATATCGGCCCAGGTACCAGGGGAAATCATATCTCCGAACCATTGATGTGCAAATTCATGAGATACAATATCTTCGTTCCAACAATTTGGACAGAGGCTCGTAAGTGTCTGGTTTTCCATCCCTCCCCATGGAAAGTCGTTGTCTAACGTAGCAAAACCGTTTTTCTGAAAGGGATGTTCAATATAATTCTTCGAATAGTACGTTGCCATATCTGGAAGGATGCTTTCAATATAATCAGGGTCTTCGCCTGGGTTATAATAGAATCGCAATGGTATGCTATCGTTCGGATTACTTATCTTATGCCAGTATATGATATCAAGGTTGTAATTCAATCTTGCAGTCAGTACCATTAAATAGGTTGCCACAGGTTGTGCACTTGACCAATGATAAGTCAACGTATCTCCATTCAGTACAGAATCTACAAGTGCACCGTTTGATCCGCACTTTGCTTCAGCAGGAACTTTTACAGTAATATCCAGAAATGCCTTATCTGAAGGTTTATCCCAGCAGGGAAACCAATGGCGTGCGCCTTCCGGTTCGCAATCTGTAAAAACATGCCCACCTGAAGCATAAAAGGCATCGTCAATGACATCGTTATGATGATAGTAAATCTTAACCTGAAATTGTTCCCCGGGATTGTATGTCCGGTCAAGTTGAACAGTAAGAATATTATCAATATGTGTGAAAGAAACTCCTGCCATTCTCACAGAATCAATTTTCAGCGATGTTGTATCCGCATTCAGGTCAATATAATCAAGTGAAGTATCGACTTTGATCAGGATGATAGTGTTGGCAGCATAATCTTTCGGATAGGGACTGAAGAAACAGTTGTAAATATTCAGGCACATTGTATAACTTAGAACATCATAAGTATGTTTAGGGCCTCCTGTCAGCATCTCTTTCATTGTTTCAAGAGATTGCTGACTCATCGCAGATTTCTTTTTAGAGCAATAATATGCTCCGCTTTCCCTTGTTATCTGGGGTCGTATCATTGAAGAAGCGAATAAACTTAAAAAACACAAGAGGATAATGTTTTTCATTGTGAGATGACGTTAAGGTTTCGACTGACAAATTTACATATTATTATTCACATTGATTGGTAAAGGAGGCGAATGAAAATTCCTACATTTGTCAAATGAATAAAGATAATTTTAAAATGAAAATACGCATTCTTCTTTGTTATATAGTATTAATTATTGTCGGTTGTTCTCCGCAAAATGATCAGGATGCTGGCAAAACAGTTTTCAGATATAATGAAGCAGCAAATATTACATCGTTGGATCCTGCTTATGCACGCGATCAAGCAAACATTTGGGCTACTCATCAGATCTATAATGGACTGGTTCAACTAGAGCAACATTTAAAAATCATGCCCTGTATCGCAAAATCCTGGGTTATTTCAAATGATGGCAGGGAATATGTTTTTCATTTGAGAAAAGATGTGTTTTTTCATGATAGTGAAGTGTTCCCAGGTGGAAAAGGAAGGAGGGTGGTAGCCTCAGATGTGGTTTATAGTTTTTCCCGTATCCTTGATACTAAAATAGCCTCACCAGGGGCATGGATTTTTAACAACATAGAAAAAAAAGGTGAAAGGCCTTCCTTTTACAGTAAAGACGATTCGACTTTTAGCATTAAATTACAACAACCGTTTCCTCCTTTTCTTGGGATATTGACGACCATGTATTGTTCTATTATTCCACATGAAGCTGTTGAAATGTTCGGACCTGACTTTCGCAAAAAACCGGTTGGTACTGGACCGTTTAAATTTAAGTTATGGAAAGAAGGGGTCAAGCTGGTTTTAGTTAAAAATCCCTGCTACTTCGAGTTTGATCATGAAAATAGGTTGCCATATCTCGATGCAGTTGCTATTACCTTCCTGGCTGATAAGCAATCTGCATTTCTTGAATTCTTAAAAGGGCAACTGGATTTCATGTCAGGAATTGATCCTGGTTATAAGGATAACCTTCTAACAAAGGATGGTAAGTTGAAGCTTGAATTCAAAGGGAAGTTCAAAATCATCTCACAACCCTATTTGAATACAGAATACCTGGGTTTTCTGGTAGATTCTTTTGAAGGGACTAAAAAAAACAATCTGCTTTGTGTGAAAATGGTCAGGCAGGCTATCAATTATTCATTTGACCGGCGGAAAATGATTGATTTTCTTCGTAACAATGTCGGAATACCCGGATTGAATGGCATAATTCCAAAAGGTATGCCTTCTTTCGACTCTGCTACAACATATTACGATTATGATCCTGAAAAAGCCAGAAAATTGATTAGTGAAGCCGGTTATCCAGGCGGGCTTGGCTTATCTCCCATAACCTTATCCACCACGTCCGATTACCTGGATATCTGTAAATATATTCAATATAAAGCAGGAGAGATTGGCATCGAAATTAAGATTGACATTTCTCCGCCTGCTGCTTTAAAAGAAATGAAGGCACAGGCAAAACTACCTTTCTTCCGGGCTTCCTGGATCGCTGACTATCCGGATGCAGAAAATTACCTTTCCCTATTCTACGGAAAAAATTTTTCTCCCCAAGGGCCGAATTATACCCACTTTTACCGGAAAGAATTTGATATCATTTTTGAAAAAGCCATGGCATGCACAAATGATTCTGTTCGTTTTGAGTATTATCATAAGTTGGAAAAGATTATTATGGATGATGCCCCTGTGGCTGTTCTGTATTATGACCAGATATTAAGGTTCGTTCAAAACAATATCGAAGGAGTTGATGCTGATCCAATGAATCTTCTGACATTGAAAATGGTAAGGAAAAAGAATCTTTAGATCTCGACTTTCAATCCATCATATGCCTGTTTGATAAAAGAAGGAAGTTCTTTCTGCACATCATCGTAGCAACCCATTTGGTGGCTGATGTGGGTAAGAAATCCCTGTTCGGGTCTTAATTTTTCAAGAATCGTAATTGCTTCATACAGATTAAAATGAGAGTAATGTTTTCTTTTCCGTAAAGCATTGATAACTATTAGCTTTGATCCCTCAATTTTTTTAATCTCTTTTTCAGGAATATCGACTGCATCAGTAATGTATGTGAGATCACCAATTCTGAATCCGAAAACAAAGTGATCTTTAAAATGAAGTGCTTCTATCGGAAGGATTGCCAAACCAGATAAATCAAACATTTTATTTTCGATCAAATGGAGTTTGATCTCAGGCACTCCCGGATATTTATCCTCGCCAAAAGCATATGAGAATTCCCCTTTTATTGCCTTTTGAACCTCACGTGAGGCAAATACGTCAGCAGGTCGTTGAAGAATATAATTGAATGCTCTTACATCATCGAGTCCTCCAATATGGTCTTTATGGGCATGAGTAATCAAAATAGCATCGATTGACCGGATATGCTCCCGTAACATCTGTTGTCGAAAATCCGGGCCGCAGTCTATGATAATGCGTTTCCCTTCAGTTTCAATCATAACGGAAGAACGTAATCGCTTATCCCTGGGGTCTGGCGACTGACACACATCGCAATCACAGGCTATTACAGGAATTCCTTGTGAAGTTCCCGTTCCAAGAAAAGTCAGATCCACAGAAATAGATGATTGAATGAATAATATGGCAAAGTTACGAAAGGAAATTATTCCTCTCCCTTTTTCTCTTTAAACTCTCTGATGAGTTTAATAAATGTTTCCTTTACAGAGGTTATAGAAGTAGCTTTAAACGCATTTGAGCCGGCGAAGGCATAACCATTGTTGAAATTACCTTTTACAGCATTGATCAGAGCAGTGATGATACAATAAGGACTGGATGTAACATCGCAGGTTTTAATGCATTTAAAGGGGCATTTTAACGGTTGTTTTTTCCCTTGTCTGACTTTCTCGAGAAAATCATTGAAGATCGCGCGTCCTGGCATACCGACCGGACTCTTAATGATCCCGATATCTTCTTTTTTAGCGTCGATGTATGTCTGCTTGAAATCACTTGAGGCATCACATTCGTTTGTTGTAACAAAAATAGTCCCCATTTGTACGCCGGCGGCTCCGAGTTTCATAATATTATAGATATCTTCGCCAGTGTAAATACCGCCTGCAGCGATAACGGGGATTTGCTGATTGTATTTTTCTTCGAAATGACTTACTTCCTCAACCACTTCAGGTATCAGCTTTTCCAATGCATAATTCGCATCTTTGATTTGTTCAGTTTTAAATCCAAGGTGTCCTCCTGCTTCTGGGCCTTCCACAACAATGGCATCCGGAAGATAATTGTAATGTGAATGCCATTTTTCACAAATCAATTTTGCGGCTCTGGCCGATGAAACGATCGGAACCAGTTTTGTAGTACTGTCTTTTTTCAGAAACGATGGCAACTCAAGCGGCATTCCAGCTCCGGAAAAAATGATATCGACTTTTTCGGAAATGGACGTTTTAACCATGTCTACAAAATTAGACATGGCAACCATGATATTGACTCCTATTATACCTTTGGTTTTTTCGCGGGCGAGACGGATCTCTTCTTGTAATCCGAAAATGCTGGCCTCAAGAAAATTAGTGGAAAAGTCGCGGTAAAGAAGTCCAAGTCCTGCGCTGGAAATAACTCCTACACCTCCTTCATTCGCTACGGCGGATGCCAGTCCTGACAATGAAACTCCTACACCCATTCCGCCTTGAATTATTGGAATTGAGATCCTACATCTCCAATGGAAAGTGTTTTCAATGAACCTATTAATTTATACAAAGGTACACCACTTTTTATTCACTTTGACATTCTATGGTAAATCCTTTTATAATTGAAAGTCAAAATCTCATTCTTATGACCTGCTGATGCCGGATCTGACTTTAACAGTCATCTGTTATTAAAAATTACAAATTATCAAATATAAGTCTGTCTGAACCGTTATCTTTGTTCAGTTTAAAAAAAGTATTGAAATAATCCCTTATGTTCAGGAAATTCAGATCGTTAATTGGATCGTATTATTTTCAGAAAGATTTGAAAAAAACAAACAGAGATCGCAAACTTACTAACCTTGGGGATGCTAAGAAAGTTGGTATTCTTTATAATCTTGACGATGTTACTGATTATGACGTAATTGCTGAATTTGTAACACAATTGCAACATGATCGTAAAGAGGTCAAGGCATTGGGATATGTAGAAAACAAAAATCTGATCAGTCGTTTCCTGCCCAAATTATCCTACGATTTTTTTTCTATGAAAGATATTAATTGGTTTTACAGACCAGTTAAGCAAAAGTTGATGGATTTCATTCAGAAAGATTTCGACCTTCTTATTGCCCTGGATATGAAAGACAGCATGCCTCTTAAATACATTTCAGGTCTTTCTATGTCGATGTGCCGGGTTGGCCGTTATTCTGAAAGCAGCATTTCATGTTATGACTTTATGCTTGATGTCAATCCAACTACTTCGGTTACTGAATTTATCAGGCAAATCACACATTATTTAACCATCATCAACAATGACAGAAAAATTGCAAAATAGATTACGGGGAACAGGAGTAGCCATTGTGACCCCATTCACAAAGTCAAATGCCATAGATTTTCTTGCTTTTGAGAAAATTCTTAACTACATCATTAACAATAGAGTTGAATATATTGTTTTGCTTGGAACTACGGGAGAATCCTCAACACTTTCAAAGCTCGAAAAAAAGACTCTTATTGAATTCGCGGTTGAACGAATCGATCATCGTGTCCCCTTGGTTCTTGGAATGGGGGGAAATAATACATCTGACCTTGTACTTTCAATTCATGGAACGCCTTTTAAAGATATTGACGCGATCCTGTCTGTTTGTCCTTATTATAACAGACCATCTCAGGAAGGTATTTATCAGCATTTTAAAATTGTTTCTGAAGCCAGCCCTGTCCCAATTATCCTATATACGGTTCCCGGCCGCACTTCAAGCAATATTTCTGCTAACACAACACTAAAACTGGCACATGATTTCAACAATATTATTGGGATCAAAGAAGCATCCGGGAATTTTGACCAGATCTTCCAACTACTTAAGCATCGACCGGAAGGTTTTCTTGTAATTTCTGGTGATGATTCTATTACTTTGCCGTTGCTTGCAGCAGGCGTTGATGGCGTTATTTCTGTGGTTGCAAATGCTGTACCTGGAAAATTTTCAGAAATGGTCAGAAATGGTCTGAAAGGAGATTTCGTTTCTGCCCGTAAAATCCACTTTGAACTCATTGAACTCATCAGTGCACTTTTCCTTGATGGCAGCCCCAGTGGAATTAAAGCAGCATTGAATATCATGGAATTATGTGAAGAAATTGTTCGTTTACCTCTGGTTCCTGTGAACAAAGAAGTTTATAAAATCATTAAAAGACAGATAGACCAAATTATTAAAAAATGAAGATATATTATATTTCATTGATTACATTCATATTTATCCTTTTGTTTTCTACAGCTCATGCCCAGAGGAATAAGCAGCAAATTATTGATGATTTATTCACAAAAAATAAAGAGATCTATTTTTCATTTAAGATATTTGACAGAAGTGAAATCCAGGTTCTGACAAAGATAATTTCAATTGATAATGTGAAAGGAAATGATGTATATGCTTATGCTAACAGGAAAGAATTTAATCATTTTCTTGACCTTGGATACAACTATTCTTTATTGCCTCATCCCGGAACGTTGCTGAGTGAATCAGAGCTCAAAATGGGAGGAAATCAGAAAGGTCCATTTTCAGGTATTATCTGGAATTTTTATCCAACTTACGGACAATATGTCAGTTATATGCAGGAATTTGCGGCTGATTATCCTTCTATATGCAAACTTGATACATTTGGCTATTCCACAGATGGCAGGCTTCTGCTTGCAGTTAAGCTCAGTGACAGTGTCAACATAAGCCGCGCTAAACCGGAATTTTTATACACTTCGACTATGCATGGTGATGAACCCGTTGGGTATATCCTGATGTTACACCTGATAGATTCATTGTTAAGTGGTTATGGATCTGTTCCAAGGATAACTAACCTCTTGAATAATTGCCAGATCTATATCAACCCGCTTGCCAATCCTGACGGTACCTATGCCGGTGGAAACAATACGGTATATGGTGCCCAGAGGTATAATGCCAATGGAGTTGATCTGAACCGTAATTTCCCGGATCCTGAAGCGGGCCCTCATCCTCACGGATCCCCTGGCAATCAGAAACCAAAGCTTTTATGCATTATGATTCTATTCATCACTTTGTAATGTCTGCAAATTTTCATACAGGAGATGAAGTAGTAAATTATCCTTGGGATACATGGGCAAAACTTCATGCAGATGATTCTTGGTTCCAGTTTGTAAGCCATGAATTTGCCGATACCGTCCACTTACATAGCTATTCGGGTTATATGAACGAATGTAATGATGGAATAACCGATGGCTATGCCTGGTACCAAGTCCAGGGAGGACGGCAGGATTATACAACCTATTTTCATCATGGTCGTGAAGTAACAATTGAACTGTCTTATATTAAAATACAGTATACTGATTCGTTGCTTAGTTATTGGAATTTCAATAAACGATCGTTTTTAAATTATATAGAAGAAGCCTCTTATGGAATTAATGGACAGGTCACCGATTCCATTACAGATGCTCCCCTCAATGCCATGA
This sequence comes from uncultured Bacteroidales bacterium, assembly GCA_963785325.1. Lineage (GTDB taxonomy): Bacteria > Bacteroidota > Bacteroidia > Bacteroidales > FEN-979 > FEN-979. The sequence continues at coordinate 25,037 of CAWAVC010000048.1, read as the reverse complement.
TCATGATATCAGGGCATGATACCGATAATTCATGGGAATATTCAAATGCTTCTACCGGGTGGTATTACAGGCCGATTGCACAGGGCAACTGGGCACTTACATTCACCTGCAATGGATATCGTCCCAAGACCATCGAGGGTGTAAATGTTATGAACAGAGAAACTACACGGCTGAATGTAAAAATGGTTCCTGATAATTTCGGGGTTCAGAATGAAACAGAAAATGCTATCAACGTTATTTATCCAAATCCATCCGACGGTAATATTCACTTGTTTCTTCCTGAACCAGAAACTAGTACTTCCCTTTTTTCAATATATGATATGACTGGGAGACTGCTAAAGTCAGGATTGGTGAATGGGGCAGGAGAGAGGCCAGTTACCAAACTCGATCTGACTCACTATCAAAAAGGAATTTATCTTTTGAAATTGAATTGTGGAAAGACCATTTATGAAAATAAGATTGTAATTCAATAAAGTAAAATACATGCGAAGGATTTTCTTCTCAATTTATCACAAATTTTTAAATTCTGACTCCTTTCCAGAAATAAATCCTGAAAAGGATAAATGAGAGAATAGATATTAAGATCCAGACCCATTTGATATGAATTCTTCTTGGTTCTTCATCAAAGAATAAATCATTAGAGAAACGGGCATAAACGAAAGCTGGAATAAGTATCAAAAACATTGAACTTTCGACAACTAATTCAAAACCATTCAACAAGGGCTGCTTGACAAGAGTTATAATTCCAGTTCCAATCAGGAAAGGAAGGAAGATTTGTGACATGAAAAATTGGCTCTGGTTGTCCTTTTTAATAAAATTAAAATAGATATTGCCTGTAAGCAACATAAACCTTGAAAGAAACAACCCACAAGTTACAATTATTATTAATGTACCGATCACAATTAACATCTTTGTGGTATCATCAATAAAGAGATATGCCAGGACCCATCCAAATCCTTGATTTAGTAAAGAACCGAAGATCATTTCTCCAAATGATTGAGTTAATGCATGAAAGGAAAGTCCACATGATAAAAAGCCGGAAAGTCCAGACTGCATTACTTATAAGGGAAAATGTAATAATTGCAATCAGCGACACCATAAACGTGATCAGCGGCCCTGTACTGAATACGACCTGAACTGCATCTACGGTCCAATCCCTGCTACGGATAAGGAAATCAACATCGTAATACCTCATTACTGCATTAATGTTGAAACTTCTCGCAGCAATTACTATTGCACTCTCTCTTATCAGGAATATAAAAAGATAGGCTAGGAGAAAAATAAATGTAGAATTAAGTAATACAATCAAGTATTTCCCCTTTCCCAAAAAGGAATAATTCCTGTTCATGAATTCCAGAAATGGCCGGAATCTTATTGTAAAGAGATTTCCTGTATGATAAAGATAACGGATCTTACGATAAATCTTAGGATTTTTCTTGCTTGAAGAGACATCTTGAGAAGGCCATTTCTGCTTTTCTTTTTTAATCATGTACTTTGCCAGTCGGATCGATCGAAGAATTCGTTCCCGGAATGAAGGTCTTGTTATTGAAGCTCGGGTAATATCATTAGGAATGGGTTTCCCTAAAAGCCGTTGGGATCTTTCCGGAAGTTCATTTAATCTTCTTATTTCTGCATCAACTATCTTATTGTACCTTTTCAGTGATTCAATGCGAAAATAAAATAAGATATGGCGAAGTTTCCTTCGGAATCTTCTTGATTTCTTAAGCCGCAAAGCTGAAGCTATTTTCAGACGTTCCTTCTTTGGAGTCTTGTTGATAAATGTACCCGGGATAGTAAAATATGGATTTTTCGCCAGGTCTTGTAGAAAAACCATAAAATTCTACTATCAGAACCGGGTTTTTTAAGCATACATTTTAAGAATATCAAAAAGCATCACCAACATTAGGGACACCGCCTATTGAATATTTTCCCGCTAACAGTTGTTGTTTAATTTTCTTGAATATATCGATAGTATATCCAACATCTTCCAATGTATGAATGGCCGTAGGAATGAGGCGCAACATGATGGTTCCCTTGGGAACAACCGGGTAAATAACAATGGAACAGAAAATACCATAATGCTCTCTCAGGTCTTGTACTAATTGAGTGGCTTCACCGACTCCCCCCTTCATAAATACCGGCGTGACTGGAGATGCAGTATTGCCTATATCAAAGCCATTTTCTTTCAATCCCGATTGTAAAGCTTTGACTATGATCCATAGTTTCTTTCTCAACTCAGGTTGGGTTTTGATAAGCTCAAGCCTTTTCATAGCCCCGATAACCATTGGCATTGGAAGAGATTTTGCGTAAATCTGTGAACGCATTTTATATGCAAGAGATTTGATGATCAGTTTATCACTGGCGACAAAAGCTCCGATGCCTGCCATGGCTTTTGCAAATGTACCGAAATAAAGATCAACCTTATCCATAACCTGTTGATGTTCGCTGGTACCTTTGCCAGAAGGGCCCATGGTTCCAAAACCATGAGCATCATCAATAAGGAGGCGGAAGTTAAATTGATCTTTTAATTCAAGAATTCCTTTAAGGTCACCAAGGTCACCCGCCATACCATAAACACCTTCAGTAATTACAAGAATTCCACCACTAGTTTCATCGGTAAGTTTTTTTGCTCTTTCCAACTGCTTTTGAAAGCTTACCATATCATTGTGAGGGTACACAAAACGTTTCCCGATATGCAAACGTAAGCCGTCGATGATGCAGGCATGGGATTCTGAATCGTAAACAACAACATCATGACGATCGAGGAGAGAATCAATGATAGAGGTCATACCCATATATCCAAAATTCAAGAGGTATGCTGATTCCTTTCCTTCAAATTCAGCCAATTGGTGTTCCAGTTCGATATGATAATCCGTTTGTCCTGACATCATTCTTGCACCCATTGGATATCCCATCCCCCATTCTGAAGCGGCTTTGGCATCAGCTTCTCTGACTTCCGGGTGGTTGGCAAGTCCCAGATAGTTATTCAGACTCCACACAATGCATTCTTTCCCTTTGAAGATCATTTTATTTGAGATTTCGCCTTCTAGTTTTGGGAAATAATAATATCCATGACCTTGGTCTGAATATTGCCCCAGAGGCCCCTTGTTTGAGATAACTTTTTCAAAAATATCCACTTGAATTTGTTTTTATGAGTTAAACGATAACATTATTGGCAGTAATTTCTCTGAAATGATAATCATTCCCTGTATAGGAAAACATCTCTTCTTTTTGCAATGCCGGAAAATTAATTTCCAAAAAAACACTGGACAAAATTACTTCTTTAGGATAGATTAACAAATTTTATGTTTTCATGATTCGTTAACATTATTGCAAAGTATACTAATCATTTCAAGATTCCGTTATCTGATAAACAAAAATACCGAGAACTCATTGAATATCTTTCTGTATTTTCGTTATGAACCTGCAAAAAAATATTGTTAATTTTACGAGAAAAATTGTAATTTTGCATCATGAAAAAGAGTTTTCTCTTCTTTTGCTTGTCTTTGTTGGTTTTCCTATCTCCTTCATGTAAATTTTCGAAATTACTGAAAAGTGATGACACTGAAAAAAAATATACAACGGCTTTGCAATTATACAGTGAAAAGGATTATTCAAGGGCATTGCAGCTTTTTGATCAACTGATGGGTGTAATGCGTGCGACGGAAAAGGCACAGAAAATTTATTATAATCAGGCTTACTGCTATTATTATTCGAAGGATTATACGATGGCTGCTTATTATTTTAAACGGTTTAGTTCGAATTTTCCGAACACTCGCGAAGCAGAGGAATGCACCTTCATGAGCGCTTACTGTAATTGTATGAATTCGCCTGAATACAGCCTTGATCAGACGACAACTCACGATGCCATAAAGGAGTTACAGGCTTTTATTAATACTTATCCTGATAGCAAACGTGTTCCTGAATGTAACGACCTCATCGATAAGATGAGGGAAAAATTGGAAAAAAAAGATTACAAAATCGCCCAGTTATATTATAGGATGGAAGACTATATCGCTGCTATCACATCTTTCAACAACATACTGAAAGATTATCCTGAAACCCAGAGGAAAGAAGAAATCATGTTTCTTATCTTCAAATGCTACTTCAAATATGGTATACAAAGTATTGATCCGAGGAAAGCAGAAAGGCTTCAGAGAGCATTTACAGCCTATAATGACTTCGTAACTTTATATCCTTCCAGTCAGTATTTAGCTGAAGCAAAATCAATGAAAGAAAAATCCCAGAAAGATCTTGACCTGTTGGCACTAAAATATCAGAAGAAAACCCCAAATATTAATAAAAAATAGCACGATGGATTATAAAAAGGTAAAGACAGAAACCATTGCAATTACAAGAAATATTGAAGATTTTACGAAAGGAACCAATAATATTTATGAGACGGTTTCCATTATTTCAAAGAGGGCAAACCAGATATCTCTTGAAATGAAGGAAGAATTGAAACAGAAAATTTCTGAATTCACCACTTCTACGGATAACCTTGAAGAGATTTTTGAAAACAGGGAACAGATAGAAATTGCCAAATATTACGAACACCTTCCAAAGCCTACCCTGATTGCCATTCATGAATACCTGAACGGAGAAGTGTTTTTCAGGAATCCTCATAAAGAACATCAAGACGACTTTTAATCTTTAAGTTTCACTGCATGCTAAAAGGGAAAAAAATCGTTATCGGTATTACCGGAAGCATTGCGGCCTATAAAATTCCTTTTCTTATACGTTTATTGATCAGGGAAGAAGCAATGGTTCGTGTGATCATGACCCGTTCCGCTGCTAATTTTGTCACACCGCTGACTTTATCAACACTTTCACGTTCTAATGTAATTATTGAGCCTTTCAAAGAGTCAACGGGTGAATGGAATAACCATGTTGAACTCGGTTCATGGGCTGATGCGATGGTCTTTGCTCCTGTTACAGCAAACACCCTTGGGAAGATGGCCAATGGCATAGCGGATAATTTTCTGGTTACTGCCTACCTTTCAGCGAAATGCCCGGTTTTCATTGCTCCTGCAATGGACCTCGACATGTACCAACATCCTTCCACACAAAAAAATATCAATATTCTTCGTTCATTTGGTAATACGGTTATCGAACCACAGATTGGTGAATTGGCTAGTGGCCTTTCCGGGCCTGGCAGGATGGAAGAACCAGAAAATATTCTATCAAACCTGAATTCTTTTTTTGAAAGAAAACAGGATTTTTCCGGGAAGACAATCCTTGTAACAGCTGGACCAACTTATGAAGCTATCGATCCAGTAAGGTATATCGGAAATCATTCCTCAGGGTTAATGGGGCTTTCCGTCGCCGAAGAAGCATTCAACAGGGGTGCAAAAGTTACGCTTATAAGCGGGCCTTCCCATTTAGTACCCTCAAATCCGGAAATTCATCATAAAAAAGTGGTCTCTGCAGCAGAAATGTATCAGGCATGTATGACCAATTTCCCCTCTGCTGATATTGTTATCATGGCCGCAGCTGTGGCAGATTATACTCCTGCTGAAGTATCCAGGGTAAAACTTAAAAAGAAAGAGAATATGGTTTCTCTTGACCTTAAGAAAACCAAGGACATCCTTGAAGAACTTGGAAAAATGAAAAAAAAGAATCAACTGTTGGTCGGCTTTGCACTCGAATCCGGTGACGGAATTCAAAATGCAAGAAAGAAACTTGATCAAAAGAATCTTGATTTAATTATCTTAAATTCATTAGACATTAAAGATACAGGTTTTGAGGTGAAAACCAATAAGGTCATTATACTTGGCAAAAAGGGAATGCTTCTGAACGGTGAACTAAAAGATAAGAAAGCAGTAGCCAATGATATACTGGATGTAATTAAAAAATTAATAGTAAACCCGAAAAAGGTTTAATTAAAAAAGAAATGAAGAAGATCCTTATTCTGTCTGCAATTTTCCTTGTTTCTATTAATTCCTTCAGCCAGGAATTAAATTGCCAGGCATCGGTTACAGCCCCACAAATTTCAGGTACGGATAAAAAGGTCTTCGAAACACTTCAAAGCGCCATTTATGAGTTCATGAACAACCGCAAATGGTCGAACTATTATTTCAGGATGGAAGAGCGGATTGAATGTACAATCCTCATAACCGTCACCGATAGAATGGGTACGGATGATTTTAAAGGAACGATAAATCTCGTTCTGCGCCGCCCCATCTATAATTCAGCTTACAATTCCGTTCTCCTGAATTGGATTGATAAAGATTTCCAGTTTCATTACGTTGAATTCCAACCGCTTGACTATGCTGAAGGTACATTCACTTCTAACCTTACATCAGTATTGGCTTATTATGCCAATGTTTTTCTGGGTCTGTATTTCGATTCTTTTTCCTTAAATGGGGGAGGAGCCTTCTTTGATAAAGCGCAATCAATTGTGAATACTGCACAAAACTCCCAGGAAACCGGCTGGAAAGGATTTGAAAGTACAAAGAACAGGTTCTGGTTGGTGGAAAACTGTCTAAATCCTGCCTATAGCGAACTTCGCAATTTTTCTTATCGCTTTCACCGGCTCGGCCTTGACCAAATGTACGAAAAACCTGATCAGGGAAGAAATGAGGTGACGGAAAGCTTCGATTTGTTGAAAACAATTTACAATGCACAGCCCGGACTTTTTGCTCTTCAACTCATCATGGATGCTAAACGGGATGAATTTATCAACATCTATTCAGATGACCGGGTTCCTCCAATTGAGAAAACAAATGTTGTCAACATCCTGAAAGAAATTGATCCGGCAAATGGTTCAAAGTATCAGACTATTTTAAACGGAAAGTGATCCTTTTATCTTATTTTTGTGAAAGACTCATGTTAAGAGAAAGTATATGCTGTCAAAACTAGTGATAGAAAATTATGCTTTGATAGATCATCTTGAGATAGATTTCTCAGAGGGCTTTTCTGTCATTACAGGAGAAACTGGCGCTGGAAAATCAATTCTTCTTGGTGCTTTATCCTTGATCCTTGGCAGCCGTGGAGATGTCTCTGTTCTGCTGGATAGATCAAGGAAATGTATTGTTGAAGGCACCTTCGCAATTAAGGGTTATTGTCTTGAGGACTTTTTCAGGGAACACGAACTCGATTATGATGACTCCGCAATCCTTCGAAGGGAAATAATGCCAAATGGTAAATCCAGGGCATTTATCAACGATACTCCTATCAATCTTGCACTTATGAAAGAGCTTGGAGACCACCTGGTCAATATCCATTCTCAATTTTCAGTGGTCACTCTGAATAATGCTGATTTTCAACTGGCAGTGCTGGATAACTATTCTGATAATATTCAAATCATTCAACAATATCATGACCATTTTACCCATTTTGTTCAACTTAATAAGGAAGTCGAAGAGCTTGTAAGAAGGGAATCTTTTGCCAGGAAAGATAAAGATTATTATCAGTTTCTCCAAGATGAGCTTGAAGGAGCAAAATTAACAGACGGAGAGCAGGAATCATCTGAACAACGCCTGGAAATCCTTTCTCATGCCGAAGAGATCAAAACCGGATTATTACAGGCGCTTGATGTCCTTTCACTTGGAGAGCAAAACATTGCTGACCGGCTTTCGGGGATAACAAACATCACGAATAACCTTTCCCGTTTTCATTCATCGCTTAAAGAGATCTGCGACCGGCTTCAAAGCAACCAAATCGACTTAAGGGATATTGCCGGTAGTATGGAGAAAATTGAACAAGACATTGATTTTGATCCAGCAGAGATCGATAATCTCACGGCCCGTCTTGACCTGATAAATAGACTTGAAAAGAAACACAATAGGCCTGATATCAAAGGATTGCTTGCAGTGAAGAATCAGATAAGCGGAAAACTAATGGAAGTAACATCCTTAGAAGAGAAGATCCTGGTTATGAATAAAGAATTAGGGCAGATGAGGGAACATCTTTTCCATGAAGCAGGGAAACTTTCTGGGAATCGAAGAAAAGTAATTCCTGAACTCGAGGAAAAAATCAGGCAAACCCTTATAAAGCTTGGAATGCAGGATGCACGGATAAAAATTGAATTGATTCGCCTGGAAGATGTGACTCACGACGGCATAGATACAGTGCGGTTCCTGTTCAGTGCCAATAAAGGGATTGGTCTAAATGAGATTTCCAGGATTGCATCCGGAGGAGAATTGTCACGACTCATGCTGACTATAAAATCGCTTATTTCACAAAAAAACCTTCTTCCTACAATTATTTTCGATGAGATCGATATAGGAGTTTCAGGTGAAGTGGCTAGTAAGGTCGGTGATATCCTGAGAAAGATGGGTTCATCTATGCAGGTGATTGCGATTACACACTTACCTCAGATAGCTGGAAAAGGACAGTCGCATTATTGGGTTTTCAAATCGAACGAAAGTAATACTGCAAGGACAAGGTTAAAAAAATTGGATTCAAAAGAAAGGGTTCATGAGATTGCTAAATTGCTGAGTAATGAAAACGTTACAGAAGCAGCCATGGAAACTGCCAAGGAACTGATGGGAAAGTGATCTTTTTATAATTGTTAAGAGTATGGCTTGTCAATTATTAAATAATAAAAAAGGAATCATTTTCGGTGCATTGGATAATAAATCCATTGCGTGGAAGATTGCAGAGAAAGCCTATGAACAGGGCGCTGTTTTTACCTTATCTAATACTCCTGCCGCCTTGCGCTTCGGTGAGATCAATGTGTTGTCTGAAAAATGCCATACCGAAATTATTCCTGCGGATGCCACTAATGTCAGCGATCTTGAGCACGTTTTCCGGCGTACCATGGAAATTTTTGGTGGTAAGATTGATTTTGTTCTCCATTCTATAGGCATGTCTATGAATGTAAGAAAGTCGCGGGACTATGATGACATTAATTACGATTATTTCATGAAAACGATCGATGTTTCAGCGTTGTCGTTTCATAAGATGTTACAGGTTGCCAAAAAGATGGATGCTATCAACGAATGGGGATCCATCTTGGCACTAACATATATTGCAGCCCAGCGAACCTTGGTAGGTTACAATGATATGGCCGATGCAAAGTCACTGCTCGAATCCATCGCACGCAGTTTCGGCTATATTTATGGCAGAGAAAAGAATGTTCGTATTAATACAATATCTCAATCGCCAACAAAAACAACGGCCGGAAGTGCCATTAAAGGAATGGATGGTTTGGTGGATTTCACTGATAGGATGTCTCCATTAGGAAACGCTACAGCTGAAGAATGCGCCGATTTTTCTATTGTTCTTTTTTCCGATCTCAGCCGGAAAGTGACGATGCAAAATATTTACCATGACGGTGGGTTTTCAAGCATGGCCATGAGCCTGAAAGCCATGACACAATACAACAAATCCCTTGATGAGTAATCATGATTCAAGGTTTCCAATTCAATTTTATTTTATCTTTGCACCCCTGAAATGAATAAAAATTCTTCTATGTTTTCCTAATACCTATGTCAATGAGAATACTGGTTTGTATTAGTAATGTTCCCGACACGACCACAAGGGTCAGGTTTGTCGATAATTTTACTAGCCTTGATACCAATGGGATTCAATGGGTAATAAACCCCTGGGATGAATTGTCGCTTACACGGGCATTAGAGCTCAAAGATAATCCGGCAAATAATATCCAGCAGGTGACCATTGCACATGTGGGACTGATTGGATCAGAACCAACGATCCGCAAAGCCTTGGCCATTGGAGCCGATGATGCTATTCGAGTAAATGCAGAGCCCATAGATGCTTATTTTGTTGCAGCCCAGTTGGCAGAAGTGATTAAAAGTAATCTTTTCGACATAATTCTTTGCGGAATAGAATCCAGTGATTACAATGGTTCGACAGTAGGAGGGATGCTCTCTGAGTTTCTTGGAATACCCTCTGTTTCGGCCGTTTCTTTCCTGAACATTGAAAACAGCCAGGTAGTGATTCATCGGGATATAGATGGCGGAAAAGAAATTTTAACTGTTCCTTCACCATTTGTTGCAATTGTTCAGAAAGGTATTGCCAAAGAACCAAGGATAGCTGCCATGAGAGGGATAATGATGGCCCGGACAAAACCAATAAAGGTGGCAGAACCTGTTGTAATCAAGTCAATGACCGAGTTAAAGAAATATGAATTACCCAAATCCCATACAGCCTGCAAATTTATTGACCCTGAACAGTCGGAACAATTGATTGAATTTTTACAAAATGAAGCAAAAGTCATTTGATCTTATAAACAAATAAAAAAGATATGTCAGTTTTAGTTTTTACAGAAAATTGGGATGGGAAATTTAAAAAACTTTCCTTTGAACTTGTTTCATATACTTCGAAACTGGCTGAGATTCTTAAGACTTCAGCCATCGCGTTGACAATTGGAACAGTTTCAGATGATGAGTTAAAAAAACTTGGAAATTACGGTGCTGCGAAGATCATAAAGGTAAATGGTGATGGATTGAATGTTCTGGATAACCAGGCTTGGGTAAATACCATTTCTGATATCGCAAAAAAAGAAAATGCATCTGTGATCGTCTTTTCAAATAATATTATCGGAAAGGCAATTGCCCCACGCCTGTCTGTTCGCATGAAAGCCGGGTTGGGCGCAGGTGTATGCGGACTTCCAATAAGTATAGAACCCTTCATAATCTGTAAAAAAGTTTATTCAGGAAATGCATTTGCAGATATTTTGATTAGTTCAGAGAAAAAAATTATTACACTTTCACAGAACTCATTTGAATTGATTGAAAAACAAGGTAATCCTGAGATTTTACGCATACCGGTAACCCTGGAATCTGGTTTGGTTAAAACTAAGGTCAAAGAGATCCAGAAACAAACGGGCAAGATACTTTTGACCGATGCCGAAGTTGTTATTTCTGGAGGACGTGGAATGAAATCACCTGATAACTGGGGACCATTGGTTGAACTTGCGGAATTGCTCGGGGCTGCCACTGCATGTTCACGACCGGTTTCTGATGAGGGTTGGAGGCCTCATGATGAACACACCGGACAAACAGGTAAGATTATTGCACCAAACCTCTATCTTGCAATCGGTATATCAGGCGCAACACAGCATCTTGCAGGCGTCAGTTCTTCAAAATGCATCGCTGCGATCAACACCGATAAAGATGCCCCGATTTTTGAAGCAGCCCGATACGGAATCATCGGAGATGCTGCAAAGATTCTTCCTAGACTTATTGCCGCAGTGAAAGAAATGAAAATGAAATAACCAAGGTCAATTATACAGGTTATATTTTTGTGGATCTTCAGGATCAAGCTGATTAAATATGGTTAAACAATACATTTTTACTTTTTTCTTAATTGTCACACTGGGAGCTTTCGCTTATACATCGATCCGTATTATGCGGTATTTTATGCTCACGAAGAAAGCATTCCCGATAAGAAATTTAGTGAAACGGTTCAAAATCATGTTTGTCGTTGCCCTCGGACAAACCCGGATTCTTCGAAAACCCTTGATTGGCCCTCTTCATGCATTTGTTTTCTGGGGTTTCTGCGTCATCCTTTTTGGTTCTTTAGAGATGGTCATCGACGGTCTTTTCGGGACTGAACGCTTTTTTCAGAGACTGGGTGGGTTTTATGACTTTATGACCGGTTCGGGAGATATCTTTGCAATAATCATAGGCATTGCCATTATTATCTTCCTTGGGCGCCGATTATTCCTGCATGTTAAACGATTTGAAGGTACCGAGATGAAACCCATTTCTCATATTGATGCAAATGTCGCTTTGATAATGATCCTGTTCCTTATGATCTCATTGCAAGGAATGAATACATCCTATTTGGCGATCAAGAAGTTAAGCCATGAAAATATTGTCGGAACTTATCCTGTAAGCAGGCATCTCATGGGAATTTTCACATTTACAAAAGAAGCAACACTAAGTTTTTGGCATGAATTTTTCTGGTGGTCGCATATTCTGACGATCTTTGTGTTTGCCAATTATCTTCCCTACTCCAAGCATTTCCATGTATTTATGTCTGTTCCGAATGTGTTCTTATCAAGGCTTGACCCGCTTGGCAAAATTCCAAATATGGATAATGTAACCCGCGAGGTCAGGTTGATGATAGATCCAAATGCGGTTTTTTCTGTCCCAGAAATAGTTACACCAATAGAACGTTTCGGGGTGAGAGATGCTGAAGACATTTCATGGAAAAATTACCTTGATTCCCTTGCATGTACGGAATGCGGACGGTGCACAGCCGTTTGTCCAGCCAATATTACAGGGAAAAAATTATCTCCTCGGAAAATCATCATGAATATCAGAGCCCGTATGAAAGAGAAAGGGCCGGGTCTTGTAAAAATCGGTAAAACTTACAATGATCATAAATCCCTTATCAGGGATTATATAACCGAAGAAGAAATTTGGGCATGCACAACTTGCAATGCTTGTGCACGGGAATGTCCTATCACCATCAATCATCCTATATTTATTGTGGATATGCGACGGTACCTTGTCATGGAAGAAGGTTCTGTTCCCGGATTACTTAAATCCGCTTTCAGCAATATTGAAAACAATGGCGCTCCCTGGCAGTATTCGCCTGAAAACCGGCTTTTATGGGCAAAAGACTTAGAGATCAAGACAAATTAATATTATACAGTGCCAAATGGAAACTCGTAAACTTAATGTACCTGTAATGGCGGAATTGTTTGCTCGTGGTAAGAAACCAGACTATTTATTTTGGGTTGGCTGTGCCGGTGCATATGATGATAGGTATAAAAAAGTGGTACGGGCATTTGCAAAGATCCTTGCATATCTTGGAACCGATTATGCGGTATTGGGTAAAGAAGAATCCTGTACAGGGGATCCTGCCAGGCGGGCTGGAAATGAAATGCTTTATCAAATGCAGGCAATGAGGAATATAGGATTATTTAAATCCTATAATGTTCAGAAAATAATCACAATTTGTCCACATTGCTATAATATTTTGAAAAATGAATATCCCGACCTCGGAGGTAACTATGAAGTGACCAACTATTTACAGTTTATAGAAACCAATATCCATAATGGTAACCTCAAAATAGATCAGTCTATTTTTACTAAAGTAAAAGTAACTTACCATGATCCTTGTTATCTTGGCAGGGGGAATGGGATCTACGATGAACCGAGATCAATCTTAAAAAAGATGACTCATGATTTCGTAGAGATGGATCGCCATAAGAGTTTCGCTCTTTGTTGCGGTGCAGGCGGCGGACAAATGTTCAAAGAAGCCGAAAAAGGAAATAAGGAGGTATATATGGAACGTACTGAGGAGGCATTGGACACGGGAGCAGAGGTGATAGCTTCAGCTTGTCCTTTTTGCATGACAATGCTGACAGACGGCTTAAAGTACAAGGATAAGGCTGATACGGTTAAAAATCTGGATATCGCAGAGATAATCGCAATTTCATTGAATCTTTAACAACAATAAAACAATTTATTTTTTTATAACTCTTCACTCCCAAACCCTAAATAAACAACTTGAAAATGGAAAATGGAAGAACCTTAAAAAGCGGAGAATTTCTTGTAGATGAAATAAGTTTTCATGATATATTTATCCCTGAAGAATTCAATGAAGAGCAATTAATGATTGCACAAACATGCAAGGATTTTCTTGAAACAGAAGTATACCCTAATGTCGAAAAGACCGATGCACCGGATATCCAACTCATGAAGAGCATTTTAAAGAAAGCCGGGGAATTGGGATTGATGGGTATTGCATTGCCGGAAGAATACGGTGGATTTGGACAGTCATTCATTACCCAAATGCTGGTTGCTGAGACAATCGGTGCAGGTTATTCTTTTTCTGTGGCATTCATGGCCCATACCGGTATTGGTACTTTGCCAATTATGTATTATGGGAATGAAGAACAGCGTCAGAAATATGTTACACGGCTGGCAACCGGTGAATATCTTGGGGCCTATTGTCTTACCGAACCCGGTGCAGGCAGCGATGCCAATTCAGGAAAAACCAATGCGCACCTCTCAGATGATGGCAAATATTATATTTTGGATGGTCAGAAGATGTGGATCACCAATGCCGGTTTTGCCGATATACAGACTGTCTTTGCAAAGATTGACAAGGACAGGGTATTAAGCTGCTTCATTGTAGAAAGGGATTCGCCGGGGGTCGTTGTAAATCCTGATGAACATAAGATGGGTATCAAAGGATCGTCAACAGCCCAGATTTTTTACAATGATGTTAAAGTTCCGGTAGAAAACCTGGTTGGCGACAGGGGACAAGGATTCAGGATAGCACTGAGTATTCTTCATATGGGAAGGATAAAACTGGGTGCAAATGTAATAGGCGCCTCAAAAAAAGCCATTAACGATTCTGTAAAATATGCCAACGAACGAAAACAATTTGGCGTATTCATCTCGACTTTCGGTTCAATCAAGTATAAACTTGCCGAACAAGTGATCAAAACCTTTGCATGCGAATCAGCAATGTTCAGGGTCAGCAAGGATATTGACGAATTGATTCTGAAAAATAAAATCGAGGGCCAGGATAAAGGAAGAGCAACGATAGAAGCTATCAGTCATTACGCTGTAGAAGCAGCTATTCTGAAGGTCTATGGTTCGGAAGCTTTGGATTATGTGGTTGATGAAGCCGTACAGATCTATGGAGGGATGGGGTATTCAGCAGAAATGCCTGTTGAAAGGGGATATCGAGATTCAAGAATCAACAGGATATTTGAAGGTACCAATGAAATTAACCGGCTACTCGTTGTCGATACTGCAATGAAAAGAGCCATGAAAGGTGATTTTGATTTATTCGGTAAAGCAGCAGTTCTTTACGAAAACATGAATGAGATTACAGATGGGAAAACAGAAAGCGAGACCTATTTTCAGGAAAAAGAAAGGGCAATAAAGAATTTCAAGAAGGCGATATTATTAACGATCCATGGGGCATCGTCCCAATATGGAAAAACTCTAATCCAGGAACAGGAAGTGATTAATAATATTTCAGATATGATCATGGAAACCTATGTTTCAGAATCAACATTACTAAGAGTACAGAAGCTTGAAAGTATGAAGAAAGAAATAGCTGTATTTAAGGCAATTCTGGATGTGAACATCTATGATGCAGCTCATAAGATCCGGAAAGCAGCATTTGACGCAGTTCATTCATTCGCAGTCCCCGAACTTGCATGCAAACTTAAAAAGGCACTGGATATTCTGACAGCAACTGAATATGCTAATATCAAAGATGCCAGAAGAATTATTGCTGACAAATTGATAGGGGATAATATGTACAAGTTTTAACTCCTTTCATCTTTAAAAAAAAGAGGTCTCGTTTTCAGAAGACCTCTTTTTTTGTCACGTGAAAATTATTTTGACTTTACCATCTCTTTTGAGGCAGACTCTGGTTTCGTGACAAAGATCTTAATAGATGTTGAATCTTCATCAAAATCAATATGTATGATATCATCTGTAACCAGTTTGGTTTTGATGATTTCTTCTGCAAGCGCATCTTCAATATACTTCTGAATAGCCCTTTTAAGAGGTCTTGCACCAAACTGAGCATCCCATCCTTTGTCGCAGATAAAATCTTTTGCTTTCTCTGTCACAACCATCTTATATCCCATTGCCTTGATACGGTCATACAGTTGAGAAAGCTCAATATCAATGATCTTATGAATATCTTCCCTTTCGAGCGAATTAAATATTACTACATCGTCGATCCGGTTAAGAAATTCCGGAGCAAATGTTTTCTTTAGTGCATTTTCGATCACACTGCTTGCATAATCAGAACTTGCTGCCTGTTTAG
The DNA here is from genome assembly GCA_963785325.1 of uncultured Bacteroidales bacterium. Classification (GTDB taxonomy): domain Bacteria; phylum Bacteroidota; class Bacteroidia; order Bacteroidales; family FEN-979; genus FEN-979. The sequence continues at coordinate 9,314 of CAWAVC010000048.1, read as the reverse complement.
CTGCTGTTGCAAATCCCACTCCCTGGCCAAAGTCTTTCAATTGACGTGATCCGATATTGGAGGTCATGATCACAATTGAATTCTTAAAATCCACCCTGCGTCCAAAACTATCTGTCAGCAAACCATCATCAAGGACCTGGAGTAAAAGGTGAAAAACATCAGGATGTGCTTTTTCAATCTCATCAAGAAGAACGATAGAATAGGGGCGGCGTCGACCTTTTCAGTAAGCTGGCCACCTTCCTCATATCCCACATATCCCGGAGGAGCGCCGATAAGCCTTGAAACGGCAAACTTCTCCATATATTCGCTCATGTCGATCCTGACTAATGCATCTTCAGTATCGAAAAGATATTTTGCCAGGATTTTAGCAAGATGAGTCTTACCGACACCTGTTGGTCCAAGAAATATGAATGATCCTATCGGTTTATTCGGATCCTTTAATCCTGCACGATTTCTGCGGATCGATTTGTACAACTTTCTTGATTGCATCTTCCTGACCGATGACTGAACTTTCCAGTTCCGCTTCCATATTCATCAGCCGGTCGCTTTCATTTTTTGCAATACGCTGAACAGGAATACCTGTCATCATGGCAACCACCTCTGCCACATTTTCCTCTCCTACCAGTTTCACGGTTGATCTGGGCTTGCTCTTCCCATTTACGCTTTTCCTTTCCAGGTCATCTTGCAGCTTTCTTTCCATATCACGGTGATCAGCCGCTTCTTCAAATTTCTGGCTGTTTATAGCCTGCATTTTTTTCTTTCGGGTTTCTTCAATCTGGTTTTCAATAGTTGATTATCTCCGCAGGAACATGAATATTGGAAATATGAACCCGGGCACCTGCTTCATCCAAGGCATCGATGGCCTTATCAGGAAGATAACGGTCGGAGATATATCGGTTGGTCAAGCTTAACACAGGCTTTAATAGCATCATCAGTATATCTGACAAGATGATGGTCTTCATATTTTTCCTTGATATTATTTAGAATTTCTATGGTTTCTTCAGCTGTTGTCGGATCAACAAGTACTTTCTGAAATCTTCTTTCCAATGCACCGTCCTTTTCAATATATTGACGGTATTCATCAAGTGTTGTAGCGCCGATACATTGGATTTCACCCCGTGGCAAGTGCTGGTTTGAACATATTCGAGGCATCAAGTGATCCCGATGCATTTCCTGCACCGACAATTGTATGAACTTCATCAATGAATAGGATGATATTCGGGTTCTTTTCGAGTTCATTCAGAACGGCTTTCATCCTCTCTTCAAACTGTCCCCGGTATTTTGTTCCTGCAACCAGTGATGCCAGGTCAAGCGAAACAATCCTTTTATTGAAAAGAGCCCTGGATACTTTTCGTTGGGTAATCCGCAGAGCCAATCCTTCAGCAATAGCTGATTTACCAACTCCCGGTTCGCCAATGAGGATCGGGTTATTCTTCTTTCTGCGGCTTAATATCTGGGCGATACGTTCAAGTTCTTTCTGGCGACCAACAATAGGATCTAACCGTCCTTCTTCTGCAGCTTTTGTAATATCCCGGCCAAAGTTATCCAGTACCGGGGTTTTCGATTTGGAATCAGAGCCCTTTTTGGATGTTGCACCAAAACTTTTTCCCCCTTCTTCTGGATCTTCATCATCATCATCTTTCGGCAAAATATCCAATGGTTGTGCAGGGAGATCTTCTGAATTATTTGAAATAATGGATCGGATTTCTTCTTTTACAATATCATAGGTCACATTCTTTCCAGTTAACAATTTGGTAACCAGATTATTTTCATCTTTCAGGATGGCCAAAAGAAGATGTTCTGTTCCGATCAACTCACTATTAAACCATTTTGCTTCGAGGTAAGTAATCTTCAATGCCCTTTCTGATTGCTTGATCAATGGCAGGTTATCCGGATTAACCGGTTTTTCTTTATTACTTGCGACTGCAGATTCTATTTTGCGTCGCACTTCATTAAGATCAACACCAAGTGTATTAAGGATCTTTATGGCAAGTCCTTCTCCTTCACGGATGATACCAAGCAGTAAATGCTCAAGGCCGATGTAATCGTTCCCAAGCCTTACTGCTTCTTCACGGCTGAAGATCAGGACATCTTTGACTCTTTGAGAGAATTTTGCTTCCATTTTATTTTATAGTCTTAAGTATATAACTATTAAGAATTCTGGTTCTTCTCAAAGATGCGTACCTGGCTATTTCAACAGATTGATTATAAGCATTATAAATATGGTTCTAAAAATCGCTTTGAAAATGATTTTTTTTTGTTAATTGTGAAATGAGAATAACCCATAACACACAAGGCTTTCCGAGGTTATTTCCCATTTCACAATTTTAACAACAAAATATGTTATTTTATTCATTTTAAATTGATTAACTCAGGTACGCATTATTGCGATGACCCAGAATTCTTTTTATTGAATCTATGTGATAATCAAAAACAATGCCATATTTTTTAATTCCCTGAAAAGAAGGAAAAATCAAAAGTACAATCGAAACCTGCAAAAGTACAATGAAAGATCAATATTTATTAACATTTTCGTGTTCGTAACACCACAAAATTATCCCCCCAAATAGTAGGTTATTACTGAAATTTTTTCTAATTTCGTACGTTAAAATTTATATTTTTATTTATTTGATAGTTAGATGATTAACGAATGTGAATACAATGGCTGAAGGAGAAAGAATAGTGTCGGTGAACATCGAGAACCAGATGAGGTCTGCATATATTGATTATTCCATGTCTGTGATCGTGGCAAGAGCTTTGCCGGATGTCCGCGATGGATTAAAACCCGTTCACAGAAGGGTTCTATATGGAATGTACGGATTGGGTGTTTCATCGAGTCGTTCATATAAGAAGTCTGCAAGGATCGTTGGTGAAGTACTCGGTAAATATCATCCTCATGGTGATACTTCCGTTTATGATGCAATGGCACGAATGGCACAGGAATGGTCGTTACGTTATCCGCTGGTTGATGGCCAGGGAAATTTCGGATCAATGGATGGTGATAACCCTGCTGCAATGCGTTATACGGAAGCGCGTTTGCAAAAAATTGCCGAAGAAATGGTAGCTGATATCGAGAAAGATACGGTCGATTTTCGACTGAATTTCGATGATACACTGGAAGAACCAACTGTTATGCCGGCCAGGATCCCACAACTGCTTCTCAATGGAGCATCGGGTATTGCTGTAGGGATGGCAACAAATATGGCTCCTCATAACTTGAAGGAAGTTGTTGATGGGATCATTGCATATATTGACAATAACAATATCACAATCTCTGAACTTATGCAGTTCATAACAGCGCCTGATTTTCCGACAGGCGGTGTTATTTATGGATACGGCGGAGTAAAAGATGCTTTCGAGACTGGCCGGGGAAGAATCATCTTAAGGGGAGAAGCTATCATTGAACCCGACGAACATGGCAGGGAAGTGATTATTGTGACATCCATTCCGTATCAGGTCAACAAATCTGAAATGATCAAAAAGACAACTGAACTTGTCAATGATAAAAAAATTGACGGGATCACAGAGATACGTGATGAATCTGACAGGTACGGGGTTCGCATTGTTTATGAGATCAGAAAGGATGCAATCACAAATGTGGTCCTGAATAAACTCTATCAATATACACAGCTTCAGAATTCCTTTAACGTAAATAACATTGCACTCGTCAAAGGACGCCCGCAAACGCTGAATCTTAAGGATATTATCCGCTATTATGTTGAACACCGGCATATCGTTGTCATCCGGCGTACAAAATTTGAACTCGCAGAAGCTGAGAAAAAAGCACACATTCTTGAAGGTTTGTTGATTGCATTGGATAACCTGGATGCAGTAATAAACCTGATACGTGCATCGAAAACTCCTGAAGAAGCTAAATCATCACTGGTGACGACCTTTAACCTGAGCGAGATTCAATCAAAGGCAATTCTCGACCTCAGGCTTCAACGTCTTACTGGACTTGAAAGGGAAAAGATAAAGGCAGAATATGAAGACCTTATTAAACTTATTGCCTCCCTGAAGGATATCCTCTCAGACGAATTATTACGAATGAAGATTATAAAGGATGAATTATTGGAGATCAAAGAGAAATACGGGGATGAACGAAGGACAAAAATCATATACGATGCCAGCGATTTCAAGATAGAAGATACTATTGCTGATGAAAATGTCGTGATCACGATTTCACATCTGGGCTATATCAAACGTACTCCATTAAGCGAGTACCGTGTTCAGAACAGGGGAGGTAAGGGAATGAAGGGAAGTGAAGTCAGGGATGAAGATTTTCTTGAACATCTCTTTGTGGCGACCAATCACAATTATTTGCTCTTCTTTACCGAAAAGGGTAAATGTTTTTGGATGCGTGCATATGAAATTCCTGAAGGTACTAAAGTCTCGAAGGGACGTGCAATTCAAAACATCATCAGCATTGAGCCAGATGATAAAGTAAGGGCCTATATCAATGTAAAAGATCTTAAAGACGAAGAATACGCTGCAAGTAACTTTATTATCCTTGCCACCCAAAGAGGAACCATAAAGAAAACCACCCTAGCAGCTTATTCAAGACCGCGTGCGAATGGAATAAATGCTATCACAATCCATGAAGGCGATCAACTTATGGAAGCCAAACTAACGAATGGTGAAGATGAAGTGGTCATGGCACTTAAATCCGGCAGAGCTATCCGGTTCAATGAAAAAACCGTTCGCCCGATGGGTCGGAATGCAGCTGGTGTAAGGGGAATTAAGATTTCAGATGCAGATGATGAAGTGGTGGGAATGGTCTGCATACCGAAAGATAAGAAAATGGAGATCCTTGTGGTCTCTGAAAATGGTTATGGAAAAAGATCTGATATTAACGACTATCGAGTGACAAACCGCGGTGGAAAAGGGGTAAAAACCATTAACATCACAGAAAAAACAGGAGCACTCATCGCTATTAAAGAAGTCACTGATAACGACGACCTGATGATTATCAACAAGTCAGGTATCATAATTAGAATGGCCGTGAGCAATCTACGGATAATGGGCCGGGCAACTCAAGGAGTTCGGTTGATAAAGATTAATGAAGGAGATGCTATTGCCGCCGTGACAAAAGTGGACGTTGAGGAAGAAGGAAAAGCGTTGGAAGATGGCAATGGAGAAACCTTATCTGAAGATAATGGAGAAGAACCAGTTCATGATGCACAAGATGAGGAAACAAAAAAATAATTTTACCGGTTTACATAGGAAATAAGAAATTATCTATTTTTGCTTACTTAATTAATATATCGATACTTTTACTAAATGGGTTTAATATGAAAAAAATTCTTTTTGTCCTGGTTCTGGTATTTTCCATTACCCTGACCTTTGCCCAAAAAAATGTCCGGCAAACTGCATCAAACTTTCTTAAAGATGGAAAATTAGATAAAGCACTGGAGAACATTAATGTATGTATACAGGATGCTAGCACTACTCAAGATCCAAAAGCTTGGTTTATCCGTGGAAACATCTATCTTGAAATTGCAAATTCCAAAGATGAAAAATACAAGAACCTCGATCCGGAACCTTTGCAAAAAGCACTTGACTCGTATAAAAAAGCTATTGAATTCGACCCCAAAAAAGATTACTATGAAGATATCTTTACTAAGTTGAACTGGCAGCATAACAATTATTTCAATGCTGGTGTTGATAACTATAATAAGAAATCTTATAAAGAAGCAATGATAGATTTTGAGAATGCGGCCAATGTTTTATCCATTGCAAAAGTATCAGATACTGTTTCCTTGTTTTATGCAGCAGTAAACGCCGCTCTTGCAGGAGAAAAGGCGAAACAAAAGCAATACTATATTGAGCTCTTAAAGGGAAATGCAAGGTCAATTGCTATTTATGCCTCATTAGCAGACATTTACAGATTAGAAAAAGACTCAGCTAATGCTTTAAAAGTTATCAGGGCAGGTAAGAAATTGTACCCAAATAACTTGCAAATGACGTTGTCGGAATCGAATGTCTACATCTATTTTAATGATGTACCTAAGGCATTGTACACTTTAACTATAGCAGCTCAAAAGGATAGCACTAACTACCTTGTATTCAACGCTATCGGAATAAATTACCAAAAGATCTATGAAGATACTCTTCAATCTTCACCACAAAGGAATGATGCTTATAAAAAATCGGAAGCAGCTTATCTTAAAGCCATAAAACTGAAACCTGATTTCTATGATGTTGAGCTCAATATCGCATCCTTATACTTTAATTCTGCAGTACCACTTGCTCTAAAAGCAAACGGACTTCCATTAGAGCAAAAAGACGCATATGACAAGCTGGTGAGTGAAGCAAATAGCTTTTACAAACTTGCACTGCCTTACCTGAAAAAAGCAGATGAACTTCAACCAAATGACCTGAATACATTAAATTCCTTGCGTCAAATCTATTCGAGTATAGGGGATACCGAGAATCAGAAGGCTATACAGGCAAAGATTCTTGAACTCAGAAAAAAATAAATTCAGAAATGAAAAGAAAACTGCTTCGGTAAATCCAGGACAGTTTTTTTACCTTTCTTTATATCAAAAAAGAAATCGTTACTTTTTTATACATTGAAACGATCTCAGATACTTTATTTCAAAGTTTACGGGAAGGAGAGAAAGCAAAAGAATAAATGTGCTCGTTTAATGAAATAAACCTGATAATTAATAAGTGGTAATATCTTATATTTAACATAATAAGTATTATGAGCTAAGAATTTCTTTTGATTTTACTCATAATCAAGTCGATAGAAATGCAGTAGAATTGCCGTATTTGCAAATGTAATTGCCGAATTTAACTTTTTACAGCAAAGTATCCCTCCAATATTCTAAGTGTATCCGAAGTTGTTAATAGATCACGGACAATGATTCCCTGGTGAAGAACCACAATACGGTTGCAAATTTCCGTTATATGATTTAAATCGTGACTGGAGATAAGCATAGTGATCTCTTTTTCTTTCTGCCAGGATTTCAAAATCGTCTTAAGCAGAATCTGAGTTGATGGATCAAGGTCATTGAAAGGTTCATCAAGAACCAGCACTTCTGGCTTTGGCATCAAAGCAGCAGCAATCCCGATCTTTTGCCGATTCCCACTCGACAGATTCCGGATCAATTTCTGCTTACCCAGAATCTCGTTGTTGAAGAAATTTTCAAATTCATGATAAAATGTTTCAAGGTCGCCTTCTGAAAGCTTGTAAACATCAGCAACAAACCGGAAATATTCTTCTGCTGTCAAAAAATCAATCAAAAAACCTTCATCCAAGTAAGATCCTGTATAATACTTCCAACTTTCCGTATTTGCAACGTTATTGTTCTTTGAAAGTACAAACCCGGTATTTGGACGAATCAAATCCAAAATACAACGGAACATTGTGGTTTTTCCAGCACCATTATTGCCTACCAGACCAAAACTTACGCCTTTATTGATCTTAAGCTTAGGAATATTTAAAACCGTCTCCTTGCCGTAAACTTTTGTAAGATCCTTAATATCAATCATCAATATACCTGTTTATAAATTATCTTTCTCTAAAATTCTCTGCCATTATGTATTTTTTTCTATGTAAACTTTTTGCAATTATCCGGATAAAAACTTTGTTAAAGAAAAACCCAAGAATTCCAAGAAAACCGATGAATGCGATTCCCCAATTTTGGTCTCCCCATATCCTAAAAAGTCTATAAACAATGAAAGGCAGAATAATTGCAGGGATCATTGACAGCCAATTACTTGCCCCTAACCCTTGGTAATTAAATGTTCCTCCCCTGCTCAGATCAATTCTTTTTTTGTTAAATGTCGCAAAATACAGAAATGATGTTGAAAGGATACCAATACTATAAAAATACATTGCCGTGTTTACAAGAAGGATTTCATAACCGTAAAAGAGGTAAGGGATCGACATGATAAAAAATACGGAACTGATTATAATAGAAATATAGTATTTCACTCGAATATACTGGTCTAAATCGATATTTTTTGTTAATAGGCAATCGAAATAACTGCTCTCATTCGCAAAGGAATATATAGTATAATTCAGCATCATTCCGCTGATTATAAGTACTCCGGCCATTAACAATAACCAGTCTTGGTTATGCACATGATTCTGGGGATATATAAAGAAACCATAAAGTATGATAAATGGCGACATGTAAAAGATTGTCTTGGTTCTCTTGTTCCGGAGATAAAGCCTGGACTCGAGTAAAATAATGCTGCCAGTAAGTCCCATCGATTTCAAAAACCGGTTATCCACCCGGTCATGAATCTCTTCAGCTTTCTTTTTCTGCACTTCATCAGTGTAAAAATGTTTCGACAGGAAATGGTATTGAAGCCTGTAGGTAAAAATAAGCCATGCAACTGGCAACAGAATAAATAACGGTTGATGAGTAAAATAGCCGAAAATGCTTGTTGAAGCAGCTGAGAGCGAAATAAGTTTAATATAGTCGGAAATAATCAGCGAAATAAACAACAAACCCAGGATACCCACTATTGCCGGATTTGCTCCAAGGAGCCGCTTCAGGTATATTACCAGAAAATTATTGGATAATACCATGATGATCAGTGTGATAAGCCAAAATGATCCGGATAGTGTACCTTCATGCGGGATTACAATTGTGAACGTTACCGGAATAAAAATAAAAAGAGGAAGGAAATTGAACACATCAAAAACCGTCCGGCCAATCATGTACCTGATGATGGCTCCCTTGCGTATGGGTAAATGCTGAAAGGATTCCACGAACAGCACCGGTAAGGACTGTCCAAGAAAACGGATGAGAAGATCCCCAGAAAATAATAGAGCAGAATGCCATTAAACAAACGGAAATGATCTTTGTTTGGGACCATCTGATTCATTATCTGGTCGATAAACATACCAAGCATCAAAAGATGCGCTGCGAAAAGCAATAGGAAAAACCCAATTATAATATTAATTGCCAGGTTTTTCTGCCATATCGGTGAACGGGTTGTGGTTTTAAACTGAAGTAAAAGGAATTTAAAAAACATAAAATATCTGAATCCGTGACGAATGTATGCTAATATTCAGTGCAGTAAAGGGGAAGATCTTCTTACCTGACAGGAAAAACAATGTCTGTCTCGACTTTCATCGGATCTTTCTCCAGTCATAGGATCAGTTACATATATCCCAGAGGGGCCTCCTGTGATCACTTTTCCGCTTTCCTTACAATACTGATGCAGTGCGTTATATGTGGAACGGGTCTTATACATATCGACAATAGTAAGCAACGACAGTATTTCCTGCAGGGATATTTTCAACCCTTACACGGCCTTTGCCCTTTTCTGCTTTTTCCACAGGAACTCCCATA
>CAWAVC010000047.1:0-60027 GCA_963785325.1 uncultured Bacteroidales bacterium | reverse complement strand
CCCCGGCCCCCTCCCCATTCGGGGCGGGGGAGAGTCGGGTTCCTCAAGAGGGAGGGGAGTAAGGACCCCACCCCCGGCCCAGATCAAGTGCGAAGTATGAAGTGCGAAAGGCGAGTGGGAGTTTAGGGATGGGGATAAGTTGAAAAAACATTTGGGCCGATGTGATATTTTGCTGAATTTTTATGTAACTTGCACTTCAATTACAAGATATTAGATGGGCGACGTGATTAATTTAATGAGGAAATAATCATAAAATCAAGCACTATGAAAACAAAAATTTTACCAGTGATTTTTGTATTCATTGGTTTTTCATGTTTTGCCCAAGGGCCGATATTGACGATGCTTAATTCCGGACCAGAACCTGGGGATATTCTTCATAGCATAAACGCTGATACAACGGGTGTTCTTTCCGGGCCGGGAGGAGAAAACCAGGTATGGGATTTTTCTAACCTGGTTATTGGTACAGCAACTCATGATGAGGTTTATGGGAGTGTTAGTCTTGGCTATATTAAGGATGCCACGGTAACTATGGGAATAAGTTTTGTAACCTATCTTGAAGTAAATGATGCTGTATATTCAATTTTAGGTGATATTTACACACCTGTTCCTTACATGGCACCAACTTCTGAATTACTTTATTCACTGCCGCTGGTTTTGTTTACCTATCCTCTTATCTTTTCAAATAGTTTTACTGTTCCCGTTGAAGGCACCTATGAAGAGATTGGATTTATTGACTATTATAGAAAGGGCACTTCTACAACTACTGCAGATGGTTATGGTACACTCAAGGTTCCTTCCGGCACTTTTAAAAACGTTCTGAGATTGAAAATCATTCAGGATTTCAGAGATTCCGTTCTTTCAATCTCTAATCCACCAGATTATTCCATAGCTTTGACTCACAATGAGATTGTTTATTGGTATGATGGCTTTCATAAAACACCTGTACTCAATATCCAACAATCGTCATATACCACGAATGACACTACTTATTATACTAAATCTGTTCTGGTCGGCGAAGGGGTAAATGGAATCAACTATGGACAGGAAAGTAATGTTACGTTTGATTTGTACCCTGACCCGGCAATAAACCAGGTGAACCTAACTTTTACACTGAGTCAAAAAACAGATATAGGTTTTTCAATTCTGACCATGACAGGTAAGGATGTGTTGAATTATAAGGCAGAAAAGTATGATCCGGGACAAAGTACAAGAAGCCTTGATGTGAGTTTGCTGCCGAGAGGGCTTTATATGGTTAAACTTTCCACATCCCAAGGGAATGTTTTCAGGAAATTATTGTTAAACTAACCTGTTTCCTGAGTTAAGAGTCAAGAGAGTTGGCAGTTGGCAGTCCACAGTTGGCAAGTGGCAGGGTGAGCACAAGGAGCGCACCTACATTTGTTGTCCATATGAAAACAACGACAAATTATGCGATTCCCCATGATGCTTGCGACCGTTGACCATAATATCCGGGCGACCGCAAGGGTCGCCCCTACATTTTCGGTTGTTGGCAGTTGGAAGAAAGACTAATGTTCAGCAAAGATGGGGGAAGTGACGGTTTTTGATGAAGGATATTTTTTGATTGGTTTGGGGATTTGGTAAAAAATGAGTAGGTTTGCACATTGTTCCCCTTGAAATAATCAAATACACTATACCATTCAAAATCTTCAACAAAATGAGATCAGTATGAAAAAAAATGTAATTATTATCGGCGCGGCCGGAAGGGACTTTCACAACTTCAACACTTACTACAGGGATAATGCCGACTTTAATGTTGTGGCATTTACTGCTGCCCAGATCCCTGACATCGATGACAGGAAATATCCTGCCCAGCTTGCAGGGAAACTTTATCCCAAAGGAATTCCGATTTATGCCCAGGAAGAATTGCCTGAACTGATCAAGAAATTCGATGTTCGGATTTGCAATTTCGCTTACAGTGATGTTCCTTATCAACGGTTGATGAACATCAGTGCTTTGGTAAATGCTGCGGGAGCGAGCTTCATCCTGCTCGGCCCGAAAGACACTTATGTAAAGAGCACCAAGCCGGTCATCGCCGTTTGCGCTACCCGTACCGGATGTGGGAAAAGCCAGACGTCACGCAGGATCATCGAGATCCTCATGGAAAAAGGGCTGAAAGTTGTGGCTATCCGTCACCCGATGCCTTACGGTGACCTGGTGAAACAAAAAGTACAGCGTTTTGCTACCATTGCCGATCTGGCAAAAAACAAATGTACGATCGAGGAAATGGAAGAATATGAACCGCATGTGGCACGTGGAAATGTGATTTATGCTGGTGTAGATTATGAAGCCATACTCCGTGCTGCCGAGAAAGATCCGGATGGTTGTGATATTATTTTGTGGGATGGCGGAAACAATGATTTATCTTTCTATCAGCCTGATCTGATGGTGACTGTGGCAGATCCGCACAGGCCCGGTGCTGAAGTTGGTTATTACCCTGGTGAAGTGAACATCAGGATCGCCGATGTGGTTGTTTTGAATAAAATAGACACTGCTTCTCCTGAAAACATTAACAAGGTAAGGGAAAACATTCAGAAACTGAATCCTAAAGCCATTGTGGTTGACGGCGCCTCTCCTATCCGTGTCGACGATGAAAGTATCATCCGCGGCAAAAGAGTTCTTGTTATTGAAGATGGCCCCACTCTTACACATGGCGAAATGAAGATCGGCGCAGGCACCGTTGCTGCACAAAAATACGGCGCTGCTGAATTGGTCGACCCAAGACCTTATGTTGTAGGTAAACTGGCTGAAACTTTCCGGATCTATCCCAATATCGGACAGCTATTACCAGCCATGGGCTATGGCGCACAACAGGTGAAGGATTCTAGAAGCTACGATAAATAAAGTAGATTGTGATTCAGTCATCATCGGCACTCCGATCGACCTCAACCGCCTGATCAAGATCAAAAAGCCCAATACACGTGTTTACTATGACCTTCAGGAGATCGGAAAACCGGATTCTTACAGGTATTCTCAACAATTTTTTGAAAGTAAAAAAAATCAAAACTAAAAAATAATCAAAGGGGCATTTGCCCCTTTTTTTTTACCTTTAACTGTTCAAATTAATTTCAGGCCAATGAAAAATAAAAGTTTAGTTTCAATCAATGATTTTAGCCGAGAAGAACATGTTCGTATCCTTGATCTGGCTGAAGAATTTGAAAAACACCCCACTCAAAAAATCCTTCAGGACTATGTGGTGGCCACACTTTTCTTCGAACCTTCGACGCGCACACGGCTAAGCTTTGAAAGCGCTGCATCACGGCTGGGAGCTAAAGTTATTGGATTCTCCGAACCGGGCTCGACCAGTGTACAGAAAGGAGAATCATTGAGAGATACCATAAAAATGGTAAGCAATTATTCCGACATCATAGTGATGCGCCATCCAAAAGAGGGCAGTGCACGTTTTGCCAGCGAAGTTGCAAGTGTTCCGATCATCAACGCAGGAGACGGAGCAAATCAGCATCCAACTCAAACACTGCTCGACATGTATTCGATCCGGAAAACACAGGGAACACTCGATAACCTCAACATCGCTTTCGTCGGTGACCTGAAATACGGAAGAACCGTTCATTCACTGGTTATAGCCTTGTCGAATTATAACACAACCTTTCATCTGGTATCACCTCTTCTTTTGAAGCTTCCCAGGGTAACGAAAATGCACATCAAAGAGAAGAACCTTACATATTACCAGTACACAGAGATCGTTGACGTACTCCCAAAGGTCGATATCCTTTATATGACTCGTATTCAGAAAGAACGCTTTTCAGATCCCATGGAATACGAGCGGGTAAAGAGCTCTTATATCCTGCGAAATTCCATGCTGGCAAATGCCAGACCGCATATGAGAATCCTGCATCCTTTGCCACGTGTAAATGAGATTGCTGTGGATGTGGATGATAATCCACAGGCATATTACTTTACACAGGCGCTCAATGGAGTATATGTAAGGCAGGCATTGCTTGCAAGTATATTAGGAGTAATATAGGTTATAAAGTTCTTAAAGTTCATGAAGCATAACCTTTATTACTTTGTGACTTTATCAACTTAATTAATTAAAAAACAAACATGATGGAAAAAGACGAAACACGAAAAGAACTTAAGGTTTCTGCCATTGAGAACGGAACCGTCATCGACCATATCCCTGCGAAGAGCGTCTTCCAGGTTGTCAGGATCCTTAACCTGACTGAAGTTAGTGATCAGATCCTGTTTGGGACGAACCTCGATAGCCAGAAGATGGGAAAAAAGGGGATCATCAAGGTCAGTAATAAATTCTTTGAACCGGATGAAATCAATAAAATAGCGCTTGTTGCCCCTACTGCCACTTTGATTGTGATTAAAAACTTTAAAGTGGTGATTAAAAAGAATGTCGAAGTCCCGGATAATGTCGAAAAGATAGTTAAATGCTTCAATCCGAACTGTATCACTAACCATGAAAACATCGCGACTAAGTTCACAGTGATCGATAAAAAAGAATTAAAACTGCAGTGTCATTATTGCGAGAAAATTACGGCAAGTGAGAATATGGAGTTTATATAAACCTTCAATAATTAATCCTAATAAATTTTTTATGAAAAAGATTATACCAATTCTTGCATTCCTGGTAATGTCAGGAATAGTTTATTCACAGCAGCCTGCTGATAAAGGTATCATGAAGTAGGGGAAACCCGGTTACTTTCAGAATACCATCATGAAAGATTTACGTTCAGTGGATGAATCACAGGAACCGGCCCAGAATGAAAAACATTTTCAGGTGGATTTTACGGGTAAAGAATTTCCCAATAAGGTCAAATTGTACCAACAGGAATGGCATCTTCCGCCGGTTTCTCAGGGAAATTCAAATACCTGCTGGTGTTTTTCAACAACTTCCTTTTTAGAATCCGAGGCTCACAGGCTTACAGGCCAGGAAATAAAACTTTCTGAGATGTATACGGTATATTGGGAATACGTTGAGAAGGCAAAACGGTTTGTAAAGGAACGCGGGCATTCTGCCTTTTCTGAAGGGTCGGAAGCCAATGCAGTAACCCGTGACTTTAAAGAATATGGGATTGTGCCGGAATCTGTCTATTCGGGGTTGGAACCCGGCCGTAAATTTCATTCCCATGCCAAAATGTTCGGAGAGATGAATAAGTACCTCGAAAACATCAGAAATACCAATGCATGGAATGAATCAGAAGTTATTGCTACCCTGAAAGACATCATGAATCATTTCATGGGAACACCACCTGCTACTTTTGACTGGAAAGGGAAACAATACACCCCGAAGTCATTTCTTTCGGATGTCCTGAAAATAAACCCGGATGACTATGTGGATATTATATCCTATATGCAGCAGCCTTTCTGGCAACAAGTCGAATATGAAGTACCTGATAACTGGTGGCATAACAAGGACTATTACAACGTTCCTGTCGAGGATTATTACAAAGCCCTCAAAAATGCGATAAAGAACCATTATACTATGGTTATCGGAGGCGATGTTTCAGAAGCAGGTTTCAGCCGTGAAGCACAGGTTGCTTTGATCCCGACATTTGATATTCCGCCGGCAGACATAGATGACAATGCCCGTCAGTTCAGATTTTCCAATGGCACCACTACCGATGACCATGGAATGCATCTTGTGGGATATTATGAAAAGGATGGCACCGACTGGTTTTTGATTAAAGATTCAGGGTCAGGTTCACGCAACAACGATGAAAATGCTGCTGAATTCGGTTTTTACTTTTTCAGGGGAGATTATATAAAACTAAAAATCATGGATTTCATGGTCCATAAGGATGCTGTGAGCGACCTCCTTAAACAATTCAACCATTAACGAGAGGAAATTCACAGATGCCATGTCAACGCATATCCACAACCTCATTGCTGAGGGAGAACACGGGCAACTTGATTTCAAGTTTGAGATCTCGGATGCAAGGCGGATTGCGCGTACACTGGTTGCTTTTGCAAATACCGATGGTGGCCGTCTTTTGATCGGGGTAAAAGACAATGGAGCAATTGCCGGGGTCCGGTCAGATGAGGAATATTATATGCTTGAAGGAGCAGCAACTCTTTATTGCAAACCGCCGATTGAGTTCCAGTCGAAGGAATGGATAATCAATAACAAGACGGTTCTGGAGATCATCGTTCCGAAAAGCAAGGACCGTCCTCATTATGCCGCACATAAAAACGGAAAATGGCTCATTTACATCCGCGTAGCCGACCAAAACCTGCTGGCTAATCGGGTACTATTAAAAGTATGGGAGCGAGAGAATAAACCGAAGGGCGTTTTTCTTAAATTCACCGAAAAAGAAAAGATCCTCCTTGAATTCCTGGAAAAGAATCCCACGATCACGATTTCCAAATTTTGCAGAATGGCCAGGATATCCAGGCAAAAAGCTGAAGATATACTGGTTAAATTCATACTTCTTAAAACAGTCGATATAATTTTTACGGATAAACAAACGTTTTATTCGCTGAAGCCTTGATACCTATTAAGTATTTAGATTATTTTTGCATAATATAAACTTTCAGAAAATGATTCGCTGGAAAATTGTTTTATTACTTTTTTCTTTTTCCTTCCTCTTTGCAAAAGGGAATGCCCAGATTTCGCGCATCGATACATTGCCTCCGGCCTCAGGTAATACCCATGGCTATAACGTTATTCCATTGCATCAATTGCAAATAGGTGTGCAGGTTGGTACACAGTTCACTGCCACCTCTGGTTACGTGTCAGGGTTTAGCACTTTTCTTTCCCCTACCCTAACCTATCCTGTCAGCAACAGATTCCAGATCAGTGGAGGAATCAGTATTGTAAATACTACTCTTTACGGTGTAAAACCATTTTATTCATTCCCGGAAGAAAAATCAATGTCGGGTTTTAGTGGAAATATAACCCAAACGACGCTTTGGGTCTCCGGACGATACCTGTTAAGCGATCGTGTGACTGTTAGTGGAACCATTTTTAAAACAGTGGATATTCTTGGACAAAAACCAGGTAGTACTCCTTTTTATAACTATAATCCCCAAGGAGCATACCTTAATGTAGGTTACAAGATCAGCGATCATATGCATATTGAAGCCGGTTTCGGGTACACACGAGGTTCCAACGGATATTCGTACGATCCATATAATCCGGTTTTCGGCTCCTCTAATATAAATCCCTTCTTTAACAGGTAGTAAAGGTTTTGACTTCCGGCTGCATAAAAAAAACCACTGAATGCGTACGTTTTCAGTGGTTTTTTATTTTTGTCAGATTGAAAAGCGGAGAGAGGGGGATTCGAACCCCCGGATCCCTAATGGGATCAACGGTTTTCGAGACCGCCCCATTCGACCGCTCTGGCATCTCTCCTATAAATATATAGATTTGAATGTGTGTGGAAGTGTTGATATATTTATGGTTTTAGGTGTGAAAGCGGAGAGAGAGGGATTCGAACCCCCGGACCCTTGCAGGTCAACGGTTTTCAAGACCGCCGCAATCGACCACTCTGCCATCTCTCCGCTGGCAAAAGTACAATATTTCTGAGAATTACAAAAGATGATTGGAAACTGGTTACTGGGTTCTGGGTTATGGGATACTGGATGTTGCTTAAGCTATTATTAAAAGTTACTTTTTAAAATTATCAATTTTTAATTATCCATTATCAATTTATTTACCTTTATATTATGAAAGATATACTTACCAACCCGGGGTCCTGTGAATGGCCTTCAGGGGATCCTCTGATGATTGAATACCACGATGTAGAATGGGGGGTGCCTATTCATGAGGATAAGAAACATTTTGAATTTTTTTTGCTTGATTGTTTTCAGGCGGGATTAAGCTGGAGAACAGTTCTTCATAAAAGAAAGAATTTCGAAAAGGCATTTGACCATTTTGATTTCAGAAAAATTGCTGATTACGGTCCTGACAAAGTCGATGTTTTATTGCATGATGCCGGGATTATCAGGAACAAGGCAAAGATCAATTCGACGATTCTGAATGCCCATCTCTTCCTTCAGATTCAAGAGGAGTTTGGCTCATTTGATGCTTATATTTGGCAATTTATCGGTGGAAATACATTGCACAATAGATGGAGAAGAATCAACGAAATCCCTCCCAGTTCAAAAGAATCAGATGCCATGAGTAAAGACCTGATCAGGCGCGGATTCAAATTTGTTGGATCGACCATTTGTTATTCTTATATGCAGGCTGCCGGAATGATAAATGATCATCTTGTCCATTGTTACAGATATCAGGAATTAAAAAATGGGTAGAAATCAGATTTGCCACTTGGAAATCCCTATCTTTGTAAATCATAATTCATCAATACTGCAGATTAAAATAAAACGATTTTTATGAAAAAGATCATCATCGTTTTTATAATATTTTTATTCCCCTTCTTTTCGGAAGCAAAAAATGTTTGGGCATTTTTAACCTATTCCACTTTTAATTCCCCTGAAGGTCCATATCTTGAAACTTACCTTACTGTGGCTGGCAATAGTGTGAAATACATGAAAAAAGAAAATGGGAAATACCAGGCTACAGTCAATATTCTGATGACTTTCAAACAGAATGCAGTCATCAAGGCCTTCAAGAAATATGAACTGAACAGTCCTGAGATCGATGATACGACGAAGAACACATATGAATTTGTGGATGAACAAAGGTTTCTTATCCCGAATGGCACCTATGATTTCGAATTGCAATTGTCAGACAAGAACAATCCTGGAAAATCAAATCCATATATCCAATCGGTGACAGTGGATTATCCGGAAGGGAAGCCCAGTTTCTCCGGCATTCAGCTGGTTAAAACTTTTTCAAAAAGTGAGACAATGACGACCATCACGAAAAGTGGTTATGATCTGGTTCCATACGTATATAATTATTTTCCCCCTAAAGATAATCGGTTGATCTTCTACTGTGAATTATATAATATGGATAAAATTATTGCACCCGGAGAGAAATTCCTTATTAGTTATTTCGTTGAGAGCTATGAGAACCAGATGAAGTTCAATGATCTTGCACGAGTTAAATCAGAAACAGCCAAACCAGTGAATGTCGTTCTGACAGAGTTTGACATTGAAAATCTGGCAACAGGAAAATATAATATCATCGTTGAGGCAATAAAC
The DNA here is from genome assembly GCA_963785325.1 of uncultured Bacteroidales bacterium. GTDB lineage: Bacteria > Bacteroidota > Bacteroidia > Bacteroidales > FEN-979 > FEN-979. Next base: position 50,931 of record CAWAVC010000047.1, on the reverse strand, counting down.
CTTAAAAACGAAGTAGTTGCTTCCCAAAGGTTGTTCTTTCAACGCAGTAACCCCAATGCACAGCTTTCATATGACGAGATGTTGGCATCGAAAGGGATTAATTCCTTTGCAGAAAAAATTACTAACATAGATACCCTGAAAGAATACATAAGCTCTACTTTCCCAATTTCAAGTGGATTGGAACGCTCATTTATCAAAAATATTCTCAAATCAACCGATCTGCAAAGACTTCAGGATTACTTTTACGGTTTTTGGCAAAGAAGGGATAAGGCAGACCCGGAGCATGCCTGGCTGATGTATAATGAACAGGTTAAAAAAGTTCAGTATAATTTTGGAACCCGCATTAAGAAAGGATATCAAACCGACAGAGGAAGAGTATATCTGGAATATGGCCCTCCTAACACCAGGGTTCAACAATACAGCGAACCAAATTCTTATCCTTATGAGATTTGGCAGTACTATACGCTGAAAGAAACCCAACGCAATAAAAAATTCGTTTTCTATGCACCGGATATGGTGACTAATGATTTTTTCCTCCTTCATTCCGATGCACTTGGAGAAACCAATAATCCCGCCTGGCAAATTGACCTGACCGGGAGAACTTATGCCCCATTAGACCTCCAAGATACACAATCGATTAACACATGGGGAGGTCTCTCCAGTGATTATTGGGATTTACCAAACTAAGACAAAAAAGGAAAGGGTCAAAAATAAAAACGAACAGTTCGGGTAAACCAATCCTGAAATTTTATTATCACGTGTTAATTATTTAGTATTTTTACCACTGTGGAATCACCTCCTGTTTTTTAATTGTTAATTTATTATTTATTGTGAGAACGGCTGTTGTCATACTGAATTGGAACGGAAGAAAGTACCTAGAACAATTTCTTCCTCCCTTAATCCAGTACAGCAGTGGAGAAGCCGAGATTATCGTTGCAGATAATGCATCTAAAGACGATTCTATAACTTTCCTTGAAACGAATTATCCTTTCGTCAGGGTCATCCGTAATGCAACTAATGAAGGTTTTGCGCGAGGATATAACTTGGCATTAGATCAGGTTGAGGCTGATTATTATATTTTGCTCAACTCGGATATTGAGGTTACGCGGGATTGGATCAAACCAATCATCGATATGATGGAAAAAGATCCATCCATTGCCGCCTGTCAGCCGAAAATCCTTTCGTATATCGACCGGTCGAAATTTGAATATGCCGGAGCTGCCGGAGGATTCATAGACAAATTCGGTTATCCATTCTGCCGTGGGCGTTTGTTCCAGTCTCTTGAAAATGACCATGGACAATATGATGATATAATTGAGATCTTCTGGGCTACCGGTGCATGTATGTTCGTAAGAGCAGATGCATTCCATCGGGTCGGAGGGTTGGATGAGGATTTTTTTTGCTCATATGGAGGAAATCGACTTATGCTGGCGTTTAAAAAATCTCGGGTATAGAATCATGTATTGTCCAAAATCGGTAGTCTTTCATATTGGGGGCGGAACTTTACCGAAAATTTCCTGGCGAAAGACATATTACAATTTCCGCAATAACTTTTACCTCCTTTACAAAAATCTTCCTGATAACCTGGTAAGAGAGGTGTTTTTTAAAAGGTTGTTTCTTGATGGTATTGCTGCCCTGAAGTTCTTGTTTACCGCTGGATTTAAGGATTTCTGGGCCATATACAAAGCACATGAGACTTTTTACTCAACCCTTAGTAAAACCAAGTCTAAGCGAAAATTGCTTCCTCATTCACCTCTCCATAAAGTTTACAAGAAAAATATTGTTTACGAATATTTCTTGAGAAAAAAGAAGAAATTCTCGGATCTGAACCCGGAAGATTTCTATGGTTAATATCAAGCAAGAATTTATCAAAGCTGCATCCTGAAACTTTCCACCGCAAGACGATAAGCTTCCAACCCAAAACCAATTATGCTTCCTTTTACTACTGGTGCAATCAGAGATGTACGCCTGAAAGATTCCCTTGCGAAAATATTGGAGATATGAACTTCAATAACACTTATAGAGATTGCCTTGATTGCATCTGCAATGGAAACCGATGTGTGTGTATACCCTCCTGCATTTAAAATGATACCGTCATAGATAAAACCGGCTTTATGCAGTGCATCGATGATCTCTCCTTCAATATTGGTTTGAACAAAATCAATATGGATATCGGGATAGTTTTTTCGAAGTTTCTTCAGATAAGTGGTAAAATCCTGGGATCCATAAATATCCTGTTCCCTTTTTCCCACCAGATTCAGATTTGGACCATTAATGATGAGAATCTTCATGCCTGCTGATTTTAATACAAATATAAGTTTTTATTAATATATTTGTTCGTTTTCCTTGTCACAGAATCAGGAAATTGAACTTTTATAACAACAAAACTTAAATCATTTTTTTATGGAAGCACAAAAAGTGGATATGTTTTTAATGATGAACGCTAAGTTCTTTGAAGCCCACCAGATACCTTACATTCGTGAACGCATACTCGTGCTCGACGAATCCAAGTACATCATGCTGCAAACTGCAGGCTTTAAAGACCCGACCATTTCGCTTGTGGTTTCTTTGATTGGCGGACACTTTGGTATCGATCGTTTTTTAATTGGGGATACAGGATTGGGTGTTGCAAAATTGCTGACTTGCGGAGGACTTGGAATCTGGACAATTATTGACTGGTTTATGATCATGGGGCGGACAAGGGAAGTTAACTTTGAAAAATTGCAGCAATTGTTAATGTAAAAATGTCAAAAAAGAGACTTTACATTTTAATTCTGGGCTTAGCGCTGGCCGGGTATTCTTGGGTCGTTCTGAATCATTACTTGCTCAAGACGAAGAATCCCACTGTGAAGGTGTGCTTATTCAGGCAGGTGACCGGAATTCCTTGCCCTTCATGCGGTACAACTCATGCAGTTCTGTCAATCACACAGGGTAACTTCAGGAAGGCGCTAAATGAAAACATTCTGGGTTTTCCGGTTGCAGTGATGCTTATAATTTTTCCAACCTGGATTCTGATGGATTTAATCCTGAAGAGGGATAGTTTCTTCCATTTTTATTATATAGCAGAATCTATCTTTCGAAAAAGTTGGATTGCCTGGCCAACGCTGTTCTTTCTCCTGATTAACTGGGGATGGCATATTTTCAGGATTGGATGACCGGGCCTTCAGGCTGAAGGTTTTTTATAAATATCGAAGTGAGCGATTCCCATCTTTTGAAAGGCGTACTGGAAAGATGTTGTCATGACTCCTATTCCATACTTGATACTTCTTTTCAGATTGATTGAAGAAGCCTCTTTAAAATATTTTGTGGGACAAGTAATCTCAGCTATTTCGAATCCCTGATAGAGAATCTGTGAAAGCATCTGGTTATCAAAGACGAAATCGTCGGAATTTGCCTGGTAGTTAATACTTTCCAGTACATTCCTGGAAAATGCGCGATATCCCGTATGATATTCTGAAAGTTTAGCTCCAATGATAAAATTCTGGAAGAGTGTCAATAACCGGTTTGAAATGTATTTATATACCGGCATTCCGCCTTTTATTGCGCCTTTTCCCAGTATTCTGGATCCCAAAACGACTTCATACACCTCGTTGGCAATAAGATATGCCATGGAAGGAATAAGCTTGGGGGTGTATTGGTAATCAGGATGAACCATAATCACAATGTCGGCACCTAACTCCAAGGCAGCCTTATAGCATGATTTCTGGTTTCCACCATAACCCATATTCTTCGTATGACTGATAATGTTCCGGATTCCGAGTTCCTTTGCGGTACCAATTGTGTTGTCCTGGCTGGCATCATCTACCAAAAGCACTTCATCTACAATATCAAAAGGGATTTCATTGTAAGTATTTCCCAGGGTTTTTTCTGCGTTGAATGCAGGGAACACAACTATGATTTTTCTGTTTTTAAGCATTATTGCAGAATCTCGTTTGAAGCCATAAATATAGAAAACTTTATCAGAACGACCATCAATGATAAATCATAGTTTGCATCAATAGTGCTAATCCTTCCATAATCTGATAAGCATGATTTCCGCAAGCAGGAAAGCCAGCACTCCCAGAACGAAGTATTTCCACAACGAAGTCCCCTGGTTCATGTCGTGGATCTGTTTTGAGAGTGAAACCTGTTTCCCTTTAAGAACAGCAAAGTACTTCACAGCCGACCTTCTCAACATAGTGCTGATTTCATCGCCGGTATAGCAATGCAGGTCTGATTCACGCCGGTCGTAGTTAAATGCAATGCCCTGAACTATACGCGATCCTTCCATAATGGTATAAAGCCCGGCTTCTTTGATCTGATCATGCGGATATAAGAAAGTAAGTGATCCGTTTGATCGCATCTCAGGAATACTTTCAAAGTCAGAAGTCACCTTTTTGATCTTGTAAACTTCTTTGTTTCTTAAAGAGTCATTTTCAATCACAATGCCATTGTCATCAGATAAAGAATAAAACAATGGAACTAAAGGCACACTCAGTATTGCTATTTTATAAAGTACCGGAACGAATATGGAATTCTTTGGAAAATTACTTGCTTTATCATCAAGGGGTACCACGAAAAGAAAGACCTGTCCTTTTCCTGCTTTTGTCACTGTAAGAAAAGGTTGTCCATTCTGAAACTTCATAAGATCTTCCGTGGTTGATTTTGAAGTACGACTTAAGGTATAATGCCATTTAACCCTTGGAAGATCAACATTCTCAGGCAACACAATTTTTCCTGAGGCATCCCTTTCAAAGACATCTCTGAAAATATGACTTTCAGTATTAATCTCCGATACATTAACATGGGTAGTATCTGTTCCTGTGATTACAGGAGCGCTAAAAACAGACAACAATTCATTATATATCAGAGGATCTGCCTTATCCGGAGGAAAAATGACAATATTACCCCCTGTCATAACATATCGTGAAAATTCTTGTTTCAATCCGGATGAAATTTTTTTTATCCCATTCAGGATGATCAGGGGATATCTCCCGAATGAGGAAAAATCCAACTGTTTATCTCCTTCATTTTTAAATATAAATGTTGAATCTGAAGCATACAATGCATCCAGGTATGGACTGGGTTTATCACCGTTGATACATAACATAGGAACCGCCGGTGCAATCGTATAAGAAATAAAGAAATTATCATCCCATGTGACTGGGTAATCCGGAATGGATAACATTCCGGATTGTATCCCGGCAGAATTATTTGTATAAGGGAGAACAACTATAGTTTCAGATTCGGGTTCAATTTCAAAAGCAGCAACTGATTTTTGAACATTATTGATCGAAAACTGTAATGGGATTTTCTCCAGTCTTTCATCCGAACAATTCCGGATCTTTACCTTGAGTTTAGCTGGTTGTAAGGGCTGAAGAACAGTATTGTCAAACCATACACTATCAATATAGAGATTGTTCTGTTTAGCTGAAACCACAGGAACAAAGACCCAGGAAATGGCAGTATCTGGTCTCAGATCAATAAAACCTGAAGTGGCACGTTGAAAATCAGAAATAATATAAGCCACAGGGTTCATACTCCTTACGTTCGAGAACATGTCTTCCTGGCGCTTCATAACCTCTGCCAAAGATCTTACTGCTGGCGATATCTTGACTTCTTCTACGAGTGTTTTGAATTCATCCCTGCTGATGAATCGCTGGTGTTTTCCTTCAAAATCGGCGGTCAATAGTTGAAAGAGATCGGAAGGCTTACACGCATCTGCAATCTCAATTGCTTTATTTTTAGCTTCATCAAGAAGTCTTCCTCCACTGGATAGGGCTTCCATGCTAAAAGAATTATCGATATATATACTTATAGCCTCCGAACCTTTAAGCTGTTTCTGAAGCAATGAAGAGGGGAGATATGGTTGTGCGAATACCATAACCAGACATGTAATTGCAAGAAGTCTGGCAAAAAGGATCAGCAGGTGTTTCAATTGTGATCTTTTTCTTGTCTCCTGCTTTATTTCGGCAATAAATCTTACATTGGTAAAATAAATCTTTTTGTATTTCCTGAAATTGAAAAGATGAATGATCACTGGTATCGTGAGTGCGGAAAGGGCAAATAAAAACAGCGGCTGAGCGAAAACCATGAATGTCAGATTGCGGATAACAAAAGTAAAAAAAATCCCGGCATGGCCGGGATTTTATGATGTTAACAGGTTGGATTTTTAAAGTATACCCTGATCGAGCATTGCATTTGCAACCTTAAGAAAACCTGCAACGTTGGCTCCTTTTACATAGTTCACATATCCATCTTTTCCTTTTCCATATTTTACGCATGATTCATGGATACTGCACATGATCTCATGAAGACGTTTGTCAACTTCTTTTAAAGGCCAGTGGAGTTTCATGGCATTCTGGGACATTTCCAGTCCGGAGGTAGCAACACCGCCAGCATTCACAGCTTTACCTGGAGCAAAAAGTATTTTGCGTTCCAGGAATAGTTCGACAGCTTCTGGTGTACAGGGCATATTTGCACATTCAGCAACGCAGATAACACCATTTTTTATCAGTTGTTCGGCATCTTCTTTATTAAGTTCATTTTGTGTTGCGCAAGGCATTGCTACATCACATTTCACTTCCCATGGATGTTTTCCCTGGTGGAATTTGGCATTCGGAAATTCATAAGAATATGGTTTTACGATATCCTGGTTGGAAGCTCTCAATTCGAGCATGTAATCAATCTTTTCACCGGAAATTCCATCCGGATCATAGATATATCCATCAGGACCGCTGAGTGTAACGACTTTCCCTCCTAGTTCATTAACTTTGATCGCTGCGCCCCATGCCACATTTCCAAACCCGGAAATCGTAACGGTTTTGCCTTCAATGGTCATTCCCTTAGTCTTCAGCATTTCATTAGCAAAATAAACTGCTCCGAAACCGGTAGCTTCCGGACGGATAAGACTGCCACCCCAATTCAAGCCTTTACCTGTAAGAACGCCGGAATTTTCACGGGCAAGTTTTTTATACATTCCATATAGGAATCCGATCTCACGGCCACCAACGCCAATATCACCAGCAGGAACATCCGTTTCAGGACCAATCACTTTCCAGAGTTCAAGCATGTATGCCTGGCAGAAACGCATGATCTCAGCATTGGATTTCCCTTTCGGATCGAAATCTGAACCGCCTTTTGCACCACCCATCGGGAGTGTCGTCAGGCTGTTCTTGAAAATCTGTTCGAAACCCAGGAATTTCAGAATGCTGAGATTTACACTGGGATGAAACCGCAGGCCACCTTTATAGGGGCCAATTGCATTATTGAACTGAATACGGTATGCTCTGTTAACCTGAACTTTACCATTATCATCTACCCAACTGATTTTAAAAGTAAAAATACGGTCAGGTTCAACAAGACGTTCAATGATACTAGCGGATTCAAAATGAGGATTTTCGTTATAAACTTCTTCAATGGATTCAAGTACTTCCCGCACTGCCTGAATGTACTCCTTTTCTCCTGGATTTCTTTTCTCCAGGTCATTCATAATTTTCTCTCGGTTCATGGTTCAATAATTTTAAGATTAAAATAGGTTTATGATAAATATTTTCAATAAATCACGAAAAGCACTGCAAAATTAAGTTATTTAAAGGATTTAACAAATGAATTTAAGGGAATTTTTACACGGATGCCCCCTGAAATTATCCGCCTTGGATCAGACAAATTATCCATTAAAATTATTACCGGAGATTCCGGATCAAGCTGTCGTGACTGAATATTTTTATAGAAATCACTTTACCCAAAAGATCATGTTCTATTTCTTCACCATCCTTAAGATTATCTTTGTAATGGGCCTCATGACTGACTTTCCCATTAGGATAAAAGGAACTTTGTTTTCCTGTTCCATGGGTAAACTGTCCCTCACCTTTTATATCGCCATTGAGATCAAAATAAAGCCACTTTCCAGTAAAAAAACCTTTCAGGTACTGCCCTTGAACCTTTAATCGGTTGTTGGAATGGTATTCACGGTAAGGTCCATTGAGTATCCCGTTCATGTATATGGCTTCCGAAAATTTTCCACCATCTTCATACCAGATAGTGGACAACCCATCGAGATTCCCTTTGTCATAATTTTGTTCTTCCTTTTTCTTATTATAGTGATAATACCTGATCAGAGGTCCTTGTAAAAGATTGTTCTTATAAAAACATTCCAGTTGAATATCCCCTGAGGAATAGTAATAGACCGATTTACCATAATATTTTCCTCCTTTAATATGCACTATGGATTTCAGTTTTCCATCCGGATAATACTCTTTTCTTGCGTTCCCGCAAGATGAAAATATAATAATAAGGCAGAATAAAGAAACTAAAGGAAAAAGCAAGGATTTATTCATTTTGAGGGTCTATTGAAAATGATGAATCGTTCCTTCGATGCCAATGATTAGCATCTGGATTGCAATTACGGAAAGTATCAGACCCATAATACGGGTCACCACCTTTAGTATTCCCGGGTTTATTCGGGTTGTCAGTTTGTGGCTGAAAATAAAAAGAAAATAGGTAATCACACACATAAGGGCAAACATCGAAATAACCAGGACTACGTTCAGAACTTCTTTTCCGGCTCCTACAAAATTCATAGCTGCGGATATTGTTCCGGGCCCTGCCAGAAGTGGGGTCCCCAAAGGTGTTATGGCCATATCTTCGGCTATCTTTTCCATATCTTCTCGAGCCATGGGTGCCTGAGAATGCATCATTGAATCCTTGGCATTAAGAAGGTTAAATCCTATTACGAAAACAATCAGCCCTCCGGCAATCTGAAATGCGGGCAATGTTATTCCAAACAGCCGAAAAATTATATGCCCGAAAATGCTGAAAACAGCGACAATAACAAAAGCAACAATAACTGATCGCAAAGCAACTTTCCGTTGTGTTTCCCTGTCAAAATTAGCTACCATACCAATAAAAACCGGTAAATTCCCAATTGGGTTCAGCATGGCGAAAAAACCCATGAAAACGGTAAGACTATGCAACCAATAATCCTTGATGATCATATTATTTCACATTTTTCATTATTAAAGCATAGTTTCTAACTTCTGTAAGAAAACTCTGCAAAAGTTTTCCGGAGAATGGATTCGATAGATCCATTCTTTCAGGATGCCATTGAACCCCCACCATGAAAGATTTTCCTCTGGTATCTTTCCATTCAATACCTTCAATGATGCTATCAGGTGATTCTGCATTTACCTTCAGCCCTTTCGCCAACTTCAAAATAGCTTGGTGATGATTGGAAGTGACAAATCCCGTGTCAGCTCCAATGATGTCATATAGAAATGCTGTTTTGTCGAGTCTGATCGAATGATAGCAGCGAAGATAATCATCACTCTGGTGGATCACAATCCGCGTTTTTTTCTTCTCATGGTCGTCAACTGCATTGATTGTTTCAATACCAGCATTCACTTTATTTGTAGAAAGATTATTGACCTGACTTTTTGATTTTATATAGGAAGGAATATCGGTAATAAGGGTTCCTCCAAGGACTACATTCAGCATCTGTTCACCGCGGCAGATTCCAAGGATTGGCATTTTCATGGCTAATGCTTCATTGACCATGGTCTTTTCAAGCTTATCCCTATTTTTGTCAATATCCCTACAAACTTTGTCCTTATCATCATTATTATATAAAGACGGATTTATATCGCCTCCACCCGTAAGCACCAACCCGGCACATTTGTGTAATCTTTGAATAGCCTCAGCCGGGTTCAGGTTGTCAAGGTCAATCAAGATTATAGAAGAATCTCCCTGTTTAATCCAATTAATGTAATTGGGAGATGATTTCGTTAGCGCAACTTTAATGAGTTGACCATTTACCTGATTGAAGCAGCAAAGAAACGATAGAAGAAAAACAAATTGAACCCTTAAGCGAATTACCTTCATAAGTATTGATTTAATACGATGCAAAAGTAATTCGTTCATTGGAAATATAATTATCGCAGTGAAAAATAATACGGCTCAGTATAAGTAATATATTCTTTTGTAAATGAATTATCTTCATTCCGTATAACAAGTTCTTCGAAATAAGGTGTAGTATTTTCATGAAATCCGAAACAACTTAAAATCCTGTTGACCTGTTTACCAGCTTTTGGCCTTACTTTCATTTGTTTTTGAATGTGCAACCCTGCTGTTTTAGCCAATACGATGAGTTTCCTGGTTTCTTCAGTAGGAAGGATAATTAAAAAAATCCCATCAGGACTTAAAAGATGTTTAATACTTGTGATTAGTTCTTGCCTGCTCAGATACGAAGTATGCCGTGCACGATTTTTCCTTGCATCAAGTGATGGAAGAGAATCGATGAAGAATGGAGGGTTGGTAATGACCATGTCATACTTGTGTTCCTTTAAGGGAATAAAATCCCGCAAAGTGACGCATTGAGAATGGAGATTTTTACTCCACGAACTGTGCTGGAAATTTGATCCTGCCTGTTTGACTGATTCCTCATCGATATCAATGGCATCAATTTGCGCGATTGATCGTTGTGCGAGTATAAGCGAGATCACGCCGCATCCGGTGCCAATTTCGAGGATCGACTTAACCATTCCGGGGTCAGCCCAAGCCCCAAGCAGAATAGCATCAGTACCAATCAGCATGGTACTCCTATCATCCTCAACAGTGAATTGTTTAAAACGGAATGCCATTCTATCTATAGGTAGATATCGATGAGTCCTTCAGGAGCCCGGATATGTAATTCCTTCTTTCTACGGTCAACTTTCAGGATGATTTCATCCACGAGGGGAACGAGAATTTCTTTTTCACCAAAAGTCACCTGGAGCATGGCCTGACGCGGAAGCTCCATGACTTTCACGAGGGTCCCGATGTTGCCATGCACTGCATCGATCACTGCAAAGCCCCTGACTTCATGGTAATAGAATTTTTTGCCTTTTAGTGGATGGAGGGTACTAAGCGGGAGGTACATTTCGCGGCCAGTATAGACAGCAGCCTCATCCGCAGTATTTACATCTTCGAAATGAAAAAGCGCCTTTCGCCCGGCCTGGATCTCTATCGAATTAACTAAAAAAGGAACCCATTCACCATCGAGGTCGAGGTAAACAGATCCCAGTTTCTTATAGCGCATCGGTTCGTCGACATCCAGATATGCAACAACCTGACCTTTATTACCAAATGGCTTAGCAATCTTACCCAGGTAATAAAAATCATCTTTGTTCATGGGAACATGAAAAGTTCCGGTTATTCCTGCTTTGGCTCTTCTGCCGGTGTTTCCGGCTCCAGGGAAGCGATTTCAGGTTCAGCAGTGACTTCAGGTTCAGCAGCAACTTCTTCTTTATCTTCGGTTACAGCATGTTCCTTAGCAGCAGCTTCAGCTTTCATCTTTGCTGCAGCTTCTGCTTCAACATCAGCCTTTGCCTGCATTTCGGCAATCACTTCTTTTCTGGCTTCTGCTTCAGCTTCTGCAACTTTGGCAAGTTTCTTAGCAACAGCCGCAGCCTTAGCTTCATTCACCTCTACTTCGTGAGCAACCTGTTCTTTCTTACCTTCTTTAGCCTTCAGTTCACTCTCACGCATTTTGCTGACAATCTTTGCCTGCTTCTCGCTGGCCCAGACCTGGAATTTCTCATCGGCCTGTTCGGGAGTCATTGCACCCTTCTTTACACCCTGCAAAAGGTGAAATTTATAGAGTACACCTTTATAAGAAAGGATAGCTCTGACAGTATCCGTGGGCTGGGCGCCTTTTTGCATCCAGTCAATGGCTTTGTCAAAGTTTAAATCAATTTCAGCGGGTTTGGTAAGTGGGTTGTAGGTGCCAATTCTTTCGATGAATCTTCCTTCCCGTGGTGCACGACCATCCGCAATGACAATGTGGTAAAAAGGTTGTCCCTTTTTGCCTTTTCTCTGCAATCTGATTTTCGCTGGCATTTTTGAATCTTAATTAATAATGAGTAATCATTTAAAATTTAGGGGTGCAAATATCGTGATTTTTTTTGAACTGACAAAGAAAAGAATTGATAACTGATAATCCTGTTATTCCTTAAACACAGCGCTCACTTCATCCAACAATCGGATGTCTTCCGGTGAAAGTCTAAACTTCATAGCGCCTGTATTTTCTTCAGCATGTCTTGCTTTGGTAGCGCCCGGAATGGCGACAACAGTATCATCGTGAAAATTGATCAGCCAGTTTAATGCTACCTGTGAAGGAGTCACCTCATATTTTAGCGCGAGTTTTTTGACAAGGTCTGTTACCGGCCGGCTTTTCTCCATCCCCTTCGGTTTGAACATTGAAGAATATTTACGGAAGCCAATGTTTTTCAACAGTTCAGGGTTGTCATGGAATTTGCCGGTAACCATTCCCTGAGCCAGTGGAGAGTATGCAATAATAGTGATCCCCAGTTCCTTAGCAGTATCCATCACTCCATTGGTCTCAATTTTACGGTTGAGTAAATTGTACTGGACTTGGTTTGCAAGCAGGTTGATTCCCGATTTTTGAAGGGTTTCCCATGCACTCCGCATCTTCGAGGCAGAAAAGTTGCTCACCCCGACATGTTTAATCTTTCCTGCCTGGACTAATTTCGCCATTGCTTCCATCTCTTTCACCTCAGATGAAAAGCCGTAGGGTTGATGAATCTGGTATAAATCGATCGGAAACGGGTTTAGACAAGCCAGCCGGATGTCAATGGTCTTAATAATGTTTGAAGCTGTGCGGAACATCGGCCACCACTTGGTTGCAATTATCACATCACCTGGCTTTTTCCCAAAACTGTCGAGCGATTTGGCCAGGATCTGCTGGAAGCGCCATGACCGTATACCTCCGCAGTATCAAACCAGTTGATGCCACCTTCCAGGCTGATCCCTACAATTTCCCTGATCAGTTCATCATCCAGGGAGGGCCAGAATTTCCCGGCCATATTATTTCTTTTACTGAATTGCCAGCATCCCAGTCCGATCGGGGTTATTTTAATATCAGACTCCCCAAGATTTCTTAAAATGATTTGATTTCCCATAATATTTGTTTTTTTGATGCACTTTCTCCTCCATTTGTCCACCTGTTCACTTGTCCGGTCGTTACATACTTCCATCAAATACAATCATACCTCCGAAATAGCCTGTAATCCCTACAAAAACAGCCGCGAGGAAGAAGATTCCCATCGAAATATATTTAAGGTATATTTCATCTTTTTTCATGTAAACGATGAGTGTTCTGAAAAAACCGGCAAGGATAATTGTGATAAGGGTCAGGGTCGCAAAAAGTTCATGATGCTTACCAACAGTACCTGCATCTTCAATCGTCATACCCGTAAGGAAATATCCTGTACCAAAAGCAACAAGAGTGGCCAACACCCCCAGTATCTCAAGATACAGTCCCATAGTGGACAGACATCTTTCTTTTTTTATAACCAGGCTTAAAAGGTCGGCAAGAAAACCTACCATAATGATCGCGATCGGAAAATGAACCACCATCGGGTGGAGGTGACTGATATTGAACATAGATATAAATTTCTCAAGTTTCGCACTAATTTAAATACTGATATACAGACACATGCATAGTATCCTCGAGAGATTGGTGTTGAGACCAGATTTTCATATTGTCGAGAATCTGTATCATTTTTTCTTCAACCTGGTCATTGCAGAGCATCATCTTGATGAGGTCGTCAAAACTAATACCCATGACTTGTAGAATGGAATGCTGCATTTCAATGAACAGACCCCAGAGTCTTTCTGTCAGGGTAATTTCAATTATTTCTGATTCAATTTCCCTGAATAAATCACCCATGCTTTCATAGGCGTTGAACCTTCGCCTAAGACTGACCATAATGTAAACCAGAAATACACAAGTGAATGAAGCAATCTGACCATCAAAATCCCTGGATTGATCTTTACCAAGACCCAGATGCTGCTTTGTTTCCTTAAAGAAAACCTCGATGGTCCAACGTTTGGTATATATCTTAATCGCTTCGGCAAAGTTCATGTTCCGATCATCGGTAATCAGAACATTCCAATTGCGATCGTTAAACTGGGAAAAGAACAATTTCATGGTATACCCTTTATATTCAACGATCATTTCAGCATACCGGGCTTTAATGGTACGGGAACGTTTTATCTTCTTATTTCTTTTACACCAGTCCAGAAGTTGTTTTACCGTTTTTTCCTTGCCATTGAAAATATACTTACGGTCATCAAATTTACACATACCAAGCAGGTATACCGATTTTAGTGCATACACATATGCGATAAGTCCCAGATTCATGAACCAGCTATCAACGAGGATATAATCAACCGTCAATCTATGTCTCAATGCACGCTTGATCATTGCGATAGTGTTCTCACTCTTGGAAACTCTTCTTTCGTTTTCCCTGGTAAATCCCGGAAAATCTGGCTGTCGCTCCTTTGTGTATTGTCTTTTCAATTCTTCAGGCTTCAAACCAAAGGGTTTATCGGGACGTTTTCCTTTTTCGCTATGCAGCGAAAAATCAACTGGGATAAAACTTCTGGAATCACAATAACCCATGATCAGACCCTTAAATCCAAGGCAATATCGATGGTATACATGATCAAATACTTTGGATATTCCTTCTATAAATTTGCCTCTTTTAAAACAGCTGGTATCATCAATAATAAGGTACCGGAGTTCATCAGAAGGCTCACTGGTAGCATTGTTAACCAAGGAAAGAAAGCGATTAACAAACAAAAACATCACCATGCGCCAATCTATCCTGGGATCATTCTTCATACGATAAAAGGTGTCTTTTGCAGCATCTGCAGAATCACCGGAAACGAACATCCTCACACTTTGATTGGTAATGGTCATGATCAATAAATCAAATAAGGTGGCTGGAACGCTGAAGCCTTTCTCTTTGAAAGAACCCAGGACTTTTTTAAGTCTGGCCGTTGTAAATCTTGCATATAAAGCATGAATCGAATGAACTTTTTTATCGGAATCGTCAACAATCGTTTTGATCTCATGAAGATTCTTTGTAGCTTTGGTCTGTGGGGTCATCCTTGTGGCTATTTGTTATCTAGTAATCTCAAATATAACCACTTATGGGGAAGGCCCCATACTTTTTAGCCTGAAGTTATCATGAAGATATTAACATATTTTATCCTAATCATATGCAGTTTAACTAACTGCGAAACTTGAGTAAATTTTAAAACAAAATTATGCAAAAACACTTCTGTTAAAAAATATTGTATAAGAAAATCCAATCGTACGCTGTGTTAAAGTGTTACAAGGAATCGCTGAGAATAGTTTTCAACAAACGAAAATTTTACCCGATTATCTGTAACTTTACCATTCCGGAATTAGCAGGGATTTTCCTTCGAAAATTCTCTCAAATCCAATACCAGGAAGGGTTTAAAGAAAGATATGGTTGATTTCGTTCATCTTCATGTACATTCACAGTACTCCATCCTTGATGGCGCATGCAAGCTTCCCGACATGATCGAGAAGGCAATTACCGATGGAATGCAGGGAGTAGCAGTGACTGATCATGGGAACATGTTCGGTATAAAGGAATTTCATGATGAGGTCAGCAAACATCCTGGATTTAAACCAATCATCGGCTGCGAGACCTATGTGGCCCACAGGGGTCGCAAGGATAAGACTGAACTTATAGACAGGAAAGGTGATCATTTGATTCTACTGGCAAAAAATTTCATCGGTTATCAGAACCTTAGCCGGTTGATCTCGCTCTCATGGATTGAAGGGCATTATTATAAACCGAGAGTCGACAAGGAACTTTTAAGAAAATACCACGAAGGGTTGATCGCATCCTCTGCATGCCTGGCAGGAGAAATCCCACGGGCTATTTTGGCGGGTTCTATCGAAAAAGCCATACAGGCGACCAATATATATAAAGAGATCTTCGGCGAGGACTTCTATTTAGAACTGATGCGTCATCAGGCTACTGATCCTACCCGTGACTCAAGTGTATATCAACGTCAGTCAATCGTGAATGTGGCGCTATTGGAACTTTCGCATAAAACCGGGGTAAAACTTATCGCGACCAATGATGCACATTTCCTCAATGAACAGGATGCCGATGCTCACGACCGTCTCCTTTGCCTGAATACAGGGAAGGACCTGGATGATCCTACACGGTTAAAGTTCACCGGGCAGGAATGGTTCAAGACCCGCCTTGAAATGCAGGAATTATTCAGGGATGTTCCTGTAGCGCTCGAAAACACTATGGAAATCCTTGAAAAAATTGAACATTATGAGTTGAACAGGAAACTGATCATGCCCGATTTTCCAGTACCGGAAGACTATACGGATGCCGACGAGTACCTGCGTTTCCTCACATATGAAGGCGCTAAAAAACGTTATTCCGAAATCACTTCTCAGATCAAAGAACGGATTGATTACGAGTTGGAGACTATCAGGGAAATGGGTTATCCCGGATATTTTCTTATTGTACAGGATTTCCTGAAAGCCGCCAGGGAAATGGATGTTTCAGTAGGGCCAGGCCGGGGTTCTGCTGCCGGTTCTGTTGTTGCTTACTGCACCCATATTACCGACATAGACCCCCTTAAGTACGACCTTCTTTTCGAACGATTCCTGAGCCCTGATCGCGTTTCCATGCCAGATATTGACATCGACTTCGATGAGGATGGCAGGGATAAAGTGCTGAAATGGGTTGTCGAGAAATATGGCAAGGACAAAGTTGCACAAGTCATTACCTTCGGTACGATGGCTGCTAAAATGGCTATCAAAGACATCTCCAGAGTGCAAAAACTCCCTCTGGCCGAGGCAAACATTCTTGCAAAGCTAGTTCCTGACAGACCCAAGATCACATTGAAACAAGCATATAAAGAAGTTCAAGAGCTGGATGATGCAAGAAGGTCGAATAACCCACTGATTGCCGAGACGCTTAAATTTGCAGAGATTCTCGAAGGATCAGTTCGCCATACCGGTCTCCATGCTTGTGGAATAATCATCGGGAAGAACAGCCTGATCGACAACATCCCTGTAACCACATCCAAGGATTCCCAGACACTCTTGGTTACACAATATGACGGGGAACACATCGAAAAGGTCGGTATGCTCAAAATGGATTTCCTGGGATTGAAAACGCTTGCGATAATCAAAGATGCCATCAAAAACATTCAGCGATCAAAATCAATTGAAGTTGATCTGGAAGCAATTCCATTTGACGATCCTCTGACTTATCAGCTGTTCAGCCAAGGTAAAACAACGGGTATCTTCCAATTCGAATCGGATGGGATGAAAAAATATCTGAGGGAACTCAAGCCCAACAGGATCGAAGATCTTATTGCAATGAATGCCCTTTACCGCCCGGGCCCAATGGAATACATTCCGAAATTCATCAACCGGAAACACGGCAGGGAAAAGATCGAGTATGATGTTCCGGTCATGGAAAAATATCTGAAAGACACTTATGGCATTACCGTTTACCAGGAACAGGTAATGCTCCTTTCCATGGAATTGGCCGGTTTTACAAGAAAACAGGCCGATTCCCTGAGAAAAGCCATGGGAAAGAAGATCGAAGATCTGATGGCCGATCTTCAGCCAAAGTTCTTCGGCGGCTGCAAGAAGAATGGGATTTCTGAAGAAACCTCAAAAAAAATATGGACGGATTGGGAATCCTTTGCCCGATATGCTTTCAATAAATCGCATTCCACATGCTATGCCTATGTCGCATATAGGATGGCGTATCTGAAAGCACATTATCCTGCTGATTTTATGGCCGCCGTTCTGAGTCGTAATATGCATGATATAAAGGAAATCACGAACTTTATTGAAGAATGCAGACGCATGTCGATTGATGTGCTCGGTCCAGACATCAATGAAAGTGAACAACACTTCGTGGTGAATAAAAAAGGGCAAATCCGGTTCGGACTGGCCGGAATTAAAAATGTCGGAGAGAACGCTGTTCAGAGCATTATTGATGAAAGGAACAGCAACGGCCCATTCAAGGATATTTTCGAATTCCTTGCGCGTGTCGACCTACGATCGGTCAATAAAAGAAGTCTTGAATCTCTCGCAAAAGCAGGTGGTTTCGATAGTTTCCCAGCCACCCATCGCGCACAGTACTTTTATAAAATTCCGGGGGAAGAAACAATCTTTTTGGAAAAGTTGCTGAGGTATGCAAATGATATTCAGGCAAGAGCGTCTTCTAAACAGCAATCTCTCTTTGAAGGAGAACAGGAAATTATGCTTCCGGGGATCGAACTTCCTGTATGTCCTCCAATGAGAAAGATAGATCAATTGAAGTTTGAGAAAGATATTATCGGCTTTTATATGTCTGGTCATCCTTTGGATGAATATAAGCTTGAAATCGAAAATTTTTGTACTCTATCAGTGAGTGAATTGAAAGCCGACATGAAATCATATAAGGACAGAGAGGTCGTATTTGCAGGAATCATAACGGAAGTCACTCAACGTACAAGCAAAACTGGTAAGCCTTTCGGCTCTTTTATTGTGGAAGACTATTTTGATTCCATTCAAATCGTGATGTTCTCTGAAGAATTCCTGAAAGTGAAACATTTTCTTGAAGTCGATTCTTTTGTATACATCAAAGCCAAAGTGGAGTCAAAGTACAATGCGCCAGATCAGTTGAACCTTCGTATTAATACGATTAACCTGCTCCAGGAAGTTTTTGAGAAATTTGCAAGAAGTATCACTGTTTCACTTTCACTTCAGGATGTAACGATGGAAAACATTGATTCCCTCCGTTCTTTAGCAAAAAAACATAAAGGAAAAAACCTTTTACGTATCCAGGTAAAAGATGAAGAAGAAAAACTCTGTATTGAGCTTTCCTCAAAAAAATTCCGGGTTGAAGCAAAAGAGTTTTCAAGGGAATTATCTGAGTCCTTGCTGTTCGGTTTTAAAATCAACTGATCAAAAAATTTTAATCGTACCTTTGTACTCGTATTATTAAAAATCCGTTTTTATTATTCTATAATAAGATATTTTAAAAAAAAATATTATGTTTCAGACACTTACAGATGCCAACTTTGAGGAAAAGGTTATCCGGTCGGATAAACTTGCTGTAATTGACTTCTCAGCCGAATGGTGTGGACCCTGCCGTATGGTCTCACCTATCATCCATGAATTGGCTGATGAATATAATGATCGTATTATAACCGGCGAGGTTAGCATCGATGAGAATCCCCAGATCACCATGAAATACAAAGTCAGGAATATCCCAACTGTACTCTTTTTTAAGAACGGTGAAGTTGTCGATAAACAGGTTGGTGCCGTCCCAAAGTCAACTTATAAGAATCTTGTTGAGAAATATATCTGATAATATCCCTATTTACAAGCGATAATATATTGGCAAAGCAGCCCTAACTGCTAATGCTCCGATAAGATGCAGGGAAACATAGAACAGTCCAGGATTCAGTCATTTGGTTCGCTTGAATTTATTTCAAGGCAAGTGGTTGAGGGATTTATCACAGGATTGCATAAGAGTCCGTTTCACGGGTTTTCTGTGGAATTTGCAGAGCATCGGCAGTATAATGTTGGAGAGTCTGTAAAGAATATAGACTGGAAACTTTATGGACGAACCGATAGATTGTATTCCAAACGATTTGAAGAAGAAACAAACCTGCGTTGCCAGATACTTATCGATAATTCATCTTCGATGTATTATCCGGTTATTGAAAAACCCACCATCGATCATCCAAATAAGATCACTTTCTCGATATACGTGGCAGCCGCATTGATCTATTTATTTCGCAGACAAAGGGATGCGGCCGGTATCAGCATTTTCTCCGACACCATCGAACTTCATACTCAGGCAAAATCCAGTTCAATACATCATAAGTACCTTTATGGAGAACTGGAACGGTTGCTTAACCCTATCTCTCCCGATCAGCATAAGAAAACTGCGGCTGCAGAAGCACTTCACCAACTGGCTGAACAAATTCATAAACGGTCGCTGGTGATTATTCTCAGCGATATGATGGAAAACAATGCCCGGACCGATGAACTTTTTTCTTCCCTTCAACACCTGAAGCATAACAAGCACGAAGTCGTATTGTTTCATGTTACGGATAAAAAGAAAGAACTGGATTTTGATTTCGAAAATCGCCCTTATCGTTTTATTGATCTTGAAAGTGGAGAAGATCTGAAAGTTTTCCCGGCTAAGGTCAGGGAACAATATACAGGAGCTATCAGCCGGTACAAAACCGAACTCAGACTCCGATGTGCACAGTATCACATTGATTTTGTGGAAGCAGATATCAATGCTGGCTTTGAACATGTGCTGCTTCCTTATTTAGTGAAAAGAAGCAAATTATTCTGATAATTTCGTTTTTAGGTTCTTAAAATCATTCACTATGAAAAAGATCATTCTAAGTCTTTTTGTAGCAGCTTTCTTTGTGAGCGTTTCACTTATCTCGGATAAGTTGATTGCACAGAATGTGACCCAATTGCTGCCACCTCAAACCGATGGTGGAATGCCATTAATGAAAGCCCTGGAAAACCGGAAGACCAGTCGTGAATTCGCAAATAAAGATCTGTCAGCGCAGCAGTTGTCAAACTTACTTTGGGCTGCTTGCGGTATCAACAGGCCAGACGAGAATAAGAGAACGGCTCCCTCGGCTATGAATTACCAGGAGATCGATGTTTATGTTGCAATGGCAAAGGGCTTATTCCTTTACAATCCTGAAAAACACAATCTTACAGAAATACTTAAAGAAGATATACGCGAAAAGACCGGTAAGGAGGATTTCGTGAAGACAGCTCCTCTGACTCTTATTTATGTTGCAAACTATGATAAGATGGCAAAGTCAGATGAAAAGACAAAGGATGCCTATGCCATGGCTGACGCTTCTTTCATCAGTGAAAATGCTTATCTTTACTGTGCCTCGGAAAGTCTTAATACAGGTGTGAGGGCATGGATCGATAAAGATGTCCTTGCCAAAGCCATGAAATTAAAACCAAACCAACACATCGTCCTTGCACAATGTGTCGGATTTCCTCCAGCGAAATAATTAACTCTAAGAAGTATCACTATCCTGTCAGGCCGATTGATGGTGTTTAATCTCCTTTGCCATCCTGAGAATTAAACGGTCATCAATGCCCGCAAGTTCATAATAGGCCTGGAAGATCAGAGTTCCATGAGATTCACAACGCACATAAGCACCATAGAGTTTGTGGAGCCTTTCACGCTTAAAATG
The DNA here is from genome assembly GCA_963785325.1 of uncultured Bacteroidales bacterium. Classification (GTDB taxonomy): domain Bacteria; phylum Bacteroidota; class Bacteroidia; order Bacteroidales; family FEN-979; genus FEN-979. Next base: position 29,856 of record CAWAVC010000047.1, on the reverse strand, counting down.
AATAAAATAATCCAGTTCACCAATTGAATCGAAAACCGGAAAGGGAGTTGGGATATGGATCTCAAGAGTGCGATAGAAGGGTGAGATACTTGGATTTTCACTGATCGTTTCACAAATCTCTTTCTCAACCCTGGTCTCAGGTTTGTTTATACTCTTGAGCAAAGCTTGTGAGGCATAAGCAATAGAAAAAAGGAAATGTGCCACATTTTTATCATCAGAGCCAATCAACTGCATGAATTGCCTGACCTGTTCCTGCTTTACTTCTAATTTTCGAAGTATTTCTATAGAATCCGTTTTGAAATTGAATTCCTTGACAGATAACCTTGAATATTCATTCTTTGAAGTCATTATATCCCTGCAATTTATAGCTGACAGCCTTATCTCGGATTGATTTCTTTCAGCAGGAGAAGTGCAAAGAGTGACAAAATCACCGGCACTTAAAAGAGAATTGAATAAAACCTTGAGAGATTTAGCATGATTTTTCAGAAAATCTCCGGAAAGATTGACCGTTTGTGCTAACACAAACATACCTGGAACAATAGCCCGTTTACCCAGTTTTTCCATGAATTTTGGATCGTGGATCTCATTGGTGTCCAAGGTGGCGCGACAAAATCCGACGATCTCACTGTCGTTGAAGATAATTTTTTTTTGCTTCATCTACTTGAGTACAATATCTTCAATAATGTTTGATTTTACTTCGTTATTCAATTCTTTAATGATCTTAGACAGGGAAAAGGATAACTCCTGCCTTAATGCAGAGGAGTCGACCTTAACAAAAAGGACCCGGTTTCTGATATATAATCCATGCGTATGTTTTTCCACCATGGGACCAACAATTTTCCCCCATGATTGAATGATTTTGGTTTCATTCAACTTGTCTTCTAGGTGATAAGAATGCAGGAATTCGCGAATGGCGTCACCCAGCGACTGGTCGTTGGAACGTGGCATGGTCATCTTTTGATTTCAAAGATACGACATTCACCCTGAGACTGAACCAGAAATTTTGAATATTTTATGATCAATGTCCATACTATCAAAAATCTTTCTAATGCGGTCCTCCGATGTGTCAGTAATAAATACCTGACCAAAATTGTTTTCACTTACCAAACTGATCAGTTGCTGTACACGAAGGTCGTCGAGTTTGTCGAATACATCATCAAGTAATAAGACCGGCTTATATCCCTTTATGGTTTTTATGTAATCGAATTGCGCCAGTTTGATAGCAATCACAAAAGATTTTTGTTGCCCTTGTGATCCAAACCGTTTGACAGGATATCCCGAAATGATAAATTCCAGGTCATCTTTATGGATCCCTACAGTGGAGAATTGAGCAGATTTGTCACGTTCGATTGAATCCTTGAGAAGAACACTGAAACCACCTTCGCTCAATTGTGATAAGTAACTAATATCCACTGTTTCATCAGCACAACTGATAAAACTAAAATAATGACGAAAAATTGGAATGAAGTGTTCGAGAAACATCTTCCGTTTCTCATAAATGTCCATTCCCAGCTTGATCATCTGTTCGTCCCAGATCTCAAGTTCATGAATAGCGAAATACTGTTTCTCTGAAAAAGCTTTCAGTAAAGCATTCCGCTGAAACAAAGCCTTTTGATAATTGATCAGGTCGTCGAGGTAAAATTTATCAAACTGAGAAATCACGCTGTCGATGTACTTTCTGCGGATCTCACTGCCTTCATTGATCAGGTCACGGTCATAAGGGGAAATCATCACAACTGGGAATTGTCCGATGTGATCTGCCAAACGGTCATATTCTTTTTTGTTTAGCAGAAACTTCTTGCGGTGGTTTCGTTTCTGGATACATTGAATGTGATCTGCTGAATCGTCATTGCGGATGCAGGTTCCGCTGATTGCAAAATAATCTTCCTGGTGACGGATATTCTGGCTGTCAATCGGGTTGAAGAAACTTTTACAGAATGAAAGGTAGTGGATGGCATCCATCAAATTGGTCTTCCCTACTCCGTTGTTTCCCACAAAACAATTGATTTTATCTGAGAACTGATAATCAGCCTGAGAATAATTCTTAAAGTTTGTCAACGACAGTTTTTTCAGATACATAATCAACCTTTAATGTTACGTATTTCGGCTGCCACTTCCTCCATCAGCCACATCGGTGTAGAGGTCGCTCCACAAACACCTACATCGACTCCGGAAAACCATTCGCTGCGAAGGTCTTCCTTCCCGGATACAAGGTATGTATTGGGATTCACATCTTTACAGACTTTGTAAAGAATCATTCCGTTTGAGCTTTTTTTCCCGCTGACAAAGATAACTACTTCATATTTCCTTGCGAACTCCTGTAGCTTTCCCGAACGATTTGATACCTGCCTGCAAATCGTGTCATTCCACCGAAAATCTATTTTTCTTCCCGGGGTTTCTTCCTCCATTCGCTGCTTTATCTTTTCAACGATCTCATGGAAACCAATTACACTCTTGGTCGTCTGAGCATACAGGTGTACTGGTTTTTTGAAATCGATCTTGTCTAAATTATTTTCATTTCCGATTACAACGGCTTTCCCTAATGTCTGCCCACGCAACCCATTGACTTCTGCATGGCCTTCCTTCCCATAGATCACTATTTGACCGCCTTTGTCCTGCATCTCTTCAAAACCATATCGGATTTCATTCTGAAGGTTCAGTACGATGGGACAGGATGCATCGATCAGTTTAAGATTGTTTTTCAGGGCGATGCGATAGGTTTCCGGAGGTTCTCCATGCGCGCGGATCAGTACTTTGCAACCATGGAGGCGATCAAGTTCATCGTGTTCTATGATGACCAGTCCCATATCCTTCAACCTTTTTACCTCCATATTGTTATGAACAATATCACCCAGACAGTAAAGTTTATCACTTTTTGCTAGTTCCCTTTCAGCGATTTCAATCGCATAAACAACGCCAAAACAAAAACCAGAATCGGGATCTATTGTTACATTCATAATGAAAGTATGATCTTGCAAAGGTACGAAGAAGAAAGAATGATCGGAATAGAGGTCTGTGGCTAAGGCGGTGTGCTAATCTCCTGCATATAATTTTTTTCCCTTGGTCTCAGGAAAAGTCCATATCCAGATACCTGTAAGCAAAGCAAATAAGGCTGCCAGAGAAATTCCTCCTCCCAGACCATATTTCATGGCGATAATAGAAATGATTACGGGTGTGAAGAATTGGACACCTCTTGCAAGATTAAAGGCTGATCCCATAGCAGTGCTGCGGATAGATGTTGGGAAAAGTTCTGAAAACAACGAACCAAACCCACCAAACATCCCGGTGCCAAATCCGACCATAAACATAAATCCAAGAATTATTAAGTTGAACATTACAATATAATCCCAAAAGATGGTCACCATAATCAAACCAAGCGCCATAATCACTGAATAAATGCTGTAAGTCGGACGTCGTCCGATTCGGTCCGCTATGAAACCAAAACCCAGATAACCCAAAAATCCACCCGTTTGGGTAACCAGGATCCAACAAGCTGATTTTGTCAGTGTAAAGTTTCTTTGTGCATGAAGGTAACCTGGCATCCAGGAATAAGTCAGCCAATAGGCCGACATATCAAAGATTGCTAACACCAACCCGAGAATGAAATATTTCCGGTTTGTTTTTGAAAAGAGTTGCATAAATTGTCGAATCCCGCTTTCACCTTTTTCCCTGACCATGGCAAGTCCTGATTTCACGATCTTCTTCCGGTGAATCCATAAATCGGATTCAGGCAAATGCCGCCGGATTAACAGCACCAGAATAGCAGGCAGAAGTGAAATATAAAAACAAATCCTCCAACCTATAATAGGAGAGAGCATTCCTCCGACAACCGATGCAAGTGCTATTCCGAGTGGTGCACCTGTCTGCATCACAGAACAATATCGTCCTCTGACCTTTGCAGGGAATGTCTCGCCGATATAAGTCTGACCTGTTCCCCATTCACCACCGACACCTAGTCCTGTAAGAACTCTGAAAGCCATCAGCATCCAGAATCCATGGGCCAGTCCCGATAAAAATGTACCAATTGAATAGGTCAGAATTGTCAATTGCAGGATAGGCCTCCGGCCGAATCGATCCGATAAGAGTCCAAAGATCACTCCTCCAATTGCCGTTGCGGCAAGAGTAGACCCAAGCACATAAGACATCTCAAGATCACTAAAATTGTATTCCTTTGAGATAGGAATCAATAAAAATGTGAAAAGGATAAGATCGTAGAAATCAAATACCCAACCGGCCCAACTCATAGCCAGAATCTTATAATGATTTGGAGATAACTTTTCGTATTCGTTAAGTAGTTTGGGGCGTTGTTCAAAAGACGAGTCTATGGTTTGGTCAGGCATTTGGATTTATTTTTGTTTATTTTTTTAATTTTATTCGACCCTGCAAAGTAGAAAAATAATCAATATGTTAAATTAAGAAAATGCTTTTTATTTGAGGCAATCAAACACGACGCGTCTTGATTCTCCTCTCATTTGCTCTTTCCAGAAAATCGATGAAACTTACCAAAGTTGTTGGCCAGAACCTAAAGTAAACGTAAATTTGTGAAATACATCAAGTATCCAGTATCAACAATCTACTATCCACTTTCAAGCATCTATGAAAACAAAACTTTTTCTTATCTTCCTTACAGGAATTCTGCTTCAGGTTCCAACGATATTACCGGCACAACATTTGAGCGATGCAGCGAAAAAGCTGCAATGCAATATTATTGTCGATGCCTGTCGCCACGCCTGGGAAGGATATATCCAAGATGCAAATGGGTACGATGCTCTGATGCCAATCAGTAAAAAAGGGCAAAATTGGTATTCTTCCAGCCTCCTTATGACACCCGTCGATGCATTTGATACTTTTTATCTGCTAAAAATGAAACATGAGGCAGATGAGGCAAAAGATCTGATTTTTAAAGATCTCAACTTCAGGAAAGACATAGAAGTTCAGCTTTTCGAGGTTTCAATCCGGTTTCTGGGTGGACTGATTTCCTCTTACGAACTCGATGGTGATATCCGTTTTCTTAATCTAGCAAAGGATTTAGGTAAACGGTTACTTCCGGCTTTCAAATCACCCACAGGGATGCCTTACCGTTTTATAAACCTGCAAACAGGAAAAACCAGGGATCAGCTTAGCAATCCTGCCGAGATAGGAAGCTATCTTCTGGAATTCGGTAAATTGACCCAGTATACCGGTGATTCCGTATATTATAAAACAGCGAAGAAAGCATCCTTTGAAGTATTTAAAAGAAGGAGTAAGATCGGACTTGTAGGAACCGTCATAGATGTTAATACAGGGGATTGGGTCAACACCGAAAGCCAGATCGGTGCCCGGATCGATTCTTACTATGAGTACCTGTATAAGGCCTGGTTGCTCTTCGGTGACAAGGATTGCAGGGCGGCGTGGGAAACTTCAAATGATGCTATTGTCAAGTATCTTTATAAAAAAACAGTTAATGGTGCATTTTTTACAAGGGTCGACATGAATACGGGCAATGAAACTCGCTCACTTTATGGAGCACTTGATGCATTTTATGCAGGGGTATTGACGCTTTCAGGGAATCTTACACTTGCAGAAAATATCCAGCAGGGAAATACACATATGTGGGTAAAATTTCACATGGAACCCGAAGAATTCAACTTTCGGACCGATTCCATTACATCCCCTGGTTATGCTCTTCGCCCAGAAAATATGGAAAGCTGCTTTTACCTGTATCGTACTACCAGGGATGAACAATACTTACGAATGGGCAAAAGAATGACTGATGATATACTTTCAGAATGCAAAACTTCAGATGGTTATGCGGCAATCAAAGATGTCCGCACGATGGAACTGGAAGATTCTATGGAGAGTTTTTTTCTGGCGGAAACGCTTAAGTATGCTTACCTTATCTTCGCGCCGGAAAGCACTCTGGATTTGAATAAATACGTATTCACGACAGAAGCACATCCATTGAAAATAGCGAAATAGTAATATAGCGAAATGGCGAAATTAATAAGGATTAAATTATTTATTCTATTTATATGGCTTGGTCTGGTATTACAAGCTAGGGAACCCGGGGCTGTTCCTGCTTTTGCTTTTAGTACCCTTAAATACAAGATGGATATTGACATTTATCATTGCTTTACTTACCCATACACTAATGATTTTACAGCCTCACTCGTTGTCACTTTCAAGGCCGATTCAGCAATCCAATCCATCTTGTTGAATGCCACTGATTCGTCTCTTCAGATTGATTCTGTAGGAATAGCAGGAGTTTCATTTACTCATTACAACGATCAGTTATCTGTCGACCTCAATCGTATTTACCAGCCCGGGGAAGTTTTTCAAATCTCAATATTCTACAAACATCTTATTGTGAACGATGGAGCCTTCTTTGCCGGGGATAGTATGGTCTTCACGAATTGCGAACCTGAACGCGCACGCGACTGGTTTCCCTGTCATGATGTTCCTTCTGATAAAGCGACCTTTGATCTTACTGCTAAAACTCCTCTTAATGTCACACTGGGATCAAATGGAATTCTTGCTGACTCAACAATCCATGGTGATACATTGTACTACCATTGGGTCAGTGCCAACCCAATGGCGACTTATCTTATGGTAATCGCTGCATCAAACCATTATCAGCTAAAGATACAATATTGGCAAACGTCATCTGATCCTGCGGATAGCATACCAATCCGTTATTATTATCTGCCAGGACAGAATCCTTCTCCGGTAGAAGACGTCATCATTCCTTTAGCCGACTTTTATTCACAAACCTTTTGTAAATATCCATTTCAGAAAGTAGGATTTGCCGGAATGAACCAACTGTTTTATGGTGGCGGAATGGAAAATCAAACTCTGATAACGCTCTGTTCGACCTGTTGGCGTGAATCATTAGCTGCCCACGAATTCGCACACATGTGGTTCGGCGATCTGATAACCTGTGCCACTTGGGCAGATATCTGGCTGAATGAAGGGTTTGCCACCTGGATCACTGTTTACTGGCAGGAGTATAATCAGGGCTATGAGTCATATAAATCCTTCCTCATCAACATGTATGCTAAGCCCTACCTTGCAGACGATCCCGGATGGGCTATCTCAGATTCTTCATGGATAAAACGAACCCCTTCATTTGACACTCTTTTCAATACTTATATCACTTATGAAAAAGGAGCTTGTATGGTTCATCAGTTAAGATATGTTCTGGGTGATTCACTTTTCTTCAGAGTTCTGAAAACTTATGTCACGGATACGAATCTTCGATTCAAATCGGCAACCATCGGTGACCTGATGAATGTAATTGACCATGTTACCGGAACGAATTACGATTGGTTTTTTCTGGATTGGATGTTCCGCCCAAATCATCCAAAGTACCAAAACGTTTATGATATAGTACAAAATGGAACTAATTCATACAACCTTCAATTTTTAGCAAAACAGGTTCAGGCAAACCCGGTTTTTTTTCGCATGCTCCTTCCGCTTAAGATTGTATTTGCTGATAGCACCGACACTCTGGTACAAGTTATGAATACTAACAATGATCAATTGTTTTCTTATACTTTCCAAAAACAACCTGTTCGCCTGGTTTTTGACCCAGATACTAACATTATGCTGAAGGAAGGATCGACTAATCTTGGGGTCATTGATATTACTGGGAATACAATTCCTTTCTCACTGTTTCAAAATGTTCCGAACCCTGCCGATAATAAAACAGACATCCCATATTTTCTTGAGATACCCGTGCATGTCAGACTTGAAATTTTTGATATATCGGGAAAATCCATCAGTATTCCACTCAATGAAAATGAGCCTGCAGGAAGGTCTGTTTTCACGCTGGATTGTTCTAAACTTCGCCCGGGGACATATTTTTATCAGATGACAGCAGGAAAGTATAAAGCAACAAAAAAAATGGTAATTCTGCCGTTAAAGGAATGAACTTGTATTAACCCGATCATATCAGGGGCGAGATGAATTAACTTACTTTTGCACTTGAGCGTTCTATTTTAATGAGGATTGTTTTTCATTTTATCAGCAAACTGCGGAATGTCTTTCTCCTGCATCCCGATTATGAAAGCCGGGTATACGGTCTCGATATCATGCGGGCGCTTGCAATCATCTTTGTTGTGCTCGAACATGGGTTGATGCTCCAAAAAGCCAATACCACATTTCCATGGATCAAGCTGATCAACGGGGTGGAATTGTTTTTTGTTTTAAGCGGTTTCCTTATCGGAGGGATGCTGATAAGAATATTTGAAAAGTCAGATAGATTTGGGATAAAGACAATGGGACGATTTTGGATCCGTCGCTGGTTCCGAACACTTCCCAATTATTATCTTGTGCTCCTGATCAATATTTTTATTGTTTATTTTGGGATCATTCATGAAGATTTCTCGCAATTCAACTGGAAATTTTTCTTTTTCCTTCAGAATTTCTCGGGTCCTTTCACGAGCTTTTTTTGGGAATCATGGAGCCTGAGTATTGAAGAATGGTTTTATCTCATTTTCCCCTTGCTTGTTGGACTTTTTTTCATTCTACTGAAAATCTTCAAAGTCCAAAAAAAATATATTTTCCTTAGTTCGGTTCTTGTTTTGTTGTTTGTCCCATTATTATTAAGGATTTTCATTGCTTCCCGGTTTAACGTTAATGAATTTTTCATAGGAATCCGGATACAGAAAGTTGTGATCTATCGTCTCGATAGTATCGCCCTGGGTATTCTGGCTGCTTACATCCATCGTTGGCACCCTGTATAATGGCACAAATCAAGAAACATCAGTTTTATTGTTGGGGTAGTCGTTTGTTATATCATTATTTATATTCACTGGCCTCCAAATCTTTTTTTCACAAAAGTCTTCAGGATCTTTATTGAAAGTTTCTGCTGTTTTCTTCTGTTGCCTAAATTTGAAAGTATTCGAAAAGGTCCGAAGATACTGGTCAGGTTTTTCACTCATATCAGCCTGATTTCTTATTCCATGTATTTGCTGAATCTTGCCGTCATATCTGAAGTGCTTTTCACAAACTTTCCACCACGCGGCCCCCGTTCGGCTTGGGCACTGTATGGCGTTTACTGGTGTCTCGTTCTCATCTTCTCAACGCTCCTGTATAAATATTATGAAAAGCCGGTTATGGATCTAAGAGACAGGTTCAGGAACTAAATCAGTCTTCATATTATAAATTATTTATTATTCTTATCATTATGAAATCCACAACCAAAATTATGTATTGGATCCCACGTATTACGGGAATCCTGATGACTCTGTTTATCGGCATGTTTGCGATGGATGCATTTGATCCGCATTTGTCTGTCATACGACAATTATTGAATTTTTTATTCAACTGATTCCGGCTTATATTGTTCTAACAACAGTAATTATCGGCTGGAAGTGGAATCTGGCAGGTTGTTTGATTTTCCTTGTTCTTGCACTATTTTATACTTTCTGGGCTTATCGGCATCCAATGTGGGTAATGACAATCTCGGTGCCGTTGTTGGTTTTGTCAGCCCTGTTTTTTATCAGTTGGTACTTTATGAAAAAAGAGAAAGAGAAGAGTTAAACCAATTTGATCAATATCGCCTTCCGTTTTTCAATCCCTGGATTTGTCCTTCCAGAATGTTGATCCTCTCTTCGGCGTCAGATTTCTTTTTCCTTTCTGCTTCAACGACTTTCAAAGGAGCTCCGCTTATGAACTTTTCATTCCCCAATTTTGCTTCCACCGATCTTAAGAATCCTTTTGTATAGTTCAGTTCTTCTTCCAGTTTGGAGACTTCGGCTTCGATATCAATATTTTGAGTGACCGGGATGTAAAACTCTGTATTTCTGATGATGAAGGAAATGGAACCCGGCATTTTCTCATTTGTATATCCCAATTCATTGATATTGCAAAGTTTTGAAACAACACCATCGAGTGTGGTATCAGGCTTTTCGTTATAATTCTTCTTAATAAAAAGCCGGATGGCATCTTTGAATGGTATGTATTTCTCCTTACGAACAGTGCGGATCTGAGTGATCACATCTTCAGCAAAAGCAAACTTTGCAATCAGTTCAGGTTCCCGGTCAATTGCCTCAGGCAGGCGGGCATACATGATCGTCTCATTTTCTTTCCGCTCGCGGATATGATGCCATACCTCCTCTGAAATGAAAGGCATAAAAGGATGAAGAAGGCAAACCAGCTTCTCAAGCAACAGGATGGTCGTATCGTATGTCTCCCTGTCAATTGGCTGCTGGTAAGCAGGTTTGACCATCTCAAGGTACCAGGAGCAGAAATCATCCCATATCAGTTTATAAATGGTCATCAGGGCTTCTGAAAGGCGGTATTTTTCAAACTGCTCATTCAGGCTGATGATGGCTTCTGAAAGAACGGCATTGAACCAGCGGAAAGAGATTTTACTTGTTTCAGGTTGTTCAATGGTTTCGTCTAACTGCCAGCCTTTAACCAATCTTAATGCATTCCAAATTTTGTTACTAAAATTCCGCCCTTGTTCGATCAGGTTTTCATCGAAAAGAAGGTCATTCCCTGCAGGTGAACAAAGCAACATGCCAACTCTTACGGCATCAGCTCCATTGACCCGGATCAACTCAAGCGGTTCAGGTGAATTCCCAAGTGATTTGGACATCTTTCTCCCCAGCTTATCCCTTACCATCCCTGTAAAATATACATCTTTGAAGGGAATTTGCTTTCTGTACTCCCACCCTGCCATGATCATTCTTGCCACCCAAAAGAAAATGATGTCAGAAGCAGTGATCAGCGCGCTGGTTGGATAATAATATCTGATATCAGGATTATCGGGACGACGGATTCCGTCAAAAACAGAGATCGGCCACAACCAGGAAGAGAACCATGTATCCAGCACATCTTCGTCCTGAACAAGGTCGGTCAATTGAAACATTAATCCCGGGAATTTGGTATTGGCGATTTCAAGGGCCTCTTCTTTCGATTTTGCAACGACAAACGTTCCATCCGGCAGGTAATAAGCTGGAATCCGGTGTCCCCACCAGAGTTGGCGCGAGATGCACCAGTCGGTAACATTCTCCATCCAATGGCGGTACATGTTTTTGTATTTTGAGGGATAAAACCGTATAATATCATTTTCAACCAATTCAAGAGCTGGTTTTGCCAACTCTTTCATGTTCATGAACCATTGCTTTGAGATTCTTGGCTCAATGACCTCATCGGTTCGTTCTGAATAACCTACCTTATTAGTATATTCCTCAATCTTCAGGATGTGGCCTTTTTCATTAAGTGCCTTGGTTATTTTTTTTCGCACCAAAAACCGGTCCTCACCAATGATATAAATGGGCAGCATCACTCATGGTTCCATCGGCATTGAAGGTGTCAATCACCGGGAGGTTGTATTTGATCCCAAGATTGTAGTCGTTAATATCATGTGCAGGAGTGACTTTTAATGCGCCAGTTCCGAATTCACGTTCAACGTAAGTGTCGAAGATCACCGGTATTGACCGGTTGATTAAAGGAACCAATATCTTCTTTCCCTTCCAGATGACGGTATCTTTCGTCTTCCGGATGCACACAAATTGCAGTATCTCCAAGGATAGTTTCAGGCCTTGTGGTGGCAATGGTCAGCCAGTCATCAGTGGTTCCTTCCACTTTATACCGGATATAATAAAGTTTTGAATTGACCTCCTTATAGATCACTTCTTCATCCGAGAGGGCAGTGAGTGCTTTAGGATCCCAGTTCACCATCCTGAGACCGCGATAAATGAGTCCTTTGTTATAAAGATCAATAAAAACGGTGATCACAGAATCATATAGCGCTTTATCCATAGTGAAACGGGTACGCTCCCAATCGCAGGATGCGCCGAGTTTCTTTAACTGCTCCAGGATGATATTTCCATGCTTCTCTTTCCATTTCCAGGCATGTTTCATGAACTCTTCACGAGTAATTGAAGACTTATCAATGCCTTGTTTTTTAAGTTTTGCAACAACTTTAGCTTCTGTTGCAATCGAGGCATGGTCAGTCCCGGGAAGCCATTCGGCGTTTTTACCTTGCAACCGCGCCCGTCTGATCAAAATGTCCTGGATGGCATTATTCAGCATATGCCCCATGTGAAGGACCCCGGTAACGTTTGGGGGAGGAATAACAATTGTATAGGCTTCTCTTTCATCTGGCTCAGAATGGAAGAAACCGTTTTTCATCCAGAATGAATACCATTTGTCTTCAACGATTGATGGATCATATTTTGGGGCAAGCTCCATTGTAATTTGGTTTGGAATAGTAAAGGGCAAAATTAGTAAAAAAATTCAGGCTAAAAACTTGCTGCATCTTCTCCACCTCACCACCAAAGCCCACTCTCCTGAAGGAGATGAGGAGGATTAGTCATGACAAAAATTTTATTTGACACTGCAGCCAAGAAGCTTCTCTCCTTCGATGAAGGCTTCAAGCCGGTCGCCAACTTTCACAGGGCCAACGCCGGAAGGGGTCCCTGTAAAGATCAGGTCACCAGTTTTCAGAGTGATGTATTTCGAAATGAAGGAAATTATATCTTCAAAGCTGAAAATCATTTCAGAAGAACTGGCCTTTTGAACAGTGATACTATTCTTTTCAAGATGAAAATGGATATCGTGAATATCTTTCAACTCCGATTTTTCAACAAATTTCCCTAGAGGTGCTGCATTGTCGAACCCTTTGGAAACAAGCCAGGGAAGTCCATTCTCTTTACACTTTGTTTGAATATCGCGGGCAGTAAAATCCAATCCTATCCCAACAGCATCAAAATAAGTGGAGGCAAACCTTTTCTGGATGTTTTTTCCGACTTTGCAGATACGAAGTACCAGTTCAACTTCATAATGTATCTCACCAAGATCCGGAAGAAAAAAAGGACGGTTTCTCGTAAGGATAGAGGTATCGGGTTTCATAAAAAAGACAGGTTCAGAGGGAACTGTATGCTTCAACTCTGTGATGTGATCCCTATAATTCCGTCCAATACACAAAACTTTCATAGAAAACGATTAAAGATCAAGTTTTACAGAATCCTTGTTAAACCCCCTTAGTTTGATCACTGTAATCACCCGCTTAGTCGACAAAGGGAATTCACTCTTCATGATCCAGTCATAATAGGAAGGTTCATCCCTGAATACTTGGGCAACAGGTTTCCCTTTGTGTTTGCCAAAATTGAAAACTTCTACGTCTTTGTCATTATAGACGATATGGCCGATCAGGTCAACATTCCTTGAAGTAGTAGAGAATTCGCTGAGAGTTTTGATATCATTCACAACCGGGCTGGACATTTTTCCTTTATGGTCGGTGATCATCACGTCCTGATAACGATCGAGTTGAGCCAGCAGGATCTCATAAGTGGCCATAGTGTCTGCTTCTGCACTATGTGCATTTATAAGATCTTTTCCGCAATAAAATTTATAAGCAGCCCGGAGGTTTCTGGGTTCCATTTTATGAAAAATATTCTGGATATCAATAAAACGACGCCCTTTAAGGTCAAAATCAATTCCAGCCCTGAAAAATTCTTCAGCTAAAAGTGGAATATCAAAATGATTGGAATTAAAACCAGCAAGGTCACAGTTATCCAGAAATTGTACCAGGTCATGGGCGACTTCTGAGAATTTTGGAGCATCTTTTACGTCCTCATCAGAGATCCCATGAATAGCAGTCACTTCAGCAGGAATAGGAATCTCAGGATTAATCCGTAAAGTCTTGACTTTTGTGCTGCCATCAATTGCCACACGAACGATACAAATCTCAACAATCCGGTCGGTGGTTACTTTGATTCCTGTAGTCTCAAGGTCGAAGAAGGCAAGTGGACGGGTTAGGTTCAGGTTCATTTCAGATATTCTGGTTAGTGTCGAAATTTTCCAGGTAGGAAACCATTTTATTTAAAAATTGTCCGCCCAACGCACCATCAATAACCCGATGGTCATAAGTGATTGAAAGGATCATAATATGTCTTATCATGATTGCATCGCCAGCAGGTGTCTCAACAACAACCGGTCGCTTCTTAATTGACCCCACAGCTATAATGGCAGTCTGTGGCTGATTAATGATGGGAGTCCCTGCAAGGGTCCCGAACGAACCGAGGTTGGTCAGTGAGATGGTTCCACCAGTGATCTCATCCGGTTTCAGTTTTGAAGCACGGGCTCTTTCGGCAAGGTCTGTGACATCGCGAAGGATACCAAACAGGTTCTTCTGATCGGCATTTTTTATTACCGGGACGATAAGGTTGAAGTTGGGCAGTGAAACTGCCATTCCAACATTAATACTTGTATGTAAAAGGATCCGGGTTCCATCAACAGAAACATTTACCTGAGGATAATCCCTGACTGCTTTTGCAATGGCATCTATAAATATCGGTGTGAAGGTGAGTTTTAGCCCCTGTCTCTTCAGAAATTCATCTTTGCGTTGATCCCTCCAAGAAACGATTCTCGTCATATCCACTTCAACGAACGATGTAACATGAGGCGATGTCTGTACAGATTGTACCATGTGACCCGAAATCAACTGGCGGATGCGATCCATTTCAATTATCTGATCTTCACCGGCGAAAGTGACAGAACCAGGAAGCTGGATATTGGATGCTGGATGCTGGATGCTGGATATCGGTCTTTTTTCAGTTCCCCGCGTTACGATATAATCTAAAAGATCTTGTTTGGTAAGACGGCCTTCACTTCCCGATCCCCGGATATTTTCAAGCTCCTGTATGGGAATATTTTCTTGTTTTGCAATATTTTTTATAAGGGGGGAATAAAAACGATTGGAGACTGGCTTCACATTGTTATTCGATGGCTCTGGAATTGGTTCTGTTAGACCTTTTTCAATCGTTGGCCGTTTTTTTTCTTCTCCTGCAGGCGTAAACGTAAGCTCTTCACCACCAAGATCGATCACCGCGATTACGGTTCCGATGGCAACCACATCTCCTTCTTTAAAGAGACGCTCCAATAGGATCCCTTCAACCGGTGATGGAATTTCCGAATCAACCTTATCAGTAGCAATCTCCAATACAGACTCATCTTCTTTTATTGAATCTCCCTCTTTTTTCAACCATTTTGTAATGGTTGCTTCAATAATACTTTCACCCAGTTTGGGCATCACAATATCAAATCTTGCCATAATCCTGATTGCTTTTCCGGTTAAAGCACAAAGGTAATAAATTTATTATTTAAAATGATTCAAAATAATATTTTACTTTTTCCCCAGTTCTCGGAACCCCTTTGTAATTATTTTGAGATCATTGGTGAGTTTGTAATCACGGGCATACATTATGTTAAGTCTGACACAGGCTTCAGGAGAGATACTTGTATCCTTGAAGGCATCGATCGGCGTTAGAATTCCTTTCCTGATTACCGGCAACCTATGATCTTCAGGATCCTTGTATGTGGTGTACCCAACAAATGATTTCCTTGAAAACAAAACTGATAACAGATTGACAAGCAATTGCAACGGATTTCTTACGAAGAAAAGATCGATAGGATAAAGTACCAGAAGTACAAAGCTCACAATGATATCGAAAAGGCGTTTGTTACGGCGGTTCGACATTTTAGTGATGGCATTAATATCAATAACATAAAGGTCACCCGATGTGTTGATGGAATTGCTACCAATGATTGACAGGCTTTCGGGAGGAGCGATTTTATAATCTACCTGCTGATCTTTCAGTTCTGACATCTTATCAATGATTACTTGCGCTGGAACATCTTTTGCACAGAAGATCACTTCATTGATCTTGTGAATCGTTATGATTTCCCTGATCTGTCCCAGGTAACCCAGGAATCCGTTTGCGATATTTTTATGGTTCTTATAACTGACCAATCCGACAAATGCAGGATGAACAAGTGTTTTATCCAGAAGACCGGAGACTCGTTCTGCTTCTTCCTTTTCTCCTATGATAATAAACCGTTTATTCTTCTCTGAGCCAATCCTGCAACTCTTGACATTAAGAAGGTGCAATGTAATACGTAATAAAAGCATAATTGACATTCCCCAAAGAGCCCCGAGAATGATAAGTGCGCGTGAGAAACGATAATGTTCAGGAAGCAGGCTGTATAGAACTAGGATGATGATGGTACCGGCAAGAACCCCCTGGATAAGTTTGCCTAACCGTATGGGCTTGTCATAACCTCCACTGAGGTACACACACAATAACCAGATTATGACATACGCCGGTAAAGCGATCCAGAGAAACTCCGGTGGATAATGACCTCCCTGGGGAAATATAATTATGCGTTCCCAATAATTTTTAATAAAATAGATCCCGGAATAAAGGAAGAGTGCATCAGCAAGAGGAAGTGACACTTTTGCAAAAAAACGAATCAGGATGGAAACAAAGGCACGAAAATAAATGGCAAAGTTGATTAGGAAAGAAAGACTACGTGCATTTTTCTGAGAATAGTGTTTTCTCGCAAAGATGATCATCGCATTGTAAAACATGAAGACATAATTCAGGCTGCTTTTTTTTGTACTCTCCCCTTTATAATGAATGATCCTTGTCTCAGGATAATAATAATTTTTGTAGCCTGCCTGTGTGATACGGTAACTCAGGTCAATGTCTTCACCATACATAAAAAAAGTTTCATCCAGGTAACCAATCTTATCAAGGATCTCTTTACGGAGCAACATAAAAGCGCCAGATAAAATGTCAACGGAATGAACTTTATCTTTATCGAGATAACCAAGATGGTACTTCCCGAACACCTTTGACTTAGGAAAGAGGGCAGAAAGTCCGAATACCTTATAAAATGCTACAGAAGGAGTGGGCAGGCCACGTTTTGATTCCGGTAAAAACTTCCCCTTTCCATCCAGCATTTTAACTCCAAGACCACCGGCATCCGGATGTTCATCCATAAACTGAATGGATTTCACCAGGGTATCATCTTCCACAAGCGTATCCGGGTTCAGGAGTAAAAGGTATTGCCCCTTTGCTTTATACAATGCCTGGTTATTGGCTTTTGAATATCCTTTATTGCTTTTGTTATCGATCAGCTGTACTTCCGGGAATTTATCCCTGACCATCTTTATAGAACCATCAACCGAATTATTATCAACAACAAAGATCTCTGCTTCTATTCCTTCACAAGCTTTCAATGTTGAATAAAGGCATTGTTCAAGAAAATACCTGACGTTATAATTTACAATGACAATGGATAATTTCATCTATGTAACAGGTTTATGCTATCAAACTGCTTTTCCATCATTACCGGGAATTACAGGGATCCATCATCAATCAACTGAACAATATGCTCTATGGCTTTGTCACTACCTTCCGGGTCGTATTGGGACCGGAGGTCATACCCAAAGATCCGGGCGACCGTTTGGTATATAAAGGCATTGAAACTTCCCCTAAGTTCTTTCACGATGTCAAAAGTTGAATTTCCGGTTTGCCGGTAGACAAGTTTTATTAAAATTCTTCCCTGTGTAAAGTTAAGTTCTTTAATCTCATTGCCAAAACGCGCCTCCAAGTCTTTCTCGGCTGCTTTCAGAAACTTCTTTCTTGCCTTTTCCGTTGGAATGCTGTCGAGTATATGTTTGTATTCAGTCAGTTTCGCTGCTGCAAGCTTAGCATAGGGATAAACTTTCTTGACATTGTATGCCAGTCTTCCATACCCTATCAATTCCGTTAAAGTCTTGATATCCATGGGTGGAAGAACCACCACATTTTTCATGTCTACATACGGTATTGTATCTCCATTAATTATCTTCCCTGGAACCACCATGTGTTTAATCGTGTCCTGAGAAAGAAGGTTCGGCACAATCCCGAATGAAAAGAAAAAGAGGATCATCAACTTTCTCATCAGGCTTGGAATACAATGATACCGGTTATAGAACGAATGCTGAGGGCTCTTATTGTCAGGCAACTTTTAACCGTGCAACATTCATCCGGTTGAATTTTTCCTGGACAAACTGCATGGTAAGTTTCAGCGTCTTGACAGTGTTTTTAGAAGGAAGGTCATACATGGCATCCATCATGACTGCTTCCATAATTGATCTTAACCCCCGGGCCCCAAGTTTAAACTCAATCGACTTATCAACAATGAAGTCCAGGGCATCTTCATCAAAACTCAACTTAATTCCATCCATTTCAAATAACTTGATGTACTGTCGTGTCAGCGAATTTTTAGGTTCGGTGAGAATTCGTCGTAAGGTCTCACGATTCAAGGAATGAAGGTGAGTAACAATAGGCAACCTACCGACTAATTCAGGGATTAATCCATAACTTTTCAGGTCAACTGCAGAAACATACTGCATGAGGTTATCCTTATCGATTTGATCACGTTCGCGGTTGGCAGTATAACCAATCATATTAGTCTGCAACCGGGCGCCGATTTTTTTTTCGATCCCGTCAAAGGCGCCGCCTGTGATGAAAAGGATATTCACAGTATTCACCTGGATCATTTTTTGCTCGGGATGTTTTCTGCCACCCTGAGGCGGGACATTCACTACCGTCCCCTCCAGTAATTTTAACAATGCCTGCTGAACGCCTTCGCCGGAAACATCCCTTGTGATGGAAGGATTGTCGCTCTTTCCGTGCAATTTTATCGATCTCATCAATAAAAACAATTCCTCTCTCTGCTGAGGCAACATTATAGTCTGCTACTTGAAGCAAACGTGAAAGGATACTTTCCACATCTTCTCCCACATAACCGGCTTCAGTGAGAACGGTAGCATCGGCAATACAGAAGGGAACATTTAGCATTCGGGCAATGGTTCGTGCCAGAAGTGTCTTTCCGGTACCAGTCTCTCCCACAAGAATAACATTGGATTTTTCAATTTCTATGTCATCCTCTTTGGCTTTCTTCATATGAGAGATCCTCTTATAATGATTATAAACAGCAACAGATAGCAACTTTTTGGCCTCCTCTTGTCCAATTACATATTGGTCAAGATACTTTTTTATCTCCACCGGTTTCAACAGGGTATAATCTGGTATCTGTTTTTGTCCCTTGGTCGCGAGCTCTTCATCCATGATTAACTGGGCTTGAACGATACAGTAATCACATATGTGAGCATTTAGTCCTGCAATCAGGATATTGGTATCCCTTTTCTCACGCCCGCAAAAAGAACAACGTTCTCCGGTTTTTGTCATCTTTAAAAATTAAACTGTCTTTGCTTTAATCAGAATCTCATCAATCATGCCATATGCTTTGGCTTCTTCTGAAGTCATCCAGTAATCCCTGTCGGCATCTTTCAGAATTTTATTGTAAGTCTGACCGGAATGACGGGAGATGATTTCATAAAGTTCTTTCTTAAGTTTCTGGATCTCCCTTGCAGTAATTTCGATATCGGAAGCTTGCCCTTCTGCATTTCCCATTGGCTGATGAATCAGGATTCTTGAATGTGGCAATGCCGTTCGTTTTCCCTTTGAACCAGCACATAACAAGATGGCCCCCATCGATGCGGCCATACCGGTACAAATAGTGGCTACTTCAGGATTGATATATTGCATTGTATCATAAATACCGAGTCCTGCGTAAACTGAACCCCCGGGTGTATTCAGGTAAATCTGAATATCTTTCTTCGAATCAACGGATTCCAGGAAAAGCAGCTGAGCTTGTATGATATTAGCAACGTAATCGTCAATCGGAACGCCAAGAAAAATAATACGGTCCATCATAAGACGCGAAAACACGTCCATCGTCGCGATGTTCAGTTGCCGTTCTTCAATGATTGTGGGGGAAATATAATTAGATGAAATCGATTTGTATTTCTCCAGGGTCAGGCTTTTAATTCCTTTGTATTGAATTGCATATTTTGAGAATTCGTCCATAGTTTTTAATTTTAATGTTCGTGATTATGATCGTGTCCTTGATTATCTTCATGATCATGCTTTACTGAAGCTAAGGTAATAAATTCCTCGTAAGAAATCTCTTTTCCTTCTAGTGGGAGATTTGTCTTAAAAATGTCCAGCAATTTATTAGTATAAAGTTCATCGTTTATTTTCTGGACTTGTTCTTGGTTCTTCATGACTGTATCTACAAGAGAATCAAACCGTTTTTCAGTCTCCGGTTCTTCTGAATTCATTGGGATCTGGCGAAGAAAATAACTTTTTATGTAATTCCTGATTTCGGAATCATCCACATGGATGTTGTATTCACGAATCAATTTATTTTCGATAAGCTGCCACTTCATCGATTCAGTAAAGGAATCGTATTGTTGTTCGACTTCCTCAGGGGTAAGTTTACTTTCTTTATGTTCAATTAACCACCGCTTTAAAAACAGATCCGGAAGTTGAATCGGGATCTCATGCAGCAATGCATCTGAAATGTGATGATATAAAAGCTTATCTGTCTCACCAACAAAACTTGCAGAAGCATCCGTTTTGACCTTCTCACGGAATTGTTCTTCTGTGGTTATCTCCATGCCGGGATAAACTTTTTCATAAAACTCAGCATCGAGGTTGGCAGGTTCGATATGGTAAATGTCATTTATCGAAAATGTAAAAGATATACCTTCTTTGTTTGCAGCATCCTCCTTAATCCCGAGAACTTTAACTGTTTCCTCAGGATTCACAAAGAAATCAGGTGTGATTATCACTTTGTCTTCTTTTTTCAATCCGGTAAACCGTTTCCTGATATTCTCTTTACTGAGCTGTGAAATAGTAATGTATACATTCTTCTTTATCCCGTTCGCAACAATTTCTCCATCTGCACTTGTTTCCACTATTTCACCCGAGATCATATCCTCCTTCCCTGCCGTTTCAGGGTGAATGCTGTTACCGTTTCGTCTACGCATATCAGCAATATAACTGTCCAACATTTTATTGTCCACCTTAATCACATAATGGGTCACTGGGGGTAGCTCTGAAAGCTTCAGCAAGATTTCAGGTGCCATACCCATGTCAAAGAAAAACTCAAAATCCTGCTCAGTATCAAATGAATAATCATGGTTCTTTTCGCTGTTTGGAAGCGGGTTCCCAAGAACTTCCAGCTTTTCATCCTGGATATATTGTGCAAGCGAATCAGAGATGATCTTGTTTACCTCATCGGCTATGATAGCCTTACCATACATCTTACGAATCAACCCAACAGGAACTTTCCCCGGTCTGAATCCGGGAATGTTTGCTTTGTGCTGAAAATCTTTCAGTTGTTTGACAACTTTTTCATCATAGTCTTGTTTCAGAATTTCGATTCTGACCGTTGCTGTCATTTCTCCAGTCTTCTCTCGTGAAATGTTCATGAATCAAATTTGTTGATATTAATGTTTGATAATAATGAGTGCGGATGAAGGGACTCGAACCCCCACGCCCGTAGGCACAAGATCCTAAGTCTTGCGCGGCTACCAATTACGCCACATCCGCCTGACTTCCTGCCCTGAATAACAGGACTGCAAAGATACACTTTTTTCCGATTTTCTCATGATTTCAGCCATCATCAGGGAAGGTACCTTTATTCAGAAAAATTTATCTGGTCCTGAATCCTGATTTTAATACATATAATAAAAAATTCATTAGACAGTTAATTAAATAAACTCTTAGTAATGCAGATTAAATAATGTTAATCATCACGATAGTCATGCTGATCATTTATGATGAATCTTCCGGGACATCAACCTGAATTTCCGGAATCAAGGTCTTTCTCCAGATTATAATATTGGACATCGAACAACTTTTCTCGTTCACGATAGTCTAAATAATGTAAGTAATGAGTAAAAGATGCTGTCAGGGTGGATTCCTGACATGCCTCTATGAATGGTTAAGATGGTAAATTACATCAACGAAGTATAGGAAGTATGAAAAGTTTCCGGATAGGTAGTTTCTTTTTTATCCTTGTTTGTTTTTTCCACAGCTATGTTGCATCTGGCCAGGAAATGTTCGGTACCACCCTTGGCAACTATTCCGGAGTTAATGGATTACAGTTGAATCCAAGTTTAATGCTTTGCTCAAAGCAATATCTCGATGTCAATCTGCTTAGCTTGGATGTTTTTTTCCAAAACAATTTCTTGTACATGGACAAGAATGAATACAGGCTTTCCGAATTTTTCAAATCGGGCTTTGTACTACCTTCTCATCCTGAACAGTTTGGAACTGAATTAAGAAATTTTTACATTTATGATAATAATAATGTGCGGGATGCTTATTTTCAATTTCGGATAAATGGTCCAGGAGCGATGCTGGTTTATGGGAATCAATCTTTTGCAATTAGTTCTGGCGTCAGATCAGTTATTTCAGCTAAAAATGTTCCGTATGATATAGCTAATTTCGCATATCTTGGATTGAACTATGTTCCGCAACAAAACATCAACTACCAGGATAACCGGCCATTTAAAGTCGGAGAACTAACTTGGGCAGAAGTTGGGATCAGTTATGCATATACACTCAAAGCCAGAAATCTGAACAAAATAACTGTTGGCGTAACTATTAACAGCCTTTTCGGATATTCCGGCTTTTATTTGTATGGGAAAAAAGCGAATTATATTATACCCAATGATTCTACCATCAGCATTCATAATTTTGACGGGCAGGTCGGTTATTCTTTTCCAGCCGACTATGATAATAATGGTATATGGAATAACAAACTGATTACTGGTCACGGGCTTAGTTGTGACATTGGGATTACATACACTCGTTTGTCTAATGTATATTCTGAAGATTATTTTACGACCCTTTGCTCACAACAATACAACGATTATCTATACCGCTTGGGGTTGGCTCTTATTGATGTTGGTGCTATACGGTTTAACACCCATTCAGAAAATTATTCTATTAATAATAAAAGTTCTTACTGGGATGACGTAGATAAATTCCATTATAGTTCAATCCACCAGTTAATAGATACCATCAGCTACAAGTTTTATGGAAATAATAAAGCTGCCTATCAGGGAAATAGTTTTTATATGTGGCTGCCATCAGCGCTATCTATCCAATTTGATTACCATTATTTCAGACAGTGGTACGTTAATGCATCATTGATTTACGGTTTTGATCTGAGCCCTGCATGTGTTTCAAGGCCTTCTGAAATTTCCATTACTCCACGTTACGAGAGTCGTGGTTTCGAAGCCAATTTTCCTGTTTCATTATACGATTGGAACAAGTTAAGGATCGGTCTTGCATTAAGGTACTATTATTTTACTATTGGTACCGAAAAACTTGGTGAATTCTTTCGAATCAGTAATTTTACAGGACTCGACCTGTATGTTGCATTTCATTTCTTTATTGATAAGGGAGACTGCCCGAAGGGGAAACAAAAAGGGTGCAGGGAAATTGACTATAGACTCAAATCATCTTATCGCTGATGTTTTCACATCCAGGGCATCCCTCATTGCATTTCCCATCAGCATGAAGGCCAGAACCATAAGCATGATAGCGACTCCTGGAAGTATAGCAAGATGAGCTGAATCCAGGATTATGTATCCATAATTTTCTTTTATCATTGAGCCCCATGAAGGCATTGGAGGCTGCACTCCAATCCCGAGAAAACTCAATCCGGCTTCAAGCAGGATCGCCGAAGCAAAATTTGCAGCTGAAATCACTATTACAACCCCCATGATGTTGGGAAGAATGTGATGAAATATAATCCGAAAATTCGAATACCCAAGTGCTCTTCCAGCTTCTATATATTCTTTTTCCCTGATACTCAGAATCTGACCACGTACCACACGGGCTACCTCGACCCACATCGTAAGTCCAACTGCTACAAAAACCTGCCAGAATCCCTTACCTAATGCAAATGCGATTGCAATCACCAGTAAAAGAGTTGGAATCGACCAGACGACATTTATGATCCAAACCACCACATTGTCTATCCATCCGCGAAAATATCCACCCAGCGATCCAATGAAGATCCCGATCACCAGGGATATAAATACGGAAATAAACCCTACCGCCAGGCTTACGCGGGTTCCAATAATAAGCATACTGAAATAATCCCTGCCAAAGCGGTCCGTACCAAGCCAGAATGTTCTTGAATAAGGTAAATCAACCTGATTGGAAGAATATGATTTTTCAACAATATCTGCGTTGGGAGAATCTGAATATTCCCTGATAGTAATATGGTCGCCTGATCTTCTCCATGAAGATATAGGAATTTTGGTATAACAGCTTTTCTGACCAAACAGCATCCTGTAAAAAATGTTATGACGAACCGGTTTTTCATATAACTTAACTGGAAGGAAAACTACCGAAGTTCCAGGTTTCTTTAATCCGAGTTCAAGGTACTGGTCATTGGCAAAAGGCGTTGGATCAGGCGAGATCAGGTAGCCCAGTATAGCAATCAATACCGTAATTCCTATAAAGACCAGTGATCCGAATCCCAGCCGGTTTTTCCTGAATCTTCTCCAGGCTAAGGCAGATAAACTTCCTGAAGACTCATAAAGGGTTTTTCTGAAGAACACCTTGTGTGTTGTTTTTTCATGCAAAGATCGATAAAATAATTACGAATTTCGATTTTCTGCTCATCGCACTCTGCGTATCATTCGAATATCCATCCTGTCCGCTTGTCCGCTTTCTTTTGTATTTTTATAACTTGTATAAATTAATGACAAAAGATTTGTATTTTTGCCGGTCATTTAAAATGGTGGATGTAGCTCAGCAGGTTAGAGCGTCAGATTGTGGATCTGAAGGTCGTGGGTTCGAGCCCCATCTTCCACCCAGAAAAAAGCAAAGTTATTTTATTGCTCCTTCAAACGAAGCCCTGAAATCTTCCCAGGGGGTTTTTTGGTAGGCATCTTCTCCGAAATAGTGGAGGATGGGTTCAAAATCTTTGGAAGTCTGGTAACCGGAAACAACTGTCAGCCATTGACTTTTTTCATTCAGAAATACGTAAGATGGGTAAGACATGTTTCCTTTGAGTAATTCTACTGCAAGCTGATGGGTCGATCGTTTGCTCGCAGGGTTCGGATTCGTGAAAGTCACTCCGTCAATGATTATAGTATCCTTCCGCTCTGCATTCAGCTTTACACAATAAAAATGTTTTGACATATACTCACTTATGATTGGGTTTGTGAATGTTTCTGCATCCATTTTCATACACCAGCCGCACCAATCGGTGAATACATCGATGAAGATTTTTCTTGGTTTCTTTTTATTTAAGTGATAGGCTTCCTCGAAACTGTACCAATGTATCTTTTCACCTGCAGGTAAAACCTTCTCCTTTTTCACTTTCGTCTGAGGAAAAGTATGTAGAGAAAATGAAAAGATAAGCAATATGGTTAATATTCGGAAAATCGCTTTTTGCATCAACGAAAATTTCGGCAAAATTATAACTCTTTGACCAAATAATGCCCTATTTAACATTAATTATGATAAACTATTGGAGGAATGGATATTCCTCTGCCAGAATTTGTTTTGAAGATAAATTTTATTCGCGAGACCGCTCTATTTCTCTCTTCACATCTTTCTGTTTCAATGTTTCCCTCTTGTCATAATGATGCTTCCCACGTGCCAGTGAGATGGTTATCTTGGCTAATCCTTTTTCATTAATAAACAGAAGTATCGGAATGATCGTGAACCCTTTTTCCCTGACTTTGGTTTGCAATTTATGAAGTTCTCTTTTTGTGAGTAAAAGCTTACGATCGCGTTTGGGTTCATGGTTATTATAAGTCCCATAAACATATTCCGTGATGTGCATGTTGATTACGAAAAGTTCATTACCCCGGAAGGTGCAATAGGCATCAACAATACTGGCTTTCCCTTCCCTGATAGACTTGATTTCGGTTCCGGAAAGCTGAATGCCAGCCGTAAAATCTTGTATAAGAAGATATTCATGGCTGGCTCTTTTATTCCTTATGCTTATGCTTATGCCCTTTCCCACGATTTATTTTTCCTTCGGCTTTAACACTACTCTTACATAATGTTTTGGTTTTAGATAATTGTTGGCTGCAATTTTAAGATCCTGCAAAGTAACGGCATTAACTCTATCTTTGAAATTCAGAATAGTTAACGGATCTGTTCCATCAAAATACACAGACTCGATCTTATTTAGCCAAAAGTCATTCTTCTCAAGATCGGTTTCTCTGGCCCGGATTAATGTTTCCTTTGCCTTATTCAGATCGGTTTCAGTAGGGCCGTTTGCTATGATTTTTTTGAGTTCCCCGAACACAGCCTTGGTTAGCTTGTCGGCAGCCTTTGGCGAGCAACCGAATATTACCATACACTGATATTTCGATTGCGGGTAATGGGTCGGATTGATCATGACTTGAGGAGAATAAACGCCACTCATCTTTTCACGGATTACTTCAATAAGTTTGATTGAAATGATTTCCTTCAGCATACTAAGTTCCAGCAGGTTCTTGGGATTATAGTCGAAGGATTCCGACATTACGATTCCAACCATGCCCTGCGGATCAGTTCCTTTATAGAAAGTATTGTCAACAATCTTTGCAGGAAATTTGGGAGAAACATCTTTCCATGCTTCGGGACGGTCAGAGGAAGGCAAGCTTCCTAGGTACTTTGTAATCAAGGGAGTAATTGTATCAATTGAAAAATTACCTGTAAGGAAGAACTTAAATTCCCGGGCATTCGCAAATATTATATGATACATTTTATAGAGCTTGTTGAGGTCAATCTTCTTCAATTGTTCCTGCGTCGGAAAGACGACTATCCGTTTGTAACCCGGATAAACCGTTTTGAAAAGTGTGTCATAAAAACTCATTATAGGACTGCTTTTCATGAATTTGACCTGGTTTTCCAGTTGTGACATGAAAGCCTTAAAGGCCGTCGTATCTTTTCTTGGTTCCGTGAAATAAAGATAAACCAGTTGCATCATTGTTTCAATATCCTTTGGCGTGCTGTTTCCCCTGAATCCTTCCTTCACATCACTTATGTATGGATGAACCTCAACGTTCTTTCCTTGTAGTTTTTTCTCAAGTTCCACATTATCGAAATTCCCTGCACCACTCATTTCGATAACCCGTGTAGCATAATTGAGTGACATAAAAGCATCGTCAGGGAATAAAGAATTTCCACCCAGACTATATGCAGAAAGAAGAATTTCGTCATTCTTGAAATGTGTGGGTTTTAAGACTATGGTCACTCCGTTGGCAAGTTTCAGCTCTGTAAAGCCAAGTTCGGTATTCACTTTTGTGCTTATGACTTCTGATCCCTTTAGGTCAGCTGTAATCAGAGGCTCTTCCTTGAAATTATCCACATAAGGCTTAAGATCGATTGACTTGGAGTCTTTAATAATTTTCAGGATATCAGCCTCAGTGGGAACTTCCACCCCGGCTTTTATCAGGTGCCATGACTACCAGCGCCATGTTGTCGTCAGTGACAAATTCCTTTGCAAGTGCATTGATATCTTCAAGTTTTATCTCCGGCAAAAGATTTTTAACATATTTATAAGCGTTTGTTGCACCTGGAATCGGATCGCCGGTAAGGTAATTGTCTACATATTCATTGGTAAGGCTCATGGATTCTGTCTTATCGAACTCCTTTGCTGCCTTTTCGTACTGACTGAGCATCTCTTCTTTCTGGCGTTCAAATTCAGTTTTCGTGAACCCGAATCGTTTTACGCGTTCGTTTTCGGCAAGTAGAATATCCAGACTTTTACCAATCTGGTTTTCTTTTGACATGGCATTAACTACGTATGCATCTTTGTTCCTCGCCAGGAATTGACCGTATCCAGAACCCGCATAGACATAAGGGGACTCCGGTTTCTGGGAAATCTCGTGAAAACGATTGTTCAGCATACCTGTAAACAATTCTGCCATCATTTTATCTTTAAAATCGCCGAGAGTCTTTTCTTTTTTCAACGGATGCTTGTAAAACATAAGAATATAATTCTCTGTCGCCTCTTTATCCGTTGTAATTGCAATAAGGGGTTCCTTGTTATCAGGAATTTCAAATTCGGTTCTTGGCCTTTCTGAAGAGAGGGTTTTTAATATTCGAGAAATGGGCCTTGATCTGGGCTTCAGCTTTTGCAGGATCGATATCACCAACCACTATGATCGCCTGTAAATCAGGACGATACCAGTCATGATAAAAATCGCGTATGAGATCATGCTTGCAATTCTGAATAATATCCACTTTCCCGATGGGTAATGCGATTGGCATATACAGATCCCTTGAATATGATGGGAAAGAATTTTTTTCTCATACGATCCTGTGCACCCAAGCCGAGTCTCCATTCTTCCAATAATGACCCCTCTTTCTTTGTCGATCTCTTTATCGTCGAGCAATGCATTGTGCGACCAGTCTTCCAGTACCTGGTATCCCTTGTTTAAGAGCCGTGTCGTCAGTTGGAAGCTGTAACTATAAACTGTTTCATCGAAACTGGTATAGGCATTGATATCGGCGCCGAATTTCACACCAGTTTTCTGAAGAAAATCGACGAGTTCATTGTGCGGAAATGTTTTAGTGCCGTTAAAATTCATGTGTTCCATAAAATGTGCCAGCCCCTGCTGATCATCATTCTCAAGTATAGAACCGGCATTGACGGCAAGCCTGAGCTCGACCCTCTTTTCAGGTTTTTTATTATACCGTATGTAATAAACAAGTCCGTTGTCAAGTTTCCCGATCCTGACATTAGAGTCAACGGCAATTGGCGTAGTTAGGTCAATCTGTGTTGTTTGACCAGTATAGTACCGAAGAACCGATAACAAACAAAAAAAGCAATGAAGTAGTTAAGAATTGTTTTTTCATATAATTCGTATTTAATGTATTTGTAATCCTGAAATTGCTGCAAGTTACGCAATTTCAAAATTTGCACATGGCAAAATGAAAGAAAAATATAAATAGGATAATGACACTTCCCTGAGATCAAACCTTCAGATGTGATCCCGAAAAGGAAGTTGATCAGTGCTTGCGGAAAATATCCATCCGACTCGTATAAGCTTCCTTCCATATAATAAGGGTAAATTCCCAGGCATTGGTTTCATATTTATTACTGAAAATATTATTGACTGCCAGGCTGAACCCGATTTCTTTGATCCATTTTGTCCTGATGGTGTATCCCGCTAGTTACATTGTTGACCAGATAGTCGTTTAAAACCCGGTCATTGTTTGAAGTATTATCGATAAATTGTTTTCCTATGTACCTGGATGTCAATGTCAATGACAGCATCTTCACCGGAATGAATGTCAGGTTATCCTGGAAGATAATGACCGGTGAGAAGGAAATATCTGTCTTGCCAAGAAACTGGCTTTGCTGACCGGTCAGGTTCCCTGAAGCATCATATACATCGGTATATTCAGTAAAATCCCTGATCTTATTCGTACTTAGGGTCGAGGTGACATCCCATTTAAGCCATTTGAAAATATTTGCCCCTGCAGTGATCTCAATTCCAGCGCGATAGCTGTGAGGAACATTGGTCATAATGGCTTCTCCGACACTATTGATCTTTCCTGTCAGGACAAGCTGGTTAAAGTAATTCATATAATAAAGATTAACACCAGCCCTGAAATCCGACATCTTCAGATCATATCCGAATTCCCAATCATCCATGGTTTCATGTTCGGAGGGAATGTTTCCAGCTTCCGAAGCAAATTAGTCATCACTGCTTGGTTCATGGTTGCCGTACTCCAAAGGAAAGATAAACATCCTGTTTATTACTTATAGTATAAAAATTCCTGCTTTAGGATTGAAAAAGTTGAATGTATGCACCTGGTCCAGGGTTCTCAGGTCTTCCAGTGTCCCATTTATCTTATAATAAATATTTCTGTCCTGCAGATCGGCAAAAATGTTGAAATTCCTGAAAACCGTATATGTGGTTTTTATATAACAATTGACGGGATTTTGGTTAAAGACGGCCACTGAGGCAGCCGCCAGGCCGGTGGAGATAGCAGTAGGCATAGGACGTGCAGCGGCGACAGCGGCAGCCTCACGGTCGACGTAATCGGCGCGACCATGGTCACCGCGCTGTAACGATTGGAGGTATAGTTCTGGATGACCAGGGCAGGCCGGGTCTTCCTAAGTGCACGCCCTCCCGTCGGGTCGAGCGCCGTGAGGTAGATTTCGCCTCTTCTTGGCCCGCTATGATCCTTCGGCGTTTCT
>CAWAVC010000046.1:0-111149 GCA_963785325.1 uncultured Bacteroidales bacterium | reverse complement strand
AAAAAAGGCCCGCCGAAGCGAGCCTTTTTCAATATATTCCAATAAAGGATTAGTGGGTCACTGTGATCTTCGAGGTTTTGATTCCCTCGGTTGTAGTAATCTTCACAAAGTATACTCCTGCATTGAAGCTGTTAACATCCAATTTTGCGGTTTTCTGATTTACATCATTATTCTTGTAAATCGTCTGTCCGACGTAATTGAGTACTTCAATTGTCATGATGTCGTTGGAAGAAACAATATTCACAACATCATTGGCAGGATTAGGATACAATGAGATCGAATTGCTCAGTTCGTTGATACCAACTGCTGGGAAATTGATCAAAATTGTATCGGAAGTAGGTTCGCAAAGAGGTACACCCGGGTTCAATGAATCCTGAAATTCTGCAGTTACGTAATATTTCCAGGAGGCTGGACCTACAAGAGTAACTTGGTGAGTTTCTTTGTAAGTTGAGTCGCTAACATAACCGGAATTAACCTTAATGTAATTACCGGTTAAATTATAGTCAGGAGTACGCCATACGTTGTAACCTAGCAACTTTGACCCTTCCGGTGCTTCCGGTATAGTAAGACCGCGGTTGTTCTCTGATGGAGAATTGCTGCTGGTGCTCTTAGAGCCGGCAGGAAGTGGGTCTGTATGAGTGCTTGCGTCCGGTGGGATAAAAGTTAACCCCTTCTGCATCATCGAAGAAGGATCAATCGTTGTTATAGCATCGTCCTTAGATGAACTTGCGCAAACATTGGCACGTATACTCCACGTTTCAGGAGCCGGATAACCGAAGAAAGTTACAGCATCAGTCCACGTACCCGACTCATCAACATAGGCAATACCATTTGGTTGCCCTGCTATTACTGTTGTCCCATCCATTCCCATACCATTCTTCATATTACTGCTAGCAGTATAATCAACCATAGCATAGAACGGCCCGCTATAGGAAATATTATCGATCGGGACATTCACCCATGTACCGGAAGGCCAGGATGCACCATTATTCACAAATGAAGCAGACTCACCAATCTGATTTTTATTCCCATCAAAAATGTATATATTACAAGACTGTGCCGTCCATGAACCATACTGGGTAAACCATATATCAAATGATTTTATTGTCCCGGAGGCGCCATTAGAGAGTGGGAAATAATTACCCATATAGATTGTTATACCTGTATACTCGGTTTGCCCATTCCAATATGTACCGTCATCATATATTAATGACGTAGGAGTACATTTAACTGGGCATCTCGGTGAATTCCACGTCAGAGTGGTGACGAATTGGTTTTCTTTTCCTTTAAGTGACGTTGGAGGTCTGCAAACGCCATAGACATGAACATTATCAACATCCCAATGCAATATATTTGATGAATTTGCACCATGGGCGTTGAAACGTATCTGGAAGGCTGAGCCTAATGCAGCAGCTGTGATATTAATATGTTTATGTCTCCATGTATATGACCCTGAATCGGCAAATTCAGCTTTGTTTTGCCAACTGCCACCCGAATTATTAATATCGAGATCCAGTTTTTCAGTTCCTGTAGCATGCACATCTACCAACTTTAGATCAAAGTCACAATAAATATCAGCGCAGGTCCATGCGGATGCGTCGATACCTGGAGTGATAAGTGAAAAAGTATAGTTGGCTTGGACCGGTTCCCATGAGAAATCTGCACAAGGTACCGGATTGCCTTCTTGACTACTGATCGACCAGTGGCCCTGATTTGGCGAGAATGTCCATTGCTGATATGAGAATCCACTATTCCAGGGTTCATAAAATGGTATTGGATAGCCGCAGAAAATATTAGCTACACCTACCGGCACAGCTTTCCGTGAAAAAGCAGTATCCGGAACAAACGGAGATACGTTATATTTAGCATCTACCGTATAAGTATAAGTCCCTGGTGCCAGGTTATAATCGTAGTATTGCAGACTATCCGGGTAAGGGAAATATGCAATCTTTAAACCATTACGGTAAATATCATAACCCGTTTGTACAGGACCGGCTGCAGGTGCTTCCGGTGAATTATAACTTGCAGGTGGATCAACTGTAGCAATACCACTATTCGCTCCTATAGTAGAATAAGCAGCGGCTGGATTTGACGTACTGACACTCGGCTGAATCTTAGAAGGATCAATCGTTGTTATAGGAGCATCTTTCTTAGATGAACTGCAAACATTGACACGTTCACTCCACGTTTCAGGAGCCGGGTAACCGAAGAAACTTACAGCATTAGTCCACGTACCCGACTCATCAACCCAGGCAAGACCATTTGGTTGCCCTGATATTACTGTTGTCCCGTCCATTCCCATACCGTTTATCATCGAACCGGTACCAGTCATATTAACCATACCATAGAACGGCCCTGTGTATGCAACAGGATTAGGAACCGTGACATGAATCCAAGTACCGGAAGGCCAGGATGCTCCATTATTTATAAATGAAGCAGATTGACCAAGCAAAGTATGAGATGCACTATAAATGTATACTTCAGTAGATTGTGCCGTCCATGAACCATACTGGGTAAACCATATATCGAATGATGTTACAAACCCGCTTGCATTAGCAGAGAGTGGGAAATAATTACCAAAATAGATTGTGGTACCCGAATACCAGGTTTGTCCATTCCAATATGTACCGTCATCAAACACGTATGACGTGGGAGTGCAACCATTGCAATCTGGTTTTTTCCATGTAACTAAAGCTGAACATTCAATTGGAGTAGCTGTCACTGTATCAGGAGGACAAAGGAAATGATCTGTAAAGGATTGACATATCTGTGTTGAATAACCGCTTCCGTAAATGGCTGCTACACATCCAAGATACGATGTTCCGTAAGACAAATGTGAAGGTGGAATGCGATAAACAGTATCCGGTGTAAAACCATCAACGATTCCATTCAGGTAAAAGTCATACCCTATAACACAGGGATCATGAGGAACTGATTCGGCGAGAACTTTAACGTTGTCGATTGCCCAAATAAGAGCGGAATTGTCTCCATGTGCCCTGAAACGGATTTTGAAGCCTGAGCTTGGTGCAACAGAAGCGATATCAACTGCTTTTGTAGTAAATGAAGAGAAACTGCTGGTAGCGTCATAATCGGCCACTGTATTCCATGTCGTTCCATCCCAAACTTCAACTGCCATTAAGTCATTGGTAGAAGCCCAGAATGATTCTGCCTCCAGATAAATGTCATACTGCAGTTTCACGACCGGAGAATTAACTCCAACTATGGTTTTGCTCGTCAGTGACTGGCTGTATTGTTTGTTTTCTATTTCAGGGTAATAATACCATACAGCGCAAGGAGAAGGGTTACCGAAGTAATAATACATTTCCCAGTTGCTGCCCGCATCAGCTACCCAGTTTGGTGAAAAATCAGAAGCATCTGAACTGAAGTCATCGCTAAATAGCGTTTGAATTGCCACGGGTGGATTCCATGTTGCATAGGCATCGGTATCATGTATAACGAGTCCCGTTGGAGGAGTCTTCATCTGCAATAATGCAACCGTAATGGTCATGTCACCCATGATGCTGATGCCATTTTGTACGTGAGGTGTATAGCCATATTTACTTACCGTCAGGTTATAAGTTCCTTTCCAGAAATTGGAAAAAGTTTTACTTCCTGAAGCATCCATTATAGCATTATAGACCGTATCAGGTACTGACACGTTTGCTAATATTATTTGAACGCCCTTGGTAGTAACGCTGTCACAGCTCAGGTTAACATCTACTATTACGGTACATGTCCAACATTTGCCCACTGCATTTGAGAATGTAGCTGTTGACCAGCGGTTGAAGGTATATTGTGCTTCAACTGCCCAGCGGTATGGATCGCAGGGCAAACTTGGCCATGAGTTGTCCACCGTACTGAGACTGGTTGTTGTGCCAACAGAGGTCCAGGATGCCGGAGTGCTTTCCTGGCCCTGGAGTAAACGCCAGACTTGATAATCAGTAATGGCATCCGGATTGTATTCGGGATATAATTCGGTGCTGCCCTCAACTCCCGTTATTGTGGAAGGAGTATACTCGTAAATCATTCCTGGTATTGGGGATGCAGTAATACTTTTGCCTGGCTTATTATCCATGTCCAGTGGTCCGCCCGATCCGTTAACTATAGCACGGATCATATAGTTGCCGGGAGCAGGCAGCCATGGAGTGCTACCCATTTTAGAGTAGCTTCTCATCTGGTATGTGGTAGTGTCAATGGCAATACCGGGTGATATACTGTCTGCGCCTAACTGGGTCATAACGATGAAGAAGTCACCACTGGCAATGGTTACCGGTGTGGCAAAAGAGGCTTTGTTCCATCCGTAAGCCGCTGGCGTGATAATTAGTGAATCTGAAATCACGGAACCCGGCAAACCGCCAGTTTCATTGTAAATAGTAAACTGTACTTTTTCAAATGGATTCCACCCGTTACGATAATTGGTTTCATTACCGATGTTATAATAGAGTCCTTTTATAATTGCAGGATAGCCGACTGGAGTGAACTTCACAGCGTTCAAGTTAGCTCCGTTCCCGGTTAAATAGATACCAAAGTTATCCTGGATACCATCATCATAGATCAAATCATAATTGTCTACCGGTAGATTCCAGTTCAGGTTAACTGCCGTTTGGCCGGAATTTAACGCTGCCACAAATGGTGATGAAGGAGGAGGTGTGTCTTCACTTATAGCGGCGTTAACCGTTACGTTAGGTGGAGAGGCACCGGCGATGTTAACACCAGTTTTCCTCCAGATACCAAACCCTTCCTTTGTGATTGTCAGGGTGTTAGTACCGTAGCTATATGCATCCAGAGTGTACAACCCGCCTGCTACCGAATATGTGTAATAATTGCCCCATGTAATATAAGCACCGATAACAGGATTATTGTTTGCGGTGTCCGTTACAACTCCCGTAATAATACCTGGAAGCGGCCACATCAAAAAGTTATCCGTGGTAGTCAGGTTTGCATTTATCGTTGTACTTCCGGTATAAGTTGTAAAATTGGCAAGGACAGCAGAAACAGTCTGCGAACCGGAAGGAACTTGTGAGAGTGTGTAATTACCGGATGAATTGGTAACAGCCGGACCTACCCAATTGCCTGACGAGCCGCAGTATACGTTGACGTTTGCCAGGTAACCATTGGTAACGTGATTCTTCACATTCCCGGCAAGGGTACCTGTCGGTGTTCCATTGATATGCATGACATCTATGTTGTCATTGTATCCATATTCTGAGACGAAATCGAAGGCAACATAAAGTGTTGATTGGTTGTTTGCACCTGATGGCAATGCCTGTGTATTAATCACCCACCTGGCAGAACCGCTTAGTGTAATTTGACCATAACGTATCCTGGTTGGTGTC
The DNA here is from genome assembly GCA_963785325.1 of uncultured Bacteroidales bacterium. Lineage (GTDB taxonomy): Bacteria > Bacteroidota > Bacteroidia > Bacteroidales > FEN-979 > FEN-979. Next base: position 105,813 of record CAWAVC010000046.1, on the reverse strand, counting down.
CAGGTTGTACCATTGGTTGACCATTCAATAGTTACTCCATCACCTGAACCATAATGTGTTCTGCAAATACTCGCAAAATCAACAGTGATGTTGACATTGCCCGCAGTGGAAATGGCTGTGGACATTCTTAACCGGTTTTCGTAACCAACAGGTGAATTCCAGGCACCATAGATAGCCATTTCCGTGCAACCAGGATATGTCACGCGTTTCCCCACCAGGGATCAACATTGTCCCAGTAAGTTGAGTCACCCCCAACAATTTGATCCACTGCCCAGCCTGACGGCGGGGTGTAACCTGAACCGGTACTCCAATCTTGGGTGTACAACACCTGTGATTGGGCCTGGGTCTGAGATGCAAATATCAATATCGACAGTACGACCATCAACATTGATAAATACTTTGTAACATTTTTCATAAGGTATTGTTTTAGATAATAAATAGAAAGAAAATATAAGGGATCAATTAAAATGATTAATTGATTATATGGAGGAAATTTTTTCAATGGGTTTCTTTTTTATCCAATACGCAAAAGTAGAATAAAGATTTTGAAAAAAAAAATTTTTTTACTTTTTTATCGTTATTTTAATATTAATCTCACAATAAAAACCCCTCCCATTCATCAACACCTGAATATTCTAAATGTAAGCTATTGAAATTTAATTATATGACCTTTATATCTTCAAAATGCAAACCGGTAGACAGGATTATAAATTAGTAGTAAATTCATAAAAATACTTCTTCAACTCGACTCAATTATGAAGTTTTATTCATTTCTATTACAAAAATACTATTTAAATCGGGTTTTAACACAAATCAGAAAGAATAATTTATAAAAATTCCAATGCTTATCCCTTCTCCATATTCCGTCATTAAGCATTGAGCATGGGAACCTTTTAATGTATTATAGAAACTTTAATAGTTCGTAAAGCGTTTGCAGCCTTTATTCTGAAAAAGTAAATACCAGGCCGAAAAGCCGAAACATCAAGTTTCAACTGCATTACAGAAAGACCGGAATTCGCAATCAATTTTTGCCCGATGTAATTAAAAACATCAATTGCTGTGATTTCGCAGGATGACTGAATGGTAATAACATCGTTCGCCGGGTTCGGAAAAATTTTCAGGAACTGATTCGCATTGATTGAAATGCCTGTTATCAGGTCGCTAAGAACCGTATCGGAGGATGTCCTGAACGAACAATCAGTATTGTAAGCCGTAACATAATAATGATAAATATTTGTGACCAGCCCTTGGTCAAGATAGCTCGTATCATAAACCGGATGGGAAGTGATCAGGTTAAAATCGCCATATCCATCCTGGCGAAAAACAGAATAACCCGTTGAGAAACTGGTGTCATTTGAAAGGAGAAGTTTTTTGGATCCCACGGCACAATCATCGATAAGCCAGAGATACCAGAGGCCTTGCCCATCGCCGTCTACTGCTTGCCATGCAATATTTGCAACCTGACCTAAATATAGGGAAAGATTTACAGTATAAGGCACTGACCATTCATTATATCCTGTCGGTGAAAGATAAGGCGGGAGTGCAGACATATCAAGCAGGATCTTCCAGTGAGCGCCCTGGTCATTAGAAATTTTCACGTAATAATGGTCAAGATGTGTCGACCCCTGGAAAGCGTAACTCCAGAAAGTGAGATCCCCGGTAATTTGAATGTTGTTTGCAATAAGCCACTCATCCTGATGAGAATAATCATAAATTACTCCGGCAGCATGTAATCCCGAATGAACCCCTGCAGGATTGTTGATGCTGGTTTGTTCCCAGGTAATATTGTTATTGTTGGTGATGATTTGGGTCCAGTTATCGGGAGGAAAATCGGCTTCTTCAAAACCTTCCTGCAAAGGATACCCGTCTTCACAAACGGGAGACGACCAGGTCAGAAGTACATTTTCTCCCGAGGACTCTGCAACAAGGTTTTCCGGTGGTTTACAGACGCCATAAACATTGATGTTATCAATATTCCAATTGACAATATCCTGAGAATTCTTTCCGGATGCACGAAACCTGAGTCTGAAAGTCTTGCCTTTAACAGGAGTGATATCCAGATGATTGGATATCCAATAGGTACTGCCTGTATTTGAGAATTCGGTAAGTTCATGCCACGTATTGTTATATAATACTTCAACGTCAAGTTTCTCATTGCCGGTAGAATTATCATTAAGCAACCTGTAATCAAAATTCAACCATATATTTGAACATGTCTGTGATGTTGCATCAAGTACCGTACTGACAAGGGAATAGGAATAATTGGTGGTTGGCGGATTCCATGAAAATCGTGCACTTGGAGAAGGGTTTCCAAGGGTGGCGTTGATCGACCAGTTTCCGGTATCCGGTTCAATGGTCCAGTTGTTATAATTGAAATTTGCCTGGTCCCAGGTTTCTAAGAATGGTAAGAGATGGCCATAGACAATATCGACGGAAACAGGCCCTGCAGGATAAGATTGTGAAAAGTAGCCCGGATGTCCATAGGAAGTGAGATCATAAACAGCCGTAACCTTATAGGAATAAGTACCAGGGGAAAGCCCGGCATCAGAATAATGTAAAGTATCAGCATTTTTAATCGAATCAATGACAATTCCATCCCTGTAGATGATGTATCCTATTAATCCCGGAGAGCCTGACTTTGGCGAAGAAGGATTCTTTATTTGGGTAGCCGGCATGTTCCATGACAGGCAGGCAGTTGCTAAGTTATTGGTTCCATAAAGATTTGTCGGAGGAGGAAGGTACCGCGAGGTGAATGAATAACAATCGAGGGCAGAATTGCCACTTCCATAGACCGTAGCTACACAGGCATTATAGAAATTCCCATATTGAATAAAGGAATATGGCACCTGGAAAAAAGTGTCTGGTGTAGCCCCGCAAAGAACACTGTTAACGTAGAAATTATAACCCAGCACACATTCACCGGAAAGGGATTGCGATTCCTCTGCTTCCACCAGAATATTATCGATATTCCAGTTATTGATGTCTTCAGATTCATCACCATATGCACGAAACCGGATTTTAAAAGTAAGGCCGGAATATGCTGAAATATCAAGAACCTGGGTGGTCCAATGAATATCGCCCTGGGAGTTGGTATAATTTTTCAGCATATTCCATGCATATCCGTCCCAAAGTTCTACCGCCATCTGGTTCAGTGATGTCGTACCATAATTGTTCAGGAAGATATCATATTTTAGTCTGAGAACAGATGAATTTTGCCCGGCGATTGGTTTACTGATAAGCGATTGTTCATAATTCCATGCACGTGGCCACCAATTAAAAATGGCAGAAGGCAGTGGGTTCCCGATTGCAGTTGAAATACTCCAATTTGGGCCCTGAACGGTTCAGCCATTGGTTGAGAAACTGCCGCTTTGCCAGGTTTCAGTAAACAAATCAACTATTCCCGTTGGTTGGCTCCAACGGGCTAACATACTGCTGTCATTTACGAATAAGCCGGATGGGGCTGTTTTATTTTGGAGAAGTGATACACGTAAGGTCGTATCCTTACTGATATTGAAATCATCAATAAAATTTTTGTATCCGAAACGGCTGACTTTTAATTCATAAGTTCCTTTCCAGAATTTTGGAAAGAAAGCCGTTCCCGAGGCATCTGCCAGTTTAATGTATAAAGTATCAGGATAAATGAGGTTTTTAAGACTGACGGTAATTCCTGTCAATGACGATGAATCACAGCTCAATGTAATTTTTATTGTTGTGTTGACTGTCCAGCATTTTCCTATCACATTTGAAAAGGAAAAATCAGAGACACGGTTGTTGGTATATATCGCCTGGGCTTCCCAGCGATAGGTCCGCAGGGAAGGGAAGGCCATGTACTATCGGTTATCTGGTTTGATGTGACTTGACCAAGCTGAGTCCAGATGAGTTTGTTTTGTTCTTCTCCCTGCATGAGTCGGGATACGCTATATTCTGTAACGTCACTTGGAACCGTAAGAGGAAGGAGGGCCCCCGGGACCATTTACCAATGCACGAATCATAAAATTACCGGCACCGGGAATCCAGGGATATGACCCTGTAGTTACAAAATGTGAATAACTCCTTAATTGCGGATAAGTCTCATCTATGGCCAACCCTGCTGCATTCGGTGCATTTCCGCCCTGGATCATTACCAGGTAAAAATTCCCGTCGTTGATAATGGGTGCCGAAGGGATTGAAAAATTAACCCATCCAAAATCCGACGGAAGTACATCTACCGGACCGGCAATACTAACTCCCGGAGTTCCTCCGGAGCCGGATGCATCGTACACAGCAACCTGAAAAGGAACAAAAGGAGTACTTCCTGCAGGATAATTTGCCGAACTGCCAATATTGATCTTTCCACCAGTTACGGTAACTGGATAACCAAGGGGGGTGAATTTCACGGCATTCATGTTCCCCTCTGTAGCCCAAATCGTAAAATCATCCATGGTCCCGTCATCGTATAGTAATTCGTAATCTCCCCGGGGAAACTGCCAGGAAATGTTTACAACGTGAGGAGAGAGTGTCGAGTCCAGTGCAGCTATAACCTGCGTTGGAGGGTTGGAAATTTCATTCAGGAAGATAGGTAGATTGACGGTTGCTCCTTGTCCAAAAACAATAGAATCACTAACATAATGTTCAAATCCCGCTTTGGTACACGTTACTGACCAGGTTCCTGGTGAATTGATGGAAAGTGTATAAATACCACCGTAAACCGAATAGGTACTTGTGGTTCTAATGGAAATCAATGCTCCAATGACCGGTGACCCCGTGACACTATCTGTAACAATACCCGTTAATATTGCCGGATTTTGCGTAAAGCCCGGCAATACAAGTACAGAAAGATACAGAACCAGTAAATTTTTAAAGTGGAAAATACTGGTTGAATTAGTATTCATACGGGTTTATTGAGTTTAGTTTTATACGGATGATCTGTCACAAAGATACAGAAAAACACATAAACTTTACTGGTTTGATTATTGAATTACCAGTTTATCATTTTTTTACAAGCATTTTCTTGGGATATCAAAAATATTTTCTAAATTTGCACTCCCAAAAAATCAAGTTACTCAATTTATAAACAATGTACGCAATCGTAGAAATAGCCGGCCAGCAGTTCAAAGTCCAGAAGAATGATGAGATTTTCGTTCACCGGATGGATGTTGAGCCAGGCTCCAAGGTGGAATTCAAGGAAGTGTTGCTGGTCGACAATAACGGAAAAGTCAATATTGGCAAGCCCCATGTTGAAGACTGCAAAGTGAGCGGAAAAGTGCTCGAACATGCAAGAGGAGATAAAGTGATCGTTTTTAAGAAGACAAGAAGAAAAGGATTCCAGAAAGAGACTGGCCATCGCCAGGACTTCAGTAAGATACTCATCGAATCGATTACTCTTAAGGGCGTAACAAAAGAGAAAAAAGCCAAAAAAGAGACCGTAGAAGAATAAAATCCATAATTGATTCTTTGGGGAAAAATTTGATATTAAATATTTAATTCTGAATTGATATGGCACATAAAAAAGGTGCGGGTAGTTCAAGTAACGGCCGTGAATCACACAGCAAACGGTTAGGCGTAAAAATCTATGGCGGGCAATTTGCCAAATCGGGAAGCATCATCGTTAGACAGCGAGGCACTGTTCATAACCCCGGCCTGAATGTTGGTATCGGTAAGGATCATACGTTATTTGCATTAATTGATGGAATAGTTGAATTTAAAAAAGAACAGAAAGACCGTTCTTTTGTATCCGTTCTTCCTTTTGAGACCTCAAATTAAGAGATTTACATAATAATAAGAATATTCATGGTTTCCCGGGTTCTCAGCCTGGGATTTTTTTTGCTTTCACCGGACATCCCTTCTGTCAAAGTTTTCATTACTTTTGTCTTATTAATTAAGCCAACTTCAAAATCTTTAGTTATGCTGGTACTACAAACGATACGAGAAAATCCCGAAATGGTGTTGAAACTTCTCGCCATAAAAAATTTTGATGGAAAAGAAATCATTCAAACAATTCTTTCATTGGATGATAAAAGAAAGGAAACCCAGAAAATGCTGGACGATAATCTTGCTCAGAATAATGCCCTTGCAAGGGAAATCGGGAAGCTTTTTAAATCCGGAAAAACTGCTGAAGCCAACCAACTGAAAGCAAAAACTTCCGAACTGAAGGAACTAGCCAAAGATTTGAGTGCGACATTTGCGACTACTAAAAAAGAACTCGAAGAAGTTCTTTTGAAAGTCCCCAACCTTCCTCACCCTTCTGTTTCTCCCGGGAAGACTCCTGAAGATAATGAGATCGTCCATCAGGAAGGTGTAATTCCTGATCTTCCGGAATCAGCTGTTCCTCATTGGGAACTGGCTTCAAAATATGATCTGATCGATTTTGCTCTCGGCAATAAAATAACAGGCGCAGGATTTCCTGTATACAAAGGGAAAGGCGCCAGGTTGCAACGCGGTCTGATCAATTTTTTTCTTGATCATGCAATTGCTGAAGGATACAAAGAAATTCAACCGCCTTATCTTGTGAATGAGGCATCGGGTTATGGTACCGGGCAACTTCCTGACAAGGACGGTCAGATGTATTATGCTCCACTCGATGATCTTTATCTGATTCCCACGGCTGAAGTTCCGGTGACTAATCTGTATCGTGATATCATCCTGAAAGAAAGTGATTTTCCCATAAAGAATGTCGCCTATTCAAGCTGTTTTAGAAGGGAAGCCGGTTCTTATGGAAAAGATGTCCGCGGATTGAACCGTTTACATCAGTTTGACAAGGTAGAGATCGTGCAGATCTCTCATCCGGAAAAATCATATGAGATCCTTGAACAGATGGTGAACTATGTTTCCGGACTTTTACGGGTACTGGAACTTCCTTTCCGTATCTTAAAACTCTGTGGTGGAGATATAAGCTTTACTTCTGCCATGACCTATGATATGGAAGTATATTCGGCAGCACAAAAACGATGGCTGGAAGTAAGTTCTATTTCGAATTTTGAATCTTACCAAGCGAATCGGATGAAGTTGCGTTATAAAGATAACACCGGCAAAACACAGTTGGCGCATACACTGAATGGAAGCGCACTGGCATTGCCGAGAGTTGTGGCTGCCCTGCTGGAGAATAATCAAACGGAAAAAGGTATTAAAATTCCTGAAGCATTGTCAGGATATACCGGGTTCAGGTTGATTGAATAAGCCATTTTTGACCCTTGGGTGAGGCTGAGGCAAATTAAATATTTATTGTACATTTGAGAATCCTTTCAGAACAACCTAAAATCCATTTTCTATGAAAAAAATTATGCTTTTGACTATCCTGATCGTTTTATCAGCCGGAGTAACATTCGGGCAATTTTCCTATGGCCTGAAGATCGGGTATAATGCATCGAAATTGCATTCAAGCCTGGATTCCATCAAATCCTCTTTCAATTCAGGGTTTCATTTCGGCGCATTTGTCCGTTTCGGTAAAAAAGTCTATCTCCAGCCCGAACTCTATTATACTTTACAGGGCGGAATCTTTCAGAATAATGTTTCAAATACATACAACAACTGGAAACAACACGTCACAGTCGGTACAATGGATATTCCTGTTCTGGTTGGATTCAAGATGATGGACATGAAAGTCGTAAACTGGAGGATCATGGCAGGACCCATGGCATCTTTTGTCGTAAATTCAAAGATAACCGATGTCAACCTGACCGGCCCGATAAAAAAAGCTGATATCAACAGTGCTAATTGGTATGTGCAGGTCGGTACCGGAGTCGATGTCTTTTTTCTGACACTCGATATTCGTTACCAGATCGGGTTGAACCAGATGATCAAATCAGCCGAGTCTTTAGCAGGGAAGGTATATGACCTGAATGGCACAAACAATATGTGGATTGTAAGCCTTGGATTTAAATTATAACCTGTAACATGGAGGTTGATGGTAGAAAGTATAGGACTGTATGGATGGAAGGATCTACCGTTTTTCTTATCGATCAGAACCTTCTTCCTTTTAAATTCATTATTCTGGAACTGAATACTTATCAGGAATGTTGTCAGGCCATAACTTTGATGACTATAAGAGGTGCAGGCGCTATTGGCGCTATGGCTGGTTTTGGCATGGCCCTGGCATTCCTGCAAGCGCCTTCCGGAGATTTACTTCCTTTTGTAAAGAAAGCCCGGGCGGAAATCGAAGCCACACGTCCGACTGCCCGTAGTTTATTTTATGCGACCGAACAGGTTTTCAATGCAGGATTGATTTCACGGAAAGCCGCTGTTGAAGAAGCCCATGGAATTGCCGACAAAGATGCCCTTGACTCTAAGATGATCGGAGAGTTCGGTAATGTGTTGATTCCACCTGGAGCCCGGATCGAAACACATTGCAATGCAGGATGGCTTGCATTTGTTGATTATGGAACTGCCCTCTCCCCTGTCTATGTTGCGCATGAGCATGGTAAGGATGTTTTTGTTTATGTCGACGAAACCCGTCCACGAAGCCAGGGAGCAAGGCTTACGGCCTGGGAACTTAACAATGCCGGGATCCCGCATGTGATCATATCCGACAATGCCGGTGCACACCTGATGTCGCAAGGCAAGATTGACCTTATAATCACCGGGGCCGACAGGATTGCAGTCAATGGAGATGCAGCCAATAAAATAGGTACTTTGGAGAAAGCCATCGTTGCAAAAGAATTCAACGTTCCTTTTTATATTGCCGCACCGACATCTACCATCGATGTAAGTTGTAAAACCGGAAGCGACATCACCATTGAGGAACGAAGTCCTGATGAGATCCTTTACCAGGAAGGACCGGGAGAAGACGGGAAAAACCATAAGATTCTTGTCTGTTCACCGGGATCTGCTGCTCTGAATCCGGCATTTGATGTTACACCGGGAAAATTCATTACCGGGATCATCACTGAAAAGGGAGTGATCAGGCCAGGAGAAGAAAATATTATAAATCATTTAAAACTCTGACAAATGAAAAATTTCAGGTCGTGGGGAGTATTGCTTATTGTGGCCATATTCCTGTTATCACTCACCATTTCTGCACAACAGAAAAAAGAAGCACCCGTAAGTGATAAAAAAGTCAAAACAGAAAAGAAAGGCAAGGAAGAAAAGAAAGACAGCACAATGAATTCAAGTCTTGTGAGCGGACTGAAATTCAGAAGTATCGGACCTGCATTCACTTCTGGTAGAATCGCTGATTTTGCAATAAATCCGAAGAACTACAATGAATGGTTTGTAGCCGTAGCATCAGGGCATATCTGGAAAACAATGAATGACGGAACGACTTTCGAACCTGTCTTTGACAATTACGGAGCTTATTCGATTGGCAGCGTGGTCATTGATCCTACAAATACCAATGTTATTTGGGTGGGCACCGGCGAACGCAACTCCCAGCGTGCCCTGGGTTACGGGGATGGTGTTTATAAAAGCATTGATGGCGGAAAAAGCTGGAAAAACATGGGATTGAAAGAATCACGACAGATAGGAAATATTGTTATTGATCCGCGAAATCCGGATGTGGTTTATGTTGGAGCAGAAGGTTCAGTTTGGGGCCCCGGCGGCGACCGTGGTCTGTACAAAACCACGGATGGCGGGAAAACCTGGAAAAAGGTGCTGGAGATCAGTGAAAATACCGGTGTAAAAAATGTCCTGATGGATCCCCGGAACCCGGATATTTTATATGCTTCTGCAGAGCAACGTAGAAGACATGTTTTCACCAAGATAGGAGGTGGCCCGGAAACCGCTATTTATAAATCCACCAATGCCGGGGAGACCTGGGAAAAATTGACTTCCGGGCTTCCCTCTGTTGATATGGGAGGCATGGGCATGGCCATTTCATCTGTTAATCCCGATGTGATTTATGCAATAATTGAAGCCGCCGGTGATGCAAGTGGAGTGTACCGTTCTTCGAACCGCGGCGCTTCCTGGCAGAAAATGAGCGGACATGTTTCGCAGGGCCAGTATTTTAACCGTCTTTTTTGCGATCCAAAGAATGTCGATAAGATCTATAATATGGAAACCGTTTCACAGGTTTCCGAGGATGGAGGTAAAACCTGGAAGCCTGTCGGGAATAACAAACGCCATGTAGATGATCATGCCATGTGGATCGAACCGGAAAATCCTTTACATTTCTTGATTGGAGGGGATGGCGGCGTCTATGAAACTTTTGATGGGGGAAAAGAATTCATATTTAAATCGAATCTTCCGGTCACTCAGTTTTACAGGGTACAGGTGGATAATTCCCTGCCTTTCTATTATGTTTACGGAGGAACACAGGACAATAATTCAGTGGGTGGCCCTTCGAGATCAATAAGAGGAGAAGGGGTTCTTTCCGATGACTGGTTGGTAACCTGCGGAGGGGATGGTTTCTGGTCACAAATTGATCCGGAAGAACCTGATATAGTCTATGCCGAATCCCAATATGGAGGGATGGTACGATATGACCGGAAAAGCGGTGAAGGGCTTGATATTCGCCCTGAACCACGAAAAGGTGAAGATAGTTATAAATGGAACTGGAACACTCCTCTTTTCATCAGCCCGCATTCCCATACGCGGCTCTATTGCGCAGCAAATAAAGTTTTTCGTAGTGACGACCGTGGCAATACCTGGCAGGTTATCAGTGATGACCTGACAGCAAAGATTGACCGTAATACATGGCCTGTGATGGGAAAATACTGGAGCATTGATGCAGTACAGAAAGATGTATCCACTTCCCTTTATGGAACTATCATTTCCCTCGCTGAATCGCCTTTGAAAGAAAATCTCCTTTATGCAGGAACTGATGACGGACTCATCCAGGTAACTGAAGATGCCGGTAAGAACTGGACTAAAATTGCAACCTTCCCGGGGATCCCTGAAAACACTTATGTAAGTTGTATTTCCCCGTCCCGTTTTGATGAAAATACTGTTTATGCATCCTTTGATAACATCCTGCGCGACGATTTCAAGCCTTATCTCTTAAAGAGCACGGATAAAGGCAAAAGCTGGACCCCGATTTCAGGAGACTTGCCTGTAAACGGAACCGTTCATAGTATCCAGCAGGATTTTGTGAACCCCGACCTTCTTTTTGCAGGAACCGAATTCGGTTGCTTCTTTACCACTGACGGAGGCAAAAAATGGATCCAGCTGAAATCAGGAATTCCTACTATTCCTGTGAGAGATATCGCGATTCAGAAAAGAGAAACCGATCTTGTTCTCGCTACTTTTGGTCGCGGTTTTTATATTCTGGATGATTATTCACCGCTTCGTACGATCAGCAAAGAAAACCTCGATAAAGACGGATATATCTGCCCTGTTAAGGATGCATTGATGTACATACCGAAAGATGATAAAGAAAGCCAGGGCTCCATGGTTTATACAGCTAAGAATCCCGATTTCGGGGCTATTTTCACCTATTATCTGAAAGAAGTTCCGAAAACGCTGAAAGAGAAAAGACAGGAAAAAGAAAAAGATTTGTTTAAGAAAAGCGAAGCGATACCACAACCTTCAGAAGCAGATCTCCGTGCGGAAAAGAATGAGATCCCACCCTATCTTACTTTCACCATTTCAGATGAGAATGGTAATGTCGTCAGAACCATCAGAAAGAGCCCTTCGAAAGGTCTTAACAGGGTGAATTGGGACCTTCGTTACCAGGCAACACATACTCTCGAGGCAGGAGAAAAATTTGATCCCTTGAAAGACAATGGCAGCGGAATATTTGCTATGCCGGGAAAATACAAAGTTTCCCTTTCCCTCATAGCTGCCGGTGAGACAAAATTGATTGCCGGTCCGATAGAATTCAATGCTGTTGTTCTCCACAACACTACCCTTCCCGCACCTGACCGTGTAGCCCTCGTAGAATTTCATAAAAATGTTGCAGATATCGCAAGGGTTATGCAAGGTACTGAAGAATATGCCAACCTGCTTTATAAAAACGTAAACGATATCCTTCAATCGCTAAACAGCACCCCCCAGGCATCACCCGAATTGAAAAAGAAGGTGCTGGAACTTCAACTTCAGCTTGATGAGATCCTGAATGTAAAGTTCAACCGGAGAACCAATAAGCCCAGCCTGGAAGAAAATCCTCCCGCTCCTGTACCCTTGAACTCCAGGCTTGAAAAAATTGCTTCGACAACCTGGTCGTCAACTTCGCAACCCACACAATTGCAGTTAGATGCTTACCAGATCCTGAAAGATGAATTTCCTCCGGTTTATGAACAAATTAAACATATTGGAACGGTAGATATTCCCCGACCTGATAAAACAGATGGACAAGCTGAAGGCGCCACCTGTGCCGGGTTGGCTGCCGGAGTATAAATAATTAAAAATTACGAATTTCGAATTTCGAACTTATTTCGAATAATGGAAGTAATCGAAGATTTTATTCGTGATGTAGTCGATTTGTCTTTTTTTCAGGGAATAGAAGAAAGGAAGGCGGACGATGCAACCGGCAAAATGGTCGGTGTAAGGTAAATCACGACCGTCATGTTTATTTCTGAAATAAAGACTGGAATGAAGCGGAAGGTAATGGAAAACTGCTTGTATTCCATTTGACCGGAGGTAGTTTAGCATCTTATCCCTTTCTTCTGGTGAGGACATCATAAAATAATACATGTTCCCGTTCACCGTAGCATAGGAAGGAATTACCGGAAGTTTCAGAAACCCTTTATTTTCAAGGGGTTTAAGTAACTGATCATATTGGTTCCAATGAGCGATCCTTTTACGTTGGATCTTTTTTAGAATTTGCAACTGCATGTAAAGAAAAGATGCTAATGCATCTGATGCTAAAAAAGAAGAACCCTGGTCAACCCAGTTATATTTATCGACTTCTCCACGGTTAAATGCAGCTCTGTTTGTGCCTTTTTCCCAAATTATCTCTGCGCGATTTATATAGCTTTGATCGTTGATTGTCAAAAGCCCCCCTTCCCCGCAGAAGATATTTTTTGTTTCATGAAAAGAAAACGAACCAAAATGACCGATTGATCCAAGCGGTTTGTCTTTGTAATAGGAATCCAAGGCGTGAGCTGCATCTTCAACCACTATTAGGTCATTATTCCTGGCAAGTCTCATTATTTCCTCCATTTCGCAGGCAATCCCGCAATAATGTACAACTACTATAGCTTTTGTCCGGGGAGTTATTAGCGATTCAACCTGAGCAGGGTCGATATTTGGAATATCAGAAAGTGTGTCGGCAAAAACAAGATGTGCACCTCGTAAAACAAAAGCATTAGCTGTAGAGACAAAAGTAAACGAAGGGAGGATCACTTCATCGCCAGGCTGAATGCCTGCCAGTAGCCCTGCCATTTCCAGTGCATCGGTGCAGGAAGTAGTTAGCAACGCTTTCTTTACTCCATATCGTTCTTCAAAAAACCGTTGGCATTTTTTTGTATAGATTCCGTTACCGGAAATGGTTCCTGCTTTTGCTGCACGGGCTATAGCAAGAGTGCTTGCAGCAGGATAGTGAGGTTTATTAAAAGGAATATGCATTGCTAAAATTTATTTATTAGAAGTCGTAGAATCAGCAATGGATGAAAACAAATAGGTCTGGTTAATAACAATTCTTATTTTTGTACGAAATTAGTATTTTTTATTTATACCCTGCGTGGCCCAAAGAAGTTATTTCCAGGATATTCTCAGCGTTTTAGGAAGCAATATAGCGATGACCATTTGTAACCTGGCCATTGGGATTATTCTTTCCCGGTTGTTGGGCGCGGCAGGATTTGGAATGTATTCCTCGATCATTGTTGTCCCGATTATGGTCATCGGTTTCACCCAATTGGGAATCCGCAGATCGGCCCTCTACCATATCGGTTTGAAGAAGGACCCTGAAAATAATATTGTTTCTGCTCTTTTCATTTTACTTCTCATTTCCAGTATTCTGAGTATCCTGATCTGTGCATTGGTGTATCTTTATTCAGAATCAAAAACTTATAATCCGCTGTTCATCGGCATCGTTTTCCTCACAATCCCACTTCTGCTTGGAAATGTTTTTGCAGGTGGGTTCTTTCTTGGAAAGGAACAAATCCGGCGGGCCAATTACCTAAATGCAGCCCCATCGATTGTTAACCTCGTATTTGTGATTCTTTTCGTTCTGTTCCTGAGATGGTCTGTACTAGGCGCATTTATTGCCGTTTCACTTGCCAACCTGGTGACTTTCTTCTTTGTATGCAGAATTCTGTTCGTTCACGATCATTACCATATTACATGGAAATACCACGAACATCTTATGAAAAGCATGGTTAGGCTAGGTATTATGAATGCGCTGGCTATTTTTATCATGCAGCTCAATTACAGGTTTGACATCCTGATGCTGAAGAAGATGTCGACGTTGGAGCAGGTCGGATTTTATTCAATTGCAACCCAGATCGCTGAGCAACTCTGGCATATCCCATATGCCATCGAGACCATCGTCATGAGCCGCAGCGCCAATACTAAAAACAACGAGTCTGTAAATAAAACCGTCGCATCTATTTTCAGGGTTTCATTGCTGATTGGTATCTTTGGATGTCTGCTTCTGTTTTTTGTTTCACCTTTTTTAATTCCTCTGATCTTTGGCAGGGCATATATTCAAAGCGTCCCGCTGATCCAAGCCATTTTGCCGGGGATTCTTCTGCTGGTTGCATTCCGTATCCTGAACAGCCGCCTCATTGGAATGGGGAAGCCTCAGAATGCCATTTGGACATTCCTGCCCGCACTCTTCTTAAATATATTGCTGAATTTTCTTTGGATTCCGAAATATGGTGCATTGGGTTCCGCATGGGCGACCAACATAAGTTATGGCGCTGGATCGCTGGTTTTTATCTTTCTCTATTCAAAAAAAATTAAAATGTCGTTACTCGAGATTTTCAGATATAGGAAGAGCGATTTCTACTTTTTTTCGTGATTTAAAACATTTTGCAAAATGGAAAACCAAGATTTGAAAAAGGTTCCGATGTTTTTTATCCTGGGACGTCCGCGTTCCGGAACCACATTGCTGAGAACCTTGTTTGATGCCCATCCCAATGTGAAAATTCCACCCGAATTCCCGATCATCCTGCACCTCTATCAGAAATTCCGTAAGGTCAAAGACTGGGACGAGAAGACGATTGAGTTGTTTGTCAATACCATCTTTAACAGCCCATCTTTCAATAACCAGCAGTTTGCCAACTTTAGAATCGATCGTGATACTTATACAGCCAATCTGATGACACTGGCACATAACGGTACGACTCTGGATTTTCTGAAAAGTTTCAACTTTTATTCTTTCACCTTATTCCCGAAAAAGAAAATTGAATGGATCGGAGATAAAAACCCGCCCTATTCCATCTATGTAAAACGCTTCCTGAAAATTTTCCCCGATGCGAAATTTATTTGTATCGTCCGTGATTACCGCGACAATTATATCTCGATGAAAGGCCTTAGCAACCTGAACCTGGAAGCCGCAGTTTTATCGTTGCAGGTTTCAAGGTGGAGGTATGCTGTAAAACTCTTCCTGAAATATAAAAAGAAATATCCCGGCCGGTTTTATATCGTACGGTACGAGGACCTGGTAAAACGACAAGAAGAAATATTCCGGGAACTATGTTCTTTTTTGAACATCGCTTATGATCCGGTAGTTTTTGATTTCTTTACAAAAAAAGACGAATCATTGAAATTTTTCCCAAAGGAAATCATCGAAAAATACCATAAGAGCCTGTTGAACCCAATCAACACTGGCCGGATGAATATATGGAAGAAAGAACTAAAGGAAAAAAGAGGTAAAGACTGCCGATCAGATTGCAGGGAAATATGCCGACGTTCTCGGGTATGAGAGGAAATACAAAAAGTTTAATTTTTTCACTTACCTGAAAACAAGACCAATGGCCATTTATAGCTATCTCATCTTTAAACTGATGGAATTTGGAACTTACCTGCCCTATAAATTAAGCCTGGCTTTAACTATGAACCTGTTTACCCTGGTCAAGATTTATAATTTCTTTTTTGGGGAAAAGAAGAAATCTGTTTCTCAGGAAAGATAGTAGATCCTTTGTTCAGGGGTCTCTTCTATGCGGATGGCCATAGCGTTTTTTCTTATTACCTTTTCCCAATCCTGAACGACCTTATCGCTCATCTCATTCCTGTCGACAATGATCTTTCCAGTCTCCTGATTTCCTGTCAGGACAGACATTGCTTTGACCAGTTTTATTGCTTTTTCCTCAAAATTTTCTTTCGTAATAAAATAAAGCTGATTTTTTTTATTCTCCTGGTCCGGGCTAATTTCAAAGCCAAAGGAAAGGATCATGGATTTGACGGCTGAATTTGTCTTTAGTATATGTGCGAATATACGATCCAAACCAAACATCTTGAAACCCGATTCCATAGTCATAATCATCACTATTCCAGGTAGGAATGTTTTAGAATATTTTCCTTCAGGAATAAAAATTCCGCTCTCGTAAGTTCGTTTTTTATAATCGATATTTTTGGCATTGACTACACCAATTTTCTCGCCTTCATATTCAATGATCAAGTAAAGATTATTTATATTATTTATAGACTGGAACCAGTCTTTCTGCATCTCTGGCGTGATATACTCCCGGAATCCATAATTTTTTACGACCGATGGGTCATTTCTCCATTGACGCACCATTTCAATATCATCCTTTTTTAGCAGATGAAATTGTATTCCATTCTTTAAAATTCTCATAGCAGGGATTGATTATTAAACATTAAAATAAACCGTCTTTGGTTTTACAGAATCTTTTTAATAGAATAGGGTGGTTTTTTATTTTGAACGTTGTAGATTCTGCTCAGGTATTCGCCAATCACACCCAGTGCGAAAAGAATTATACTCATTGAGAAAAGGATCGTAACTATGAGAGAAGTATAGCCCAATGGAACGTTAAAAAACAATTTTTTGACAATAAAATAAAGGCCGTAAATGAGAGAAAAAAGCGAAATAAGAAAACCACCATAGACCAGCAATTTCAAGGGAATGGCAGTATAGTATATCAGGATATTCCCGACCAATTTGAAAATGGACCTCGAAGAATAGTTGGATTGCGCGTATTTTCTCGTCTCATGACGTACTTCCACGAGTGTAATTTCATCCGTATACCATTGCATGACCTCATCAATAAAAATAAAATTCTGTTGATGTTCCAATATTTTTTTTGCCAGGTCAGCCTTGAGCATCCTGAAGGAAGAACCTTCATCCAGTGTTTTTCTGAATAATTTTGAAGATCTCTTCAGGGAAGTGCTTCCGAGTCGGTGCATCTTTGAGTGCTTGCTCTGCTTGTAATATCCGTAAATCATGTCAGGGTATGTGGGCTCATAATTTCGGATCAGTTTGATGATCTCCTCCGGTGGTGTCTGGAGATCATCATCAATAGTAATGACGAATTCCCCTTTTGCAAATGAGAATCCGCAAATTGTTGCATTATGCTGTCCGAAATTCTTACCGAGCTGAATCGCTTTGATTTGTTCCGGAAATCTTGCTTTTAGATCACAAATCACTTTCCAGCTTTGGTCCCTGCTATAGTCATCTACGAAGATGACCTCATAGGATTCCCGGATTTCTTCAAAAGCCTTATCAATTCCCATGAAGAGTTCCTCCAGTGATTGTTCACTGTTGTAAACTGGAACGACAACGGAATACTTTGGTATCATGATAGATAATTATAAGTTACGAATTATGATATCCTTAATCGACCAGGATAACTTATTCACCGCCCAGAATCAGATTAGTGCCTGTGATCCATTTTGATGCATCGGACAGAAAAAAGAGGATCGTTGCAGCTATATCTTTTGGTTCGCCTATCCCCAGCGGGTATCTTTGTAAATAGCGTCCTAGAGCCTCCTCCTGCATATTTTTTTCGGAAGGATTTACGATCATTGGTGTATCCACGAGTCCGGCCTGTAAGCAGTTCGATCTTATTCCCCTAGGCATTAATTCAAGTGCCAGGGTCTTGGAATATGCTTCCAGGGCCGCTTTGGAACTGCTATAAAGTGCGCCTCCAAAATAAGGATTTTTAGTTGCAATTGTCGACATGAAAATAAGGGAAGCGTGATCAAGCAGTCTTTTCTTACGGAGAATCTTTCCGGTCAGTTTAACCGGAACGTTAAAATTGATAGAAAACATCCTATCAATCTCTTCCTGTGTAATAAATTTTGAAGGTAATGGGCCAACAATACCTGCGCAATGAACAATGCCATTTAATGGAGGCAGTTCAGCGATCAGGGCATCCATTTCACTCTCAACAGTGAGATCGGCTATAAACTTCTTATGATGTGTGACATGTGACGTATGACGTGAAGAAGAGAGTTTTTGAAAAGTCTCATTTAGTCTGGTCTCATTGCGACCGGTGATATAAACTGATCCATCGTATTGACTCACGAGCAAGGCTGTTTCCTTTCCAATTCCCGAGGAGGCTCCTGTAATCAGAATAGTTTTGTCTGTCAACAGAAACTCATTCATATTAAAAAGATTAACAGGTTTATACTTCGATTACCTCCGGGCAGCAGATATTCTCTGTTTCCAGAATCACGGATCCCCATGATAATCCTACGCCAAAAGCGGAAAGCAACAATCTGACCCGGGTTTGCGAAAGATTTTCCTTCAATTGAGAAACCATGGTCAAAGGTACCGATGCACCACTTGTATTTCCGTATTCCTTTATCGAATAAGGTACTTTTTCGGGATCAAGTTTCAGCATTTTTCGCAAGGTTTCATTTATCAGCCGGTTGGCCTGATGGAATATCAGAAAATCAATATCTGTCAGTGTTCTTTCCGAAAAACGCAAAAGGGATTTTATGTTCGGAACGACTTCCCTGAGGCTGAAATTAAAGACCTCAATACCATCCAGTTCAAGATTTAGTCGGTTACGGTGGATCCCTTTTCCGTAAGATTTGAACTCGAACGATTTTCGAGACATTTTATTTCGGGCGCCCCCGTCCTGAATGATTAGGGCCTTATACCGTGAACCATCTGTCTGAAGATTAAAGATCATTGCAGGAGCCGGGGGGGCATATTCAAGCGCCGTAACCGTACCTGCATCTCCGAACAAAGGATAAGTACTTTTATCACGATAGGCCGCGGTGATAGTGGAAATATCACCGACCATCAAAAGAGCTTTTCTGATCATTCCCTCCTGCATCATTCCGGCAACGATAGAAAGCCCGTAAATGTAACCTGAGCATCCCATGCCAACATCAAATGCAATGCAGGAATGAGGTAACCCCAGACGGTCCTGGACGATGCATGCTGTAGTGGGAACGAGATAATCACGCGATTGTGAAACAAAAACCAGTAATTCGATCTCTTTTTTATCCCAGGCTAAATTCGCAATGAGTTTTTCGGCCGCAACAACACAAAGATCAGAAGTAGTGACGCCTTTTTCAGCCACATGCCGGGATTCGACACCAATATTTTTTATAATAGACTCCCGTTCTTTCTTTGTGATCCAGTTGTATTCTGAATTGTATTCCTTTTTTAGGGGAACAGTAGCTGCGATGCCAGCAAACCGGATGCCTGAAAAAGAAAAAAGAGCCATTTTAAGTCGTGGTACGTGTTTCAATAAGTTTGTAAATATCGTCTACTGTTTTTGATTTTATCAAATCTTCTGCTGTAAGGGTTACATCATATTCAGTCTTCACCATCGCAATCAGGATAAGAGCATTGATCGAGTTCCATTCGAAGACATTCCTGAAGTTGCTATCAGGTTTAAGGATTCCCGGTTTCAGATCATCAAATTCACCTTCAATATTTTTAATAAAATCATTTATCGTCATACTATTTTTGTTTAAGGCAAAAGTAATAAATATTTTAAGACCGGTCATCCTTAAGTTGAGAGGAAAAATATAATTTTGCATAATGTCCGGAGAAAAAAAAAGACTGATTTTAATCAACCCTATGAATGAATACCGCAAGGGGTTCGCCATCGATTGGAGTTCGCGTTATCCCCCTTTGGGGCTTGGCATTATTGCAGCGCTCACTCCTAAAGACTGGTATATCCGGATAATTGATGAAAATTTTCAGCGGTTCAAATTCCGTGACGCGGATCTTGTTGGTATTACATCTTTTACTTCATCGGCCCCACGAGCTTATGATATCGCAAAATTATACCGTGAAAAGGGAATTCCGGTTGTGATGGGAGGAATTCATGCCTCAATGTTGCCGGATGAAGCAGAGAATTTTGTAAATACAATTGTTATCGGTGAAGCAGAAGGGGTATGGCCGAAGTTGATTGAAGATTTCCTTGCAGGGAACCTTCAAAAAAGTTATAAAGGTGAATTACTTGAATTGAAATCTCAGCCAATACCGCGGCATGATCTGTTTTATCCGGCTTACATCTTCGATTCCGTTCAAACATCTCGTGGTTGTCCCTTCAATTGTGAATTTTGTACTGTTTCGGCTTTCAATGGAAGACATTTCCGGGAACGCCCTATCGATGAAGTGATCAGGGAACTTGAAACGATTGACCGTCGGAATATTTTCTTCGTAGATGATAATATCTGCGGTTATGGGAAACATTCAAGAGAAAGAGTTATTGCACTCTTCAAGGAAATGATAGACCGAAAAATGAATAAGCGATGGTTTTCACAGGCATCGTTGAATTTTGCCGATGATGATGAGTTGCTTTATTATGCTGCCAAAAGCGGTTGCCGGTTAATTATGATCGGGATTGAAGTGGAGAAGGCAGAAGGGTTACAGGAATTCAATAAACAGCTGAACCTAAACCGAGGTGTTGCCTCCTTTCGAAATTCTTTCCGGAAGATTCAGAAACATGGGATCTCGGTGTTGGGAACCTTCATATATGGCCTCGACAGCGACCGAAAGGAGGACCTCAGCCGTAGAACAAATTTTGCTCTGAGTTGTGGAGTAGATGCCATTCAAGCGGGTATTCTGACACCCATGCCAGGCACTAATGTGTATAAAAAGATCATCCGGGAAGGCCGGTTTGGGATGAGTTCCTTCCCAAAAGATTGGCAGCATTATCATTACGCAGATGTTGTATTCCGTCCAAAGAATATGTCTGCACAAACTCTTGCTGATGAAATGGCAGACTGTTACCATCGCGTCTATAATAAACGAGCCATTTATTTGCGCTTTATAAAAGCCCTGATGCGGACAAAGAATCCCGGTGCATCATTTTGGGCCTTTATGAGCAATACTCACTATAGGAACATCGCATTTGAGAAAGAAATTTCGGTACTCAGGGAAGAGTGAAATAGTCATCATTGTCAATTAACCTTCCGCAAGGTTATTCAGCTTGATTACCTTTGAAAACTCCCCTTTCAGGAAACGGTTCACTATTCTATATCGCTGGATCTTTCCTGAACTTGTCCGGGGAATATCACTCGATTTTATGGGAATGTATGTATCAATGGCAAGACCAATCATCTTCGTAAAATGTTCCTTGATTTTCCTAAACAACTGATGTGTGGCTTCATTCAGTGGCCCTACCAAAAATACTACAACTTTATCTCTTCCTTCCGGCTCATCAAAATAACCGGCCATTACAATCTTCCCGTATGTCACTTCCGGAATTTTGATCGCAAGGTTTTCCAGGTCGTGTGCATAATAATTGATCCCGTTGATGAAAATAATATCCTTGGCCCTTCCTGTGATGAAAAAGTCACCTTCCCAAATAAATCCAAGATCACCTGTACGAAACCATTCTCCTGAATAAGATTCAGCCGATAGCTCAGGATTACGGAAATATCCTTGTGTGACATTATCACCTTTCACAAGCAAATTACCCACAGTCGCATCTGGTACTGGATTTCCATCATCATCCAGGATCAGAATAGCACAATGTTCTAAGCTTCTACCCAGGTTGACCATCTGGATTGCATCGTTACCGATAGAGTCGACTGTAACGGCTATTCCTTCCTTCAACAATTTTTTTCTATCGAAAGAGATAACGATAGCTCCTTTACCCAAAGGAGGAAAGGTCACTGCCAGTGTACATTCTGCCATCCCGTATGCCGGCAACATTGCCGTAGGATCAAGCCTGAAAGCTTGCAGGCGCTTAAGAAATTCTTCCATTATCGGTACAGAAATGGGTTCCGCTCCGTTAAAGATGATCCGGAGAGAAGAGAAATCCCATTGATTGCCCGGCCTGCGGCTCATATAACGGTTTACCAGCATCTGCCCGAAATTCGGACATCCTGTAACAGTGATTTTTTGATTGCTAATCGTATCGAGCCAGAGAAAAGGATCTTTCACAAAATCAACCGGTTCAATAAAGTAGTGCGTAGATCCGGCACAAGTGGGAGTGATATGGAATAAAAGCCCCATATCATGATATAATGGCATCCAGTTCACCAGTACATCTTTTTGGTCAAGCATGATTCTTTTTGTGATATCCCATATATTGGTAATGATGTTCTTATGCGTCAACATTACACCTTTTGGATCGCCGGTACTACCAGAAGAGAACTGAATCAGGGCAAGATCACCAAAAGATAATTCATTAGACTCTTTGTATGGTAAATCATCTGGAAGAGAAGAATAATCTATCAACTTTTTCTTTGGAACATGACTGCATTCCCAAGCCTGAATATGACTATGTGAAAGCACGATGCTGGGTGAATTCAACTGCAGGAATACTTTCTCGGCTTTTTCTGCAGCCGAATTATAGGTTGAGAATGAAACCGGTGGCTGCAACAAAGCAGGGACAATGCCACTGAGAAAACAAGCCCAAAGAGTAGGAATGATTTCGAAACTCTTGTCAAGACAAAGAATGATTATATCACCTTTTCTAATTCCAACCTGCTGTAATCCCCCGAGCAAGACCCTGGCGTGGTGCAATAATTCCGGATATGTCTCAAATTTAACAGTACGGTCAGAACGGACGTAGCCAATACCATGATCTGGAAAGTTTTCAGTATTTGAATAAAGTATATCTTGTAAAGTATTGATTATCATTTTTCTTCCGACATTTTTTCATGGTCAAGGATTTCTTTCTGCATTCCGCCTTTGTTGGGCATCTTCTGCAAGTCCATAATAGTATCTTGCTCTTTCCATATCTCCTTTTGCTTTGTACATTATACTCAGGTCTGTACAAACTTCATAAGTGGCTTTTCGTTGAGCAGCTTGTTCCCAGTACTTTATAGCATTTGTGGTATCTCCCTGCATAATAAAATAATATCCAATGTTAAAATATGGAACATCCAGGTCGGGATACTTTCTCATGAGAGCCTCATTCATATTCATAGCCCTTCCAACTTCACCCTTTTCAAAGTAAAAATTTGCCATCTTAAAATAAGCAGTCAATGCTTTCGGATTGATTTGTAGAACCTTCTGGTAACAAATGATGGCGCTGTCGATCTTGTTTTTCTTTTGGTATGCCATGGCCATGTTTACCCAGGCAGGTTGAAGTTCAGGCTGTAAATTAATTGCGTTCTTCAGAAAAACGAGTGCTGAATCAGGTTTGTGTGAAAAATTAATGTAAACTGTTGCAAGATCGTTCAGAGTGACATAATCATTAGGATATATCTTCAATGCCCTGCGGAAATGTGTAATAATCATTTTCTGCAATCTTTCATTGACTGTTCCATTTTGCTGATAATTAGGATCCTTATAGACCATCCCTGACAGGAATTCTGCATATTCAGTATTGGCTTTAAATGATTTAACCAGATACTTTATATCCGTAGTATAAAGATCACGCAAATTCCGCCAATCACGGTTCCTCCTAATGGTCATGGCTGTACAGGGAATCAGAAGTAAGGCAATAATCACAATAATTTTTGCCCGTTCACTGAATTCAATGGTGAGACTCCTGGGTTCTGTATGGAAAGCCAGGAAAATAAAATAAACCAGTGCAATGATAAACCCCAATGATGCACTAAACACAAACCGTTCGGCAACAATACCCGGAACCGGTATTATCACATTTGTATAGATGGCAATGGCAATGAAATAATATAAAATGGCAAATGAAAGAATATGTTTTTCCCGAAATTTCAAAATGGCATAAATAAATATACCGAGGTATATAATAAAAGAGAGTATCACCCAGATATTCCCCCAACCAGTAATGGGAATCATATTGTAACCATAATAATAAAGCAAAGGATGCGGAAAGATGAGTATTCTTAAATAAAATAATAATGTAATCAGCCCTGTACCTGTACGTATCCAAAAGATCTTCTCCATGAATAACGGGTTCTCGTTAAAGGAATTCACATGGATTGCCTTCGGAAGAAAAACCCGTGGTAGGAATTGGGCCACTAATCCAACAAATAGTACGGCTGCGAATATCCAGATGAAATTTTTTGGTTTGATGTCGGTAAAGAAATACAGCACCAAGGGATATATTACAACAAAAGACAATATGGACGATTTGCACAGGTAACCTAAGAAGAATACGATCAGAGTCGCAAAAACATAAATGATTTTTTTCTTTCAGCATACCGGAGTATAAAATGCAGTCCCCCGAGTCCGCAAAGAAATGACAACATTTCGTCCCGGTTCTTAGAGACTGGCAACTACTTCCGTATGAACTGGGTGTGCCATAAATAGCAGTGTGATCAGGAAAGGAAATAGGATGTTATGATTTCTTCAGTAATCGCCTGAGTATGAAAAACAGCAAAACAAAATGCAGAAATAGAGAAGTACATTGATGTTAATGTGGCTTCTACCGGCTTTTTGTCCTCCCCACAGTCCGTATTCAATAGGCAAAGGTCATTTTGACAATAGGACGATAATCGGTTTCCTGATTTCCCACATTGCCTTTTAGATCCACATAGAAAGTGGAAAATATTTTGGGAATCGCTGCAAATCCTTTTTTCACAAGTTCATTCTGTGGGCCGGTAACGAAATTATCATCTATCGCCCATTTATTAAGAACCGTATTCCCGTAAAGAATAGCGCTAAATACAAAAAAGAAGAGAACAAAATAACGGTTTGCTTTTTTTGAATTATCTGCTTTTATAATCCCTTTGTCAGGAGGGGATCCTGGTTTTATCAAGCGAAGGTCGCACTACATTTTTTGATTTGTTACTTGAAGAAGATCGTGTTTTCGAATTTTTAAACGACTTGCTTTTTTTATTATATGAATTCTTACCCATGATTTAGAAGTTGAAATGCAAAAATAGGAATTTTAACAGAAATCGCTTCAGCTTATCCTTCAAGGTATCGTGTCAGCTCTATAAAATCAGACACGCTTAATTGTTCCGCACGTTTATCCAGCAATGATTGAATTTCGTCTAAAGGTAATTTTCCAACTGTAATCATCTCTTTCAAGGCATTCCTTAATGTCTTTCTGCGTTGGTTAAAAGCGGTTTTTACTGTGCGAAAAAAAGTTTCTCATCACAATTCAGTTTTTTAACCTCGTTTCTCTGTAAACGTATAACAGCTGATTTGATTTTGGGAGGAGGATAAAACACTGATTCATTTACAGTAAACATATATTCTATATGGAACCACGCTTTCAGCAGTACACTCAGGATACCATACTTTTTCGAACCCGGAGGCGAAGCAATTCTATCGGCAACCTCTTTCTGGAACATGCCAATCACCTCTGTAATCGAATTTCTATACTCAAGCACGCGGAATAGGATCTGAGTGGAAATATTGTAAGGAAAATTACCGATAACTGCAAATGGAACAGGAATTATCGAAAGATCTACCTGCAGGAAATCTTTCTCTATCAACCTTCCGGAAATGGCTGGATACTCTTTTTGAAGATGCAAAACTGCTTCACTATCAATCTCAAAAAAATATGGATTCAATCCTGGATTTTCAAGAAGATATTTTGACAGAACCCCTAAACCCGGACCTACTTCGACAACATTGATAATATCTTTGGAAAGGTAACCGACAATCTTGCGGGCAATGTTTTCATCATGTAGGAAATGCTGACCCAGATGCTTTTTCGGTTGTATCATCTTAGAATGCTTTATCTCCCCTCAACAACCGGAATCTTTTACGGGATTCAGGAACATAGATACTACCTGGATATTTACTCATTAGCGATTCATAATACTCCATTCCCTTCGAGGTATCTTTAATATCTTCCTCATTCATATGAGCGCGTATATAAAGAGCCTGGTCGGCCAGCACATCATCAGGATATGTTTTGACAATTGTTCCCAGGAGGGTATCTGCTTCCTGAAATTTTCCCTCTTTTTTCAGAATATTAGCCTTTTCCAGGTACATGTGGGGAAATATCGTATGATCCTTGAATGCCAGTGTAATCGAATCCAGGGTTTTTACGGCATCTTCATTTTTATTCCGGTATTCAAGAAGATCGGCATGTGAAAAATATCCCAATGCGATTGTGTTACTGTCGGCATCAAAATGTTCGCTGATAAGAAGTGATAATGCCATTGCATCATTTGCAATAAGTTTCGAGGTTGCGGCTTTCAAAATATCCAACTGTGCTTGTGCCCATTTGAATTCACCGATATAATAAGATAATTTTGCATTTTTAAACTTGGCGTCTTCCCCAATCTCATCGTTTTTGAAATCCATGTAGACCTGCTGATATAATAAGGTAGCCTCCCACACATTGCCTGTAAATAGATAAATATCAGCTAGTTCAAGCTTAACTTGGGATTTTAATTTCAGGTTGATATCTTTTCGTTCTACAATAGTCGATAACATCGCGATGGCTGATTCATTTTTCCCAAGAAAAAATGCATCCAGGTGAGCAAGATCTTTTGATAGTATCACAGATTGATCACTGTTATCAGTCTGAGCGATTTCTTTTTCGAACTCCTTTTCCAGTTCCTCCAGGGATTTTAGTGATGGACTGGGATGTGAAACCAACTTGATGAACCTAGTGTTGAGCAATTCCGTTCGGCTTTCATCATAAAATGGATATTCTTTCCCTTTCAATATCACATATTTATAAGCCTCGATTGCGGATTCATATTCCTGATTTGAGATTGCCATTTTTGCCAGTTGGAAAACCCTTCCTCCATCCTCCCTTAAACGCCGGTCAAGCGACCTGGCCTGGATCAATGCAAGATCAAAATCCTTTTGCTGAATGGAATACCACCAAAGCATTTCCGAAAAATAAATTTTATCGGGTTCTTTCTGTGACTTTTCGAGCAGATACTTCCGGAAAGTTTCGTTCTTTGAATTATCAGGATCATTAGCAAGATCATATTGCAAACGGTCCTCAATAGTAGTTAAATACGTTTTGTTAATTTCCAACAGATTAAAATACTCATCCAGCATTTTTTTGAACTCTCCGGTTCTTTCATAGATCATCGCCAATTCAAATCCGAAAGGATAAGAATTATTCAGGAGCTGGCGTCCTTTCAGATAAACTTTTTCTGCATATTCATTTTCATTCCGGCTAATGAAGGCATTAGCCAGATCAGCAATCTGCTGCTGGTTTGCTTCAAGTTTCCTGATAGATTCATCGTACATTTTTTTTGCTTTTTCCCGATCACCTTTCCGGTATGAGATATAACCCAGGTCGACCATGTACTTCAAGGCTTCCTTGTCATTTTTTTGGGCAATTTTTACCAGTTTTTCAGCCCTAGCGAAATCTTCGATTTCAACCAGGCTGAAAAAATAATAAGAATAGAGATAATAAGAGGGTTTCAGGGCATACAGCTTTTCATAGACTTCTGCCGCCTTTGCATATTCTTGATTCTGGAAAAATTGCATGGCAACCTGTTCATCATTATTATCTGTGGCATTTGTCTGGAATGGCAACACAGGAACATTTGTGGCCGGATGATCTTGGGCAATACAATGAAAAGTGAATAGTAAATAGTGAATAACGAAAATGATAAAATATAAACAACGAAAGCGCATAAAGAAAGATTATTGGTTCAACCGTTTGATGGCGATCCATGCCATGAGACCCATTCCTGTTTGAAGACAACTTTCATCCACATCGAATGTGCTGGTATGAATATTGGAAACAATGCCCTTTTCTTCATTTCTGATTCCGAGCCTGTATAAACAGGAAGGAAGTTCGTTTGCAAAGTAGGAAAAATCTTCCGATGTCATTCGCGCATCAAGCTCAAGAACGTTTTTTTCTCCAAGATATTCTATGGACCATTCACGGATATTAGTAGTCAGTTGAACATCGTTATCGAGGAATGGATATCCATGTGCTATCCTCACTTCGCAACTTCCCCCCATGCCTTTTGCAATTGATGATGTCATGAGGGTTATTTTTTCATGGATGGATTTTCTCCAGATCTCATTATAAGTCCTTACTGTGCCTTCAATGGAAACCTTGTCGGGAATAATATTCGTCCTGCCCTCCCCGGAAATCTTACCGAATGAAATCACCGTCGGGATGATTGGACTTGCATTCCGGCTTACAATCTGCTGCAATGCTACTACAATATGGGATGCGATCAGGATGGGATCGATTAACTGTTCGGGTGTTGCGGCATGTCCTCCTTTACCTTTAACGGTAAGATAGATTTCATCCGTAGAAGCCATGTAAGGGCCTGCTTTTAAACCGATCATTCCTGTATCCACCGTGTTGAGTACGTGTTGCCCGATAATAGATTCAGGTTCGGGATTCTTCAGCACACCTTCACGTATCATGCGGATGGCGCCTCCGGGATAGGTTTCTTCGGAGGGTTGAAAGATTAATTTTACACTCCCTTCAAACCGGTCTTTAATCCGGTTCAGGATCTTTGCTGTACCCAGTAAACTTGCCATGTGAACATCATGGCCGCAGGCATGCATCTTTGAAGGAACCAGTGATTTGTATTCAACCGGATTTTCTTCACGGATAGGCAATGCATCCATATCAGCCCGTAATGCGATGTTTCTTGATTCCGGGTTGATCCCATTGATCATGCCAACAATTCCAGTCTCTGCAACTCCTTTGACATAAGTAATCCCGTATTCATCGAGCTTCTTGCAAATGAAATCTGCAGTTTTGAATTCTTCACAGGAAAGTTCCGGATGCTGATGGAAATGGCGGCGAATTGTACGTATCTCCTCAAAATATTCTGAAGAAAGCCCTTTTATCTGATCCTTAAGATTATTCATAACCGGGTGACAATTAAATATCCAAAGATATTACATTTTGTGCATCATATTCTTATCCTTCTTTTTCAAATCAAAAATACCCAATAATCATAAAGAAGGGTTTAACATGGGCTATATAGACTGGGGCAACACCCGTCTATACCAGCATTAATTGTAAACTTTATTTTCGTACCATGATTTTGGATTGTTGATAATATATCCCCTGATTCGGTGTAATGAAACGTCATTATGAATAATATGATTGTGAAATCTGGGTCATCAGACATTTTTCCGATATTTGCAGTTAAATTTATTTTACTGATATGAATCGGATTTCCCTGTTTTTTTTTATTTTCTTGTCTTCACTCACAATGCTTTCCTGCAAACATGGAGGGGAAAAGAAACAGGCTATGATAAAGAATGATTCAACCGTTTTTCGGCTTAATGAAAAAGCAAGACACGACTCATTGTCGGCTGAACTTGATCATTTTATTCATGATCCTTGTTTCATGGGCGCTACTATAGGATATACTATCTATGATTTCACGAAAGGGTTACAGAATCTGATTTTCGATCATAATGCTGCGATGGGAATGGTTCCTGCTTCCACACAAAAGATACTGACTACGGCAGCCGCTCTGGAATTATTCGGTGAACCCATCTATCAGGAAGTCACGATTACTAATCTAAACAGTATCAATTGGCGTGCTAACCGGTTGTTACAGAAAATCGGACAACAGAAATACGGAAAATACGATTTTCTGCACGGAACACAAGCTGTAATGGAATACTGGAAAGCTAAAGGAATAGATATTTCAGGACTTAACATGTGTGATGGCAGTGGCCGATCGCATGACAATATTGCAAGTCCAAAACAATTGGCAGATGTTCTTTACAAGATGACTACCTCTCCTGTCTTTCAGGTTTTTTACAATTCACTCCCGTTAGCCGGTATCTCAGGAACAATGCACAAATGGCTTGTAGGAAGCAACGGTGAAGGAAGGATCAGGGCTAAGACAGGTTCCCTTGGAGGTGTCAGAAGTTATGCCGGTTATGTAAGCACGTTAAGTGGAAAAAAACTTATTTTCACTCTGATTATAAACAATTACAGTTGCCGGACAAAAATTCTTAAACAACGTGTGGAAGATTTTATGCTGGGGATGGTCAATCTCTGAATAGCCTGCCGGATCGAAGTTGTAAACTCATTGATTATTTTCCCTTTTCGTTGCATTTTCTTTATCTTTGAGCCGGATGATAATTATTATTTCTCAAGGTGTTTAACAAACTCCTCCGGCCTATAACAGTCTGGCAGAAGTCCCATTTAGGGAGCCGCACGATGCTTGTAATGGCAAGCATACTGGTGGGGATTATTTCTGCATTATCCGCTATCGTTCTGAAGACTTTTGTCCACCTTATGCAACAGATCTCTGAATATTTTTTCCAGGTTTCAGTACATCGTATCTGGTACTTTCTGTTGCCGGTCATAGGTATTCTGCTGACTGTAATGGTGGTTAGAAATTTTTTTTAAAGGGAAAATGGAAAAAGGGCTGGGGAGCATCCTCTTTTCTATCGTTCGTAAGTCGGGCCGGGTGGAAAGAAACAAGATGTACTCACACATTATTACCAGTGGAATAACAGTGGGTTTTGGCGGTAGCGCCGGTTTGGAAGCTCCTATAGTCATCACAGGCTCAGCCATCGGGTCAAACATCGCTACGCAGCTTGGTTTCGGCGACAAGGAAAGGGTGCTGCTTCTTGCTTGTGGGGCTGCCTCAGGAATAGCAGCAGTTTTGCAACTGTCCAATCGCCGGCGTCATATTTGCTATCGAAGTATTACTCACCGATATAACCATCCCTCTTTTCATTCCCCTACTGATATCCACCGCTACATCGATCATTGTTTCAAAGCTTTTATACCGGGGACAATTATTTTACCTGATCACCAACGACTGGTACTACCATGCCATCCCCTTTTATATCCTTCTCGGTGTTATTTGCGGACTTCTTTCAGTTTATATGACAAGGGTTTCTCTTTTCATCGAGGAAAAAATGGAGACGACAAAGGAAAACTATATCAAGGCACTGTTAGGAGGATTGCTGTTATGCGGTCTGATCTTTCTATTCCCTCCCCTGTTTGGGGAAGGATATATCACGGTGACAGCCCTCCTGAAAGGATCATTCCAGGATATAATGAACAACAGTATTTTCAGCGGGTTCCGTGATAATCCATGGGAATTGCTCATTATTGCATTTGCAATTGTCCTGGTAAAGCCCATCGCTACTGCCCTGACCCTTGGTTCCGGGGGTAATGGAGGTATCTTCGCTCCTTCTCTCTTCACAGGTGCTATGGCTGGTTTTGGACTCGCCTTCCTGGTAAATACTTTAGGTATCAGTGACCTTCATATCAACAATTTTGTGGCAGTAGGAATGGCCGGTATCATGGCCGGTGTAATTCATGCACCGCTCACTGCCATCTTTCTGATTGCAGAGATAACAGGCGGATATGTCCTGTTTGTTCCGCTTATGATAGTTTCAGCACTTTCTTATTTCATCAGCAGATATTTTGAACCATATTCTATCTATACGAAAAAACTTGCTCAGAAAGGCCATGTGTTCACCGGTGATAAAGACACTAATGTCCTCCGCCAGATCCTTCTTGACGATCTTATAGAAACAGAATTCATTCCCTTACTGATTACCGATAAATTCGGAAAACTGATCGAAGCATTTACAAATAGTAACCGAAATATTTTTCCTGTTGTGGATTCCGACAATAATTTTATCTGGCATCATTCAGCTCGATAATGTGAAGGAACTATTATTCCAGCCGGAACTTCATAAGGATCTGACTATCGGGGATATCGTTGCAAGGGATGTCCTTTCGATCGATGCGGCTGAAAATATGGAAGCAGTCATGACAAAACTGGAGAGTTCAAACCTATGGAATATTCCTGTTACACGGAATGGAAAATATATCGGATTTGTTTCGCGGTCAAATGTTCTTTCATTTTACCGAAGGATCCTGAAAAAAACATCTTCTCTTTTCTGAGGATTCAGACAAAGGATTGAAGGTCGTACAGTTTTTTATACACATTATTATCCTCAAGAAGGCCAAAATGGGTACCGCGCTCAACAATCTTACCGTTCTGAAGCACAATGATCTCGTCGGCGAATTGTATTGTAGAAAGCCGATGTGCGATAACGATTGAAGTACGGTTTCGCATAAGGTTTTCGATGGCCTGTTGCACTAACCGTTCTGATTCGGTATCCAATGCAGAGGTTGCCTCATCAAGTATCAGGATCGGCGGGTTCTTCAGCACAGCACGTGCGATACTGATCCGTTGGCGCTGACCTCCTGAAAGTTTAGTTCCACGATCACCGATATTGGTATAATATCCGTCAGGCATTTTCTCTATAAATTCATGAGCATTGGCTACCTTAGCAGCAGAGATCACATCTTCCTCGCTTACATTCACCATCCCGAAGGCAATGTTGTTAAAGATCGTATCATTAAACAATATTGTTTCCTGTGAAACAATTCCCATCAATCCTCTCAGGTCCTCGATTACGAGGTCACGAATCGGGATACCATCAATGAGGATCTCGCCTTCTGAACAATCATAAAAACGGGGTAAAAGGTCTACCATTGTTGATTTTCCGGCTCCGGAAGGCCCAACTATCGCAATGGTCTTTCCTTTTGGAATAGAAAGCGAGAAATCCTGAAGCACGTTCTCTTTGTCATACCGGAAATTAATATTACGGTATTCGATCTTGTCGATAAAATTCTTTTTCGTGATGGCGTCCGGTTTTTGTTCAATCACTTCCGGGGCAACCAGAACCTGGGTGATCCTTTCGACTGAAGCAGCCCCTTTCTGAATGTTGTAATATGCCTGGGTAATTGATTTGGCCGGAGGCATCAATTGGGAAAAAATACCAAGGTACACCAGAAATGCAGCAGCATCAAGCAAATTTCCTTTCGTGAATACCAGGTTTCCACCATACCATAAAACAATAGTCACGACCAGAACACTAAGAAATTCGCTGAGGGGAGAGGCCAAATCGCGCTTACGGTAAAGGCGGATCATCAGTCTGGTATATTCCTGGTTGATTTTTTTAAACCGGTTATCGGCAAAATTGATGGCGTTAAAAGCCTTGATTATCCTTAGCCCTGAGATCGATTCTTCGATCATGGAAAGAATAAACCCCATTCTTTTCTGACTCTTGTCGGAAGTGCGTTTCAGGCTTTTTCCGATACGACCAATGACAAGGGCGCTGAGTGGCAGCAGGACAAGGACAAAAATGGTAAGGGAAGGACTGAGGGCAAACATGAAAACCAGGTATGCTAACATCGTAATAGGATCGCGGAAGGCCATTTCCAGTGAGCTCATAATCGACCATTCCACTTCCTGAACATCGTTTGTCATCCTGGCTATGATATCGCCTTTCCGTTGTTCATTATAATAAGACAGGGGCAGGATTAGTACTTTTTTATAAAGGGCATTCCTGAGATCCTTGACGACCCCATTCCTTACAACCGCAAGAAAGTACATTGCCATATAACGGAAAAAATTCTTGAGAAAAAAAAGAATAATGATAATAATGCCGATGTAAATGAGGATCCTGTTGTTTCCATAAATATGGATCAGTTTGCCCGATTCGAAATAAAAATTATCCTTTAATGAATTAAATAATAATTTATAGCTAGTCCAATTCAATGGGGGCGCAGATTTCGGGATTTCCATCTGGTTGAACAGCATTTGAAGAATCGGGATGAACATAGTGAAAGATACCAGCGAGAAGAGAACGGCAAAAATGTTAAAAAGAACATTTAGAAAGGCATGCCACCAATAGGGACGGGCGTATCGTAGTATTTTGAAGAAGTTCCTCACCGGTGCAAAGATAAAAGTTTCTCTTTTGAATTAAAAAAGAAAGAAAAGCCAGGAGACAATAAAATTTCATGATCCCTGAAAAGGGAATGGAATAAATTATCCTGCAGCAACACGTAAGTTATTTTTTCCGTGATATCTGCATAGATTTCGAGTATCTCTTTTTTAAAGCGGGACGGAGCTTCCAGGTAACCCCAACCGTTTTCGAGAACTTCAATGCTGCCAAAAGCTGAATCTGATACCGGGACGATACCATATGGTATATTCCTCTCTTTCAGCATATCTTCCATATTCTCAGCTTCAAACTCATTGTTAAGATCGAGGATCTTTTCAAATTCATCCATAGGTTATGATTATTTGTATTGCGAAGATAAACAATTTTTACCAGATGTTTTTAAATTTGCTGAAGATCGCACATATTTAATTCATTTTCATAAAGTATTTTTTAGGTTTCTTTGTTCAACTGTTAAATATTGTTTTATTTTGCATGTGATAGCCTGGATTAATCTATTAATCCCATGTTGATAAATATTCTTGCAAGTCTAACCAAAAAAAATCCCATGAAAACAACAAAATTACTCCTGCTGATTTTATCAGTGATGTCATTAAGTGCCCAGGCACAATCTATCTATGTTCGCGCCGGTCTTGGTGCTGCTATCTGCACAGCGCCGCATATGATATACCAGGATGCATATAATAACAATGAATCTGAGCCAACCATTGAAGCTAAAAGGGGTGGGCTTGGCAACGGTATGCCCTTTGTGGTTGCAGCCGGGTATTATTTTGGAGATAATTTTGGAGTAGAACTCGGTGTCGATTATTTCCTGGGCTTTCCAAATAAGACTGTCAATAACGAGAATAGTTCAACTTATACGACAAAAATTTCCGGTTCAATGCTTTCCCTCGTTCCGGCATTCGTGATGAAGTTTTCCCTTGATAAAATAAAACCCTATGCACGTCTTGGCATAATGATTGGTGTGTTAAACGATGCAAAAACAGTGAATACTTCGAGCGGAGGAACTACATATGGCATGGCAAATTACACTATCAAAGATTATGGCGGAATTGCCATAGGGGCTCAAGCTGCAGTGGGAGCAGAATTTCCATTGAGCGATCTCCTGTCACTTTTTGGAGAAATAAATCTCAATGGGATCAGTTGGGCACCGTCTAATGGGAAATACACCAAATACACGTTTAATGGAGTGGATGAGCTTAGTAATATGACAACCAAGGAAAAGACCTGGGTTTATGTAAAAAAATTAGATGAAAGCCAAACTATTTCAGCTAGCGATCCCGATAAAGATCCATTAATCAATTACTCATTTGCTAATGCAGGTTTGGTCTTAGGTGTAAAGATCAATTTTGGGAAATAACTACTGAATCTCCCAACGGTTTCAATGAATAAAATGACAAATCCGTCATTGCATTAAATGCTATGTAAACACGCAATCCCCGTCACCATCCTGGAAAGCAAGGTCAGAAAGATCAAGTGTTTTAGGAATGAAATATGGCCGTAGGATCTTTTTTTTAAAAAGAAATGGAGAAGATGTTTTTCTGATCTCTTCTGATAGTTCCGGATGAAAAACGGTCAGCATATTTAATTGGAAATCGAGCATGGTATTGAATAAAAACCTTACCAGGATCGATTCCATACTTTTTGTACAGAACACATAGGGAACGGTTAAATGATTGTTCCGGATAGCAATCATAATGAAGGCGGTGACCTTATCGGTATCATCACGGAATTCCAGTTGTTGGTAAATAAACCGTTTCGAAACTGAAGAAAAATAGTAACGACGGCTGTCAGCATCTTCTTCTTGTTCCAGAACCCAGGGATTGCTTTTGATCCAATCCATTTCCTGTTTCCCTCTTTTTATTAAATAGAACTGATTATATTCATCGATCAGTTTTCCGGCTTCAAGACTGATCTCCTCAACATATTCATAATGAATATTGTTGTTAATTTTGTAACCAGGATAAAAAACCAGGCGGATTGAATTGAAAATGTTAAAAACAAAATCAAGGACCTGAAAAACCGGTTTGATCCTGGCGAAAATGCCTCCTCTCGGAGGCAGGATCTCTGATAGGTTGAACCTCAGATAGCCTCGAATCCCTATCCGTGTTAAAGGATCATGAAAATAGCCTGCCCTTTCATATATCTTAAGAGTACCTGGTTTCATATTTGTGATCATGGCAGTATTGTCCCATGCCTTCATTGCCATATCGAACAACTGCTTTGAAATATTCTTTCCCCTGAACTTCGGATCGATCCAGAAGCAAGATAACCAGGTCATCCGCCTCCATTCCCCCCGGTAAAATATCTTTTCAGGCAAAGCACCCAGGTATCCGGCAACTTCATCATCTTCAAAGGCAACAAATAATATCTTATCGGAAGCATCGGTCCTTGGATTATGGACATAGGAAAGTGCCCGGTGTTTTGTAATCGGGATATTTTTCAGCCTCGAGAATTGATCCGAAGTAACAAATTCAAGAATATTACCAGTGGTGTAAACCCTGAACTCCATACCCTATCGCTTGATCATATTTTTTCCAAAGATAGCTTTAATCATGTAATAAAGATACTCAGTTCCCAGTATCTCCTTAGCATTCAAGGAAGTCCCCTCAAACGGAATCCGTTGGATATTTCTCCGAATGGAATCTCGCTTAAGGCCTGCGCCTCCAAATGTCAGGTCTGCTATAGGTCTTAATGGATTAAAAACATTTTCAAAGAAGGTTCTCTTCACCCCGTGATCGGTGAACGGAAAAGAAAATAGTTTTTCCTTAATTTCATATTTTTCCGCTACGATGCGAATACTCCCGGCCGTTTGTCTGATTTGTTCTTCTTCCTTAAGAAACCTATACTCGGGATGATCGATGCTGTGCGCACCAAAGGTAAATCCCTGTTGAATTAGTGAAAAAATTTGCACTGAGTCAAGATAAGGTTTTTGTTTCAATAAGAATTCATCAAAATGAATGTCCAACATTGAAGCCAGTTCATCCAGAAGATGCCTGTCATCGTATGAAATCTCAAGCAATCCATGGTAATCAGCAGTAAATGAAAGATGATTCTCAAGGAACCAATTCTCAAGTATGTGTTTTTTCTCTGTCAGATCATTCCTGTTTTGAAGTCTTTCGATCAGCAGGCTTGCCTTATAACGGTAAAACAGGTTTGTATTATCAATAAATCCTGAGTTCAGGAAACATACTGCCGGAATGCCCTTTTGCTGAAGAATGGGAGCAGCTACATCATGAAATTCGCGTAAGCCATCATCAAACGATAATAAAAAGCTCTTGTCCTGCAATGGTCGTCCGTTATTGATGGAACTCAGGAAATCGGAAATCCCGATAGGTTTATAATACCTGAGGAGAAAGTCAAGATCGAGAATAAATTCTTTTGTGGTCCTTACCCGGTAAAGATGTTTCACATGAGGAATGTCATCATCTGAAACAAGATGATAAAAAGGGAAAATACTTCTTTTCCCTGTGATCCATATCAATCCGTTCAGGGGTAAGATTTTTGTTATTGAGGGCAACAGATGAAATGCTATAGAACGGGTAGTATTCATAATTACAGATAAGAGCTTTTGTATCTATTGCTTTTCCGATATTTTTCTTACTATAACTGTGACTATATTCCTGGGTACTAATCTCACGGAAAAAGCTATGACACGGTTCATCCAGCCATGAATTGCAACACTTTTACCTTTGATCATGGCACGGTAACCAAATTCAGCTACAATTGCTGCATCGGGTAATTTTTTCCTTTTAAATAATTTCGACGTCTTAAGGTTGGCTGCTTCCTCGAATCCACTCATAGTTGGTCCGGGACACAAGGCGGTGACGGTCACGCCGCTTCCTTTCAGTTCGTTATTTATACCTTCAGAAAAGTGCAAAACGAATGCTTTTGTTGCATAATAGACTGACATCAGGGGGCCGGGTTGAAATGACGCAATAGACGCAAGGTTCAGAATCTTTCCCTGTTTCCTTTCGATCATTTTAGGAAGGAAAAGTCTGCACAAATGGGTCAGGGTCAGAATGTTCAGTGTGATCATATCTTGCTGCTTATTCCAGTCCGATTCGCTGAACATCCCGTAATCACCAAATCCTGCATCATTTACCAGGTAACCGATTTCTAACCCGGCTTGTTTCACCTCCAGGAAAAGTTCCTCTGCACTATCAGGCTTGCTGAGATCTTTCGCCATTACGATGGTTTTTACATTATAAGTGGATGACAGTTCCCGGGCAATTTCTTTCAGTTTCACCTCATTTCTTGCTACCAACACGACATCTGTTTTGTGTTTTGCAAATTCATGTGCTAACCCTACACCGATGCCGCTACTTGCGCCAGTAATTAATGCGATGTTACTCATATTGTTTGTTTTTTGTATAAATAAACTAATCCACAACTTCGCCATCTAAATAGAACCCTTTGATCCTGCTCTTTTCTCATCCGGGGAAAGGCCTCCGGGAGACTTTGTCACCGATTCAGGAGAGGTAAGTCCGGCATAATTGATCTGGATCAATGAAAGAACATTATTCTTTTAACAGTCTCGGCGATCTTCGATAGACCGGGAAGATGAGCATCTGACCAGATACCTAACTGAAAAGGGGCAAGGCGGCCTTCTTTCCTCACTGCCGTTGCTTCGTTGATGATGATCCCTGGCCCTCCTTCTGCCCGGGCAGTGTACTGTGCAACATTCCTGTCATTCACAATACCGTCACTTCCGGAATAATGGAAACAAACCACCGGAGGAAAAACGATTCGGTCTTTTATGATATGGTTTTTAAGTTTGTAATTGGAGAATAATGTTGGCATGTAAGTCGGGTTGATTGTATGAAGCAAAGATAGTAATTTGACGGATGCTAGTATCAGGCTTCTGGAATTGGGTATTAAGTTTGGGGTATGACATTTCAGGAGTTCAATAACGACACAAACTTTAAGGACTTTATAAATTTTATACAGTTCTTTTCGTGGATGAATTCGTTACCTTTGTAAGATGGAAACTACAAGGCAACAAAAAATTGCACGCCTGATCCAAAAGGATCTTAGCGCGATCTTTCAGGATCAATCGCATAATCATTTCAGCGGTTCACTCATCACTGTTACCAAGGTTAGCGTCACCAAAGATTTGTCACTGGCGAAAATCTATCTTAGTCTTTTTGCAACAAAAGATAAAAACACATTGCTTGAGATGATCCGGACACGAACCCGTGAGGTGCGTCGTGAATTAGGCACACGCGAACGAAACCAGTTGCGTGTAATTCCTGATCTTCAGTTTTTTATCGACGATTCATTGGATTATATTGACAATATTGATCATCTCTTAAAAGATAAATCCTGATCTTTGGCAAAACAATCCGAACTCTATGCAATACGATCCCATTAAAAAATCGCTGGGTAATCTTTTTAATAAAACCCCGTTTCTCCGGATTCTTTTTTATAAACTTCTGGATATTCTTCTCCTTCGTTCCTGGCATGTAAAAAAAGAAATCCGCACCTGGGGTAAAGACCATCAGGGAAATCAACATATTTTAGATGCCGGCTCAGGCTTCGGACAGTATTCATTTTTCTTGTCAGGAAAGAACAAAAACTGGTCGGTTGAAGCCGTGGATGTGAAAGTGGAACAAATTGCCGACTGTACTGCTTTCTTCACCCGAATCGGCCGGGACAATGTCAGATTCGGAATCGCCGATCTGACCAATTACAGCCATCCAGATGCTTTTGATCTGATACTCTCTGTAGATGTCATGGAACACATTGAAGATGATGAGCAGGTCTTTCGTAATTTTTTTAATTCCCTAACCAGGGAGGGAACATTGCTGATCTCGACTCCATCTGATCAAGGGGGGTCAGATGTTCATGACCACGGAGAAGAGACTTCTTTCATTGATGAACATGTTCGGGATGGATATAATATAAATGAAATACAGGATAAACTGAAAAAGGCCGGTTTTAATAAAACCGCTGCCCATTATGCATATGGAAAACCCGGTCAGATTGGCTGGCGGCTTTCTATGAAATACCCTATCCAACTGCTGAACACTTCAAAACTGTTTTTCATCCTTCTCCCCTTTTACTACTTAGTTACCTTCCCATTTGCACTGATATTTAACTGGATGGATTTGGTGGGTAAACATAAGACTGGGACGGGGTTGATTGTGAAGGCATTTAAGTAGGATCATGATCAAATTACGGACTAAACCAACCTAATATTAACAACAACAATAATGGAAAAAGTAACTTGTAAAAATTGTGACACTGTCAATCCGGTGACTTCGAAATACTGTTCTGGTTGTGGTTATGAATTACCAAAAATAAAAACTGAAACGGAGCCTGAGAATTTGATTGAACAATCTCCGCAAAAGCATTCGGGGAACCGGGATAAAAGGAAAAGGATATGGGGAATAGCAGTGGGTATTTTCTTCTTTGCAATTTCATATTTTTCTGTTCAACAAATATTCTTTAAAGTACCTTCTCTTGATAAAGTTCTGATGAATACTGCAAGTGAAATGAACAAAACTTGCCCTGTAATGATTGATTCGCTGACAAGACTTGATAATACCATCGCATTACCAGGGAAAGTACTTCAGTACAATTATACACTTGTAACCATCGACAGGTCAAATGGAGATACAACACGGATTAAAGCATTTATTGAACCCCGTATTCTTAACACAATCAGGACAAGTCCGCAAATGAAATATCTCCAGGAACATGAAACAACTTTCAATTATTATTACAAGGATAAAAATGGAATGTATTATTTTTCTCTTTCAATAACACCCGATATGTATAAATGATGATGTTTCAAAATAGTTAAATCGTCATGAAAATAAAGTACTTATTACTCTTCATAATCATTCAATATTGTGACACCTTTGTTACAAAGAAAATTATGGTAAAGGAGTGAAAAGTTTCTGGGATTTGTGAGTATAGAAAACCATGTAATGTAATAAATATTTGAAAAAAGAATGATTTTTGATGATAAAAGTTGTAATTTTGTAATTACAATGTAATTATAAAATTCAATCCAATGCAAGTATCGATAATAAAAATCGGGAATTCTAAAGGGATTAGGTTGACAAAATCATTATTGGAGAAATACAACATACAGGATAAGATAGAAGTTATCCTTGAAAAGAGAAGTATTGTGCTTAAACCGGTCTCAAAACCACGTTATAATTGGGAGAAGGCATTTCAAAAAATGCATTCTAATAGCGATGATAATCTGCTAATCAACGACGTTTTTAACGATGAGAATTTTGAGGAATGGAAATAAGACAATATCAAATCCTCATCGTAAATCTGGATCCGACCATTGGTAGAGAAATCCAAAAAACCCGGCCTTGTTTAGTCATTTCACCAGATGAAATGAATAAATATCTGAAAACTATTATTATTGCTCCTATTACATCAAAATCAAAAGATTATCCGACCCGAATAAAATTTCGTTTAGAAGGAAATGAAAACTGGATTGCCCTGGATCAAATCAGAACGATCGATAGTATAAGAATTATTAAATTTATTGCAGAATTGGAGCCTAAAGAGATAATGAAAGTAAAAGCCATTATCAAGGAGACTTTTGTCGATTAAATGTGGAGACCGGAACCCAAATACTGATGTAAATGAAGGAAACTAATCAGGCTTTTCGTAAATTCGCAAAAAAATCACTTGAATTTCCCTTTATACATAGCAAGGCGATACCTGGTTTCGAAGAAAACCCACAATATTATCAACATCATTTCTGCAATCTCTATCGCCGGTGTGTTGATTTGTACTACTGCACTGATCATTGTTCTTTCTGTTTTCAGCGGATTCGAACGACTCGTGATTTCTCTTTTCAATGCTTTTAATCCCGATGTGGAAATTACCCTGAAAGAAGGAAAGACATTTGATTCAAGCATACTTCCTGAAAACAAGATGAAGAAGATACCCGGTGTGCTTTATCTTGCAGAAGTGATTGAAGAAAATGCCCTGATTAAATACAAAGACAAGCAGTATATTGCAACCATAAAAG
This sequence comes from uncultured Bacteroidales bacterium, assembly GCA_963785325.1. Classification (GTDB taxonomy): domain Bacteria; phylum Bacteroidota; class Bacteroidia; order Bacteroidales; family FEN-979; genus FEN-979. The sequence continues at coordinate 64,063 of CAWAVC010000046.1, read as the reverse complement.
GAGTCGGAGAAGATTATGCAAAGATGTGTGGACTTGATACTATGATGTCGGAAGGGAAATTCATTTTACAGGATGGTGATCGAGATTTTGCTGTAATGGGCTATGGAGTTGCTTATTATCTTGGCGCTGACCTTAATGACTATATAAACCCTATATCTATCTATGTTCCACGACGGGATGCCAGTTTCTCAGGTGGATTCAGTGACGCATTTAACAACGAAGTGATCTTCCCTTCAGGATTTTTTTCCGTTCAACAGGATTTCGATATTAAGTACATCATTCTTCCCTTGCGCTTCGTTAAGAAACTTCTTGAGTATAACAAGCAGATCACAGGACTGGAAATCGGGATTACAAAAGGTGCCGATGTGGAAAGGATTCAACAGCAGCTTACCAAATTTACAGGAGATAAGTTCAATGTCAAAAACCGTTATCAGCAGCAGGCGTTGCTTTACAAGATTATGAAATCGGAAAAATGGGCGATTTTTCTAATATTAACATTCATCCTCATCATTGCAACTTTTAATGTGACAGGATCCTTATCAATGCTGATCCTTGATAAAAAAAGAGACATTGCCGTTTTACAATGCCTGGGAGCAAGCCAGATAAAAGTGAAGAGGATTTTTATGACCGAAGGCCTACTTGTTTCCTTTATTGGTGCAGCGGGGGGATTGATTCTGGGTGGAGTTATTTGTTTTTTACAGCAAAAGTTCGGCTTTGTCAAACTTGGCTCTGCTAACAGCACTTTCGTGGTAAGCGCCTATCCTGTACATATGCAGGTTCAGGACTTTATCTTTGTCTTTCTGACAGTCCTGCTGATTGGGATAATTGCGACATGGTACCCAGTATTCAACATTCGCAAGATCGAAACGCATATTCTGAATCAACGGTTCTGAATTTTATAATACCAGGCAACTATAATTCTTAATTAGCGTCTTAAACATAGATCATTGGGTTTAGTATCTTTGGCTTTTCTGTCCTTCATTTTAAATTTTCTTTTTTAAGCAATGGGAATAATGTCTAACTCTTTTCAGCCAGTCAAATTTTTCCTGTTTTTTTTCCTGGGTTTTGCAATATTAACCGGGACTATTTATGCAGGTGAAATTCTTGTTAACAATGGTAATACAGAATTCAGGATTACAGCAAAATCTTACCAGTCATTATCTTTTTCCACGTCATTATCTTCCATCCAATACAGGAATGTGCAAACCTAATTCCGGCTTGTTTGATGAAATCTTTGTCAGGGGATATGGATACAGCAATAAGGTTGGCGATCCAAAACTTCCTGTTTTTCATAAAATTATTGAAATACCTTTGAATGCTGGCCTTTCTATAGAGATAATTCAACAGAAGTACAAAGAATATGATCTTTCTGCCTTTGGGATCAATAATCGTATTATCCCTTTACAGGCGCCTGTATCCAAAAACATTACTGATCCGAAACAGATTCCGTTTGTCCTGAATACCATTACTTATCAGATGAATCAATGGCTGGGGGGGCCGGTAGTTAAAATAACACACGTTGGAATTATGAGGTCATTAAACCTCGCCCGCCTGGATATTTCACCAGTTTGGTATAATCCTGTAACTGGTAAACTCCGGGTTTATGAACGACTTGATATTAAGATCACTTTCACAAATTCGGATATTCCGTCAACAATCCGGCTTAAAAAACAGACCTGGTCTCCTTATTTTCAAAATCTGTATTCATCAGGGATTGGAAATTACATGCAAATACCTGACAGCCTTATCACCACTGCTCCTGTGACCTATGTCATTATTGCTGATTCTACCTTTCATGATGCGCTCCAGTCATTCATAGCCTGGAAGAAGAAAAAAGGATTTAATGTAATTGCAGGTTATACCAACAACCCGGCTGTTGGAACGACTACGACCTCCATTAAAAACTACCTTCAGGGACTCTACGACAATCCACCTACAGGTTACCAGAAACCAAGTTTTGTATTATTTGCGGGCGATATCGGACAGATACCCACATGGATGACAAACAGCCATCCTTCTGATTTATATTATTGCGATTACACCGGCGACAATATTCCTGATGTATTTTACGGCAGGTTCGCAGCTCAAAACGTGACCCAGTTACAAACGTACATTGATAAAACCCTCGAATATGAACAATATTCGATGCCCTCGGATTCATTTCTTGGCGATGTGACTATGGTGGCTGGTGCCGACGAGACCAACGGGCCACTTTATGGGAACGGACAGATCAATTATGGTACTACCTATTATTTCAATTCTACTCATTCAATCTTTTCAAATACTTATCTTCAACCCGAGCCATCGGGAGGAAATTATGCACAGGATATCCATCAGAATGTTTCAGATGGAGTTGCATTTGCCAATTATACGGCTCACGGCAGTGAAGACGGTTGGGCTGATCCCGAATTTCTCATTTCCGATATTGATCTGCTGCAGAATAATCACAAGTTTTGCCTGATGATCGGGAATTGTTGCAAAACAGCTAATTTCAGCACTGATTGCTTTGCCAAGGAGGTGACCAGGACTGCACAAAAAGGGGCTTTGGGTTATATCGGATGCTCTGATTATTCATATTGGGATGAAGATTTCTGGTGGGCTTGCGGGTACAAAACTGTTACGACGAACCCTGTCTATGATTCACTGCACCTGGGAGCTTTTGATGTAACTTTTCATGATCGTGGTGAAAACGCTTCACAATGGTTTGTAACCATGGATCAGATGGTCTTTGGCGGTGACCTTGCAGTTGAGGAATCGTCTTCAGGAATAAAGCAATATTATTGGGAGACCTATAACCTAATGGGAGATCCATCACTCAGCATTTATTATTCTGTACCGGGACCGGTTGCGGCTTCTTATCCTGCAACCATGATAGTCGGAATGTCCACCCTAACTATTACAACGGAACCTTATGCCTATGTCGCCCTGGCAGTACATGATACAACACTTCTTGCAGCAAAATGTGCAGACGCATCTGGTATTGTTAACCTGACATTCAGTCCGTTGACTTCTCCCGATTCTCTTTCGGTTGTTATCACAAAACAAAACCGGAAACCATTTATAGGTTTTATCCAGGTTATACCTGCAACAGGGCCTTACGTTATACTCTCAACCTATACCGTGAATGATTCATTGGGCGGAAATAACAATCACCTCGCTGATTACGGGGAATCAATCCTGTTGAATGTTACTGTAAATAACATTGGTTTGAAAAACGCTTCAGTTATTTCGGGAACTTTATCTACCAGCGACACAAATGTTACAATTACATCCGGATCCTTTAATTTCGGTCCGGTAGCAGCAGGAGAAATGATAACCGGGCAGAATGCTTTTGCCCTGAATATCCATCAGTATGTGCAGGATCAATACAGGGTTTTTTGCAATCTCATTTTGACTAACGATACTATTTCATGGAATTCTACATTAATCCTGATTTTGAATGCCCCGGTCCTGAACATTGGAACCGTCACAGTATTTGATCCCTTACCCGGAGGTAATAACAATGGGATTCTTGATCCCGGCGAATCAGCAACGTTAAGGATCTCCACGATAAATTCAGGACACGCCTCTTCTTCCAATACCATTGCACTCCTATCCATTCCCTCTTCATATGCGCCTTATATACTGACTTCGAATACTAGTTGTTATTTAGGAAATCTTGGTTCAGGCAGCTCTGATTTGTTAAATTTCGCGATCACAACAAACGGGATCACACCAATAGGAACGGAGGTGAATCTCAATTTCAGGATGACGGGAGGTGCATTAAATCAATACGCATGGCAGGATACAATCGGCCTGATAATTGGGAAGTTACCCCAGTATGACATGAAAAATGGTACAACTATGACCTGCGCCGGTAACTTTTATGATTCAGGTGGTCCAGACTCGAATTACAGCGATAATGAAAATTATACTTATACCTTCTTGCCCGGAGACACAGGCGCAATGATCAAGGTTATTTTCAATGCATTCAATGTCGAGGAAGAAGCGAACTGCGATTATGACTGGCTAAAGGTTTTCAACGGTCCTGACATCACTTATCCATTGTTTGGAACGTTTTGCGGATCAACTATTCCTGGACCTTTTATCAGCACTACGGGACCCCTGACTTTCCAATTCAAATCCGACGTTAGTGTGAATTTAGCGGGATGGGCGGCCGATATCTTTTGCATTGGTGGTCTCCTAAACCTGGCTGCCAATGGATTTCCGGCAAATATCTGCTTGGGTAGCTCTTCACAATTAATAGCAATTCCTGCTGGAGGTTCGGGAAATTATACTTATCAATGGAATCCTGAAACTTACCTCGATGATCCAACGAGTAAAACACCAATTTCAACACCACTCTCTGATATCTCCTATACAGTTACCGTTTTTGACGGTTCCTCATCGTTGACTTCAGGAGAAATGACGCTTACTGTACGTCCGCTTCCCCTTACGCCAACCATAATCTATAACAACGGATTGCTGATTTCCAGTTCTTCCGCTGGCAATCAATGGTATCTGAATGATGCGATGATTCCTGATGCAACAGATCAGGTTTTTACCCCAACAGCATCAGGACTCTACTATGTGATCGTAAGTGACACGATAAGCAGTTGCCCGTCATTACCTTCCAACGGTATCTATTTCCCGACGAATGGAATCCACCAGTTTAGTATGGACAGAATGGTGAGTGTTTATCCAAATCCATTCATGGAAACCATTTCCATCTCTTACGAAATAAAAGAAAAAGGCGCAGTCAAAATCTCACTTTTCGATGAATTTGGAAAAGAACTCAGAGTCACTCTGGATAATGAAAAACAAACTGCTGGAAAGCATCTGATTGAAATGACGGCAGGAAACCTAAGTAATGGCATCTATCTGATGAAAATACAGACTCCGACTTATACCCTTGTAAAAAGAATTTTATTATTACGTTAATTCGATTTCGACTATTGAGTATCCTTGCTAATAAATATTGTCATGTTCTGATGACATATAAAAGACTAAGTTATCGTTTGATCACTTTCTGTTTTATAGCCTGAAGAATCTCTTTTGTATCTGATTTGGAGACAAAAGCAAGAATCCAGCAATTCTTAGCAACCCAGGCAGTACTGATGGCAATCGAAAATCTCCCCAGGTAAGTAAGTGAAGGATCCACAGAATTTGTGAGGATTTCGCCATAAGTGCCGTTTACTGCCCCGCGGAGCACGTCTCTAAAATTATAATTCTCGATGACGGTGTTGGAACTGTCTTGTGCAGATATTATGTTGTCTTCCATCACACAAACCGTAATAGTATATGATCCCGTTAAGGATTGAAGAAATTGTGAATAGATGATCGAATTTACAGTTCTTGAAGTGGAATCATATGTATTGATCATTGCCATATTCAACACAGGAGCCTGATTAATGATGCTTGCAATATCTGAGACCCATTCAGAGGATCCCAAAACCTGTTGTCCGTTAAATTTTTTCCTGTCGATCATACCTGAGGGATAGGCGATAATATTAAAATCAGTATTCCATTGTTCTCCTGCAGCCGTTCTGAAATCTATATCAAAGTCTCCGGTCCCGGGAATGGCATAGTAGCCGGCATGAACCGCCAATACAATCAGCTTTCCGTGGTAATATGCATTCTGGTTATGTGCAATGGCTGCTGCTGCCGGACAATTCTGGCATGTGTGCCCTGTATAATCTTCCAAGAGAACCCTTTTTACTGCACTGACTGTATCATCCCAATCAATCACTGTATCGGTAATATGACCATACTTAGCCAAAGCATAAGGTGCGCTGATCTTATCGCAGGAGGAAAATAGAAAAATAATCAGGGGAACTGATACTAAAAGTATTTTAACAATTTTCATCATTGGACGGCGTTGTTTATCAAAATTTTATCATCCTAAATCCGATATTTTTTATTCGTAATTCATAACTCGTAATTCGTAATTGATTAGAAGCTGCTATTAACCGTCAGGGAAAGTCCGGTTGCAGCAGGTACATACCTGCAAACTCCGCCAACACAGAGAATCCCTGCCCTCTGACGACCATATGACAATGAAATTCTTGCCGTATTGTATGTGTACCCGGCACTGACCAGATAATAGTGCAATTGTTGCTGAACATCAACGTTACCGTAATTCCATTGATCCTGCACTGAGAAAAACCATTTCGGGGCAATCGTGAACTCGATAAGCCCTGCTGCCCAGTTTCCCTTGTCCTGTGCAGTCAATAATCCCTGAAGTTCAGCCCTTATGGAATAGACGTAAGTGATGTTGTAAGTAAGATCGGCAACCCCAATATTTGAATGGATCAATCCGTAATCCGTGGCATGTCCTTGAATAACTTCCATGTTATACACCTGGCTCAGATAAGTGAAGATCCCCTTCCATTTTTTATTGAATTTTTTATCAACCTCTATGTTAAAATCCTGATAGTAAACTTGTTTACCGGGAGTAAAGAAATTGGATTTGTACCCTATTGTCCCTGGCCTGTTCAGAGCCATATCATTAAAGGAATTTACATAAACCGAATCTTTTGAAAGCGCATTGACTTTGGAAAAATTAACTGCAAAGGTCAGTCCTGATTTTCCACCGATTGCAGTGTTCCGTTTAAATGTGTAGGTCACTGTGCCGGAATAGGCGAATTCCCCAACAGGCTGCGTGGCATATGGATACATCGCCGCCAAAGCATAAGTGTGCTCTTTCGTAATGTCGGGATCGTAATTGATATTAAGCTGGTTATCGGTAACAAGCCGGTCTGATTTGAAGCTCATGTTGTCCATGATCTTTAATGCTCCGATGACACCAAGGCCTTTCTGTGAATAGGAAAGTGTGGAAAAGAGACCATTTCCATCCTTGTAGATAAAATTATTCATAGCAGAAGGGTCATTGATCTTGTGAGCGTATTCTGAATAGAAATTAACTCCGCTTATATTCAGGTTCACCCTGCCGCTGTATGTCGCCACATTCTCAGGCAATTTTAAAGTATAGACTAGTGTATCAACAAGAATATCGGTTGTTTTTCCACTCTGGTAGTCGCTGACAAAACTACCCCCGAATGATAATTTGGTTTTGGCATCTTTCAGTCCTGAAAACAGATCATTCAGGAAGACATCAATATCTGCTCCTTTAACAATTCCACGGCTTCCGGTGGTATAAGGGTCCCAAAAATTACGTTGGACGCCCCATACACCTTTAAGAGTGATCCCGCTAACCGGCATAAACTTAATCCTTAAACCCCTCAAAGAATTATCATAACCCAGAGTCCAATCCTGCCATGTACGCAAAGCTAATCCATTGCCGAACTGATCATAGAAATTACCGGCTGTGATCTCGAGTTTATCATTCTTATAATTCAGGAACCAGTAAGGAACCCCATAACCTGCAAAGCGGGTATCATAACCAACCATGGGAGGAAGGTATGCCTCAAAACGCATCCCGGCCGAGAAATTCTTTAACGAATAGTTGATCTCCGTAAATCCATTCATCCGGGCTAACTGGCCATTCAGTGAGGAATCGGAAATTCCCATTTTCGCATCCTTCAAATAATACTGGGCATCGGCTTCGAAACTTCCGCTGATCTGACTTTCTTTAAATATGTCCTGGGCAGTTAACAAAAATGGATTAATACAAAACAAAATAATTAGACTTGGAAAAAGAATGTATGTTTTTTTCAAGGTCTTAAATATTATAGGTTTATAAATGAATTTCTTAACCAGGGATACTATTTAATCTCTTCCCCGTTTTTGACTTTTTTAATAACTTCAATCAGGTCGCGTTCCGAACCTTCAGCAAAAGAAGTATGTTGCCAAACGATCTCACGTTTACCGTTAAGGACAAAGGTGTGTGGTACTGTGACTACATTCATGGCTCTTTTAAAATCACCATTCTGATCGAGGAGAACAATATAATCCCAGTTCTTTCCATTAACTAGCGGGGCGACCAATGAAGAAGACCTTGGATCATCGATAGAAACAGCATAAATTTTAACGCCGGTTTCTTCCTGCCAGTCGGCATAAACATCGGCAATGGTTGTAAGTTCTTTTACGCAAGGCTTGCACCAGGTTGCCCAGAAGCTTATAACGATAGGTTTCCCGTCATTTTCGATTTTCAATGTATTGAACGGATTTCCTTTAACATCTTTTATATCAACCGAAGGAAGAGGCCGGTTTTTTACTAAGGTATTTTCCTGTGAAAAGGCATAACCAGTAATCATAAGGAAAGTAATGAGATAGGCAAGTTTTTTCATAAAATGAAGAATAAGAAAGATTGAAAATGAACGAACAAAAATACATATTTTCAGGAAATAAAAACTTCGAGGATTCTGGATTCGGTTTTTGGGGAAAGGATAACCTTTTCTGCTGTCGCAGGAATCAGCAACACCTCTCCCTTTTTTATGTTCTCAATGGATGATTCACATTCAACCCTTATCATTCCTTCAACACAAACATAGACCACAAAAGAATCCAACTCAGAATAATCTTTTCGAATGGTTTTGTTTAAAGAAAGTATCCGGGTTGTAAAATGAGAACTATCAACCAGGGGCGCAGTTTGATTCAGCACGTTTCTGTATGAGGTACGGTATGAGTCAGGTACAGTAAAATCAATAGCCTCGAGGGCAAGATCCTGGTGAAGTTCACGTGATTTCCCTTTTTTATCAACGCGTCCCCAGTCATAAATCCGATATGTAATATCGGAGGTTTGCTGTATCTCTGTCAGGAGTATTCCCGGGCCGAGTGCATGAACGCGGCCCGCAGGAATGTAAAATACATCTCCTTTGTGGGCCTTTTCCGTATTAAGGATCTCAGGAAGGGCGTTTTTATTAAGAAATTCAATGTAGGTTTTTACATCCATTTTCCGGTTGAACCCGTTGATAATCTCTGATCCGGGTTCTGCATTCAATATATACCACATTTCAGACTTTCCATTTCCTATCCCTCGCCGGGCAGCAAGTGCATCATCAGGATGCACCTGGATTGAAAGTGAATCATTGGAATCAATAAATTTTACCAGCAGTGGAAATACATTCCCGTAACGTTCAAATGCAGCTTCTCCGACAAGGTCATCCATATAAACCTCAACCAGTTCATTCAACTCATTTCCCCTCAGAAATCCATTTGTCACTCTTGTTTCCGAGCCGGGAACACCCGATAAAACCCAGGCCTCCCCACAATTTGGCAAAGGAGAATAATTTATGCCCAAAATGGTTTTAATCCGGTTGCCTCCCCAGATCTTATCCTTAAATAAGGGCTTAAATTTCATCAGATAAAGTTCATTCATGGCAAATCTGAAGAATTGATTTGATGAATTCTGTTTACTTTTGATTGATAAATTTGTAAAAGTACTGTTTTTACCAATTCTTAACTCATTCTGATGATCATTATAGGAATAACAGGCACCCTGGGTGCAGGCAAAGGTACTATTGTCGCGTACCTTGTGGATGAAAAAGGGTTTGTTCATTATTCGGTTCGGGCTTATCTTCTGGAAAAGATCAGGGAAAAAGGTCTTCTTGAGAACCGTGACAGTATGTTTAACCTGGCAAATGAACTTCGCGCCAGCCATGGCTCATCTTATTTAACAGATCAGCTTTACAAGGAGGCACTGGCATCGGGAAAGAACTGTGTGATCGAAAGCATCCGTACTCCCGGAGAGATTGATTCACTCAGGATAAAAGGTCATTTTTTTTTACTCGCAGTTGATGCTGACCCGGAGTTACGCTATAAGCGTATACTCCTTCGCCAATCTGAAACCGATTATATTTCACGTAAGACCTTTCTGGAAAATGAAGAAAGAGAATTGAGCACAACCGACCCAAATAAGCAGAACCTTAGGAAATGTATCAAAATGGCAGATTTTATTCTGCTGAATAATGGTTCAAAAAAAAACCTGGTCATTCAACTTGAAAAAGTGTTGGACCAGGTTTGTTAAGAATTGCGGAATAATTCACTTGGTTTTTATATTTCCTGATCACCAGATATTTTCACAGATCTCAACAATTTGCTCTGATTCAATCCTTCAATAGCGTAATTTTGTTTTAATTTTGATTCTAATGGAAGAAGAAGAATATAAGCGTCCTACATGGGATGAATATTTCATGGAAGTGGCCAATACCGTAGCAAAAAGAGCAAGCTGCGACCGTGGCCGCAGTGGTTGTGTTATCGCCCGCGATAAGCAGATTTTGGTAACAGGATATGTTGGTTCTCCCAGAGGCTTACCCCATTGCGACGAGGTGGGGCACCTGATGAAATCAGTTCAACATGAAGACGGGCATATTTCTCAACATTGTGCTCGTACCGTTCATGCCGAACAGAATGCCATCTGCCAGGCTGCCAGGCTGGGAATCCCTCTCGAAAAAGCAACTCTGTATTGCCGTATGACTCCCTGCCGTACGTGTGCTATGCTCATCATCAACTGCGGGATTGTGAGAGTTGTTTGCGAACGAAAATACCATGACGGATCGGAATCTGAGGAAATGTTCAGACAGGCAGGAATTGTTCTGGAATTTGTCCATGATGAAATCCAGGAATATGAAAGACAATAATATGAAATTGAGGCCACTGGCTTAGTTAATGAGAAATTTGTCATAAATGAAATTAATAATTAAAAACACTTAATACCTTTGAAACTTCTTATTTTTTTTACTTGATCGTTTGATGAAGAAGATACTTTCTTTAGTACTGGTTTTTGTTTTTTTCTATAGTATTATGGGATTTTATCTGAATTTTGAGGTAGAGCAATACCAGATAAAAGAAGAAATTAAAGAGAAGATAGTTAATAACTTACCAGAAAAAGAACTTACCCTTGTAAAAATTTCATCGATTGAAAATAAAAAAATTACCTGGATGGAAGATGGCAAAGAATTCAGGTATAAGGGTAACATGTTTGATGTTGTCAGAATTAAAACAGGGGCAGATACGATATATTATTATTGTTTTGATGATGAAAATGAAAGCAAGTTGTTCGTAAATCTGGATAAGCTGGTCAAAGAGCAAACCGATAATTCCCAATCGAGAACTAATCAGAAAAAGCAGGAAATTACCTATTTCTTTCATCAGATCTTGTTCACACAAAGTTTGATCGGAACACCTATTCTTTATTTCGATTATCTTTACACATATAAATCCATTGATACTGACGTTCTATCACCTCCACCCAGAATATCAAGTATTGTTTAATAATCTTTTTATTTGAAGCTGACTTTTTCAGATGTCTTTAATATATTAGTCCTGGGATATCATTGTTGTATTCTATGATTAGATTTATTAAATAAAGATGACGTTTTCATACTGTCGTTTTCATTTTCTCTTAGTTAAAGAAAGATCTCAACTTTTCTTTTAATAAATAAACCCGATAGTGTGAAAGCCAAAAGTTTGATTTTTGATTCAAATTCAATGGAAATTATTCACCTTAAATTCTTTCACAAAATGAAAATAAAACGAATTCTGTTTTTACTAATCCTTATCTGCATAAACGTTTCCGTCTTTGCCAGGAAAGTTGAACTTATAGATGCACGACTTGTTGCAAAAAATACATACTTTGAGCAGGCAAACCGTCATGATGCCGTTCCTTACCAGGCGATAACGATCACACGGGAGTTCATAGAAAAATACGACAACCAAGATGTCTACTATGTGTTCAACATTAATGATAAAGGCTTTGTGATCATTTCTGCCGACGATATATGCTATCCTGTTATTGGATTTTCTTTTGAATCCTCTTATTCCCCCTCAGATCAGGCGGAAGGATTTGTTTATTGGATGAATGAACGGAAAAAAGAAATAGCTTATAACATTAATAATAATGTTCCGGCCGATACTAAAACCATAGCCATGTGGCAACATTTGAATAATAAGGAATTCGACCAGTTGCCAAATATTCCCGAAGCGATTCTTGATGTTTCACCTCTGACTACTTCACTTTGGGACCAGGGTTTCCCTTACAATGAGTATGTTCCGACCGATTCAACTTGCCAAGGATTTGCCTATCATGTGACAACCGGTTGTGTTGCGACTGCAATGTCACAGATCATGTATTACTGGAGATGGCCAAATACCGGCGTTGGTTATCATTGCGACAGCTTTCACAATTATGGATTCTTGTGCGCGTACTTTGATTCAACCACCTATGACTGGAACGGGATGGTCGATAAACCTAATAGCGAGTGTGTTCCTATTGCCATTTTAATGTCGCATACTGGTATTTCAGTCAACATGCATTATAATGTCGATGGCCAATGTTCCTCAGGAGCTTATTTACAAGATGTTGCAACAGCTTTGAAGAACAATTTCAGATATTCGTCAAATACTATTTATGAATCAAAAAGTAGTTATACAACCACCGACTGGAATAACCTTCTGCAAGGCGACCTGAACCTTGGTAAGCCGATACAATATGCAGGGTCAGGTCCTGATGGCGGGCATTCATGGGTATGTGACGGCTACCAGGCCACCGATTATTATCATTTTAACTGGGGATGGAGTGGTAGTTGCAATGGTTATTACTATCTCACCAACCTTGATCCCGGTGGATATAGGTTTAATAATGATCAGTCAGCAGTTGTTCATATTTCTCCAGATTCAACTCAGTATCCTACTTATTGCAGTGGAGCAACCAATGTTACCTTGGATGATTATGGCACAATAGAAGATGGAAGCGGCCCGGTTGCCAATTATAAGGACAGTACAAATTGCAGTTGGCTGATTGCTCCGGATGACAGCGTAAGCTCCATCAAATTGGAATTTACAAGGTTCAGTACTAATCCGGCTGACATACTGACAGTTTATGATGGCCCCACAACCTCATCACCTGTTCTCGGAACTTATTCCGGTTCTAACCTGCCAACGGCAACACCGACTTCCACTGGTCCACAGATGCTACTTACGTTCATTTCAAACAGCAACATAACAGATCAAGGATTCCTTCTCACCTATAATGCCACGCCGATACCATTCTGCAAATTAAACGATACAACCTTTACAGGTGGAACGGGTAATTTTGGTGATGGAAGCGGAAGGTTCCAGTACAGGAACCAAACTGATTGCAAATGGATTATTGACCCACCTACAGCAACAGCTATTACGATTACATTTTCAAACTTTTATACCCAGCCTCTTACCGATAATGTGTCGATTTACAACATTGCTACAAATCCACCAATATTGGTGGACACCTTTTCAGGCAACCACCTCTCAGATACTATTCCCCCCATTACTATTAATTCCGGGAAAGCAATGGTTCAGTTTGTTTCAGATCTAACTGTTCGTGGATCAGGCTGGAATGCTAGTTATAATGCTGTGACTGTCGGAACCAATGATCTAAAAGAATTTGAGGATCTTTCCATATTCCCGAACCCGACAGACGGGATGCTGAATATCCATTTCATAATGAATGAGTCCCAAATGGTGAAGATTGAAATCCTTTCGTTGAATGGGGAAACAATTTATTGCAAGGACCTTGGCAACTTTAATGGAGTTGTTGACAAGCAATTGGATCTTTCCTCACTGGCAAAAGGTATCTATGTCTTGCGTCTGATTAATGATACCGGTACAATCAACGAGAAGATCGTCCTGAAATAACTATCACAACTTAAAATAAAAAAACGCAACCAAAGTTCCAATCCATGAAGCCGGATGGAGTTAGTGGCTTACCAATCTGGTACAATGGATTCAAGTTGTTAATATCTAGGTGGTTGGAATATTTTTACCAGAAAGAAACGATGGTTGCGTTTATTTATTTATAGGGTCAATCGTTATCTTTGCCCCATTCATTTTTCGTAGCTTTTGTCACTTTATCAAGGACTTCTCCCTTAAATGAAAGATGAACTTCCAGAAATTTTTTTCCCTTTTCCAAACCAACATTATAGAGAGTTCCCTTGTTTGGTGTTTCAACTTTTTCAGCTTCGTAAGACTTGTATCCTGCAAAATTCTTTGCAATGGACGCAGTCACCTCTTTGGGAAGATCAGCAAGGTCGATTCTTACTTCCTTATCGATCCATTGCCCGTTTTTATCAAATTTTGCTGCATGCCTCACTCCGTTCAGGTTAAACAAAGCCTGATATGTACCATTATCCACCCTCCAACCGGTTTCTATTGCCTTTGGAAACTCTTTCATAAATGTCTGCTTAACAGGTGCTGGTACTTTATCGGGCATTACTTTTTGGGCAAAATTTAATGTCGAAAAAAATAATAACATCACAATCAATGAATTCAGTGTTTTCATTTTATGTAAGTTTAAAGGTATTATTAAATTCATATTAACTTACAAAGATAAGTCAATATGAATGGTTTTATCTTGATTTCTCAAATTTTTGTTTTTTTACAAACCTTATATGGATTTATGAACCGGTTTAAATATGTACCGGTAAATTACATTACCAAAAGAATAGGGGTGTTTGACGTGGGTAGGAACAATACCCTCATCAATAATCAATAGGTTTCCACCTGTATTTTACTATCATTACTGATACTGCCCCTGAACATCATGGCAGTATTGAAGGGCATGGCAACATTTCCATTCCTGTCGACAGCTATCAGGCCGCCTTCTGCTCCCTGGGATTTCAGTTTGACATTGATAACATCACTTGCTGCTTCTAGTAAGCTTTGTCCTTTGTATTCCATACGGGCGGAGACATCATAAGCAACAACATTACGGATAAAATATTCTCCATGGCCTGTACAGGAAACTGCGCAGGTACTATTGTTTGCATAGGTTCCGGCACCTATGACAGGGGAATCCCCCACCCTCCCTCTCTTTTATTGGTCATTCCTCCTGTTGAAGTTCCGGCTGCGAGGTTCCCGTGAGTGTCCAGTGCCACCGCACCAACAGTTCCATGACTTTTCACAGAATCTGGTTTATGATTCATTTCCTGTTTATGAATCTTCTGAAATTCATCCCAGCGCTTTTTAGTAAAGAAATAAGAAGTCGGGACGATCTCCAGGCCCTGGTCTTTTGCAAATTTCTCAGCTCCCCCGTCGATCAACATCACATGTTTAGACTTTTCCATCACGGCCCTGGCCGCGGATATTGGGTTTTTAATGGTGGTTACTCCTGCTACTGCACCGGCTTTTAAAGTCTGACCATCCATAATCGCAGCATCCATTTCGTTTTTTCCTTCTTCAGTGAACACTGATCCTTTTCCTGCATTGAACAAAGGAGAGTCTTCCATCATCCGGATACTGGTTTCCACAGCATCCAGACTGGAGCCTCCAGCAGAAAGAACAGCTGCACCTGCTTTTAAAACCTCAGTCATCTCTAAAATATATTGTTGCTGCACTTCTTCAGATATTTTCTGTCCTGCGGTTCCACCTGCGCCACCATGAATTACAAGAACCCATTTCCGGAGGCCGGATGCAGCATGCTGCCCGCCTGCCGTTGAGGCAGGGATGCTGGAAAGGTTCTGAGAAAAAAGACAGGCGCCATTCCATAGTATAAGAGTACCGAAGATGGAGAATAAAAAACAGCCTCTTAAAATAAACTTATTAAGACTTTTCATATCATTCTGATATTACATTATTTTCTTAAAAAACTCTGTAAAGTTAACAAGACCGGTTATTTGCAGAATGGTCAGGATAACCGAAAGAATTATCACTGCACGGATGAACCCGGCTCCTTTTCTCAAGGCCAGGTATGACGCAATCAAAGCACCAATTACACTTCCTATAGATAGGATCAGTCCATAAAGATAATTTACCTGTCCGTTGATAATAAATACAAGAAGGGCAAAAATTGCATAAAAGAATACGATTAGGTTTTTAATAGCGTTGGCTTTAACCAGATCATACCCCACTCCAAGAACAAGCGACATCAATAAAAAGTAGCCTACCCCTACCTGGATAAATCCGCCATAAAATCCAACAACAAAAAAGATGACCAGTTGCCACCATGTGACCGGATATTTCAGTAATTGTGAATTTTCTTTGAGCCATTTATCCGGTTTATAAAAAGGAAGAAAACCATCAAAACCATTGCAATGCACATTGCAATTTCAATGACTTTAACATTAACATCGATGGCCAGATAAGCTCCAAGAATTGCTCCAACAGTAGCCGGGATGCCCAGCCAGACTGGCTTTACCGAAGTAAACATCTTTTGACGTGTAAACCTGCCTACCGATGAAAAAGTCTGAAAAAAGATGCTGATACGGTTAGTTCCATTGGCAATATTTGCAGGTAATCCCAAAAGGATTAATAGGGAAAGAGTGATAACAGAATCCTCCTCCTGAGAGCGTATTGATAAATCCGATAAAAATTCTCGCCCCAATCAGGACAACAATTTCAATTCCTGACATAGTAATACTTCATTTTTCATTCTTCATTCTTCATTCTTCATTCTTCATTGCAATAACGCTGTGCTTCCTGCTAAAAGTAAAAAATATGACCAATCCGATAACCAGCCATATTATAAACCGCATCCAGTTGGTTATCCCCAATTGGGCCATCAGGTAGAAATTTATCAGGAGACTGATGACAGGAATTAGTGTCAGCTGTTTCCAAATACTAATGACCGTGAGAATAATTGCTGAAAAAATAAAAAGGATAACCGGAAATTCGGTCGTGAATAAATGCCAGAGGAAAGAGGTAATTGGTTGGTTTGAGTCACCCACAATCTTATGCATTAATTGTTGTAATTCCAGTGGATTCCAATACCAGAGCACAACAAAAACAAATGCCCATAGAAGAGGCAAGTAATACCGACAATTAAGATAGGGGATATTAAATTCTTTCTTACGTTCCTTCGCGGGTATCTGTTTTTTTTCTTCACCCAGGATCAGCACGCCTCCGGAAACAAGCACAAAAGCAAAGAGGGTTCCGATGCTGGTCAGGTCTGTGACTTCGGTCAGATTTAAAAAAAGCGAGGGGATCGCAACGATGATGCCGGTTATTATTGTAGAAAATGCCGGTGTTTTAAATTTTGGGTGCAAGCGGGAAAAGATTTTCGGCAACAGACCGTCACGGCTCATGCTCATCCAAATACGGGGTTGCCCGACCTGAAATACCAGCAAAACGCTGGCCATTGCTATCACGGCGCTGATGGCAATGATCCCCGACAATTTAGTAAGATGCAGCTTCTGAAAGGCATAAGCCAGTGGATCACCGACTCCCAGTCCGCTGTAATTCACCATACCTGTAAGCACCAGACTGATGAGGATGTAAAGTATAGTCGTGATGATCAGTGCATAGATCATAGCGCGCGGAAGATCCCTGCGCGGGTTTTTACATTCTTCTGCCGTAGTAGAAATAGCATCAAAGCCGATATATGCAAAGAAAACGCCTGCTACTCCTTTCAGTACGCCTCCTATCCCGTTCGGGGCAAACGGACTCCAGTTCTTCGGATTGATATAGAAAGATCCTACTCCAATGACAACCAGCAGGATAGCCACTTTCAACAAAACCATGATATTACTGGCCATTTTGGTTTCATAAATTCCAATGTAAACAAGGTAAGTGATGAAAACCACGATACCAAAAGCAGGTATATTGGCTATAAGCCTTAAGTTCCCGATATGGGGAGCCTGTGTCCAGGCCAGGTAAGCGTCCCTTAAGTTGTCCGATAGTGTACTAAAGGATATGCCGTGGGCCAATTGGGCAACTGCAGCATGATGGCCTCTGACCGCACTAAGGAAATCCACACTTAGGTAGGTTGGAAAATTGATCCCTATTCCATTCAGGAGATGGGTGAAATAATCCGACCATGAAATGGCGACAGCAATGTTTCCCACGGCATATTCCATGATAAGGTCCCAGCCTATAATCCAGGCCACCAGTTCACCGAAACTTGCATAAGCATAAGTGTATGCACTTCCGCTGATAGGTATCCGGGAAGCAAAATGGGCATAACACATGGCCGAAAAACCACAGGCAACCGCCGTAAAAATAAAAAGAAGGGAAACTGCTGGTCCACCGGTAGCTGCAGCTGTACCAATTGTGCTGAATATTCCAGCCCCGATTATCGCTGCAATACCAAGGGCTGTCAGGTCACGAACATTCAGACTACGATTCATGCGGGCCGTTTCTCCCAGATGCCGGTCGGCATCCTTCAGGATATGTTCTATCGATTTTCTGCGGAAGAGATCCTGATAACCCACTGAGAATATTGTTTGTGTAAATGTATTTATATTTTTCGTCCGGAAGTTCGTAACTTGCCACAAAAATTTAACTGATGAAAATTGTAATATTTGGCGCAAGTGGCCGTACCGGTATACTGACAGTTTACCAGGCATTGGAAAAGGGTCACCAGGTGACCGCCTTTGCACGGAAATCATCTTCTGTTACGATCCAGCATAAAAACCTGAAGGTGGTTCAAGGCGATATCCTTGAGTATGATAAAGTAAAACAAGCAGTCGAAGGTAAGGATGTAATTATCAGTGCACTTGGTGTCGAATCCAGGAAACCCACTACAGTTTTATCGGAAGGTACACAGAATATTCTCCGGGCTATGGGAGAATATAAGGTGAATCGCTTTATCTGCATGTCTTCCGCAGGTATTTTAGGTAATGATGCCGGATTCCTGTTTGGAAAGATAATCATATCCCTGTTTCTTAAACAGGTTTTTTTAGATAAAGTAAGACAAATGAAGATCATAACGGCTACAAACTTTGAATGGGTGATTGTCCGTCCAGCCGGTTTAACCGATGCACCGAAGACCGGGAAATACAAAATCTCAATGGGTCCGCCGCTATCACGCCGGATTCCCAGGGCTGATGTTGCTGATTTTATGCTTAAGTTAATGACTGATAAACAATATGACCGTCAAATGCCGGCCATATCAAATTAAAATACAATTATGGACAGTAAAATAAAAAACGAATTCCTGGAAAAGTGGGAAAAGTACTTTGGCAAGGCCGAATTTCCTTTTGTCTATTTTTACTCTTCTGATCCCGGAACAGTTGTTATCGCCAAGCCAAACAAGGACTGGAGCTGCATCATCCGTGAATTGGCAAAGGTGCGAAAAGGTGAATCGCTTGCTTACAATGAATCCAGCCTTCGTTGTATGGGATCGAAGCGATATCTCGGGTATGCCAAAGGAATGCGACCAAACTTCGAGTATTTTCTTTCCTGCGGGATTCCCGGTGAAATGGAGGGTGAACGCTATATTCGCACTCCCGAAATGGTCAGAGAGGTCATGAAAAAGATGCAGGCCATACCCACCGGCGGAAAATACATCATCTTTAAAAGATGGGATAAACTCGAAGAACCGGATGAACCCGAAGGTGTTATCTTTTTTGCGACTCCGGATATTCTTTCAGGCCTGTTTACCCTGGCAAATTTCGATCAGGTGGATGGAGATGGTGTTATTGCCCCATTCAGTTCAGGATGCGGAAGTATAGTTTATCGGTCGTGGCTTGAAAATGCTAAAGAAAATCCAAGGGCCGTTCTTGGTATGTTCGACTGTTCTGCAAGGCCTTGTGTTCCCAAAGAGATACTTATCATTTTCAGTTCCAATGAAGAAACTCCTTACCATGATGGGCAATATGGATGAAAGTTTCCTTATCACAGAAACATGGGAAACTGTGAAGAAAAGAATCAACAGGTAAAAGAAAGAATTTTTACAGAAGTTTTACCCCGGGGAAATAGCCGGAACCAACATTTCTTTCAACGCTGCAATAATTCCTTCTTTATCATAGCCGCACTCATGGTGAAGTTCTGCAATAGTGCCCTGCTCAATAAAATGATCAGGAATACCAAGTTTTTTTATCCAGGCGGTATATTTATTCTCCGACATAAAATCAATGACAGAAGAGCCAAGTCCTCCAATTATGGTTCCATCTTCGACTGTCACAATTTTATTGAATTTCCGGAAAATCTCATGAAGTAGATCAATATCCATGGGTTTCAGGAATATCATATCATAATGGGCAACTGAAAATCCTTGACGTTCAAGTTCTTTACAGGCCCCCACTGCATCATTGCCTATATGGCCGATGGTAATAACGGCTGCATCCGAACCATCGCGGGTCATCCTTCCTTTTCCTACCGGTAATTCTATAAAAGGAGTTTTCCATTTCGGCATGACACCTTTTCCTCTTGGATAACGGATCGCAAACGGGCCTTTGCCATCAAGTTGTGCCGTATACATAAGGTTCCTGAGCTGTTCCTCATTCATGGGAGCCGAAACTGTCATATTCGGAATGGAATTCAGATAAGCAAGGTCGAAGGATCCATGGTGCGTGGCACCATCTTCACCGACTAGTCCGGCACGGTCAAGGCAAAATACAACATTCAGTTTCTGAAGCGCCACATCATGAATGATCTGATCGTAGGCACGCTGAAGGAAAGTCGAATAAACATTGCAGAAAGGGATCATTCCGGAGGCTGCAAGTCCGGCTGAGAAAGTAATCGCATGTTGTTCGGCGATTCCTACATCGAATGTCCTTTCCGGCATCTTAGCCATCATGATATTGAGTGAACAACCGGTCGACATGGCAGGTGTTATCCCTACAATTTTTGGGTTTGCCTCGGCCAACTCAACAATGGTACATCCAAAAACTGTCTGATACTTTGGGGCTTGGTCATGCATTTATCTTCTCGTATTTCTCCTGTATTTTTATCAAAAACTCCTGGAGCATGATAAATAGTTTGTTCTTTCTCGGCATGCATATAGCCTTTCCCTTTCACAGTCACAATATGGAGCAGTTTGGGACCATGGATTTTTTTTATATCCTCCAGCAATTTTACAAGCCGTATAACATCGTGACCATCTACAGGTCCAAAATATCGGAAATTGAAGGCTTCAAAAAGATTACTCCTGTTCAGCAAAGTCGACTTTAAGGCATTTCCGAGTTGTTTGACAATGGCTCTCGAATTTTTCCCGTAACGGGTTCCACCGCCCAGCATCAGCCATATCTTATCACGGATTTTATTGTATGTTCCGGAGGTCACAATATCCGCAAGATAATCCTTGATCGCTCCGACATTCTTGTCGATTGCGATGCCATTATCATTAAGAATAACCAGCAAGTTGGCATTCGAAACTCCGGCATTGTTCATTGCTTCCATGGCCATCCCTCCCGAAATGGCGCCATCGCCAATGATGGCCACATGGTGCCGGTCTCTTTCGTTGTTAAGATTGGCAGCGACTCCCATACCTAATGCAGCAGAGATCGAGGTAGATGAATGTCCTGTACCAAACGCATCATATTTGCTTTCTGACATCTTTGGAAATCCGCTGATACCCTTGTACATCCGGATTGTATTAAAAACATTTTTTCTGTCAGTAATAATCTTATGGGTATAAGCCTGGTGACCCACATCCCAGATAATCTTATCGAAAGGTGTATTAAAGATATAATGAATCGCGACGGTCAACTCGACAGTTCCCAGGCTTGCACCCAGATGTCCTGGATTGGTTGAAATTACATCAATGATGAATTGACGAATCTCAGCACAAAGTTTTGGAAGATCCTCTACTTTCAACTTCCGGAGGTCAGCAGGGTCATTTATCAATGTCAGAAGGTCACCAGTCTTAACAGTCATTTTTCAGTTTATACAAAGTTCGCTTTAGAATATTAATTATAAATAAGAATAACGAAATTATGTTCATCCGCATTGCAATGGAAGAACGTCTTCAAAGGAGTCCTAGCTCAAGGAGCGCAGCTTCTGAGATCATGTCTTTATCCCAAGGTGGATCAAAAACCAGTTTCACTTTAACATCTTTTACACCCTCCACTTGTTTCACCTCATTGTAAACGACACCTGGCATATCCTCAGCGATTGGGCAATTTGGCGTTGTAAGGGTCATGGTTATATACACAACCGATTGATCATCAATTTTCAGTTCATAAACTAATCCCAGGTCATAAATATTGACAGGAATTTCAGGGTCATGCACACGTTTAAGAGCTTCGATGATCCTTGCTTCCAACTCACTATCCTGATTTTCCATTAGCTTTAATATTTTTCAGGAAAGAACAAAGTTAACTATTTTTCTGATATTTCTCGTTGAACTCAGGGATTGGGTCATATTGCTTTTTTACTTCTTTTCCGTTCTGTCTCATCCAGGATGATCTTCCGCAATCGAATAGATTTTGGCGTTACCTCAACAAACTCATCATCCTGAATGTATTCCATTGCCTCTTCCAGTGAGAATTTTACAGCAGGAACGATCACTGCTTTATCATCCGAACCGGATGCACGTACATTGCTGAGTTTTTTTGTTTTTGTAAGGTTAATAACTATATCATCACTGCGGGTACTTTCACCTACGACCTGCCCGGCATAAATATTTTCACCCGGTTCAATGAAAAACTTTCCACGGGACTGAAGTTTATCGATTGAATAAGTAATGGCTGTACCGGTTTCTCCGGCAATCAGGGAACCGCTGTTCCGGCTGCCCATATCTCCTTTCCATGATTCATAACTTTTAAACCTGTGCGCAATAACTGCTTCTCCTTCCGTTGCAGTTAATACCGGGTTCCGTAACCCGATCAGTCCTCTTGCCGGGATTTCAAATTCCAGAATGGTACGGTCACGCTTTGTTTCAAGGCGGATAAGGTCCCCTCTACGGCGACTGACAATCTCTATGACCTTTCCCGAAAAAGATTCCGGGACTGCTACCCTCAACAATTCCACTGGCTCATGAATCTTTCCGTCAACCACTTTTGTAATCACATTGGGCTGACCAAGTTGAAACTCATACCCTTCACGGCGCATAGTTTCCACGAGTATGGCCAAGTGGAGGATCCCTCTTCCGTAAACCTGGAATTTGTCAGGAGAATCCATTTCATGCACTTTAAGTGCAAGATTCTTTTCAGTCTCCTTAAAAAGCCGTTCACGGATGTGACGAGAGGTAACATATATTCCTTCTTTTCCTGCGAATGGGGAATTATTTATTGTGAAAAGCATGCTCATGGTCGGTTCATCCACACAGAATCGGCTTCATTCCTTCAGGATTCTCAGCATCGGCGATGGTATCCCCAATCTCAAAATTCTCGGGGCCCAAAACAGCACAGATCTCACCAGCCTCAACTTCAAATTTCACCTTTTCTTTGCCCAGCCCTTCAAAAAGGTATAATTCTTTAACCGTTGATTTTAAAATAGTCCCGTCGTTCTTTACGAGCGAAACGTGCATTCCAGCGGAGATCGATCCTCGTGTTATACGGCCAACGGCTATCCGGCCTATATACGATGAATAATCCAGTGAACTTATCTGCAATTGAAGTGTGCCTGGCTCGTGCGACGGGGCAGAAATATATTTAATAATCGTGTCAAGAAGATATGTGACATCGGTTGTAGGGTTTCTCCAATCTGCAGACATCCATCCTTGTTTTGATGAACCATAGACAGTCGGGAAGTTAAGTTGGTCTTCATTGGCATCCAGACTAAACATCAATTCGAAAACAGCTTCGTTGACTTCATCCGGCGCACAATTGGGTTTATCAACTTTGTTGATAACAACGATAGGTTTCTTCCCGAGTTCCAGTGCTTTCTGAAGTACAAAACGGGTTTGTGGCATCGGGCCTTCAAAGGCATCGACCACAAGCAAAACACCATCTGCCATGTTGAGCACTCGTTCAACTTCCCCGCCGAAATCAGAATGACCTGGGGTATCTATAATGTTGATCTTTGTTCCCTTATATCTGACCGATACATTCTTTGAAAGGATTGTGATCCCTCTTTCGCGTTCAAGATCGTTAGAGTCGAGCACCAGATCAGCTACGACCTGATTGTCACGAAATAATTTTGCCTGATGGAGTATCCGGTCAACTAAGGTAGTTTTACCGTGGTCAACATGGGCAATGATTGCGATATTTCTGAATATTCTGCACTTAATGAATTTATTGGCCTGTTCTAAGATTGGGTGCAAAGGTACTTCGAAAAACGGTTTGAACCTTATCTTCCTTGTAAAAGATTGAATATTAAAAGATTCTAAGTCGGCTATTGAAAAAAAGGCCGTCTCGTACTTTTGAAACAGCCTTCTTACGTATACATCATATCAACATCAGAGCGGAAGAAAGAATGTCCCATATTTATTTCCTACTACCCAATCGACCCTGTAACGGGTAGGACAATCGTCATTGGTTATAAGGTTGTTATTGCTGTTGTACCCGAAGGTAATAGTAGCCGATTTAGATTTAGATGGGATTTGGTGAACTTCGATTCCGGAACAGGGATCAAAGTCGCATACCTCTTTGTAAACCACTGATTGCATAATGCTTGAGTAAAACTGTTCTCTATTCCTGTTGATTCCCCATGCAGTAAGGTTGGTGTACCCCTCGGCAGTTCCGAATCCATCTTCAGTCATCACCCGCGCGACCGATGAACCAGTGTAAGTATCCTGACGTGCTAGTGACCAAACCTTGTTGGTACTATCATCAAAAGTCACTGTAATATTACCCCATACCCTGTGTACGACTGAAGTAACGGTACTGTCAAGTCCAAGTTCATAAAGGTAGTGGCCACTGACATTTTCAAAATGCTTTGATCCGTTCATGGTCAAAGATTTCCCGTTAGAGACTCTTGTACGTGTATAATTGTTCATGGTCACGATGACCGTGGCTCCTGCCTGGCCCCAATCTTCCTGATATTTTTTCTTCACAATAACATGGCCACTGCGAATAACTTTGTTGTTGCAATCTGCACCATGATAATAGATATCAATTGAAATGGTGTCATTTACGACACCTCCTATAGTTACTGTTGTATTGCATGGCCCTGATTCAGTAGATTTTAATTTTGCGGGTGATAAAACATTGTCGACATCATTCACTGCCTGGTTGGAAGCACTCACAACATTGTTCTCATCTATAGTTAATTGCTGAAGCGATTCTGTGTTTGTGGTGGCTGTGTTTGTAGTTTTGTCTTTTGAACAGCTGACTAAAATAAATAATATCACAGTGATCATCAGGAATCCCCACCGGAAAAGAGTTTTTGTTTTCATAGCTTTGTTTTTTCAGTTGCGATTATAATTAATATCTTGTTCTTTAAGAATAATACACCGGGAAAAGATTCGACCCTTATACCCGGAGATCATTTTTTTCTTATGGCACGGTCTGAAATATAGAAGAAACCCCGCAAACAGCAAAGAAGCCAGTCCCTCCCACGCTCAAATTGGTTGATACATTGGCCGGAGTAGTACTGAACAATGACCCCTGCCATTGAGTTATCAGCAATACTTCCCGAATAAACTCTGCATATTCAGGTGTAAGGGAGTATCTTGTTTCAGTAATCATAGTTCCCGCCGGAAAAGAAATCGTTTCCACTGATGGCGCAAAGATCTCACTTACATCGAGCGTTGAAAGGGTATAAAACAACATCCTTGCCTTACATCTTGTAGAATCAGTCTGTTGATAACCTGGAGCCTTTGACCAGTCGAGAAGTACCTCCCACATGGCCGGGGTACCTGTGCTGAAGGAACTGGCAACCCATGAAATATTGTATAATCCTGAATCTTCTTTTTTTGAATAAACCAGGAAATTAAAGAGTAAGGCTGGTTCCATTATTGATTTTGCAGAGATTATCTGTTTCCCATAAAAAATGAGTAATGAATAATTCTTCCCTTCTCGGGCAGAAAAAGGTGTTATAGAATTATATACTCCAGAGCCCGCCAGTGTTTCTGTCATCCGATACACCGAATCTTCATCCGAGATCTGAAGAATGGCGCCAGTAACTGGTGCCGGCTTTGCATTTAATTCCGAAACCGGAAAAGTAAGAGTCAGTGATTGAGTTTTTGTTTCACTTGTTATGATCCCATCAACAACTATAAGATTACTGGATTGACTTTTCAAGGTCCAGTCGGTTTTCTTCTCACATCCTGAGAAGGAAAGTAAAATAAACATAGACAGACAAATTCTTTTCATCAGAACTTGAATTGATAATTAAGTGATGGTATCATCCCTGCAACGGAAATGGTCGTTGGAATCAGATCATATCCTCCCTCCAGGTTTGAAGGCACGACAATATCACCATTCCCATCCTGGATCTTGTTGAAATTCACGGAAAATGGATTCAGCCGGCCATAGGCGTTGTAAATAGTCAGAATTAGTGAATGCTGGTAACGTTGTTCAGGTTTGCTGAGAATCCACTTTATGGAAAGGTCAAGACGGTGATAGTCAGGAAGTCTGTCGTTATTCCGGTCGCCATAGATCGGAATGGAATATCCGTTATTATAAAAAAAACCAATTGGCGTCGTAATCGCACCTCCTGTCATGTAAAGCCAGTTAGCAGAAAAGGCCCAGTGTTTCCCGGCCGCATAGGAAAGAAAAATACATACATTGTTCGGCCGGTCATAGAAGGCCGGATATTCTTTTCCATCATTGACTTCCGGAGTCAGAACAAACGTGCGTGAATAGGTATATCCGATCCAACCTGTAAATTTATCCTCGGTTTTCTTCAACATAAGTTCAATTCCGTACGAATATGCTTTCCCTTCACGGATTTCACCTTCCAGCAAGTGATTGAACAAAAGGTTTGCATTATCCTTATAATCGATATGATTATAAAACAGATTGTAAAAAGTTTCAGCCGAAAGACTCAGTTTCGTATGGAATAGTTGAGTATAGTATCCCAGCGAATATTGATCGGATTTCTGTGGTTTTATATTCGGGCCGCAGGGAGCCCAGACCTCCAGGGATGTAAATGGGCTTACAGAATTAGAAAGAACCTGGAAGAACTGAGTGGTTCTGCTGTAACTACCTTTCAGGGAAGAATAAACATTTAATAAATAACGAACATTGATCCGGGGCTCCGGACAGAAAAATGTCGCATAGGTCGACAGGTTGGAAATTCGTGTGGAATCTATGAAATTGTGATATCCATCGAACTGGTAGACCATAGTTGGGCCAATATCCTGCCACACCGGCAACCTGATTCCATAACCGACTGAAACTTTTTTTCCTATCAACTGGTCGTTTCCAAGATAAAAATCATATTCCATGGAATGGTACTTGGCAATGGGATAAGCTGATGGATCAGTCTGATCATTTGGAAGGCTTACATTTCCCGGATTCGAGTTGTGATTGGTAATTTCCACCCCTGTATGGATTGTGTTCTTTGGGTTTAAGTACCAGGTAAAATCCGTCTTAAATGTCAACCCGGAAATATCGGAATTCCATATATCTTTTTGTTCATTATCAATATAAAGATAATATTGATAACGGCTGTAGCAGAGGGTGGTGTTGGAAAATAATTTGCTGCTGAATGTATGGGTCCATCGGAAGGTACCTGCCAGGTTATTCCAGCTCATCCCGGAGGTGGGATAAGTGGATTCGTTCGTCTGCCCGAAAAGATCATATCCGTAAAAGAAAGTAAGGTAAAAACGATTTTTGTTATTTAGTTTGAAATTGACTTTTGCATTTACATCATAAAAGAGGATATTAAATGCCTTCAAAGAAGTATGAATGTCATTCAACCAATTCAGGGTCGACATCCTTCCGGAGACAATAAAGGAAAGCTTATCTTTTACTATTGGCCCTTCCAGGGTCAATTCTGATGCGTAAGGGCCAACGTTAACTGAAAAGCTGAATCGTTTGAGGTTTCCGTCACGCGCCTTGATATCGATTACGGATGATAATCTTCCACCGTATTTTGCAGGGAAATCTCCTTTAAAGACGGTCATTTCATTAATTGCATCGGGGGCCAGGACAGAAAAGAAACCGAAAAGATGGGAAGGGTTATAAATCGGCGCTTCATCGATGAGGATCAGGTTTTGATCACTGTTACCTCCGCGAACATAAAAAAGAGAGGACCCATCACCATAAGTTATGACACCCGGAACAGCCTGTAACGATTTGATTATATCAACATCGCCCACAAATCCTGGCAATTGAGTCAGGGTTTTTGAGGAAAACCGGAATTCATCCAGTGAACTGTTCCGGATTTCCTCTTGTTTGTTCTTTCCCTTTATTTCGACCTCTTTGATCGGGAGGCTTGTTGTTTCCATCTCGACTGTCGTGTTTAAATCCTTCTCAAGATCGATTGTCATTTGATAATCCTTATAACCGATAAAGGAAAAAATCAACTGGTAAATATTTGCAGGTAGTGTTAGTGAATAAAAACCATAGCCATTGGTAGTGGTACCAAGATGCAGATCATGGATATAAATGTTGGCACCAATCAGCATTTCACCGGTTGCCTTATCTTTAAGGTAACCACTGATTGTATGCTTCCCCGATGGAATGATTTTCTCCCTTGTCTCGCCCGCATCCTTTTTTTGATTTGCTTTAAGAACCACGTTGTTTTCAGTGATAAAATAGGTAATACCGTTTTTTTTTAACACCAGATCAAGCACTTCATGAATGGATTTGTTCTTTGCTGTTATGCTGATCTTTAGGTTGAGAGGAAGGCTTTCAGGGTTGTACGAGAAAAAGATCTTTCCTTCATCCCCGATCCTGCCTATTACTTCTCCGAGGGATTGATTCCTGGCTATGATTGTTATCTTCTTATCCAGATCCTGAGAAAGCAGGGAATTGGAGAAGACAAGAAAGCAAAATAAGAAAGGGTATATGATTTTCCTGATTTCCAATGATGGTTGGATCGAATTAGTTACACTTCTTACCTGAAATTTCTGTCCATGTTCCGTGATTACTGAGAGTCAAATCAAGGGTAGCCTGGAGGACATGCAGGATGGATTCCACCGACTGATGATCGAATGTGGCTGTAACAAGACAATACGAGATGATCGGTGTTGTGATGCGCAGGTTTGTATGGTAATCTTTATTCAGGTCATCAATGATAATAATCAACGGTTCATTGTTATAAATAAACCGTTGTGTCATCCATGACCTGTAATTCTGATCAGTGTTGATATCCTTGTCCATCTTTTCCTGGCCGGGATTGATCTCGGCTTTTTCTCCCGGAGAAAGGAAAAGGCCGTTCTCTTTATGATTATCAAAATATACGGCTACAGAACCGCTGTTTAGTATCACCTCCATTTTATTATTTGCGACATTGGTGTTCACATAGAAAGAAGTACCCAGTACTTCCACCCGGACATTCTGGTTTATAACAATGAATGGTTTTGTATTGTCATGTTTTACTTCGAAGTAGGCTTCGCCGTTGAGTCTAACATTTCTTTTATTTCCTTTGAAAGAAGAGGGATATTCAAGGGTCGTACCTTTATTTAAAGTGACTGATGTTCCATCTGGCAGATTTCCCTCCTTAACAGACAAGCCTGCATTCAGCTGTTTCTGCTCATTATGGGTAAAATACCGGATAACAAAAACAGAAGCAATGATGAGTAAAAAAATGCCTGCTGCAATTTGGAGTAGTTTCCGGAAAGAAAAAGAGATGATCCTGTCTTGTTTTGATTCTTCTTTCTTGAAAAGCTTTTCCTGAAGTTCATTCCATTCCTTGTCTGTATTTAAAACCGTATCTATCCTTGTTTTTTCCATTTCAAGCCATGTCCGGCGGTAATCCTCAAAGATTTTCCTGTGCCCGGGATCGGCCTTCAACCAGGCTTCCAGGAAAATCAGGTCGTCATCGCTTGCTTCTCCGGCCAGATATACCGTGATAAGGTCGATCGGATATGTATGATCTGTTTCCATAATATTACTGATTGTTTTACACTTATATTGGCTTTTACCCTTACGCAAAAATAATAATTCTTTATGTTCTCATTTCAAGAACTCCGCCAGCCGGTCACGCATGTGGTGTAATGCTTTCGACATCTGGGTCTCTACTGTTTTAATAGATATTTGCAACCGGATGGCGATTTCCTGGTACTTCAGGTTTTCATGCCGGTTAAGCACAAAGATCTCCCTGCATTTTTCCGGTAACTCTTCAATGGCTCTGGTAATTTTATCCCTGATTTCAGCTTCAACTAACCGGTCTGGCTGAATATAGGTCTTATCCGAGAGCAAGCCTTCTATATCAAGGATCTCTTTGTTGAATTTTTTATTATCTCTGAGCCAATTCAGACATTTGTTACGAACTATCGTTTTAAGGTAGGTCTTTATCGGCTTCGAAAGATTGATGCTGTCCCGCTTTTCCCAAAGTTTAATGAAGGCTTCCTGTGTAATCTCCCTGGCGGTATCTTGATCTTTCGTATATTGAAGCGCAAAGAAACACAATCCCTTAAATTCACTACGGAAAAGTGATTCGAAAGTCTCTTTGTCAAGAAGATGCGGCATATTTTTGTCTTGGTCTTCCAAGATAAATTTATATTCAGATTTAAATGTAAAAATAGCCTTTATTTCCGAAAAGAACAAGATATTTTAAGGGATCTGTGGATTTACTTACCTCTTGTAATATCAGACATCCTTTTCTTCTTTCAACCGTGAACTAAGGTCTTTCATAGATGTCAGGCTCTCCATTAATCCCGGAAGATAATCCGTAGAGGCAATAAAGGTCCAGATATAGGATACAACGGCATAGATTTTCCCGGTCGAAAAATTATCCACGTCAACACAGATAAAGAGGACCACAATAAAAATAATCATCAGTAAAACCTTGATTACGGCATAATCGATGGAATTCCATTTTGCGATTTTGTTCTGGGGTGGTACCATATCGTGATAATATTGATGAATCATTACCGGATTTTTTTCATTCACCAACCTGTAAAGATCTTCCCTGGTATCATGAATATTCTTCTGAAGGGTCACTACATTCCGCCTATAAATATTATTGATAAAGACTACAGGAAAAATTACGAAGAATGCCACCGCTGCAATCCTCCAATCGTAAAAGAATAAGGCTATCACACCCCCACCAGTGGCAAAAAACTGCCAACTGACTTCCGGAAGTCGTTCCTTGAAAAATACTATATACTCCCGGGCCAGTTCAGCCCTTGCCAGGATCTTGGAAGGAGCATGTCCCTGTTTTTGTGAACTGACAATAACACGGGTAGCAATATCGGCATACATCTTCGGATAAACCCTTCCGCTGTATAACCTGCTCATGGTACCTCCAAGAACATTTACTAGGTAAATAAAAATCCAGATAAATAAAGGCGATAAATAATTTACAACTTCTTTGTTATAAAAATGATCGATCAGTGCATCAAGCAATGAACCGAAGAAAGTTGGTTCAATTATCCATGCGACGTTCTCGATAAGAACAAAAACGAGGACCCCTGCAATGGAAAACTTGAATTGCTTGATTACTTGTGTAAAAGTCATGGAGATTTTAATGAGGATGCAAAATTACCGAAAATAACCCTTCCTTAAAATTAAGCAGCAAATGATTTATCTTTGACATCTAGATTCTCTTTAGAAACTCAAATCATTATTTCATTATTATGAGACTTCGCTATTTTCTTTTTTTCAGTATTAGTGCTGTTTTTCTGTTCAGTTGCACGAATAAAAAAAGTGTCGAGGGCGTTTACCGGTACTATTGGGGAAAGCGGAATGGTTATAATGTCTGGATAGTGGACGGTTATAAGGTTCGTCATAAGATCTATAATTCTTTTCTCTATGGAGGAAATGAACAACGTTATCCGTTTAACCCCAAAGGAGAGATCTGGATTGATAATGCCCTTTCCTGCGAGGAATTTGAGATGACCCTGATCCACGAATTGAATGAACGTCACTTGATGGCAAAATTTGGCTGGACATACCTTAAGGCACATGACTCTTCGCTTCAACTGGAGGTAAAAACACGTCGTATTTATGAAGGTATTTGCCGGGAACATGAGACCTCGCTTCAGAGGGTTGGAGTGACAGATCACGATAATATCAAGGAGATTAAAGATATTCCTGACAGCATCCACTTGCAGAACATTTACCGGTTACCACTCGGAGTACGAAATGGAATCAGTATATGGATTGTTGACGGTTATCTTGTAAGAAAGAATATTTTCCCTGATTTCGGTTTCAGTGGAAATGATCTTTCCTGTCATTTCATTCCTTCGAAAGAGATATGGATTGATGGACAGATTTCCTGTGAAGAAACGGAATATTCAATCGGTATTGAGATGATGGAACGGCAAGAGATGGTTAAAGGAAAAGCATACAGTGACGCTTATGAAGATGCAGTTACATGGAACACCCTGCAGCGTGATAAAATGTCACTGCTAATCCATCAGCATTCTCCCTTGTTCCTGCCGGATACAATTACACGCGATGCAGGTATCAAGGAACCAAATGAAAAATAGGATCAATTCCCCGAAGTTGACTTTGCCTTGAAAGCGAGAGCGTAAAGTTTCATTTGCTTGATCATGGATGTGAGCCCGTTGGACCGTGTTGGCGAAAGATGCTCACGCAATCCTATTTCCTCAATGAAATCCATATCGGCTTCCAGGATTTCGTCAGGGGTATGACCGGATAACACGCGAATAAGCAGGCCGACTATTCCTTTGGTTATAATGGCATCGCTGTCGGCAGAAAAGAAAATTCTCCCATCCCTGTATTCCGCATAAAGCCAGACTGTCGACTGGCACCCGGATATTACATATTGATCGGTTTTGTACTTTTCATTAATGATTGGAAGAGATCTTGCCATTTCGTCAAGATATCTGTATTTTTCTTCCCATCCTGCAAAAAGTGAAAATTCGGAAATGATCTTTTCCTGTACATCTGAAATAGTCATATATTATTTGCTTTGTCTGGCTGACAGATTATACAAATATCTGTTTTACCTTAATTATAGCTTCCATTAGTAAATCTATCTCTTCTACCGTATTGTAAAATGCAAATGAAGCTCTCACCGTTGCCGGGATTTTATACCATTCAATCAACGGCATTGCACAATGGTGCCCGGTTCTTACCGCAATCCCCATTTTATCGATAATAACGCCTGCATCATACGGATGAATTCCATTTATAAGAAAAGAAATAAGACTGATCTTTTCCTTAGCCGTGCCAACAATACGGATATCTCCCATGGCCGCGAGTTTATCTGTCGCATAATTAAGGATCTCTTGTTCATAATTCCGGATATTATCCATCCCAAGATTCTGCAGGTAGAGAATCGCGGCATGCAACCCGTAGACTCCTTCCACATTGGGTGTTCCAGCTTCAAATTTAAAAGGCAAATCGTTAAATGTCGTACGATCGGTACGAACTGTTTTGATCATTTCACCTCCTGATTGGTAAGGCGGTAAAGCTTCCAGAAATTTTTCCTTCCCGTAAAGAACACCGATCCCCATCGGTGCATACATTTTATGACCGGAAAAACAATAAAAATCACAATCGAGGTCATGCATATCGGCTCCCAGATGTGAAATCGACTGTGCCCCATCCACCAGTACCGGAATATTAAAGGAATGCGCATAAGCGATTATCTCTTTTATCGGGTTAATGGTTCCAAGTACGTTGGAGACATGTGTAATAGCAATCAGTTTTGTCTTTTCATTCACGAGCTTGTGAAAAGCATCTATATCGAGTTCTCCGTTCTCATGGATGGGAATATATTTGACCTTCGCATCTCTTTCTATGCACATCTGTTGCCATGGAACCAAATTCGAATGATGTTCCATAATGGAAATCAGCACTTCATCGTCGCGTGAAATATATTTTTGCCCGAAAGAAGAGGCGACAAGGTTGATGGATTCAGTAGCTCCTTTCGTAAAGATGATTTCATTCGAAGATGCAGCATTGATGAAACGCTGAACCATTTTTCTTGTATCTTCATAAACTTCTGTAGCCCTTTGGCTAAGGAAATGTACACTCCTGTGGATGTTGCAATTATCAGTTTCATAATAACCTGCAATTGCACGGATGACCTGAACCGGTTTTTGGGTAGAAGCCGCATTGTCTAAATAAACCAGTGGTCGGTTATAAACCTTCTGCCGAAGGATTGGGAAATCCTCTCTGATTTTATTTACGGGAAAACTACTCATCAAAAATTACGAATTATGAAATTCTCAATATCCATTATCCAGCTTCTATCCTCCATCCTCAATTCTCTGACCTCTGATCTCATACCTTACTCATATCAATATTAAACTCCATCGGATGTTCCGGTGTGCTGCAATGGAGCACACATTGTTCGCAGATCTGTAATTCCCCCTGGAGACGTTTTTTCACCATGTCTTCTATACGGAAACGAAGTTCAGGAATGGATATTTTACCTACAATTTCATTTGCAAATGCAAATAAAAGCAGCATCCGTGCGCTTTCAGGGCCAATCCCACGTTGCATCAGGTAGAACATTGATTCGGTATTAAGCTGGCCGGTTGTGGATCCATGACTGCATTTTACATCATCTGCATAAATCTCAAGGAAAGGCTTTGAATTGACTTTCGCGTTATCTGTCAGCAAAATGTTTCGGTTGCCTTGGTAAGCATTTGTCTTTTGAGCGTCTTTACGAACATAGACATGTCCGTTAAAAACACCGGACGAATTTTCATCCAAAATACCTTTGAACATTTCCATGCTGGTACAATAAGGAGATGCATGATCAACATATAGATGGTTGTCAATATGCTGCTTGCGATCCATCAGGTACAAGCCATTTATACTGGCAGTTCCATGAGACCCGTTAAAAAGAACACGAGTGTCATTCCGAAGCATTCCTCCGTTCAGGGTAATAAAATTCGAAACGAGTTCAGCATTTTTCTCTAACTGGAATACTGTATTGTTGATCAACGTAGAGTTATTGTTAAGGTTTTGGAGTTTGTAATGATCCATGAAGGCTCCTTCATCAAGATGAACCTCGGTAACGATATTTGAAAAGCTGGCCTGGTGATTATATGAATCATCACAATGGACGACTGAGAGTTGAGCATTTTTACCCAAAAGGATCAGGTTCCTTGATTGTAGAAAAATGTTCTCATCGTGCTGGATCACATTGATCAGTTGGATGGGTTTCGGACTGTGAACATTATCAGGCACATAGATAAAAATGCCATCTTGGGCAAAAGCAGTATTCAGATCGGTAAAACCATTTTTACCCGTACCAGCGTATTTTCCATAATGTTGTTGCATGATCTCTGGGTATTCTGTGAATGCCTGTGCAAGGCTTCCCAGGATCATCCCGTTTCCTAACCGGATCAATGGAACATCTTTTGAAACATACCACCCATTCATTTGGCCGATAATCGCCGTGTCGAGATGGGGTATGTTGCAACGAAATATCTTGTGGACATCCATCCCGGGTAAAGGATGAAAATAATATTCATATTCTTTCCCAAGCCATTCCTTCAGATCGGTATTCCTCCAATCTTCTATCCGGTTGTTCGGAAGGCCAAGCAAAGTAAAAGAATCAAATGCTTTTTCCCGGAGTTGGCTTATCGGTTCCGGATCATTTTTGAAAATCTCCTTCCGGTTCTTCTCAAAAAGTGTGATCATCCTTTCCTTTGTGATAATCTCTTTGAGCGTTGTTGTTATCTTACCTGTCATATTTCCGGAAGGTTTTATTCAAATTCTTTCTTGATCCAGTCATATCCTTTTTCTTCCAATTCAAATGCCAACTCTTTATGTCCTGATTTAACAATTCTTCCTTGGAAAAGAACATGTACAAAATCGGGAACGATATAATCGAGTAAACGCTGATAATGAGTGATGATCACATAGGCATTCTCTTTGGTACGAAGTTTATTTACTCCATTGGCAACTATACGCAGAGCATCAATATCCAACCCCGAATCTGTTTCATCGAGAATAGCCAGGATAGGTTCAAGCATAGCCATCTGGAAAATCTCGTTCTTTTTCTTTTCCCCACCCGAGAATCCCTCATTTACCGAACGGTTCGTCAGACTCGACTGGATCTCGACTAAACGTTTGTTTTCTTCCATCATCTTTAAGAATTCAACAGCAGGAACAGGATCCAATCCCTTGTACTTCCTGAGTTCATTAACGGCAGTCCGCATAAAATTTGTCATGCTGACCCCAGGGATCTCAACCGGGTACTGGAAACCGATAAATATCCCTTCCCTGGCACGATCCTCAATCGGAAGCTTCAGCAGATTCTTGCCCTTAAAGGTGATCTCCCCTTCCGTCACTTCAAACATTTCTCTTCCCGCAATGACAGATGCTAACGTGCTTTTTCCTGTCCCGTTCGGTCCCATGATTGCATGTACCTCTCCCTTGTTCACTTCAAGGTTGATCCCCCTGAGTATCTCTTTCCCGTTGATGGAAGCATGAAGATTCTTTATAGATAGCAACATGTTTAATTAATTACGAATTAAAAATTACGAATTACGAATTTTATTTTATTATTATCTTTTTTATTCGCCAGTTCACCAGTTTACCAGTTGGCTAATTCGCCAGCTACCCTACGCTCCCCTCTAAACTGATGGATAACAGCTTCTGTGCTTCCACTGCAAATTCCATTGGAAGTTGTTTCAGTACTTCTTTAGCATAACCATTTACGATCAGACCTATGGCATTTTCCATATCGATACCTCTCTGCTGACAATAAAAAAGCTGGTCCTCTGAAATTTTTGATGTCGTTGCTTCATGTTCAACAATGGATGATTTGTTCTCCACCTGCATATAAGGAAACGTATGTGCTCCGCATTTATCACCAAGAAGAAGTGAGTCGCATTGGGAATAGTTCCGCGAGTTTACTGCATTCTTCGCTATCCTCACCAACCCTCTGTAACTGTTGTTACCGTGTCCTGCCGAGATTCCTTTAGAGATGATTGTACTCTTCGTGTTTTTACCAAGGTGTTGCATTTTAGACCCAGTATCAGCCTGCTGCATGTTATTGGTAACAGCTACCGAATAAAATTCACCTACCGAGTTATCGCCTAAAAGGATACAACCGGGATACTTCCAAGTAATGGCCGAACCGGTTTCCACCTGAGTCCAGGAGATCTTTGAGTTGCTTCCTTTACAGATGCCTCTCTTGGTTACAAAATTGAAGATTCCTCCTTCACCTTTTTTATTCCCCGGATACCAGTTCTGAACTGTGGAATATTTCACCTGGGCATCTTTCATGGCCACAATCTCGACAATTGCGGCATGAAGCTGGTTCTCGTCACGCCGGGGAGCCGTACAGCCTTCCATGTAGCTAACATATGCCCCTTCCTCTGCAACGATCAGGGTTCTCTCAAACTGGCCGGTATTGGCAGCGTTGATCCTGAAGTAGGTCGAAAGTTCAACGGGACAGCGAACACCTTTTGGGATAAAGCAGAATGACCCGTCAGTGAATACGGCGGAGTTCAGCGTGGCAAAAAAATTATCGGTATAAGGAACCACCGACCCCATGTATTGTTTTATTAGGTCGGGATGTTTCTGAACAGCTTCACTGAAAGAACAAAATATAATACCCAGCTTTGAAAGGGTGTCACTAAAGGTAGTCTTCACTGAGATACTGTCCATCACGGCATCCACGGCAACCCCGCTAAGCTTTTTTTGTTCCTCAAGGGAGATACCAAGCTTGTTGAAGGTATTCAGTAATTCAGGGTCGACTTCATCTAAACCGGCCGGTTGTTTTTTCTTTTTCGGGGCCGCAAAATAGATGATATCCTGAAAATCGATAGGGGGAATTTTCAGATTGGCCCAGCCGGGCATTTTCATGGTAAGCCAGTGCCTGTAAGCTTTCAGGCGGAATTCAAGCATGAATTCCGGTTCTTTCTTTTTTTCAGAAATCAAGCGGATGATATCTTCATTTAACCCTTTTGGGGCCATATCGGTTTCAATATCTGTGACAAAACCGAATTTATATTCTCCCTGGGTAAACGAATCTATTATTTTATTTGAGTCAGATTCCATTGAAAATCAAATTAGAATAAGTCTAAACACAAATCGTATCAACTGGAAAAACAGTGTTTTTGAAATGTAAAGGTACAAAATTATTGCATCAGAATAGGAATCATTCGCATATTTAATGCAGCAGTAATTTCTAATATTTTATCAAATCCTGGCGTGTAGCCGCACAGAAAAAATGTTAACCGGAACCTTGTCTGTCTATATTGTAGCCTGGGTTCACTAAAAGCTGATAGGCTAAGCTCAAATAAATATGATTTCTAACTAATTCAGCAGAATAATAAAGTTCTGTCAGATGTTCAAACCCATAATTAAGATATCCATCACCAAGTAAGAATCCTTCTCCTCCAGCTTGTAAGTAGTCCCTGTGAGACTTTGAAATTCCTGATACAACATAGGCTAATCCTATATTATCATTTTTACGGCTCCATCTTTCTCCAGTCACCGTGATTCCTGCACTTATAGTACGGTCGATCTCGGTAAATGCCCAAGTCTCATTGTTTCCATCGTTCCATCCTGCCCTTAAAAAACAACCTGTAAAATCATTTATTTCCTGTTCAGCATTAATTCCAAAACCATATTTCGTGTGACCATTTTCCCTGGTATTCTCGATAACAGGGTGTTGCGGATCTAAGTTCAGACTTTCCCTGTAATTACCCATATTTGTTGTTGTAAAAAATCCTGATAAACGTATGGCCCCATTCCGTTTATTCAATTTGTACCGATATGTATATTCAAGTGAGTGCGAATTTGCTTCGAGGATATGCCAATTCATAAAGCTCCCGTTGGCAACCAGAGGTACCAATGAAAATCCGTATCTGAGTTCATTCCGCGATGATACAAATTCCAAGACAATACTTGGTGAATAGCCACGGGTGTTGGCCGGATAATCCCAAGCACCATTATCCATTAATGCCCAGCACATAAATTGTGTACGGGGATCATGGCTGTACTTGTTGTCATCAAAATAGTCTGTGATCCCTATTTTCCCAATTGTCAAAGCAAGATACCTGTCGGGCAGATATTCACCAAGGTGATTAAAGTCATTCTCCTGATAATTTCTTGCAGGGCCCAAAGCAAAAATTTGTCTGTAAAATAAACGGGCTATATAGACTTGTGGTGCAGGGTTACCTATCCTGTAAGTTTCGCCATTGGGCGCTGCTGCAATTCCAACTGTTTGACTAAGTCCATAGCCGCCTCCAAGTTCAGGATCAAGAAAAACACTGGCACCTTTCCACAGTCGTGCTCCAAGAAAGAGCGTCGAAGTGATGGAAGTTTTATCTTCCTGCTGGGTCGTTAAACTGTTGTCACCTGTGTACTTTGCAGAAAAAGCAGGCTTGAACTGATTGATTATCGTTGTCTGAGCATGAATAGTAAACCAGTCATTCTTCGATGTGTCTGACTGTTGAGCAAGTGTCAGAAAGCTTACAAGAACTAAAACAATAATTAATGCAATTATTCTCACGACCTTAAGCGATTTTAGATGTCATGAATTCCGTTTAAAACCGGTGCAAATGTCATCATAAAATCATTATCTGGCAAACAGGAAATTCAAATCTTCCCGGGTTGGCATTAATTTTTTATCTCACGCTGCTCATTACAGACACGCCCGTTTCCCCAACAGCCTGAATTGAGAAATAATAGTCTGCATCACGGTTCAACCCGTGGAAATTATAATGGTTCTGGTCAATCACCATGATGCAGTTATACAGTTTTTGAGGCTCAATGCCGTAATAAATATTGTATGCATATGCTTCCTTCACGGCATTCCATCTTAGAGTTATATTGCGTTCGTCGGAAGCCCGGATTGCGGTAAGATTCTTTACCATCTCAGGTTTAGCGCCATCCTGCAATCCAAAAACACGAAAATCACCAATGGCAAAATATCCACCTGGCATATTTATATTCACCAGTTTCAGATAGCGGGTTTTAACAGGTTGTTGTAATTCTGTATAGTCATCAGGAATGTCATTTGTATTAAGGCTCTTATCGATCATCATTCTCCACGTGATGCCATCTGTTGATTCCATCACCTGGTACTGTTGATAAATATTCAGCTGTTTGCCATAAAAATCTGCATGATGATCAGCAAAGTTAACCTGTAAAGCATGCACTGTTCTTATTCCACCCAGGTCTACTTGCAGAAATTCTCCTTTATCTCCGCTTTTTGCAGCCCAGTATGTTTTTATATCTTCGTCAAAGGCCAGGTTCACCGGGTGATCACTATCGGAAGAAGAAGCGATCGCCGCTTTTTTATATGATAGTAGCATCCATCCCGTAAATATTCCCTTGAGATGATCCGCCTTGCCAGGAACAACACGCTGAGGATAATCCCCGAATGCTGTATTGCAGTATAGTTCACCGTCATTGTCAAATCCGGCCGGAAAAAGTCCTATCCTTCTTTCAAACTTATTCTTCACAGATATTTGCATCGTGGCTACATGCCACCAATTCCCATAATTATCTTGCATGGTGCTGCCATGTCCTGCACCTCTGATGTAACCTCCCGGTTTGAACGAAAAGGGATTATAAGGCTGATATTTGAAAGGTCACTAGTGGCTGATCCGAAACATATACACCGTCGGCATAAATATTCCATTCGGTTCCAGGGGCAGCATATTGCAGGTAATATTTCCCATCGTGTTTTGTCATCCACGATCCCTCCACGTAAGGCCTGGTGAGGGTATCTAAATTGTTTTCTCCAAAACGCTCCCATCCATGTTCGTCCGGGTAAATAAAGAACAATTCCCTGACTGGTCCTTTATTTTTAAAACCAGTACGCGGATCCACCTCCACTCCTTTGATATAATTAGACTTTGGATCATTACCGCTGCCCCAATAAAAATACATACTTCCGTCGTCATCCCTAAATAAGGCAGGATCCCAGCCGGCCTGTGGAAAAGGGTCGGCCAGCTTCTTTGAGAACCCATTCTTCGGATCGACAGAATAGTAGAGAGGCACATTGACCCAAGTACTATTGATCAGCAAAAGTGTATCGCCAATGCTCCAGGCTGCCGGAGCACACATATCGTCACCCGACTCGTTGGGCGGCAACGGGTTGTTTATAAAATTCCATTTCAACAAATCATCGCTCCACCAATAACCGGATTGGTTAGTAGAAAAGAGATAGTAAACACCTTTATGGTTCACAAGTGTGGGATCCGCAGATGAACGGAAAGACTCATGCGGTTCATCAGCCCAGGCACGCTCATAAGCATATCCGAGGTTCATGGGGTTGCAGTATGTGCTGCTTTTCTGAGCAATCAGCATCGATTGCCCGGTTAAAAGTAAATTGCAAACCAAAACAGAGACAAATATTTTCGGCTTCAAGTGTTAATGATTTTGTTAAATCAGCGCTCAAACAAAGATATAAATGAAATCGATAATTAGTATTTTGCAATTTTTAAGTTAATATTGCCATTTTACCATTTCGCCATCTTATATCTAACGTCCCCTATCGGTCTTGTATAAAGAAAAAAGTCCGACTTTTGCAAAAAAATTCCCATGTACTCAAGGAAAGAAAAAAATATCCCCGATGACAAGCAGAAACGTACCGAATTGTCAGAGCTGGGTGAATTTGGCTTGATTGAGCATTTGTCAAAAAATATTGTACCAAAACATACAGGCACTGTGAAAGGAATCGGTGATGATGCTGCCGTTATCGACACCGGGAATAAACTTCTTCTACTTTCAACCGATCTTCTCCTGGAAGGTGTTCATTTCGACCTGACATATATGCCTTTGAAACACCTGGGTTACAAAGCAGCCATAGTTAATATATCCGATATTGCCGCCATGAATGGCATCCCAAAACAGATGACCATTTCTATTGCCATCTCCAGCCGGTTTTCGCTGGAAGCCATTGAAGAACTATATCGGGGAATTCACATGGCCTGCGATAAATATAATGTCGATCTGGTGGGTGGAGATACCAGTTCCAGTGTATCCGGATTGCTGATCTCTGTCACAATTACCGGTGAAGCTTCCAGGGATGAGATCGTATACCGTAATGGCGCAAAAGAAGGGACCTTCTTTGCGTAACAGGCGACCTGGGTGGAGCCTATGCAGGGTTGCTCATTTTGGAGCGTGAAAAACAGGTGTTCAAGGCCAACCCGAATATGCAACCCGAACTCACCGGCAATGAATATGTACTCGCCCGGCAACTTAGACCAGAAGCCCGTACTGACATTCGTAACCTCTTCAAAGAAATAGGAGTACTGCCGACTGCCATGATCGATATTTCAGATGGGCTTGCCTCAGAAGCGTTACACATTTGCCATCAATCAAATACCGGGTGTAATATCTATGAAGAAAAGATCCCCTTGGACGATGAAACCCGTAGACTGGCCATGGAGTTTAATATTATTCCATCTGTATTTGCATTAAGCGGAGGAGAAGATTATGAATTACTGTTTACTGTTAAGCAAACCGATTATGAAAAGATCAGGAACATTACTGATTTTACAATCATAGGGTTTATTACTGCTCCAGGTAGCGGACACAACCTGATCACACCTGACGGGAAAAAAGTAGAGCTCACCGCGCAGGGATGGGATGCTTTTAAAAAAAGTCACTAATATCTCAGAGGGACGTTATTCAAAGAAATATTTATTCGAGTTCGTCCGCAGGAAGTACACTGGCATAATATTTATTCATTATTGAATATGCACAGGCCTGAACATCGATCGCAAAAATGGTTCTGCGACCGTACTTCAGATTTCTCGTTGCACAGGCATCTTCTACCACGATACATTTAAAGCCAAGGTCATAAGCGGCCCTTGTGGTAGCTTCCACGCACATCTGGGTCTGCATCCCACAAATAACCAAACGCTTGATCTTTCGAGTTACGAGGTAATTCAACAGATCAGTTCCGTTAAAGCCATTGGCCTCTTTTTTGGTAATGACTTTTTCGCCTGCAATTGGAGCTACATTTTTATGGATCGGGACACCTCCGGCATGCTGTATATGTATAACAGGAAGGTTCTGGGCTCTGAACATCTTTAAAATAGCCGCTGTCTTTTCACTAGCCGCTTCAGCATTTATTAACGGAATACTCCCACCCGGAAAATAAAAATCCTGCTCATCTACGATCAGTAATGCAGTAGGCAGACTATCAATTTTGATCTTTACTTTAACAGGTTGCTGAGCAAATAAATTACCGGTCCCCACTAAAGATAAGAAACCAGCTAAGACAATAAATTTTTTCAGTTTCATAATATTTTTCTTTTAAAGATAAATCGACATTACTGTTTTTCTTTCGTGACTTTGTAACTTTTCTCACTTCGAAACAACGAGCAATTGGAAAGAATCCGGATCATAATCCTTATTGATATCATTAAATTCTGCCGTAGGCAGATAGATCGACTGCTGTATATAATTGCAAATAAGGGTCCTGGCACCCCGTTTAGTAATGAGGGTTTGTTGTTTTGAATATTTGTCAGGAGTGTCTTGATGGATTACTGTAATGGTTCCTTCTCCATTACTGGTCAGAATTTCATTCAAAGCCGGAATATAACAAACACCTTCACAGTGCATTCCAATGGGGATGGTAGTCACAATCTGACCGGAATTACAGCTTAACGCAACCAATTCGTTAGTTCCGCTACAACCACAGAATAGAATATTGTGTTCTTTATCGAGTGCTATACCGATGGGTTGTTTATCAGGTCCAATAGGAAACATTCTTTTGGTTTTTAGGTTCATAGCATCGATCATGACCACGATTCCAAGGTTTTTAAGGTTCACATAAATATTCCCCTTGATGTCTGAAAGTGCAGATGCAGGACTACCGCGCAACGAAATGGTTGATCTTATATAGTTGTTTCCCGCATCTATAATTGTAACGCTGTTTCCTTCAGCGTTAAAGACAAACACACGTTTAGAAAACTGATCAAATAGAATGGCATCCGGATTCTTCCCCGTGGGAATCCTATCTGTGATATGGTAATCATTTAGATCAAAAACAACCACTGAATCAATCTTTCCCGCTGTAATAAATCCTTTGCTAAATTCACGTGCTATGGTGATACAATGCACGCCCGGAGTATGCTTAATGATTCCTATTTGTTTACTGGTTTTCAGATCGATCACCTGGACACGGTCGTCATGTGCAACAAAGATCCTCTGGGTAATGTCATCAAGAGTCAGATTATCCCATAGCCCTTTGCCTGAGACCGGAATGCTTTTCCGGATCCTATATTCCTTTGGCATTTGCTGTGCTAAAATTCCTGAGATTGATAAAAGGAAATATATAAGGACAAAGTGACAAATCTTCATGAGCTTGAGTTTTATGCAAATTTAGTAACTTTGTTAGTGTTATTATAAAACTCCTTCGGGTAACATGCAAGGATCCCTGAATAAATACTTTTCTCACCTTGAGACCATCGTCAGGAATCTACCTCAAAAGCCGGGCGTTTATCAATATTTTGACGATAAAAACAGAATCATCTATGTAGGGAAAGCCAAGAATCTGAAGAAACGGGTGAGTTCCTATTTCAGCAAGATCAACTCCATCAGTGGGAAAGTGCAGATGCTGGTCAGAAAAATTGCAGATATCCGGTACATTGTAGTTGATACAGAGCAGGATGCATTTCTTCTGGAAAACAACCTCATTAAAAAATACCGTCCGCATTACAATGTTGCTTTAAAAGACGATAAAACTTTTCCCTGGATATGCATCAGGAATGAACCTTTTCCCCGTGTTTATTCTACACGTCATGTGCTGCGCGACGGATCCATCTATTTTGGTCCTTATGCAAATGTAAAACTGATGCATACTCTGCTGGATTTCTCCCGCCAGATTTATCCTCTCAGGAATTGCAACCTCAACCTGAGCGATAAGAACATCAAAGCAGGAAAGTTCAAAGTCTGCCTGGAATATCATCTTGGAAACTGCAAAGGGCCTTGTGAGGCTTTTCAAACCAGGGAAGATTATGACATTTCCATTAGTTCTATTAAAGAGATCATTAAAGGTAACCTCCAAGCTGTCAACCGGCAATTGAAAGAGCTCATGATGGAATATGCAGGAAAGATGGAATTCGAGAAAGCTCATCTTATCAAGGAGAAATTAGATTTGCTGGAAAAATTCCAAAGCAAGTCAACAGTGGTAAACACGGCTATTAATAATGTTGATGTTTTTTCTATCCTTCCCGATATTACTTCTGCATATGTAAACTTCATGAAAGTGATGAATGGAGCTATTATTCAGGTACACACCATAGAACTCATCAAGAAGCTGGATGAAACACCCGAAGATCTGCTCTCCATTGCCGTCACTGACATCCGTCAACGTTTTGAGAGTCAGGCGCCAGAGATTATCATTCCATTCACTATTGAATATGATTTCCCC
This sequence comes from uncultured Bacteroidales bacterium, assembly GCA_963785325.1. Lineage (GTDB taxonomy): Bacteria > Bacteroidota > Bacteroidia > Bacteroidales > FEN-979 > FEN-979. The sequence continues at coordinate 19,210 of CAWAVC010000046.1, read as the reverse complement.
GGTGTGACCCTTACGGTTCCTAAGATTGGCGATAAAAAGAAACTGCTCGAATTGTCCGAACGAAACGTGAAATATTACCAATTGGAAAAGGAAAAACAAAAAGAACTTGTAGATCCCGGGCATCGCACTAAACGAATTATCGATCAGATGATGAAAGACTTGAGGATGACCGAACCACCTGCTCATATTGAATGTTTTGATAATTCAAATATCCAGGGAGCATATCCGGTTGCATCTATGGTTTGCTTCCGTGATACTAAACCAGATAGAAGTGAATACAGGCATTTCAATATCAAGTCGGTGGAAGGGCCCAACGATTTTGCTTCGATGGAAGAGATTATTTACCGTCGTTACAAACGTTTGCAAGAGGAAAATGAAGCCATGCCACAGCTCATTATTGTTGATGGGGGAAAAGGCCAATTGAGTGCCGCGATGAAAAGTCTGAATAAACTTGGTATGAAAGGCAAAATGACAGTGATAGGAATTGCAAAGAAATTGGAAGAAATTTATTATCCGAATGACCCGCTCCCTTTGTACCTGGACAAAAGATCAGAGACCTTGCGAATCATACAGCAGATGCGGGATGAAGCACATCGTTTCGGGATTACACATCACAGGCAAAAAAGGAACAAAGGCACGATTAAAGCACAACTCACAGAAATAGAAGGAATTGGGAATGCTATCAATCAGGTTTTATTGCGGAAATTCAAATCAGTGAGCAACATCCAGATTGCCACCCTGAGAGAACTTCAGGAAACAATCGGTAAAGTAAAAGGACAAGTCGTTTATAAACATTTTCACCCGGAAGAGAAATAATCCTTTTTTCCAGAGAACAAATAGCCTCCATTTCAGAAAACATCCGGTGATATTTGCAATAAAATCGTAAACGGATCATTGTCTGCCCATAATCAACTCTGCTCCCTGCAACAGTTCTGCAGGACGAAAATTACAATAATCCATAAAATCCCCCGAATATAATGACGAAGGGAACTCTTTAAATTAAAAGAAAGAAGTATTTAAATCCCAAGATCAACCACCAATAAGAACTGAATAATCAGATGGTGAAAGCAACTGGTCAATCTCTTTCGGATCGTTGATCTTAATCCTGACCACCCAACCTTCCTCATAAGGATCCTGGTTAGTAATTTCAGGTTTTGCAGTAAGAGCATCATTGAATGCAAGAATTTCACCACTAACAGGCATGTAAATATCAGATACCGTTTTTACGGCTTCTATCGTTCCGAAAGATTCACCTTTCTGCAGGATCTCCCCTACGGTTTCCACTTCAATGAAAACGATATCACCTAATTTATGCTGTGCATAATCGCTGATACCAATAAGGCCTTCGTTACCTTCTACCTTCAGCCATTCATGATCTTTTGTGTACTTTAAATTTCCGGGTACGTTCATAAAATTGTTGTTTATTTATTTGTGCGTCAAAAATAGTCTTTTTTAAAAAATTCCTAAAATCTTTTATTTATCATCATTGTGCTAAGTTGAACCTGAGTGTAAGTCCGCCCTTGGTGTTTGATGTATAATATTGGTTAGAAACATAAGGTGAGTTGATGATTTTATCAAAATAGAACCGGAGAGTGAATCGTTGGTTAAGATTGTAATCGATGGTAAAGTTGATTGAGATTACCTGCTGGCCGGTTGAGATTTGATTGATCGTCTGATCGAGTTCTCTCAGAACAGTCATATTACGGGCAATTGAGAAATCGGCTTTGATACTCAGATCACTCTTATAATTACTTTTTTTCCCAGCTGTACCCAATGAAATAAAAGAAAGGCGGACGTTCTTAAAACGATAACCCAAACCTATGATAATTTCATTTGTGAAAATTTCAGTAAGTTGGTCGTTATCAAAACTGAAGGCCAGGTTCCGTGAACGTTTCCATTCGAAAGAGGACAATAGGCTGTTTACCCAACCCATATCCAGCTTAATTAGTGGGTTGAAATTTTCGGTGAGAGAAACCACACCAATCTGATCTTTGGGAATGAAATTTCCGGAATTGTCAAGTTGTGAAGGATATCCATTTTTTTCCTGATATTGAATATTTGAAGTATACGACCCTACTGAATAGGTTGACGAATACGCGTGTGAAATAGTAAAGGTTCGCAAGTATTTTTTTATTGCGCGGATCTTTGCCAGTCCATCATAAGTGATTCTCCAATTTGGAAATGGAATGCTTGGAAATGCATTCAACCCGATCTTTGAGGGATTTCTTCCTGAATAAGCCGCCAGGAAAGCAGTATTTAATACTTCCTGATTAGTCGCACCATAACCGATGGGATAACCGGTAGTATCCGTTTTTCCTGCCGACCATGGGTTCCTTGCAGAAAAACGCTGCGCGATTTGAAGCCGATAAGCTTCCATTTTTTCAAACAGTGGAGAAACGGCTTTTTCACCATTCTTGGTAAAACTGGTACCAATCATTAGATAAGACATGGTAAAACTACCATTGTCCATAGATGAATATGATCTAAACTGGCCAATGGTGTCATTATATCTATAATATTCCTGGTGAGATTGGGTATATGTACGCAATGCTGAAATCTCAATTTTCAGGTCCTGTATAGGTTCGAGAGAAGCTGAAAGTGAAAGATTATCATTATATTTATTCAAATAGGGTTGAACCTGTAAAGAGTCCTTAGTCATCCAGGCTTCACCGACGGGACGAATATCTTTCTGGCTGCCAAAAATAAAACCGAGACCCGGAGCATTTTGTGCCCAGCTATTCCCAAGTGCATTAGGGACAGGTGTAAAACCAGGGATCACAGTCCCCATCCCTTGGGTATAATTGATTCCTACGCTGCGAATACACGTAAGGATCCTGAAAACTCCATCCTTAATGAATCTGCCCAAATTGAATCCGGATGTTACCTTTTTCAGACTGTCAATTTTAGCCTGTGTTTTATCCGGTTTATTATTTTTTAACGACAGATTGGGGTTTTGTTTTCCTGAAGTGGTATTTGCCTGAAGAAGTTTTTTCAGATAGGGTATTTTGTTGTATATATTAATTAAACTCAATTTACCGTTCAGAACTTTCGTACATGAATTTTCAATTGTATTGCCTATCTCTGATTGAACGGAAATTGGACTACCTGTCCAGTGGTAACTAGCTTGATATCCTGCAGTTAATGATATCCATTCTAAATATGGTATTTTAGAAAACGGGAAGTCATAGGTTCCTGAAAATTGTTGATTATAATTATTCATGGTTCCAAAAGAAAAGATTTGGTTCCAGACCTGCTTCTCGTTTGAATGATCGATCAATCCTGGAGGTTCGTTCACATAAGCACTGGCATTTGCTACAAGTGAAAATTTGAGGGACTTTGAAAAATCATACTTTAAGTCATAAACTCTTGTCCAGTTCCATGACTTTATATAGTTGGTTATCATAGGAATATCGGCAGTACTTTTATTTCTGAATTGCTCTTCTTCGAATTGGCGATTCATATCCGTCCGGAAAGAAAATGATCGGGGAAGATAGTTAAGATTGAAATCGGTGATTAATTTGTATGCTTTGTGCCGGGTAAGTGATTTTATTTTAGCAAAAGGCATGAAGCTTTTAGGGATAGCAGAATAGTTGTAGCCTAGCCCCCCTGTATATTTCTTTTGAAGATCGTATGCAATATCTGGATTTCGCTGAAAAACTTCGGAATAAGAATAGCTGATATTGAAGTTTTCAATGTCGTAAATCTTGGGCTTTTTATCTTTTTTACGGTCTTTTCTTACATTCATCAAGTTGAAATTTTTTCGCTGCGTATATTCTTCCGATGCAGCTTTAACCGAATCCTTTTGCCTCTTCGTAGTATAAGTACTGAGAACATCTTTAAAAAGGACATCAGGATTTAAGGGGTCGTATTCCGGAGTGCTTTCGATTAATGAATAATCGAAATGCATGGGAATACGAATGCCCGATTTTTCCGGGAAGAATTTTCCGAGTTCAAGATCAGTAGTTAATCCAAATCCGGTCGTAGCCTCCATGGATCGTTGTGTTTGTTTATCTTCGATGGATCCGAATCCATCGCTCGTGTACGAACCGGTAAGCTGAATCCGACCAAGATCGGCAATATCGGCAGCGATGCGGGCCGTTGCTGCCCATCCGCCACTCTCATTGAAATCGGTGAGACGAAGTTCATCCACCCAGATCTCTGCACTTTTTTCCTGCCCGTCATCATCAGTCGACTGATTGGTCTTTTTGGGATTCCTAATTCCGATCATGATACTTTCTACATCGCTGATGGAAGGCGATCCTACTACAGTTATATGATTATTACCGTCATTTTCGACAAAAGGAGTAGAGCTAGTGACAGTGCTCCCGGTCGCTCGCATAGCAACATTCCGGTCTTCCTTGACTTGCACAAGTTGGGTGAGATCGATGTTAAATGCATTCGCATCAGGCCATATTCCACCTGGATTTGTCGCGCTGGTACCCCAAGCAGTGAAGTGTAATGGAATTTCATACTCATAATAGTTTAATGTAAGGTCAGATCCAACACGCATGAAAATAGTGAGGTCGCCATTCTTGACGTTTTGATTTTTAATCGACTGTTCAGCATGGACAAACATTTGGAGCTTTTTAAACTGCCGAAAATCGAATTGACAGGTTTTAAAGACAGCGCGTGAATCTCCGTCCACAAGATTACCGACCTTGAGATCCATTGATCGTTCGTTCAGTTGCTGTTGATTAGTAGATCCCCAGTTTGTTTCACGGGAAATGCCCGGTGGCATCACATAGGGTATCGGTTGTTTGCTACCGTTTTCTTCAAGGCTGACCGAAGAAACCTCGAAAGTCGTTTTGTTTTGAGTGTTGTCAGGTATGTATTCACCAGGCTGAAGCAAGTCGTACTGATAAGTAAGCCACTCTCCCCTGCTAAGATCAAGTGTTGCAAAACGGCAAACAACATTTTTTTTAAACCCCTTGAAGAACATACGCATGAAACGTATGGATGTGAATCCCTGAATATTACCAATTGTTTTATCTGGAGTGCGGACGGGGATTTTAAATTGGTACCACCGTACATTGCCCTTTGATCCATTGGCCAATGGGATATCTGTAGCATGGTACATATCGGTAATGTAATTTTGTCCCACCTTCATCTTACTTGAACTCAGGTGAACAACATACTGGTAATAACCCTCGTTTTCACTCAGTGTATTGTCATTATTGATGTCTTCGACGTTCGGGAGAGTAGTCGACATGGTTGGATATTTTTCCGGTGAATTATCGGATGCGGGAGAGTTTCCTTCAACCCCAGTATAATTTTTATACCGTTCAAGAATGCTCGAATACAGAGGTTCATTATCATAGTCGGTTCCCCTAAAGTAATGGAAATCATCAGATGAAGGATCTTTGAGCGCCAATTGGTATGCTTGTGAATTTACCCCATAAAGGGCGGCAATTTTCTTCAGGTAAGTTGTATCGAAGAAAGTACGTTCATCTGCATCGCTTAACCCGTCGTACCCTACATCCTGATACTGTCGTGAACCAGGGGTGTTATCAAATGCATTCACCAATGCTTGAATACTAGGAACTCTTCCCCATATTGTAGTATCTACATTAGTAATCACACTTGAGATAGGTAATCCGTTTTCAAAAGATTTTATGCCATCCCGGAGGATATCTTCAGAAACATCCCCCAGGTTGAAATAAAGATCGCCTGAGATAGTCGAATCACTTGCAAACGGATCCATCATCCAAAATTCAATGTATTGGATATTGGCAGCATCAAAATCGGTGGGTTCCATCGCTCGCATCATGCCGCCCCAACGCGTCTCAGGAGCCTGGAGTGTTCCGTCGCTGGCAACTCCTTTCGAATATATACCGGGTTTAACATCATAGTTGTAAAGTCCCCTGTCAGAAGGATAATACGCCAGATTTAATACGGCCTGGTTTACCGGTACCCCATTCAGCGATTGCTCTTTTGGGAAAACCTCAGTCTGCCAAACCTGTCGTACATAGTTGTTGGATAGCTCCGTGTTAGTAATATTGGGGGGGAGCAGACCTTCATTCTTGTCGTAAAATAAAGGGTCGATAATATACCATGACATTTTTGCCCGGTTGAATCCATAAGCTAGTCCTGTCCCTGGAGCGGCTTCGGGGAACATCGAAGCAGAAGTTTGTCCTTGCGGGGTACTGGCCAGGAACCAAGTCCCGACATTTGTCAGATCGATTGTCGAACTTGCACCCTCAAAGTCATCAATATAGGAAGTACCGCTACTTCCGATAGCTTTTGAATGGCCGGGAACGAACTGTGCAAATTCACCATCCACTGCTATTTTTGAAACTGTCTTAGTATGGATAAAAGGCAGCATATTTACGAGCCGGGTGATGAGCCTTGAATCAGTTCTGTAAGTGAGACTCAATCCCCACATAGTATTGGAGATCGGTTCATTTCCATAGTTGACCTTCTGTGTCAACGGTTGTTCAGTGAGGTTGAGAATGGTTCCACCGATGATAAAATCCTTGTTAAACTTGTAATCAAGATGAGCACCCATCAACCGTTTGGTTTGGATATTGTACATTTGGTTACTTTCCAATGAGATATTGATCGGCGTACCGGAATTGAGAATACCTTCGTTGATTATCCTGACTCTTCCAAGTGTATAATCAACCGTATAATCAACGTTCTCTACCAGCGGAACCCCACCTGCCGTTACCTTAACAGATCCCTGGGGAACATTCAGAGCATTTAGTGAAATCTCTGATCCTACGGAGGATTTGAAAGAACCTTGAATGATAAATTTATTTTTATCCGTATATTGCTTTGCCGTGGTAGGGGTCACCGTATACAAGGAATCAAAACAATATTTGTTTGCCAGGGCTGATGAACCCTGTGGGTCATTCGGGTCATAGATGGAATCTCTCAGATCCTCACCGAATGGCTCAAGTGTTGGGAAAAAGATCCTTCCATTAGAGGCCTGAATGGTTCCCGCTCCCGTTGCTGCATTGTCGATGAAATCGAACATCCCGTCAGAGGGGGGATTTAATTGTTGATCCAGGTTGTCAAAGCCCATTACACGTAAAAGGGGAGAGCCACTTATTTTGCCTTCGCTGATGTAAGCAGTGGGAACTCCGTTTTTATTACCGGAATATAAAATGTTTAAAATGAAATTCTGACTTTGAACCTGATACGCACTGAGTGAATAGACATTTTTCATCATTAGGTTCCATAGCGGGATCCTTGTATTCAGAGCAGTACTTCTAAGCAGTTTCACGATGAGGCAGGAAGGGGCATTGATTCCCTGATTGGCAAACTCTCCCACCTGATATACCGTTGTATCTCCAATTATCTGATATTGATAAGCTACAGCAAGTACTTGCCCAGAATTCAGTGTAGTATTCAATGAGATGAATCCCAGCTTGGAATTAAAGGAATATTCTGAAGGAAGCAGTTTTCGGGCACTTTCTACTTTTTCGAAATCCACACCAGAAGTGAGGTTATAGTATTGTGCAAGATAACTGCTTACTTTGTTAATATTCCTGACATAAACAGAATCTGAAGGACGAGGCATAATTACCTGGATCAGGTCATTCGATTTATTCGAAGGATTTGTTTTACCGTAAGTGCCGTGGAACCTTAACTTGTTGTATGGATCATTTTCTCCAAGGTCCATAAAAGCAATAACGTTCCGGTTATCAGTGACGGCCGCACCAATATTAGTTACCCAAACTTCCATACGTATAATATTGATGTTCGAGGAAACTACTGGAAGTGTTTTAAGAGCTGCTTTATATTTGTTGCGGAAAGCTTGTGCTACAAAAAAGTGTCGGTCTGCTTCATATGCATTGGCCGGAATCGAAAATTTCGTGGTTTGTGCATTTCCTTGGAGTGTGATATTCTTTGTTTCACTTTTCTGCTGCGAGTAAAGAGCTGTCACAGTTAACCTTCCAAAGCGTAACTTGGCTTTAATCCCAAACAGGCTTTCATTGCCTTTAATTAATGTACTGTTCAATGGAAGGTCTACATCTCCTGCTTCGATCGATTGAATGATATCGTCTTCCTTCCCTTCATATTTCAATTTTAACTTATTCTCAAAATCAAACGTTGCCTCCGTATTGTAATTAGTTCTGAATTCGATCTTATCTCCTATTTTAGCAATAACATTCATCTGGATTTTTTCATTGAAGTCGAAGTTCGTCTGCCTGCGTAAAGTTGTGTTCAACATGGGATCATCACGGCGGTTTGAAATGAGCCCAAAGGTGATCTCCGCTGATCCCTGGGGCCGAATATCCACAGTGTTATTGCCAAAGATGGTTTCAAATACCTTTCCCCCAATATGCAATTTCGGGATAACTCCCGTTTTGTTATCCAGGCTCGCTGCTTCCGCCCTTTCTTTCCAGTATTTCTCTAACATTTGTTGGTTGTCTTCATCCTGGAATTCTTCAAATGTCATGGTTTCAGGAACACGGTAAATCATTTCCCCGATTTTATAAATCCTCACATACTGATGCGTCACCGGATCATATTCTACAGTCGTCTGAATGTTGGATGGATTCTTCAGATAAAAATTACTTGAATTAGTGGATCCTGGTAAAATTGATTCTTCATTAAACGGATACCGCAGTTTCACTGTATCTCCTTTTGTAAGACTGTCAGGAGGCAAACCGGGAGATGAAGGAAGATTATCTTTTGTACCAGAAACAGAATATGCGAAAGAATTCCCGGCCAGGAACAGCATCAGGAAGACATACGAATAACGAAAGATGTAACTTTTAATTCTCACTAAATTCAGAATTCATATTAATGCTGAGAAAAATAATCACATGACATGCTTTATTTTATAATATCTTTAAAGCATACCTGATTAGTTGTTCTACGGGTAAAGTTGAGCCTTCTTGTTCGATAACTTTAGTCAGCGCTTTTTCGGCCACCATTTTTGAAAAGCCGAGAATTATCAATCCTGATAACGCTTCATCTTTAACTGTATTGTATTTTCCAGGCAATTTTTCATTAGGTACTAAGTCTTTCGAAAGTTTGTCCTTCAACTCTATAATAATGCGTTGTGCTGTTTTTGATCCGATCCCTTTAATGCTTTGTAATAATGGGATATTACCTTGAATTATGGCCTGGATAATTTCAGAGGGTTGAAATGAAGATAGAATCATCCTGGCAGTATTAGGCCCGACTCCGGAAACACTAATGAGTTGGCGGAATAATTCCCGTTCATCTGCGCCTGCGAATCCAAAAAACAACATTGCATCTTCTCTTACCACCATATGCACAAATAATGAACATTCTTCATTCTCTTTAAGCTGCGTATAAGTATTCAACGAAATATGGAGAAAATAGCCGATGCCGCCAGTTTCGATCACGGCATAAGTAGGAGTCTTTTCTGTTAACCGCCCTCTAATAAATTCGTACATCTTACAAGAGTATTAATTTTAAACTCATTCGTAAGACAAAAGTAAGAATTTATTCTCAGGCAAAGAAGTGAAGGAGAGAAGTGGGGAACTTGTTAAGTGATAAAGAAAATTCCAAATTTTAAATATGGACTCTAAAATCTATTAATCACTCTGAAATCTGAATTCTAAAATCGTCAATAAATTTTGTTCTCTCTTAAATTCTGTTCTAGTTCCCTATATGAGATTGGCTTTGCAAGGATCTTTTTTTCATTGTCGAGAAGAAACATGGTAGGAGTTGCGAAAATGTTATATTCATCGGCAGAAATGCTATTGAACCCTTTCAACTCAGAGCCATTAAACCAGTTGAGTTTTTGTTCATGTAAAAAAGTCGTCCATTCCTTCCAGTTGGTATCCAATGATACGGTCATTACCTCCCACCGTTTTGGCTTTTGTCTATCGTAAAGTTCCTTAAGCTGCGGCATCATTTGAATACAATGTCCACATTCACTTGACCAGAAAACAAGTAATGTATATTCAGATTTGATGTCTGAGAGACGAATCAGTTTTCCCTTCGGATCAGGAATTGCGATATCCGGAGCAGTTTTGCCAATAGATATTTTCTTGAAATTCTCCAGTTCTTTTTGCAATTGCGTCTTACGGGCCTGATCCTCACAGGAAAAAGGATCCTGGAAATTATCGGCTATATAGGTAATCACAGCATCGAAATGATATTTATCAAATCCTCCGACAAAATAATCAAGAAGGAACTTGTATACATCAGCGTTAATTGAAGCCCTGCTAAGAATAATCGTAATAGCTTTTATGAATTCTGATTCCAGTTGCTTCTGAGTATACTTGTTGTTACTGTATAGCGACAGATAGGAAATGGCCTTGTTGGCCCATGTATTACTTCGAAGAGAAAGTGTATCATTAAAATTAATGTCATCAAGAAAATGTTGCTTGAGGTAAGTAATTCTATCGTCTTTAGTCAATCCGGCAGGAAGATATGGCGTTTGTTGGATCCGGAAGATCCGGATCGCATATGAATCGGGATAGAGACTACCAAGAGAATCGAGGGATTTTTTTTCAGCTTTTTGCAAGTACTCATATTCAGACTCGGCTTGTAAATAGAATCGGTCCTTATCCGGATAGAAATCAAGAATTGGAAGCAACAATTCCAACTTTGCTTGCACCTTCCTGTCGTATCCCAAAAAATAATGATAGATCTTGTTTTCAATGGAGGAAAGAAATTCAGTACTATCGGGTGATAAATCTCTCAGGCAGGTAAATTCAATGTTCTCGTTGTTTATTACAAGATCAAGGAAATGATCTTTATCCGTTGAAAGTCTGTATAATCCCGGTTGAATTAATGGTCCTAATACATAAATGAAATGACCTGATACATCGCAGGTCACAGAGTCGATCCGGTTGACTTTTTCACCATAAAAGGCAGAGAGAAAAACTTTTTTCCTTCCGGCATTTTTTATTTCTCCGCGAAGGGAATGGATATTCTGTGAATAAGCAGGAACGATCAAAAATGATAGAAAATAAATAAGGATCCTTTTCATTGGGATTGTTTTCTGATTCCCCATTATTTATTTTGTTTAATCCGTTTTCCCGGTTTGCCTTCAGCTGGCCCAAAAAGCTCAGTCAGTTTGGCGATCAGTGCATCACCCCTAAGGTTCCTGCCAATAATCTTCTGATCCTTATCAAGAAGCATATTGGAGGGAATAGAACTAATACCATAGAGCTTTCCTGCTGCATTTCCCCAATATTGAAGATCGGAAACATGATTCCATATAAGCTTATCGTCCTTGATAGCTTTTTCCCATTTGTCTTTATTCCGATCGAAAGAAACACCCAGCACATCAAATCCTTTCTTATGGAAATCTGCATAAGCCCTCACTACATTTGGATTTTCAGCACGGCAGGGACCGCACCATGATGCCCAGAAATCAACGAGAAGAACTTTTCCTTTTAGTGAAGAAAGTGAAATCGGTTTGCCTGTGGTATCATTCATAGAAAAATCGACGGCAGATTGTCCAATCTGAACTCTCTTTAAAATAGTAACTCTTTTAATAACCGCTTTATAAAAGAAAGAATGATAGAGAGTCGAATCAAAAACATGTGACAGGGAATCAAGTTCAGGAAAGTCAAACCGATAAGAATTACGCATAATGAGCCACGGACCGATAGGTGATGCAGGATTTTTCTTTGTAAGGTCTATAATTAGTTTTTTCATTCCACTATCGTATCCGTTGAATTTTTCATCCAGTTTTTTCATTGTGGCAGTATCCTTTAAGGAATCTGCCTTTGCATAAATGGGATCCAGATCATTAATCAGTTTCTGGATGCTGTCGTTTTTCACAATGTATTTCTTAAACAGATCCTGGCTTGCTGATCCAGTAACATCGATCACCCCGGTACTGTCAGCATGCACAAGAAGCCGGATATCAGAATTTTCAAGGAAGAAGGGAAACATCATCTCTTTTCCCTTGATTTTGAGATTCCAACGATCAGGCGATTCGATTTTCCCCTTGAACTCAAATTCACCATTTTTCACTTTAGCCGAATCATTCGTAACCCATCCTGTACTATCCATTTTCTGAAGGTAAACCATGGCTGCATCACCACCCTTTATGACTCCTGTTATTTTATATTGGTTTCCTTTTTTACCCGTACAGGATAAAAGCATCGACGTGACAGCAAGGAAAAGAATGATCTTTTTCATATTTTTTACTTGGTCGAATTATTTTTAACAAAAGTATGATTTTTTGAGGAATTAATAATTCCCTATTTTTACAAAGAAAAACAATTTCCCATGAAACCGTTCAAAACGCTTTTTTTCATTTTTTTATTGTCCCTCTGCGATTGCAGGATTTATGCACAACCAGAGATAAAAACTCCCAATCCATTGAAATATGACATTTCCCATGACCCTGTCTTATATACCGTTGGATATGCGCACCTTGATACCCAGTGGCGGTGGGATTACCCGGAAACAATTGACCAGTATATAAAAGCCACATTAGATGACAATTTTCGTTTTTTCGAAAAATACGATAAGTATGTCTTCACATTCACAGGTGCACGCAGGTATAAGATGATGAAGGAATATTACCCCGACAAGTATGAAAAGCTGAAAAAATACATTAACAAAGGACGTTGGTTCGTAGGAGGATCATCGATAGACGAATGTGATGCGAACATTCCTTCACCTGAATCCATTCTCCGGCATGTCCTTTATGGGAATAATTATTTTCGGAATGAATTTGGAAAAGAAAGTGTTGATTTTCTTCTTCCCGATTGTTTTGGATTCCAGTCACATATTCCTTCTATACTTGCACATTGTGGCATTAAAGGGTTTTCTACACAAAAGTTGGTTTGGGGATCTGCTGTGGGGATCCCTTTCAATATCGGGAATTGGATAGGTCCCGACGGCAAAGGTGTTGTTGCGGCTCTCAACGCAACTGATTATGGAGGTGACATTCAGCCCAGGCTGGATACAGCTAAATACTGGGTTGACCGTGTCATGGAGAATGGGAAGAAATATGGTGTTTATGCCGATTATCGTTATTATGGAACCGGTGACGTAGGAGGTGCACCTTCTGAATTTGCTATTAAAAACGGACTTGGAAGCCTTCAAAACCCTGATAGTAAGATACATGTTTATCTCTGTTCCTCAGATCAATTTTTCCGGGACCTTACGGACGACCAGAAAAACAGACTTCCAAATTATACAGGAGATCTTTTACTGACTCAGCATTCGGCTGGCTCGCTTTCATCTCAGGCTTATATGAAGCGTTGGAACAGAAAAAATGAATTGCTCGCCCAATCTGCCGAACCTATTGCTGTTGCAGCCGACTGGCTGGGCGGAATTTCTTATCCATTTTCTGCTTTAACCGGAGCCTGGTGGCTGACACTTCAAAGTCAGATGCACGATATGCTTCCGGGAACCTGCGTACCGAAAGCCTATGAATATACGTGGAACGATGAAGTGCTTGCTCAGAATACATTTGCGTCCGTTCTGGAAAGTTCGATCGGGACTGTGATTCGGGCTATGGATACAAGAGGGAACGGCAAAGCCCTCGTAGTCTATAATCCAATTGCTGTTTCACGGGAAGATGTGGTTGAGGCAGATGTTTCGTATACAGATGGAGTTCCTGAATTCATTCAGGTCATCGGTTCCAGATGGAAATGAAGTTCCATCACAGATTATTAGCCGAACGAAGGTGTCTCTCAAGTTCCTGTTCCTTGCCGATGTTCCCTCTTTTGGTCTTTCTTGTTATCATGTATTGCCTTTAAAATCAGAAAGCAAATTAAAAAACAATCTCCTTGCCGGAGATAATTTTCTGGAAAACGAATTCTATAAAGTCATATTGAATGCCGATGGAGATGTATCTTCCATTATAGATAAAAAGCAAAATAAAGAGATTCTCTCCTTCCCTGCACGACTGGAATTCCAGAAAGAACACCCGGAATACTGGCCTGCCTGGAATATGGACTGGAAAGACCGGAAGAATCCTCCGGTAGGATATGTAGATGGTGTCCCTAAAATTACTCTGACAGAAAACTAGACCGGTTCGAATAACCCTGAAAGTAGAAAGATCTTCAAGAAATTCAGTTTTCGTCCAGAATATAAGTCTTTCCGCAGGAGCATGCGGAAAGAGAGTTCTGTTCCGGAATACTGTTGACTGGCAATCGAAGGGTGTTTGTCTGAAAGCTTCCTTTCCGTTAACGGCCATCAATTCTGTAGCTACCTATAATCTTGGATTTGGAACCATTGAGCGAGCCACCAATGATGAAAAAAAATATGAAGTCCCTTCCAGAGAATGGTTTGACCTCACGGATAAATCGGGCACATTTGGCATAACAATAATGGAAGATTGCAAATTTGGATCAGATAAGCCAAATGACAAAACCCTCAGACTTACATTACTTTATACTCCGACTACCAATTTTTATCACGATCAGGCCACACAAGATTGGGGGACCCATGAATTCACCTATGGCTTATACAGCCATAAAGGTGACTGGCGCACTGGCCAATCGGAATGGCAGGGACGCAGTGTAAACCAAACACTGAAGGCATTTGAAGTACCAGAACATTCAGGTTTCCTTGGAAACACATTCTGCCTTGTAAAAGTGAATTCGCCAGAAGTTGATATCCGCGCATTGAAAAAAGCAGAAACCGGTAAACTGGTAATAATACGGTTACAGGAACTTTTTGGAAAAGATATTGATAATGTCGAAGTCGGTTTTGCAGGAAAGATCACAACAGCAATTGAAGTTGACGGACAGGAACGTAAAATCGGTGAAGCCAATATGAAAGACGGGAAACTACTGTTAAGCCTGACGAAATATGAAATGAGAAGTTTTGCAATCACTCTGGCCTCTCCCCTTGAAAAAATCAGCGAACCGGGAAGCATTCCATTAGCCCTGGCTTTTAATGAAAACATAATCAATAGCTATAAATACAAGAAAAATGGCGTTTTCGGTGTTAATGAATACGGAATTCCTGCTGAATTATTTCCGGAGAACCTGGATCTTGATGGAGTTCATTTTACATTTGGAAATAAATCTGAGGGACAAAATAATGTTCTTGCCTGCAGTGGGCAGAAGATCGCATTACCGAAAACCGGTAATTACAATCGGGTTTATATCCTTGCTGCTGCAACACGAGATACCAACGGTATTTTCCGGGCAGGTGAAAGTAAGAAGACAATCCGGGTTCAAAAATATGAAGGAGTGATCGGTCAATTCGATAAACGGATTTGGGATAAACTCGGAAGGATAAAATCACTCGAAAAAGGATTCATCAAACGGGATGAAGTGGCTTGGTTTGCCACACATGTGAGGAAAGACACCATTAACGACCCCTACCATTATGCTTATATATTCAAGTACAACATGGATGTCAGTCCTGCAGCAGGATTCCTCCAATTGCCGGAAAATGATGCTATAAAGATCTTCGCAATCACAGTGGCTGAAAACTATTACGACCAGATACGACCTGTTCAGCCTTTATATGATGATTTCTCAGGAAGGAAAGGATTTAACCTCAGCCAGGATAAAACCTATGTATCGGAAGATATGATTCCTGCTGCGCGTTTGACTGTCGATAGAAACCGTAACCTGAATGACCTGCCTTATAAAGTTTCGATGAAGGATTATGCTGATATGCATATGCCCAACGGAGTAACAGTGAACTATTATTACTCCGGAACCGAACAACTGAAGACCAATATGCCCGAACAGGGAATGGCTGTATCTGCCTGTAATGATGGTATGTTTGACCTGCTTCCATCCGACTCTCTAAAAGACGTATGGTTTGAGAAGGGAGAAGGCCGTATTGTGATGGATTTACAGAATAACGTGGGGATTGATAGCCTCCATGTTTTTGCCGCGCTGGATACAAAACGGGGACCCGAAATTTTTTCCATATGGACATCCGATAAACCTGCCATGCCATCTGTCACTGGTGACCCAAAAGCAAACGGATGGAAATATCTTGCGATGGCCGGTCCGGTGGACATCTGGGGAAACAGTAAAGCGATTTACAGTATTGTTCCAGACTCAAAAAAGCCACTTAACTGCAAGTTCATTATGTGGGTGAGCGAAGCTTCTTGGCCATGGGCCATATTATTTCAGGGAGATTGATGCATTTGAGCGATAGAACTTGACTCTTTTCTTTGTATATTTGCGCTATAACTTGCATCA
The DNA here is from genome assembly GCA_963785325.1 of uncultured Bacteroidales bacterium. Taxonomy (GTDB): domain Bacteria; phylum Bacteroidota; class Bacteroidia; order Bacteroidales; family FEN-979; genus FEN-979. Next base: position 3,137 of record CAWAVC010000046.1, on the reverse strand, counting down.
TGATCAAACAAATAAAACCGATAAATCCCGGAATGGTGCTTCAGAAAATACAATATTTCTGTAGTTACCAGGAAAGATGTATCCGTGATACCGAAGAAAAGTTGAAGGATTGGGCTGTCCAGAAAAAATTAATACCTTCAATAATTGATCAGTTACAAAAGGAAGGATATATTAATGAAGAACGGTATGCAAAAGAATTTGCCGGAGGCAAATTTCGCATCAACAAATGGGGGCGCCAGAAAATTGAATTTGAACTCCGGTTGAAAAGAATCCCTGAAGACATGATTCAGAAAGGAATTAAAGAGATAGATGAAGATGAATACCAACAGGTTTTGAAGGATCTCATCCTTAAGAAACAAAAAGAACTAAACCCGGACACCGATTTCAATACCAGGGAGAAAATCATTGCCTTTGTCTCCAGTAAGGGTTATGAAATAGAACTGGTGCTATCTGCATTAAAGGAACTGAAAATCTAAGCATGGTTACACAAGAAATTTTAAGGGATCTGCAGTCACGGCTGGATGCTCTGAGGAGGTTTCTTTGACCTCGATACCAAATTAGCCTTAATAAAAGAAGAAGAAGAACTTACGCAATCACAGGATTTCTGGAATAACCCGAAAGCTGCGGAAGAATTAATGAAATCGATCCGTGATAAAAAATTATGGACCGATGCTTACAGGGCAGCCACAGATAGCTTTGCAGACCTGAAAGTACTGGTGGATTTTTTCCAGATGGGTGAAGGTACAGAAAATGATCTTGATAAGCAGTATAAAGAGACCTTGCAGCTGATAGAAGACCTCGAATTCAGGAATATGCTTAGCGGTGAGGAAGACAAGTTCAGTGCTATTGTTCAGATCAACTCGGGCGCCGGCGGCACCGAAAGCCAGGATTGGGCACAAATGCTTATGAGGATGTACATCCGCTGGGGTGAAAGGAACCATTACAAAGTAAAAGAATTGGATTACCTGGAAGGCGATGTGGCAGGAATAAAATCTGTTACCATTGAAATAGAAGGGGATTTTGCATATGGTTACCTGAAAGGTGAAAACGGTGTTCACCGCCTCGTGCGACTCTCTCCATTTGATGCCAATCATAAACGACATACATCCTTCGCCTCTGTTTATGCTTACCCGGTAATTAATGATGATATCGTAATCGATATTAATCCGTCTGATATCACATGGGATACCTTCAGATCGAGCGGGCCTGGTGGACAGAATGTCAACAAAGTTGAAACCGCCGTAAGGTTGAAGCATGAACCAACGGGTATTGTGATTGAATGCCAGGAAACCAGGTCCCAGGGTCAGAATCGCGAAAAAGCCTTACGAATGCTAAAATCACAATTATATGAAATAGAGCTCAGGAAGAAACGGGAAAAAATCGCTGAAATAGAAGGAAACAAGAAAAAGATTGAATGGGGAAGCCGGATCAGGAATTATGTGCTTCATCCTTATAAAATGGTGAAAGACGTCCGTACTGGTCATGAAACATCTGATACGCAAGGTGTTCTGGATGGCGATCTGAACGAATTCATTAAAGCCTTTTTGATGGAATTCGGAAGCGGAACATTAACATAAGATCTCTGTCATCACTCTGTTTAAAGGCAATTATGATTTGTAATAGTTTTGTTACTATGATGAAGATTTACCATAATCCACAATGTAAAAAATCGCGTGAAGGGCTGCAATACATGAAAGACAAAAACATTCAATTCGAGATTGTTGAATACCTGAAAAATCCGCTGACGGAAAAACTACTTGAAAGTCTTCTTGCTAAACTAAATAAACGACCTTTGGAAATCATCCGTACGCAAGAAGCATATTACAAAAAGAATCTGAAAGGAAAAGATTTTCAAGATCATGAATGGATCAAAATTCTGGTACAAAATCCCAAACTTATCCAACGCCCTATTGTTGAAAAGGATTATAAGGCTGTGATCGGCGATCCTCCAGAAAATATTGATGTTCTCCTGAAATAATCATATCAAAAGTATTGTCATGAAAACCCGAACAGAAAAAGACACAATGGGAATAGTGGAAGTTCCTGCCAATAAATACTGGGGTGCACAAACCCGACGCTCGGTTGCAAAATTTCCGGATTGGCGAACCTGCCTCGATGCCAAAAGAGGTAATTCAAGCTTTTGCGATCCTTAAAAAAGCAGCTGCCCTTGTTAATTTTGATCTTGGCGTTCTTACGAAAGAAAAGATGGAACTCATCGTTGTCGTTTGCGATGAAATCCTGACTGGTAAGCTGGATGATCAGTTTCCGCTGGTGATCTGGCAAACCGGGTCAGGAACGCAATCCAACATGAATGTCAACGAGGTGATTGCCAATCGGGCACACGTCCTGAATGGCGGAAAATTGGGTGAAAAAACTATAATTCACCCAAATGATGATGTAAACAAATCGCAATCGTCTAATGATACTTTTCCCACGGCCATGAGTATTTCCGCTTATAAGAGGGTTGTAGAGACCACGATCCCCGGTGTGGAAAAACTCAGAAAAACCCTGGCTGACAAGACAGCGGCCTTTAAAGATATCGCCAAAACCGGCCGCACACATCTTATGGATGCTACACCGTTAACCCTTGGGCAAGAGTTTTCAGGCTATGTATCTCAGCTTGATCATGCGTTGGTTGCTATTAAAAATACTTTACCGCACTTGGGTGAACTGGCGCTAGGAGGCACAGCCGTTGGTACCGGCCTGAATGCACCAAAAGGGTATGATAAGAAAAAGAAGAAGAAAAAAGAAGAAAAAGAGGAGGAGGAGGAGGAGGAGAAGGGGAGGAGGAGGAGGAGGAGGAGGAGGAGGAGGAGGGGGAGGGGAGGAGGAGGAGGAGGAGGGGGGGGAGGGGGGGGAGGAGGAGGAGGAGGAGGAGGAGGAGGGAGGAGGAGGAGGAGGAGGAGGAGGAGGAGGAGGAGGAGGAGGAGGAGGAGGAGGGGAGGGGAGGAGGAGGAGGAGGAGGGGGAGGAGAGAGAGAGGAGGAGGAGGGGGAGGGAGGAGGGAGGAGGAGGGAGGGAGGAGGAGGAGGGAGGGAGGAGGAGGGGAGGGAGGAGGAGGAGGAGGAGGAGGAGGAGGAGGAGGAGGGGGAGGAGGAGGAGGAGGGAGGAGGAGGAGGAGGAGGAGGAGGGGAGGGA
>CAWAVC010000045.1:0-46808 GCA_963785325.1 uncultured Bacteroidales bacterium | reverse complement strand
TCACATTGAATCTCGACATAAAAAAGTATGATTATATCAGTGTTAACCAATAATTTTAAAAAAAAGGAGATCAAAACATGAAAAAGTTAATTTTAGTTTGTATGGTAATCTTATTGGGAGCTTTCGCTGCTTTTCCGGCAAGACTCCGGTAGGAGTATTGAGAATTGCAAATGCTACAACAGCCTTTGGCGTAAATTTGCCGGTAGGTACAATTGTAGTAAATCTTGGTACGAATGTACAATGGCAGGCGAATGCCGGGGTTTTATCAACTGCAACCTTAACAACAGCTTCTGCCAGTTTTACTGCACTTGGTGGAACGGCAACAACGGCAACAAACCTTGCAGGGGGATTGGGTGGTAGTATTCCTTATCAATCTGCTGCCAATACCACAGCTATGCTTGCAAATGGAACATCAGGACAAGCTTTATTAAGTGCAGGTGGAACTTCTGCACCGGTATGGGGAACACCATGGACAACTGCAAATACTACCGGATCATCTGGATCATGTACCGGTAATGCGGCAACAGTTACAACCAATGCAAATATGACCGGGGATGTGACAAGTTCCGGATAAATGCTACCACTATTTCTGCCGGTGCTGTTACTTTAGCAAAGATGGCTAATCTGGCAGCTAATTCCATCATTGGGAATAATACCGCTTCTGCAGCAACACCAGTTGCTTTAAGTGTTGCGAATTTGCAATCCATGATACATTCAAACAGGCAGGTTGATAATTTTCAGAATGCTGCAGACAGTTTGTCAGGCCGGTGTGCAGTCGTACTTACTTATGCTCCCATCTCAGGAAGTATAACAGTTATAGTAAATGGACTTCCTCTATCTTCCACTCAATTCGGGATTGATCAGACAACACATTGCGTTGTTTTATTTTCATGTTATAAATACGATAATATTAATGTAAGCTATAATTATTAAGAAATTCTTAATGAGAAAGCTGTTAATCTTATTTTTTATATTATCTGTTAATTTTCTGTCAGCTCAGGTAAATGTAACTCCTAAATACGATGGGAGTGTTCCAACAGCAACTACAGCTTTTGGTGTGAACATTGCGGTAGGAATGAAAATTTATGAGGTTGACACTAAACAACTATTTGTTTGTACAGCTGCGAGTGCAAGTACTTTGACATTAACTACAGGTGCCGCAAACTTTCGAGATCTGGGAGACTATAATAAATTAGAAAATCTTCCAACCACATTTTCATTAGGAAACCCCAGCAATACCAGTTGTTCAGGATTAATCATTGTGCTTGAGGCAGTGACTACAACCTCAATAGGAGATGTAGGATATCTTAACTCAAGCGGGTCATTCGTTTTATGTAAGGCTGATGCAATAGCGGATTGTCCCTATTGCTTTTGCATGTGTGGACAAGCTTCGGTTTCTACCTCTGCAACCGGTAATTTTATTACTACTGGAATTGTCAGATATGATAGCTGGTCTTGGACAATAGGTGGATTGATTTATGTATCGACTACAGGAACGACAGGAAATACACTCACACAGACACCTCCATCAGACGAATAATGTTATCATGCCCATTGGAATTGCAATATTAGCCACTGAAATTTACTTTTTTGGAAACATGAACTCTGTGGAACATCTATAATGCGAAAGTCTTTAATCATCATCTTTCTATTATTATCCTTTGGGCTTTTTGCCCAAGACTCAGTGCTTACAAAGCAGGGATATAAAGATGTGAGGCTTTGTTCTCCAGGCGACAGTGTTTTGGCTTATAATATTTTTACCGGAGCAAGGTTTTATAATGCAATCCAGCAAATAGATACCGTCCATCCGGTTTCTGTGATAACTGATAGCATAAATGGGGTTCCTGTTTGGAGTGACATTAAATTCTATACCATCAATAATAAATATTGCTTTTATGCTGATCAATCCATCTGGGCGAATATCGGAGTAAGACTGATAAGAGAGCTTAATATCGGTGATACGATTTATGATGATTCAAATAAAGAGGTCATTATTACTTCTTTAACTTCTGCTTTAATTCCAGGGATCTGGTACAGGTTTCAGATTTCAGGAGACCACAGCTTCATTTTGAATGGAATTACCTTGCATAATGCAAGTAAATATTGGCAGGGGACAAATACGTGGGCTACTTCAACATGTTGGTATACCGATACAACATTTTCAGCAAATACAACCGTCCCAACATCCTCGGATAATGTTTATTTCACACATGCGGCAGGTATTAGTACGTGTACTATTTCTGCACTTGCTACTTGCTTAAACATAGATTGTCATGGTTGGGCTGGCACAATAACTGGTACATCAACTCTTATGGTTTATGGAAATATATATCTTAATGGAACCTTCTCCCTTACAGGAGCCATAGATTTAAGTAACTCATCAGGAACAGCTACTATTAATACAAACGGAAAATCAATTTATTCTTTATGCCGATATACTGCAGGAGGAACAACATATATGTTGGATGCTTTTACCGTTTCTCCAACCTTCAAACTTACTGCTGGAACATTCAATGTTAATGGAATGACATGCACGATTAGTTCGATTGCTCTTAATTCCGGTACAAAAGTATTAACGATGGGAAGTTGCAATATGACAATTGCAGGTGCTACCGGAATTGATTTTGCCACAAATGCAACTGGATTTACATTTAATTGTAATACATCAATAATTCACATGACTTCATTAACTCAAACCTTTTCAGGAAATGGCAACACTTTTTACAATGTATATTTTGATGGAAGTACATCAAGCGCAACAATATCCGGATCGAATACATTCAACATTTTAAAGCTTGCTCCCACACAAGCTGAGACTTTTATTTTTACAACAAATACAATTCAGACTGTAAATAGTGAATTTATTACAACCGGATCCTCCGGAAAAGCTATTACCATTGAATCATCATCAACATCGGCTGTCGCAAACATTTCATCAAGTTCGATAATAGGTTGCAGTAACGACTATATTATAAATGGAGTTGCATCATCATATTATGGAGTGTCTTACACCGGTACAAGTTCAGGATATTTAGGAAAACATTCCACAAGTCCGGGAACTTCATCAGGATGGAACTATTGTTCAGCTTGTTCCTGTTCAACTGTGGCAATAAGTAAAATCAATAGAGTAGCACAATCGAGTATTTCAAAGATAAATACCATTACCCAATCAACAGGGATATCAAAGGTAGATGGGGTATTAGATCACTAAAAAGCAGATTTTTAAGAAATAAAAGGTGTTTAATGGAAGCATAGGAACTAACCTTTAACCACCTTCAAAATGAAAGAAAAAATGCCAATGAAAACCCCTATAAGCTATTATGGGGGCAAACAACAAATGCTCAGGCATATCCTGCCATTAATTCCCAATCACAATCTTTATTGCGAGCCTTTTTGTGGAGGAGCTGCAGTTTATTGGGCAAAGCCCCGATCCAATGTTGAGGTTATTAATGATACGAATGAACAGTTGATCAATTTTTATAAAGTTCTTCAGGGAAGGTTTCCAGAACTTCAAAAATTAGTCAAGGCAACCCTTCATTCCAGGAAGATGTTCAATGATGCCTGGAGGATTTATAGTGATCCCGAATCGATAGATGAAGTTAAGCGAGCCTGGGCTGTTTTTACTATTGCAAGTCAAAGCTTTGGATCGCAGCTTAAGGGATCGTGGGGATATGACCGCAAAAAGGGCAGTGTGGCCATTAAAGTGATGAATAAGAAACGCATGTTCACTGAGCAGCTTCATGAACGCATTGAACGCACACAAATAGAGTGCAAGGATGCTCTTTCAGTGATAAAAACATATGATACTTCTGAGTCGTTCTTTTATATTGACCCACCTTATCCGGGTTCCAATCAAGGTCATTATGGTGGTTATTCAATTGATGATCTTACAGAGCTTTTAAAGCTATTGAGAGAAATAAAAGGTAAATTCCTTCTTAGTAACTATCCACAAGAGATTATTGATGTTTATTGCAAGTTAAACGATTGGAAACAGAGTTCGTTTAAAATGGTATTATGTGCCTCAAAAAAGGATGTTAAACGGAAGAAAATCGAGGTGCTCGTTGCTAATTACCTTATATAAAAAAGGAAGCCCGGACGGGTAATTGCAAGTTGACACCTTACAACAGCCGGGAGTATTTCTACTCCTTGTCCGGGCTTATGTTTAATGAAAACATAGGCCAATGAATCAACTGTTATAAGGTGTCGATGCAAATGTAGAAAAATAGGGTGGAATTTGGAAGGGAAAAATTGTTTAATATTGTGGTTGAGAAAAGTTACATTTGGTTTTTAAAAAAGTTACGTTTCGTTTTTTCGATTATATGATTATTTGAATTTATTTTCTACTTTTATGAATTAATGTCGCAAATATAAGGATTAATCGTATTATTTAAAACAAATCTAAATTAATTCTTAATCAAAGAACCAAAATTAGAAAAATGAAAAACAATATCAACCCTGGCGATAAAGCGCCCCTGTTTACTTTGCCCGATTCACGGGGGCATCTGGTCAGCTTGTCTGACTTTATCGGGAAACAAAATCTTGTGGTCTTTTTTTATCCTAAAGATGAATCCTATGGGTGTACAAAAGAAGCCTGCAGTTTTCGCGACAATTATGATGAATTTAATGAAGTAGGTGCAGAAGTGATCGGCATTAGTTCGGATAATGAAGAGTCACACCGCTCATTCGCTGACCATCACCGGTTGCCATTTATCCTGCTTTCTGACAAGGATGGTAAAGTGGCAGAGCTATATGGTATCCGGCGTTCTTTGGGTATATTGCCTGGCAGGGTTACATTTGTGATTGACAAGGAAGGTACAGTCAGGATGAATTATTCTTCACAGATCAATTTCGGGAAACACATCGATGAGGCCTTAGAACTACTCAGGACTTTATAAATTAACAATAGCTGGAAATATTTCATCTATTCGCTCAGAACCGACGTATTACCTTTTGCCTTCCAAACCGATTAATAGAAAATCTCAATCCACAATTACATTTGAAATGGCAAAAGAACTTATCAAATCGGATTATGAAGTAATGATTTTCACAATAAGGGGAAAGAAGGTCATGGTTGATTATGACCTGGCATTACTTTACGAAGTTCCTACCAAAGCATTAAAACAACAGCTTAAACGAAACCTTTTCAGGTTTCCAGAAGATTTTATGTTTGAGCTTTTAAAAAATGAAAAAATTGAACTGGTCACAAATTGTGACCGGTTCAATTCTCTTAAGCACAGTAATGTATATCCATTGGTTTTTACTGAACAAGGCGTCGCAATGCTCTCATCAGTTCTTCATTCTGAAAAAGCAATTCGGATAAACATTGAAATTATGAGAGCTTTCGCAAGATACAGGTCATTTTTACACGAAAATGAAGCCTTAAGAAACGAATTGCATGTTTTAGATAAAAAATTTACACTGGCTTTTAATTCATTACTCAAAAGACTTGATGAATTGCATCAAAAAAATGATCTTCCCAGGATAAGGATCGGATTCAAAAAGGATGAATTATAATCCATTTGATTACATTCTCAGAAATGCTCGAAGACCCCCAGCCCGAATAACGCAAAATCATATTTTACAGGGTCTTCCGGGTCAAATTGCCGAAGGTTAGCTGTCAGTTCTTCAACGGCTTTCCAGTCATTTTGTTTTCGCTGCAGTAAACCTAGTTTCCGCGCCACATTACCACTATGTATATCCAAAGGACACATCAGGATTGAAGGGGGTACCTTATTCCATAAGCCAAAGTCGACTCCTCTGTGATCATTCCTTACCATCCAACGGAGGAACATCAGCAAACGCTTAGCCGAAGCTCCCTTACAAGGATCGGCAATGTGTTTTTCCAACCGCCGGGGATGATCAGTTTCCAGGAATATTGACCGGAACCTGCATATAGCTCCTTTTATCCCGGTAAAATTATCAGGAAGAAAGAGAGATTCAAGCCCGTCATGATTCTGGTAAATATTCTTTAATGATTTAAGGAAGAAGATGCAATCGTTTCCGTTAAAAGTGCGGTGATAAAATGATTCAAACCGTTTGGTTACAGTTTCGTCTGAATTTAAAATGAATTTGTAGGGGGAAAACTCCATCATCCCGAGAAGATTTTCCGCATCTTTCATAATACTTTGCCGGTTTCCCCAAGAGATTATTGCTGTCAGAAAAGCAGCGATCTCGATGTCCTCTTTCCGTGTGAAACGGTGGGGAATCGAGATCGGATCTGTTGCAATAAATTCCGGATTGTTGTACTGTTCGTACTTTGCTTCAAGGAAATCAAACAGTTCCTGATGCGATAATTCCATCGGTTAATTCAAAACCTGCAATGGTTTCAGCAACCCTTTCCCGATTTCGATTGCCTTTTCATTATCAGGGATCAGATTGTGATGCCGTGCAGGTAAAGATTTTTCAAGTCCTTTATGGATGAATTCCGGTGCAACCAGTGGTTTCAGCTTAAGAAAACCTCCCAGCACGATCATGTTAAAAATTTTTGAAAGTCCCAGCTTCCCCGCTTCATCTGCAGCATCGATGGAATAAATATTGATGTCCTTGCGGGAAGGGTGACGGGTAATGCCATTCGGGTCATAGATTAGAAGTCCTCCAGGTTTTACGGTTTTTTCGAATTTATCCATTGATTGCTGGTTGAGAAGGATTGCCGTATCAAAAGTGTTTAAGATTGGTGAACTGATCCTTTCATCACTGATAATGACAGTCACATTGGCCGTGCCACCTCTCATTTCAGGGCCGTATGAAGGCATCCAGCTGACTTCTTTGTTTTGCATCACACCTGAATAAGCGAGTATCTTTCCCATTGATAATACCCCTTGCCCACCAAATCCTGCAATAATTATTTCTTCAGTCATAATATAAATAGTGAAATTGTGAAACTTGCCTGCCCGAAGTCAGGTAACTAAATTATTCCTTTATTGTTTCGGCTTTTGGTGCAATAATAACACCATCAACCTTGATATCGCCAAGAGGAAAGAAAGGAAACATATTTTCTTCCATCCATTTATTGGATTGAACCGGTGTCATTTTCCATCCGGAGTTACAGTTTGAAACAACTTCAATAAAGGAAATTCCGGTTTTGTTCTTCTGGTTTTCGAATGCTTTCCGGATGGCTTTTTTAGTTTTTCGCACATTTGAAGGAGTATGAACGGACTGCCGTGTAACATAATAGGTGCCAGGAAGCTGAGCCACCAGTTCAGTCATCTTAACCGGGAATCCCATAATCGAAGTATCCCTGCCATAGGGACAGGTGGATGTTCTCATGTTTGGAAGGGTGGTAGGGGCCATCTGGCCTCCGGTCATCCCATAAATTCCGTTGTTTATAAAGATCATGGTGAAATGCTCGCCACGGTTACATGCATGAATGGTCTCAGCCGTTCCGATAGCAGCCAGGTCACCGTCACCCTGGTAGGTGAAAACAAAGCGGTCAGGCCACATTCTTTTAATGGCAGTTGCCAGTGCAGGAGCTCTTCCATGAGCTGCACCGAGCATGTCGATATTCATAAAATCATATGCAAGAACAGAACATCCTACCGGTGAAATACCAATGGTTTTATCCTGGAGTCCCATCTCTTCAAGAGTTTCCATCAGGATCCTGTGAACGACGCCATGACCGCACCCCGGACAATAACTGAGTGGGCGGTCAACTAGAAGATCAGTTCTTTTATAAACAATGTTTTCGTCTTTACGTATATCAAGTTTTGCAAATTGTTCTTCCATATCAGCCTCCGATTATTTGTTTTTCCATTGCTTTTACTACTTCATCAGGAGCGGGGATGATACCACCAAAGCGTCCATAGTGTTCAATCTTCAGAGAACTGCCGGCAGCAAGTTTTACATCCTCGATCATCTGTCCTGCATTCATCTCAACTACAAGCATTCCTTTCACCTTTTTTGCAAGTTCCGCAATCGGTTTTATCGGGAACGGATAAAGTGTAATAGGACGGAATAATCCGACCTTAATACCTTTAGCCCTTGCAAGATCAATTGATTTCTGGCAGATACGTGCAGATAAACCGAAGGCGACAAAGATGTATTCGGCGTCTTCACAGGAGATCATTTCGTACCTGACTTCATCTTTTTCAATTTGCTTATATTTAGCCTGAAGTTTCAGGTTTACCCTTTCCTGTCCGGCCGGATCAAGATCAAGTGAAGTTATAATAATATGATCACGTTCTTTCGGTTTACCGGTGGCAGCCCAGGGACATTGTGCTATCAATTCAGCTTCTGTCCTGCGCGGGAGGGGATCAAATAATTCAACTTTTTCCATCATCTGCCCGATAGCTCCATCAGACAGGATCATTGTCGGAGTCCTGTATTTAAATGCAAGTCCGAACCCGAGCTTTACAAAATCAGCCATTTCCTGGACAGAAGCAGGGGCAAGGACAATCATCTTATAATCACCATGTCCACCTCCCTTTACTGCCTGGAAATAATCAGCTTGTGAGGGTTGAATGGTACCAAGACCCGGACCTCCTCTGACAACGTTCACGAGCAAAGCCGGTAATTCAGCTCCGGCCATATAACTAATACCCTCCTGCATGAGGCTGATTCCGGGACTTGATGAAGAAGTCATCACCATTTTTCCTGTTCCCCCGCCGCCATACAACATGTTAATAGCGGCGACTTCACTTTCTGCCTGCAGAACAACCATGCCGGTCGTTTCATAAGGCTTCATGGCCATCAGGTATTCCATAACTTCTGACTGGGGTGTGATTGGGTATCCAAAATACCCGTCGCATCCGGCACGGATCGCTGCTTCTGCAACGGCCTCATTGCCTTTCATTAATCTGAGTTCACCCATTCTACAATAGTTTTTAATTTTTTATTCGGTAGTAACTTTTGCCCTGTAAACCGTGATCACACCATCAGGACAAACAACTGCACAGTTCATGCAACCGGTGCAATCGTTGTTTACTTTAACTGCATAATGATATCCTTTGCCATTTACTTCCTTGGTCATAGCGATCACGGAAAAAGGGCAAGAGGCAATGCAAACTTCACAACCCTTGCATCGTTCTACATTAATAACGATATCACCCTTGATTTTTGCCATAAAATTTTGAGATTTAAATCAGTTTATCGGAATCGACACTACGAAATTACAGAAAATTTCCCGAATAAAAAGCTAATATTCCCCTGTTTTTTAAGGAAAAACAATCAATTTAGAACCGGTTTAATTTAGAATCCCGATGTAAGAACCCGGAAGTCGGAGTTCGGAAATATGGGAAAGGAAATTTCGATCTTTTCTTTGATTGTTAATAATATTAATTATATTTGCACTGTTAATTAAATGAACATTGGTCATGGATAATAAACAAATTCAATCGGAAAGAATAAGAGGGTATTTCACCCAGGCTGCAAAGGAAATGCTTAAGGGCGAAGGGCTTAGAAGTGTCAGTACACGCAGTGTGGCGGAAAAAGCCGGTTACTCTTATGCTACCTTATACAACTACTTCAAGGATATCAATGACCTGGTTTTCGAATGTGTGAAAGACTTTCAGTCGGAGTGTGAATTTTTTGTGAAAACCAAGACAAAGAAAGCCAAGCCGGGAAAAGAAAAACTTAAGGCCATTACAGCTGCCTATATCGATTACTTCATTGAATATCCCGGTACTTTTGAACTCTGTTTTCTGGAACATATCAGAGATATCGGAAGCAGGAAAGAGTTAACGGAACTCATCTATACATTTCTCGACAAATTATGCGAGGAACAATGGAGCTTTTGTATCAGCGAAAAGTTAATGGATCCTGTGAAAGTTGAACGAATCAGGCAACAGCTGCGGTTTACCGTTGTGGGGCTTTTGCTTTTCTATGAAAACAGAAGACAACCTGACAATTACGAGGATTTCATAATACTGATAAACACAATGATAGGAAATATGCTGGAATAAGAAATCAGAACTCCGCGTCAGGCATGCTGTTCATGAAACTTCTTTAATCTAAACTCAAGTGCAGGAAATTGTTCTCGTTTTACAAGAGAAACACAGGCCCGTATGCCTTCCAGACGCTGACTTCCTGTAATAGAAAGGGCAATGGCGCTGATCCCGTAATATAAAAGCTCTTCAAGAAGCTGCTCCCCTGTAAATCCCGGATAGGCGAATGTAAAGTAGAACCCATCACCAATCGGAACTCCTTCATCCTTATCATAAACAATATGAAAACCATTGTCAATAAAAAGCTTCTTCATGATCTTAGCTCTCTCCCCATATTCCCTTACAGTTTCAATAAAGTTATACGTGCCATCATTTACTGCCTTGAGCATTGCAGCAAGTGCATATTGTGCAGAATGGCTGGTTCCGGCACTTAATGCGTAAATGGTTCCATAGATCATCGCTCTTCCAAATATATCGGTTGTATAAAACCTTAAAAGATCCGGCATTTTTGAATTAAAGATCTTATTAGAGATGATCATACATGATACCCGTTGACCGGCATAACTGAATGCCTTTGAGCTCGAGATCATCAGTATGTAATTCTCCGTGTACTTGGCAACAGTCGGTTGGAATGGCGGCCTTCCTGGTTTGGAATAATCTTTCCTGAAATCCATACCGAAATAAGCGAGATCCTCTAAAATGACCACATTGTATTTATTGGCCAAATCGCCGATGATCTTCAATTCATGATCTGTAAAACAAATCCAGGATGGATTGTTCGGGTTGGAATACAATATGGAATGAATATTCTCTTTGGAGAAATAAGATTCAAGTTTATCTTTTAACTTATCACCGCGAAAATCATAAACATCAAAGGATTCGAACTTCAGCCCGAGTACCATGTGCTGCTGGTGATGGACAGGGAAACCTGGATCGATTAGCAAAGTAGTATCTCTCTCTTTATTGATTCTAGAAAGGGTTAAAAAAGCGGCAAATCCACCCTGCATCGAGCCTACCGTGGGAACACAACAGGCTTCATCCACATCAATATCCAGAAATAATTTTACAAATCGTGCCGCTTCCTTCTTCAATGGAGGAATACCTTCAATATCTGGATAGATAGCAGCCACACCGGATTTCAACGCCTCAATTTCTGCGTTAGTTCCTATTGCAGGTGGAACCAGTCCCGGTACTCCCATTTCCATTCTGACAAACTGTTCACCGGTTTCATTTTCAATATTATTTATCAGTCGCTTTACCTCACGGATGGATGCTTTGCCAATGTTTTTTATGTTGCTTTCGCGAATTTGCCGGTTAACAACATCATAATTTATAGGGGTATCTTTCATGGGTGGCAGGAATAAAAAATAGTAAAACTTATTTGTGTACAAAATTGAAAATAATCCATGAATTGTGCAACCTTTTTAATCTGAAGAAACATGTATTTATTCGAATTTATAAACATTTTACCAGAACCCGGCAGGTAAAACGCATAATGATGTTAACTTGTTGATCCGGCTCCACTGTCTGTCAAGAATTCAGCATCCAATTTCCAGCATTCGTGTACCTGCTAATCTTGAAAACAATGTTAAAAAGGAGTATCCGTTCCTATATAACAGTTAATCTTATACTCGCTGAATACCGACTGTATCAGATTTAGGGATTCTTTTAAAGGAGATGTATAATCGTTTGTATAATAGGTTTTACCAAGTAAGCTGTATTTTTCTCTTCCCAGGTGATGCAAAGGGAGAATGTTGATTTCATCTTTTCCTATGGAATTCATGAAACCGGATAATTTACGGATTTGGTCTATATCATCATTATAACCTGGAATTACGGGCATCCGGAAAACCAGTCTGCCTTTGAATTTCGATGCTAGGTTCCGGGAGTTCTCCAGGATCAGTTTATTCCCTATGCCGGTCATTGCAAAATGATTGGAGTCCATTATATGCTTGAGATCGTAAAAGATCCAGTCAAGGTATTCAAGTGATGGTTCAATGTTTTTCCAGGAAATATTTCCGCAAGTCTCAACTGTCGTATGAATATAAGATTGGTGACATTTTTGTAAAAGTGCATTTACGAAAAACGGTTGCTGGAAAGGTTCTCCTCCGGTAAGTGTGATGCCCCCTACACTTCCCCAGTATTGACGATCGCGCTGAATTAGTTGCATTAACTCGTTTATAGTGATCCTGTAACCTCCTGTTTTCAAGGCTCCCGTACAACAAGCTTTTGAACATTTATACGTAATACAGTCACGGCAAAGGTCTTTATTAAAATGAAGGTCATGATCAACGATAGTGATGGCCTGCTTTTCACAAACTTTGATGCATAGGTAATCGAATATACATTTAGATGAATTATACAGGGGTTCAGGAAAGCTGTGCAATCCTTCAGGGTTTGAACACCATCTACAACGTAATGAACATCCTTTAAGAAAGATCAATGTTCTGCAGCCCGGACCATCGTGAACTGAAAAACCCTGGATGTCGAAAAGATAACCATCGGTCAGTTTTGCTGAAACCATTCAAATCCTGCACATTTGGAAGCATTCATATCAGGGTAGGCTATGGCTTCACCAAGGCAGCTTCCCAGAAACTCTTTTTCCGGTATGTACTTCCGGCAGAACTTACATTTGGGCAGCCGTTCAAATTTTACACACGACAGGTTATCCGGGCCAATGCTGGTTTTTTCGATCTTGCAGATGCCTTTAAACACATCTACAGGAAGGTAAAATTTACAATCTTTACAATTGTTTTCCATGGTTTCCTTGGGTGTTACAATTCTTCATATTCCGTTCGTGAAATCACTTCATCCTGGATTTGTTTCCCAAGTTCAACCCAGTACTGTGTAAATCCTGCCACCCTTACGAGGAGACTTCTGAATTTATCAGGTTCAGCCTGGGCATCTTTTAGCATCCTCGAATCAACAATATTGAATTGAACATGAAATCCGCCTTTTCGCATATAAGCCCGGATCAGTTCGAGAAACTTTCGTGATCCTTCACGTCCTTTCACCACTGAGGGGTGGATCTTCATATTCAATTGGGAGTTTTGTGAAAGTGAATGATTCCAACAGGAGGCAGATTCAAACAATGCATAGGGGCCATTTTTATCTGTTCCGGGGAAAGCCGAAACCGATCCATCTGAGAAAGTGGTCCCACAAAGCCTTCCATCAGGTGAAGCAAGGGTCACTGCTCCCATCGGGCCATGTGTTGAAACAGAGATCTGGCATGCATAAAGAGGTTGATCATATAAAGACCGGAATTCATGGGTCATATTACAGAACCAGTTTTCCCAATCGGCCATTATCTGGTCAACGTAGTCATCGTCATTACCAAATTTAGGGGCGTCGAGTCCTGCCTTGTGGATATGTTTCCATTGATGGTATTTTTCGGTTGCTACCTGGTCGATCAGTGAATAAGATCCGGTTTCCTGTGCTGTCTTAAATCCAAAATTTGCAAGAATGGCATTCCTGAATTCATCCAGCGTATATTTTTTATCATCGTAAACATTTTTCCTGAGAGAGGCCAGTGAATTTACCAGGTTTGCCGTTCCACATGTTTCCACGTTGAAGGTGGTATTAAAACGGCTTCCCATCTGACCAATATCCTTGCCTTTTTTCAGGCAATCGGGCTTAAGCATGGAATTTACCAGCGAAGGTGCTATCTTTCGCCAGGCATCATGCTGGATATTGTTGGTAAGGGTAAGAACATGCACCGCCCGGTGAAAATAACTTTTAAACACGCTCCATAGGTCTTCATAGGATGCCAATGCATATCCATGGGAAGGGAAGACACGTTCACCACTTCGCATATCAATTCCGTCGAAGATGGTGATTTCCAGCAATTTTGGCAGGGAAAGAAAATGAACCCCGACACTGGTTGCCGGTGCAGAACCGCCAGGTATCCAATGAGTCTCTCCATCGAGTTCGAGAGGCATCCAACTGCCAGGCGAAGTTTCAAGGCAACCGCCGATAGACCAGGCCCTTGCTTCTTCAGGTCGCATACCTTCATGACCATAGTTACTGAGCAGGAATTCCATTGCAACCTGGTTATTTACCCAGGCAGGATATCCGGTTCCGATCTTTGTACATTCAATTCCCTTCATCAGAAATTCTTCCGGAAGTTTTTCATCATATAGCAAGGAAAGAGTAGGCTGAGGAGTATCGCAGGTAATACCGGCTTCCAGGATCAACATCTCCAGCTCATTAGCCGCCTGAGTTCCGTCTTTTTTCAATCCGCCGATACAGAGGTTGTTAAAAGTATTTCCTGAGAGAACACCACCCACTACACCCATCGATGCAAAGCAATCAATCTCAGTAAATTTAATCCGCATGCATTCAAGCAATTCAAGGGTTCTTTCTTGGTTGATGACCCCTTTCTCCATATCCTTTTTCCAGTATGGATAAAGCACCTGACCGACACGTCCGGGAGAAAGGCCTGAAATGGCATCTTCATTCAAAACTGCAGTATGAAAAATCCATATCAATTGCAGTGCATCATGAAAACTCCGTGGACGGCTGGAAGATAGCCATTCAAGCCGTCCGGCAATTTCATCATATTCCTGCTTCTGTCTCGGTTCTTTTTCGATGGAATAGAGAAATCTTGCTTCTTCTGCATGGTTGAGAATCCAGCTTTTTAATCCCTGTAATATAAGGATCACGGCCTGGAAAAAATAAATACGATCCATATCGGGATTACCAGCCGTCTCTGCTATTCCTTCCACGCAGATCCTGATGATCCCGTCAATTCCGTACTGCAGCGGATAATAAAAGTTGATGACTTCGCGACCCTGGGGCAGGGTATATCCCGAATCAAACATACAGATAACTGACCGCATTAACGCTTCTTTTTCTTTATAACCCGGAACCAGTTGTTCGTATTTATGTCCGATATCGTCAACCGATTTGTCTTTCCATTTCTTCGCTACCTCCATCAATATCGGCAACTCCTCTTTTCTGAGTCCGAATTTTCCCGCTATTGAGATTACATTTCCACTGCTTTTAATTACATTTCCACCGCCCTTGCCAACGGTCGTGAAACTATCAGCTGTAAGTTTCCCCGATTCTAAAGCTTCCTTATAAAGAGTATCTTCTGCTGCCATAAAAAAAGCTTCAGAGAGCCAGGGCATAGGGTAGGAGCCCCTGAGATACGCTGCTTTCCCCATGACCAGCAGTTCTCCGGGATAGATCACTGGAGTAAGATGCTCAAATGCGGATTTCATCGCCGCTCCCCGCCGTACGATGGAAATTTCACCTTCCAGCTCTTCCCACCGGCGGGTGTACCAATAAGGAAATTCAACAGAAGCCGATGATTTTGCTTCGAAGTAAAGTTCACGGGCATTATTTGCACGGTCACCGGGTAACCGCTTGGGTTCCCTGATTTCTATATTTTCTGATGGTTGCTGACCGTAATAGTTGATAGTTTCTTTTTGGCTTGGTTCAGGTGGTTTCATGCAATAGAATTAGCTTGTAAATGTACAAACTTTGCTATGTATATCTTAAAATAAAAACTTATATTCATAATCAAGCACAACTTTTCTTAAAGAATAAATTTTATTAAACCGGAAAAAGGCCACATATTCTAATGTGAATGAATTAATTAAAAGATGGGTCGGCTGGGAAATTTGCCCATAGGGCATAATTCTTTCCCATGTTTCTGAGGTGTGTTCGCCAAAGGCTCTGTGGATCCGGATGAATCACTTCTTCAACAGTAGTATGAGAAAGAATCCAGGATTTTTCTTTGATCTCACGGTCAAGTTGTGCAGGATCCCAACCCGAATAGCCCACATAAAAACGGATATCATTTACATTAATTTCATTTAGTTTGATCATCTCACGGATAGTTTCGATATCCCCTCCCCAGTACAAACCTTTCATGATTTCAATGCTGTCTTCAATCTCTGGTTTGGTATGAAGAAAGAACACACTTTCAGTCTTTACCGGACCTCCAAGGTAAACCGGTGCATCAAATTGTGGAAAATCTTTAAGGATGTCGTTCAACCTGGCTTCAATCGGTTTGTTGATAATAATTCCAAATGAGCCCTTTTCATTGTGCTCTGCAAGCAAAACAATAGATTGCCGAAAGAAAAAATCCCGCAGAGATGGCTCTGAAATCAGAATGATACCTTGTTGTGGTTTTATATTGTGCTTTTCCATAATTCGTCGCAATTTAGTACTTTTGTTGTCGCACAGTAGCAAAATTAATACCATTTCATGCCAAAAAATCATAATAGGGGGAAATATAATAAACTAAGAGACGAATTTCCATTTTTAGCTTTTGATGGGCTTGATTATCAGTATATTGATAAAGGGTTGCGAGTACAATTTCATTTTTCTTTATCGGATAAATATGTTTTTCATCCGACATTGATGGTTCCTGCGAAGGATTTTTTTATTCCGGGAAATATCAATGATTTCTTTATCGAGAATATTCTTTTCCAGATAGGAATGGTGGAATCCATAAGCTATTGGAAAGCTGCCTGTCCGCCCAAACTTATCATTCGTGGGTTTTCACTTTCACAGGAGCAGGTAAACTGGTGGAAAAAGTTGTATTTTAACGGATTGGGCGAATTTTTTTACATTAACGGTATTTCAATCGAACGTGAAGATTTTATTCAGATAGAAAGTAAACCTGGGCAAATATTCAGGCCATTTTCACTTCAACTTGAAAAATCAGCAATCGTTCCTGTCGGGGGTGGCAAGGACTCAGTGGTTACTCTCGAGATCCTGGGCAAGGACCATGGGAATATTCCTTTAATTCTTAACCCGACAGATGCAAGCAAGGGAACCGTAATGAAAATGGGGATTTATTATGATTCGACTGTTGAGGTGTACCGTACAATCGACCCGGTTCTGCTTGAGTTGAATGCAAAAGGATTCCTCAATGGACATACTCCTTTTTCTGCATTGTTGGCATTTATATCTGTTCTGGCGGCAGGATTATCGGGAAAAAAATACATTGCATTATCTAATGAATCAAGCGCAAATGAATCAACAGTAAAAGAATTTGAGATAAATCACCAGTATTCTAAATCAGTCGGTTTTGAGGAAGATATGAGATATTATGTAAATCGATTCATTACTCCCGATATCGAGTATTTCAGCTTTCTAAGGCCTTTGAATGAATTGCAGATTGCCCGGTTATTTTCAGGATTGCCTAAGTATTTAGATGTGTTTAAAAGCTGCAATGTTGGAAGTAAAACCGCAACATGGTGCGGACATTGTGCCAAATGCCTGTTCACCTACCTCATCCTTTCTCCTTTTATTCCCCAGGCTAAGCTGGAATCAATTTTCGGGATGAACCTTTTTAAAGATGTAAACCTATGGCCTCTTCTTCGCCAGCTCACAGGAATGACAAACTCGAAACCATTTGATTGTATTGGCACAATAGATGAGGTAAATGTTGCGCTTCAATTGACCATAGCAATGATTCCTGAAACTGGTTTGCC
Organism: uncultured Bacteroidales bacterium; assembly: GCA_963785325.1. GTDB lineage: Bacteria > Bacteroidota > Bacteroidia > Bacteroidales > FEN-979 > FEN-979. Next base: position 29,482 of record CAWAVC010000045.1, on the reverse strand, counting down.
CGCTTTGCTAAAACTCTATAAGGATTCTGAAATGTATTCGCAATATAGAAATTTTGATGCAGGGGCCCTTCTTTATTCCTTTAATGAGAATCATTTTCTTCCTGAAGAATTCGCGGCATTGTTAAGATCGAAAATCCATGCTTGATCTGATCAGGAGAAAACTGGAAAACAAGAAAGTGCTTCTCCTTGGCTTTGGACGGGAGGGACAATCAAGTTACCGTTTAATAAGGCGTGTCTTACCGGAACTTCATCTTACAATTGCCGATGCAGATAAATCGGTTTTGGGGAACGAAATATTAAAAAATGATCATTTCGTTGATTTCATTTTGGGGGAAGGTTACTTGGAAGGATTGAATTCCTTTGAACAAATAATGAAATCCCCCGGTATTTCTTTAAAGAATATTACGTATGATATTGACCGATCTTCAATCACCTCGCAAACTGATCTATTCCTCAGCAGATATTCCTGCCAGATTATTGGAGTAACTGGAACTAAGGGGAAAAGTACAACTGCAACCCTTACACACCATATTCTGAAACTTGGAGAAAAAGAGTCATTGCTTATGGGAAATATCGGCCGGTCGGCATTTGATTTCATTGATGAGATCAGACCGGAAACGAACTTGGTTTATGAATTATCATCACACCAGCTTGAGTATATCAGACGTTCGCCTCACATTGCAGTACTTCTTAATCTTTACCAGGAACATCTTGATGCGTACAGGTCTTTTTATGATTACCAAGATGCCAAAATGAACATTGCCAAGTATCAGGTTAAGGGAGACTGCTTTATTTTCAACTGTGACGATGAAAGAATCAGGCAGTTCGTTTCGATGATGGATATTACCGATAGACTTCCTTTTTCTTTTCAAACCACATTAGATAATGGTTGCTATGTGCAAAACGGAAAAATTATATATTCTTCAGGAGAAAAAAAGGAAGTAATCTTCGACCTCAACCGGAAAATTAAATTGAAAGGCGATCACAACCTTATGAACATCATGGCAGCGGCCAGTGTTTGTAAACAACTAGGAGTTGACAACGAAATAATTGCAGAAGGGATTGCCTCTTTCCGAGGGTTGGAACATAGGATAGAATATGTTGGTGAATTTAATGGAATTCATTTTTATGATGATTCAATTGCCACGATCCCGGAAGCCTGTATCGAAGCAGTGAAGTCGCTTGACAAAGTGGATACGTTGATTCTCGGAGGATTTGACCGTGGAATAGATTATTCAGGACTTGCAAAATTTTTATCGGCTTCAGGTATAAGGAACCTGATCTTCACGGGTGAGGCAGGCCGGAGGATCCTGCATGAAATCAAAGATATAAAAAGTTCTGGACAAACGTTATTTTTAATATCCCGGTTTGATGAAATTAAAGATATTGTCTTCCATGTGACAAGGAAAGGATACATTTGTCTGCTTTCGCCTGCCGCCGCCAGTTATGATGAATTCCAGAATTTTGAGATGAAGGGTAAACGTTACAAAGACCTAGTCATGAAAAGAGAATAGAGTATGGTTAATTACGAATTAAGAATTACAAGTTACGAAGTTCCAGGAATACGGCTCTGGATTCATATTCTGACTTTATTTCTTCCCTGTTTCTGTCTGACTGTTATACCTAATCAAAGCGCCTTCACGCAGAATAACGGAAATGAAGAGGCTGTAAAAAAGTACATTCAAATTTACAGAAAAATTGCGATCAGAGAGATGATGGAATACAGGATACCTGCAAGTATAATACTGGCCCAGGGAATTTATGAGTCCAATGCTGGAAGAAGTCAATTATCGACAGAAGCAAACAATCATTTCGGAATTAAATGCCATAAGGATTGGACAGGGGACACTTATACCCAGGATGATGAGACGAAAAACGAATGTTTCCGTAAGTATAATAATCCTGAAGAATCATTTAGAGACCACTCTCTTTACCTCTCACGGCAAGACCGTTATAAACCACTTTTCAATCTTGAGATCACAGATTACAAAGGTTGGGCCAATGGACTTAAATCCTGCGGCTATGCGACTAACCCACAATATGCTGCACACCTGATCAAGACAATTGAGGATTACCGATTGTACCAATTCGACAGTGTTGATTTTGCTTTCGTTAATGACTCCATTGTACAAGTGAGAGATTCGAATCCTGCAATGGAAATGACTGAAAAGTACGATGTGTTCGCTGAAGGACCAGGAAAGAGAATGGTATATCTTAATAATGGTCTTCAATTTATTATTTTTCGGAAAAATGATAACATTAAAAATATAGCAAATGCATTTCATGTTTCTGTTAAAAAGATCAGAAAATTTAATGATATAAAAAAAAATACTTCATTGGTTGTAGGCCAGATGGTTTATCTTGAACCAAAAAAACGGAAAGGAGCTATTGCATTTCATGTTGTGAAACGCGGAGAGACGCTTTACACAATATCACAGACTTGTGGAGTAGAATTAAACCGGCTTTATAAAATCAATAAGTTGGAGGCTGGTCGTCCGGTGATACAAGGTCAAAAGATATTATTGCGGTAATGTATAGCATTTCAAGTTCTTCCCTGCCCCAATCAACAATTTAAGCCTTAGATCAGCTCCGGTACTTCCAATTGCAAATGCAGTATTTCCTCGGATACCAGGGAGGATATCGATCAGACCATTGATACCGAAAAGATAAATTTCATTTGCAGAACCAGAAACAGCACCAATTCTTTTTTTCCCTCCGGGCAATTCTATGATAAAAGGAGGCACAGTGATTTCCCTTTTGAAGACATAGCTATAGATCATCTTGTAGAAACGATCGTAAATATAAATTTTATTGTGGTCGTAGAAAATGAATTCACAGGAGCCATCATTGTTGATGTCGTCGTAAAGAAATGTGTGATTGTTTGTGAAGATGTTAAATGTTACTTCTGTGATCCTTCCACTTTCCTGGAAATACAAAACTTTACCTGTTGGGTCTGTAGTAAGGAATAAACCTTTACGGTTGGTTCTGTTTACATAAAATTTATTGTTTGTTGAAACTCTCATGTTTTTCACTGCATTCATGATAGTTTTTCCTTTTTTATCGGTAACAAGCAAATGACCATTTTTACCTGTAATAAAGAGAAAATCCTTGCTACCACTATGAAGAACCTGGACCGGCTGGCTGATCAATTCGTTCAGTCTCGGCTCTGGCCAGTTCAGTATAGGCTTCCCGTCGAGACCATAAGCGTGGACTTTTTTATCAGCTAATGGAATGAAGATCCTAGGCTCTTTATTTTTACCCAACTCAGATAAAGTGAGGCTTGCTGTAGCACGGGCCGGAAGTTTTACAGGATATCCTGCAACAGGTCTTCCATCAGAATGGATAAAATATATCTGACTTTCAGTGTTAAAAACAAAACATGCACTATCGTTCCCATTGATATAAGTTTCTTGGAGTGATCCGAGTGGCTTACCGGAAACCGTTAATTTCCATCCAACGTAACCTGCAGAATCGATCAGATAAATATGATTGGACATGTCAAAAGTGAGAACGGCTCTTGGCGCATGTTTGCTTATTTTTACAATTTGAGGTGTTCCTGTCATTAAGGTATCCAATACGGCCTGCCACTCAAGTGGCCCCTGTGTGTCTGAATTAGGGTTGTAATGGATAAATAAACTGGTATAGAAAATATTCCCTTTACAGGTAAACTGCAAGGCGATGGATTCAAATTTTTTAAGAGAATCAAAAACCGGTTCAACCTGTGCGTAAAGTTCATCGCTGAATATTGTCCTGAGTGTCGGATGAGAACGTTCAGTATTGAAATAGTAAAACACATTTGTTTGCTCGGAAATATTTTCACTTACTGCCTGAAAAGCTTTATCCTTCTCCAGAACTTTCCCATAAGTATAATGATCGATGATGTCTTTCATTGCTAGAAGATCATTTCCGAAAATGATATAATCGCCCAAAAAAGCATAGCAGGTAGTATGAATATCGCTGAATGCCGTGCCAAAAAGGCCGGGAATCAACTCAGGGAAAGGTAGATACTTTATGGCGATCTTATGATAAGAGACAGAATCCTTTTTCTTCGGAAACAATTTTCCAAGTTCACCGAGCAAACTATCGGCGAGCTGTTTGTTATTGACTTTTGCAATAGCATATGGATCTTCCCGTATGGTCTCAGGGTTATTTAGTGCCCTTGCTATGCAAAGTTCTGACCCCATCCATGGCAGGAAGTAATCTTTCACGACAACCTGTTCTTGGGTTTCAAAATCCTGAAATTCCTGGTTATTGTCAGTGTAGCCTTCGTGTTTAGAGGCAAATGATTGAAAATTTCCATAAAAATCTCCAATAGTGTTAAATCCCAGCCATATGAACCGGGAGATATTATCGGGAAGTATGCTCATCATTCTTGTCTTTTGGGGCGACTGCCCTGAAAAGATTCCCATGTACTGCGAGCCAGTATCTGCAATGGTTGTGAACCCATTGATGAGCATCTCATCTTTTTTTAAAATGACATCCAGTCCACTCCAATCAGCAAACCAGCCAACTTTATATGTTTCATTCTGCTGATCGGGCTGAAGTAGGTTTGAAACGAAAGACCGGATCAGATGATAATTTACATATATATTGGCATCCACCTTTTTCCCGGTGGTTTTTTCCACTTTTTGAAAGCTTGAACCAGAAAGTGACGGAATATTCAGGTACAATTGATCGATAGCTTTGGTTACCAATTCAGGATAGCGGCTTCCCATAAAGACCCCCTTTCTAACAGCGAAATAAAAAGGTTCCCGGTTGCTTTTCAGCGTTACTCTTACCAGGTTTGCAGAACCATATTGGTTTTTCAGGATGCTGATCTTCCCCTTGATATTATCTTCAAGAAGTCCTGTAATGAGATCTTCACCATTTTTTTCCGGAATGGAGCTTAGAAAGAGGAATCCATATGACGACCGGGTCACCATAGTCATAGCCATATATAATGGGTACTTTTTTATGACCTGTAAAAGCTGTTTATTGGTCTTTATCAGAGAATCAATTCTACTGACATCATTTTTTAAAGAAGAAAAGTAAGGTACGACCTTTAATTCTTTCCATAGAAGATTCTGGCTGAGTATATCCTGTGAGAGTTCATAAGGTCGGTTTACCTGAATGATCAATGCGGTATTTTCAGAAATCGCTTTCAAAGGAGACTCATTTTGTCCAGGAAGTTTCTGATAAAGCATCCAGGAAAAATATACGAGTCCGATGATCAGGAAGCAAATGCTAAAAACGATAACGGTCAGTTTGATATTCCGCATGAAACCGGTATTCAATGAAAATCAAAAGATCAAATTTAGATGTAAATTGCATGCATTCCGGAAAAAATTCTTAATATATTAAATAAAATGCTGTCATTTAATGTCAAGCCTGAGTTGTCCAAAAAGATTATAGCTTCTGCGGTGATAGGGTGAGATACCATATTTATACAAACCTTCCCTGTGTTTTTTGCAGGGATACCCTTTATTGTTGACCCAGTCATATACTGGAAATTTCTCATGCAATTCCTTCATGAATTCATCTCTGTGCGTTTTCGCAAGAATAGAAGCAGCTGCAATAGAAAGATATTTTGCATCACCTTTAACAATGCAACGATGAGGAATACCCGGGTAACAATGAAAACGGTTTCCATCGATAAGAAGAAACTGTGGAATTATTTGTAGATCGGCGATGGCCTTGTGCATAGAGAGAATGGAGGCATTCAGAATGTTGATCTTATCGATTTCGGGGGCATCAACACTGGCAACGGCCCATGCAATGGCTTCAGATTCAATAAGGATTCGCATCTTATCGCGCTGTCTCGGGGTCAGCACTTTAGAATCATTGAGAAATTCATTCCTGAAATTTTTTGGCAAGATTACTGCTGCAGAAAATACAGGACCAGCCAGGCATCCTCTTCCAGCTTCATCACAGCCCGCTTCGATACATTCATGAGAGTAGAAACTCTTTAGCATAGTGAAATATGATTCATGTTATAATAAACCCGATAACAAGTTATTCAGCAATAAAATCAACAGAATGCCTACAAAGACGATTTCTACCCGGAATGTATCTCTGATCTTCAAAAGATACATACTCAACAACCCGGACAAAGTGATAAATGAGATCAGGATGTGATATCTCAGAAGACTTGCTGAGAAAGGGATTGAAAATATCATTACAGGAATAAGCCAGATAAGAAGGGCCGTCTTCTTTCTGGTCTCAACTTTTTTTTCAGATAACCCAGAAAGGCCAGTGGTCATCCCGAATATCAACAGAATAATAATAATAACACTCAAAATAACAAAAGTCGGTTCGCGGAGTGGAACTAGGTTAAAAGAGATCATAAAAAACTTCTTATACTCATTTACTTTGATTATAAATTTATCGTACCAGAAATAATAGACCGATAGAAATATAAAGGGAGTGACCAGCCCGATAAAAGAACCAACCCACTCATGCCAGTCAATGTTCCGGAAAATTATAAAAGAGATTAGAAGAAAAAGGAAAAAAAGTATAAATGGCAGATAGAATAGCGAGGCAATACCGATTAGAAATCCGGCAACGTAGTTAAGTTCAAGCGATTCCGATTTGCTATAGGATTTGTAAAGTCGTTCCAGTATCATCAGCAGAAAGAAAGAAACAATGCTTAATTGGTGTAAAGTCAGAAAAAATGGGAAATAACTCATTAATCCGATAAATATCAGAGCAGAGAGAGAGGAATTTTTCAGAACAACTTCGTTTTCTGTCAGCAACCGGTTTAGCAGAAATGCTGACAGAAGGGTAAGAATAAAACCAAGGATGCAAGCCAAATGGGGCGAATTGTAAAGCAGACTATAAAACAGGCTATAAAGTGGAACCGGGCCATCAGGTGCCGGCATTCCGGGGGGATCAATAAACGCACGGCTCCATAACAGAGCGCCAATGATGCCGATCGTGATATACTGTATAGGAAAACCGGATCGAAAGAAGCGTAGGATCATGGCGAAGATAAATGGGTATTAGGTACTAGATATTTGGCATTGGGTATTTGTATTGGATTTTAATTACTAGTCCTAAGTCACAGTTTCTTTTTATTTTGAATTTCTGCATTATAAGTTATAGATCAAACCCGATATCCCTTCTGTATTGTTTGCCTTCAAACTCAATTTTTGTTGCATTTGAGTATGATACAGAGAGTGCTTCCTTAATTGAATTTCCAAAAGAAGTGAGGGCAATCACCCTTCCCCCGTTGGTGACGGTATTTCCCGATGTTGGTTCTATTTTTGTACCACCGTGAAAGAGCATGCTTGTACGTATCTTTCCTTTTATGGTTATTACTTTCCCTTTTTCATATAGATCAGGATAGCCTTTTGAAACTAACATTATCGTGGCAGTTGACCTTGGATCAGTAAGAATCACTTCTTTTTCAAGTTTCTGCAAAGCTATTGCAGTGAAAAGATCAATTAGGTCGTTTTTTATGCGTGGAATTACAGATTCCGCCTCAGGATCTCCCATCCTGCAGTTATATTCAATAACATAAGGATCTCCATCTACGTTGATAAGTCCGAAAAAAATAAATCCCCGATACTCGATATTTTCTTTTTTTAATCCTTCAATAGTAGGAATAATGATCCTGCTCTCTACCTTTTTCATGAATGATTTATCAGCGAATGGTACTGGAGAAACCGATCCCATGCCTCCCGTATTAGCTCCTGTGTCTCCTTCTCCGATTTTCTTATAATCCTTGGCTTCAGGAAGGATCTTATATGTTTTGCCATCGCTCAGGACAAACACGGAAAGTTCTATTCCTTTCAGAAATTCTTCAATGATCACACGTGCTGATGCAGTTCCAAATTTCGATTCCACGAGCATGGAATGCAGTTCTTTTCTTGCCTCCTTTTCGGTCAGGCAGATCACGACACCTTTACCTGCAGCCAATCCGTCGGCTTTTAGGACATAAGGCGGACGCGAATGGCCGATGAATGCAATTCCTTCATCCATATTTTTTTTTGAAAAGGCTCTGTAAGCAGCAGAAGGTATATTATGCCGGATCATGAACTGTTTGGCAAATTCCTTTGATCCTTCAAGTATAGCGGCCTGTTTGAGAGGGCCTATGACAGGAATGTCTTTAAGAAGTTCATCTTTAAGAAAGAAATCGGCAATACCATTCACCAGTGGATCTTCGGGCCCTACGATGAGCATACTGATCTTGTTATCTAAAACAAATTGCCCTATAGAAGGAAAATCACTTAGGGAGAGAGGGACATTCTTTCCGATAGTCGAAGTTCCGGCATTTCCCGGTGCTATAAACAAATTGGTTACTTTCGGGCTCGTTGACAGTTTCCATCCGATGGCATGTTCCCTGCCTCCGGAACCAAGCAAAAGTATATTCATTGGGTTAGCTTGATTTAATTGCTTTTTCAATTGAATCCCAAAGCAGGTCAGCAGTTCTCTGCCAGGTAAACTCGTTTTTTCTCTCCAGGCCCTTTCCGATTAAATCATTCCGCAGAGTAGTATCTTCAGCAAGCAATTTCATTGCTCTGGCAATAGAATCAGCTTGGAATGGATCCACCAGCAAAGCAGCTTCTCCAGCCACCTCCGGCATGGAAGTTACGTTGGACGTAATGACGGGAACACCGCAACGGAAAGCTTCGACTATAGGAATTCCAAATCCTTCAAAATATGAAACATAAGTAAGGGCAAGAGAGGCGCCCAGAACTTGTGTCAATTCTTCTGCGTTCAACCGTCCAATAAAGACCACATCGCTCGAAAACTGCATCTCCCTATAAGCATTGCTGATCTCTTTCGTCCACCATTTTCGTGCTCCTACAATCAGTAATTTGATCCTCCCGTGATGATCTTTACGGAAAATGTCGAATGCCCTGAATAAGTTTACCAGGTTTTTTCTTGGATGGATAGAACCGATAAAAAGGAAATAAGGACATCCTGAAGCGTATTTCTCCCTTGTGGCAGAAATCATTTCAGGAAAAAGGGGCTTGTACAATTCATTAGCCCCGTCGTAAACAACATCAATCTGTTGTGGCGATATTCCATATTGTTCGCTGATATCCCATTTTGAAAATTCCGAAACTGTAGCTATCCTGATGGCTTTTTTAGCAAACTTTGGAAAAAAATGACGGTAATAAACCCGGAAAGCAAATGGCAGATCCTTAGGATAGTGTTCAAAATTAAGGTCGTGGAATACGGCAAGTGATTTTATTCCTGTTTTCAACGAAAGGTAACCATCAGGTGAAAGAAAAAGATCGGGATTCAAATGCTTGAGCAATCCCGGTAATCTGCATTCGAGCCAGAACCAAAAAAGCAGGGGATGCCTGGCTTGAGGATAGAGCACAATGGGTGTAATGTTGGAAGAAAATATAAAAATAGGATTAATGCGCCGGTCGAAGATGAAATAGAAATGATGTTCGGGATGCTGTGTCGTGATCCTTTTCAAGGATTCAAAAGTAAACCATCCGATTCCGTCAAGTTTATTTTTAATCAACAACCGTGTATTGACAGCAATGTTCATCAGATGCCTAAAATAAAGGATTATTGTTGCTAAATCAAAAGTTTAATTTTTAACTTTGTAGCAAATATCCGAATTATTTTTCATGTTTTGATGAAAAGTTTCTGATCCCAGAAGCTTTTCCTTTTTTATGCAGCGAAAATTTCTGACGAACCTTGGGTTGATGCTTTTGCTCAACCTTTTAATCAAACCGGTGTGGATTTTTGCCATTGACAGGAACGTTCAGAACGTAGTTGGCGCCATGGATTATGGATTTTATTTTAATCTGCTCAACTTTTCTTTCCTTTTCAATATTTTCCTGGATCTTGGAATAACAAATTTCAATAATCGGAACATTGCTCAGAATCAACAGTTGCTTAACAAGCATTTTTCCGCTATTGTAGTATTAAAGTTTTTGCTTGCTATTCTCTATATTTTTATTGCCTTTACAGTGGCGTTTCTCATGAAATATAATGCCGACCAGATGAAACTCTTGGTATGGCTGGCATTTAATCAGATTCTTACCTCATTTATTCTGTACCTGAGGTCGAATGTTTCAGGTTTGTTGATGTTTAAAACTGACAGCGTCCTATCTGTTTTGGACCGTATGCTCATGATCCTGTTTTGCAGTATATTGTTGTGGGGACATTTTACCGGTTCAAAATTTAAGATCGAATGGTTCGTTTACTCGCAAACAGCAGCTTATGGGATTACAGTACTGATTGCATCCCTAATAGTGATCAAAAAAGCCAGCTTCCGTAAACTCAGAGTTAACTGGCCGTTCTTCCTGATGATCATTAAACGCAGCCTTCCGTTTGCTTCACTGGTGCTTCTGATGACCTTATACAACCGGCTTGACCCGGTCATGCTGGGTAAACTGTTACCTGACAAAGCCGTCGCTCCAAATAATGCAATTAACACAGCCCCATTTCAGGTTGGGATTTATGCAAACGGTTTTCGTTTATTGGATGCGGCCAACATGATTGCTTATCTATTTTCCGTGCTTCTGATCCCGGTTTTTTCACGGATGATCAAAAGGAAAGAATCAGTGGAGAAAATGGTGAAATTGTCATTCACCCTTCTGATAACAATATCAGTCATCGTTGCATTCGGTTGCATCTTTTACAGCAATGAGATTATGAAACTTCTTTATTGGGAGAACTTCGAGCGATCAGCACAGGTATTTAAACTATTAATGGGCGGATTCGTGGCTGTTTCTACTACGTACATCTTTGGAACCCTGTTGACTGCAAATGGCAATCTCAAGCAACTGAACATCATCTCACTCATCGGTTTAATGATAAATTTTAGTATGAACCTGATCCTGATTCCACGTTTGATGGCGGTCGGGTCAGCTTATGCTAGCCTGGTTACCCAGTTTTTTATTGCTATCATTCAAGTAATCATCGTCCAAAAAATATTTAAATTCAAAATAAATTACCGTTATCTTCTTACTCTTCTTTTTTTTGTAGTTGGAGTAATTCTTCTGAATTTCATATCGAAAGCCGTGGATCTCAGACAACTGGGTATCGGATCTTCCCGTAATTCCTGGTTATTGAACTTTTTCCTGATGATCGTCCTTTCTTTAGGTTTTGCTGCAGCGTTAAAACTTCTTAACCTGAAGTCTATGCTCCAGATCATCCGTGAAGATCGTTAAACCGGACATTCTCTCCAATGATCTTTACTTTTTGCGGTTTCATGAAAAAACAATAATTTTGGGAAATATTTGATCTTTGATCATATGACAAATGAAGTGAAAAGGAATGAGAATTTTGATTCTGGCAGCCTGATCATATTTTTATATAAATGGAGAAAGCCGCTGATAATTGTAATTATTATTGCTGCTCTTGGTTCATGGTTCTTCTCTTGTCCGTGGTTCATAACACCAAAATTTCAATCCACCGTTATTATGTATCCGGCAAGCAGCAGTTCAGTTTCAAAAGCTTTATTGAGTGATCAATCGGCAAAAGGACAGGATCTTGTTTCCTTCGGTGAAGACGAACAAGCAGAACAACTTTTACAAATTTTAAGTTCCAATAAAATACGCGATCGGATCATTCAGAAGTTCAATCTTCTTAAACATTATGGGATCGATTCTTCCTCCAGGTACAAAAGTGAATCCCTTTATAAAGAATACGACAAGAACATTACTTTCCGCCGTACAGAATACATGGCAGTACAGATATCGGTTTTAGATAGAGATCCGCAAATAGCGGCTGATATTGCTAATAAAATTGCTGATCTTCTTGACTCTGCAAAGAATCAAATGCAACGGCAAAGAGCTTACTCCGGTTACAAACTTGTGGAAACCGAGTACAATTTATTAAAGACAGAAGTGGACAAGATTACGGATTCTTTGGTCGCGATCGGAAAACTTGGTGTAAATGATGTGGAATATCAATCGCAGGCACTGAATACACAAATGGCTATAGCGACAAGTAACAACAACAGGTCAGCGATGGCTGCGTTACAAAAAAGGCTGGATGTACTTGGCAAATACGGAGGTATCTATATGTCATTGAAGAATGCCTTAGAGTTTAAAACCCATCAGTTGACATTACTGCAAGCGAAATTCAAGGAAGCCAAGGTTGATGCAGAAGAAGATCTGCCTCAAAAGTTCATCGTGAATAATGCTTACAAAGCCGAACGAAAATCTTATCCTGTTCAATGGTTGATCGTACTCGTGTCCACTTTTTCTGCTTTATTTTTCACCATCATCGTCATCATAATAATAGAGAAGATCAGTGTATATGAATCACACAAGAAATTCCATCTTTCCTGAACCGAGAAATATAAAATTTAAATTCCTAAATTAAACAATTATGGAAGATTACTTTAAAAGTAAAAGCTTAATTCAGATTTTTATTCGCTGGAAGATTCATCTTGCGATAATTGTAGTGGCTGCTGCGATTCTCGCTGCTTTTTTCTCCAGTTCAATTTTCATTACACCACTATATAAATCATTTGCTGTTTTATATCCTTCCAACATATCCGCATATGCAGATGAAAGCCTCAGTGAACAAATGATGCAGGTGCTTCAATCGAAAGATATCCGTGATAGTGTTGTTAAAAAGTTTGATTTGCCGAGACATTATGGGATAGATCCGGCTTACGAATATTTTACAAGTACCTTATTGTGGGAATATGGCCAGAATGTTAAAATATCGAAAACGCCTTATGATGCAGTGATCATCGAGGTCTGGGATAAAGATCCAAAGATCGCATGTGATATGGTTAATGAGATTATGAACCAATACAATTTTAAACTTCGTGGACTTCATAAAGAAAAATTCAGGGAGGTTGTTATCAATTATAAGACAGTCACTGATTACAAAAAGAAGGAATTGGATTCACTTCAACAACGTTCAAGGGAACTTGGCGTTAAATATGGATTACTCGATTATCCAAACCAGACCAGGGAAGTGATGCGGGCTTACCTCTCTGGAGGAGGTTCCGGTAGCAAGGGCAGTGAAGTGAACCGTTTAAAAATAAACCTGGAAGAAAGAGGGGGAGAGCGGGAAATGTTATCGAACCTGATGATTGCCATAACGAAAGATTATAGCGCATTTAAACTTGATTATGATCGCGCCATCCTCGACCTGAACCGTAACTATACCTATGTTAATGTGCTGAATAAACCGTTCCCGGCTGATAAAAAGGGATATCCCGTCAGATGGATCATCGTCGTGGTTTCTGCCTTGGCATCATTATTTCTGGCTATCCTTGTTATCGGGATCATCGAAAACCGGAAGAAAAGGCCAGAGATACAAACAACTGTTTGACCAAAATTCATCTTTGATAAGTTGCTGGAAAGAACAAAAATAAGATGGGTATATGCTATTAGTGCAATTTTTATTGTACTTAATGTATATTTTATTCTTCAGGATATCTACTGGACACTCCTGATTCCGGTTCTTGCCGTGATCCTGTATATGTATTTTTATTCACTTGACAAGATCCTCCTTCTGACTGCATTTTTCACACCGCTTGCAATCAATATTATAATTCCCCAATTTGGATGGGGACTTTCACTTCCCACCGAACCTTTGATGGCAGGCGTCATGGCATTGTTCATTATTAAACTTTTTTATTCTGATAATTACGACAGGAAGATTCTTAAGACATCCGCTGACCATTGCTATTTTGATTAGCCTCGCCTGGATGTTTATTACCAGCATTACCAGCCAGATTCCTATTGTTTCAATTAAAGCACTGACGGCAAGACTATGGTTTGTCATTCCTTTTTACCTTGTCGGAATTCTGCTGTTCAGGAAGATGAAGAATATCCGCTCATTTATCTGGCTTTATGCTATTCCTCTCGTAGCCGTGATTTTTTATACAACGTACAATCATTATTTATGGGGTTTCTCCGAGAAGTCAGGACATTGGGTGATGGAACCTTTTTATAATGATCATACTGCATACGGTGCCATACTGGCATTGTTTATCCCTTTATTTGTCGGTTTCTCTTTTTTTAAGACTTATTCGAAAACAACCCGTTTTTTCTCATTTCTTGTACTTATATTTCTCGTTATGGCACTGATCCTTTCTTATAGCAGGGCTGCCTGGGTTAGTTTAGCATTCGCTATTTTGGTTTATCTTATCATCGCACTGAAAATAAAATGGAAGTGGATCCTGCTTTCATTTGGAATCATACTTGGTATATTCTTCTTATTTCAAAATGATATCTGGCAAAAACTTGAAAAAAACAAACAAGGAACTTCTGCCAATTTCATTGAACATGTTCAGTCCATTTCAAATGTTACAACCGATGATTCCAACCTGGAACGCCTGAACCGCTGGGCATCTGCAATAAGAATGTTTCAGGATAGACCCATGCTGGGTTTCGGACCGGGAACGTACCAGTTTGAATATGCTCCATATCAGAGGTACAGTGAAAAAACCCGCATCAGTACCAATGCCGGAGATAAGGGGAATGCCCATAGCGAATACATTGGTCCACTTGCAGAATCAGGCATGCTGGGAATGTTATTGGTGATAGTCATCCTTATTTTTGTAATCCGTACAGGATTGCACGTTTATAAAAGAACCGATTCGAAAGAGATTAAAATGATAAGTCTTTCGGTTTTATTGGGTCTGATCACTTATTATTTCCATGGAACCATGAATGATTTTCTTGACACAGATAAAGCATCTGTTCCTTTCTGGGGATTTATTGCCATTCTGGTTGCACTCGACTTGTATTACTTACCTAAGGATAAGTCAGTTGGCGAACTTCACTCCACAAAGGAAGAATAAGGAATTACTTCAGTTTCTGCAGAATATCAGGAAGATTGCGGATAGCGGCCAATTCACGCCATTTCTTGCGGGCTTCCATAACAGGTGAGCCAAAATAGATTTTACCTCCTTCAATTGATTTATCGATTCCGGAAGTAGCCAGCACAACTGCTTTAGCCCCAATAACAAGGTCCTTATTTACAGAAACCCTTGCCCAGAGAATTACATCGTCTTCGATACGAGTCACCCCGGCAATAGCGCAATGTGCACCGATAAGGCAATTTCTACCGATATAGGTGTCGTGGCCAACCTGGACATGGTTATCGAATTTTGTCCCGAAGGATATAAATGTATCTCCGGAAACACCTTTGTCGATACTGGTCAGCGCACCCACTTCCACATTATCCTCCAGTACAACCCGGCCACAGGATTCCAACTTTGTATAACCTTCGGCACGTCGCTGAAAATAATAGGCATCTGCGCCGATCACAGCACCGGAATGAATTATAACATTATTACCGATAACACAATGATCATAAATACTAACATTGGCATGGATAAGGCAATTCTTTCCGATCTTCACATGATTCCCTATGAAAGCGCCTGGTTGGATAACAGTCCCTTCTCCTACATTGGCAGAAAGGCTGATGGCAGATAAAGCCCTTTCAAATGGACGAAACGATTTTACCAGGAATACATAATCATCAAATGGGTGATCGGAGAAGATTAGTGCTTTGCCTACTGGTGAATCCATTTCTTTGTTAATCAGGATAGTGGAAGCATTTGAGTATAAAGCTTTGTTATAATATTTAGGGTGGTCAACGAAGGTCAGGTCACCAGGTTCAACCATGTGGATTTCATTTAAACCGTAAACCATAAAATCCGGGTCGCCTGAAAACCGTGCATGTATGAGACCAGCAATCTCTTTAAGTGTCTGAGGAGAATCAAATTTCATTATCAATAATTTAAAAAAATATTAATCCGGGCCCGGCATCGTTAATTAATTCTTTATGCCTTCACCCTTTCTGAATAATCACCCGTGCGTGTATCCACCCTGATCAATTCTCCTGTCTCAATAAAAAGAGGTATTCTGACCGTTGCTCCGGTTTCAACAGTACCATTCTTCATAGAATTGGTTGCAGTATTGCCTTTCATACCAGGTTCTGTATAGGTGACCTTAAGCACCACATAAGTAGGAAGTTCGCAGGTAAGCGGGGTTTCGGTATCAACATGGAAAAGAATCTCGACTTCCTGACCTTCCTTGAGGAAGGCGGACGCATTGATCATTTCTGGAGGTATAAACGTTTGCTCAAAGGATTCAGTATTCATAAAATGATAGCCGGAATCGTCTTTATACAAATATTGGTACTTTCTTCTTTCGACTCTTGCCACATTGATCCTGACACCGGAATCAAAGGTGTTGGGAATAACTCTGCCGGTTCTAAGGTTCTTAAGTCTTGTACGGATGAATGCCGGTCCTTTGCCCGGTTTAACATGCTGAAATTCTACAATTGAAAATAGATCATCGTTGTATTCAATTACTAAACCATTTCTGATATCAGCGGTTGTTGCCATAGAATATTTATTGATAACGAAATAATTGGGGTGCAAAATTAGTCATTTATTTTGAATCTGTGGTCTCTTTCAATCTGTTTTATTCTGAAAAATAACGGAAAAACATGCAGATAAGAGCCTGACCTTTTTTCAGATGAGTCTTTGTGGTTTAAAGTGTTCAATAAATAATTTTTCCTGACAGAATAAGGTTTCTTTCTGTTGAAGATTAGAACAAACAATGATTATCCTGTTTTTTGCCATTTCATTCACCAGCTGAAGATACCAATTTATCCCGTTCTCGTCAAGGTTCATTGCCGGTTCGTCCAGCAGAACAATTGAAACATCACTGAACAAAGCAAGGATCAGTTTGACACGTTGTTTCATTCCTGAAGAAAAGAAATGTATTGTTTTACTACCGGTATCCTTAAAGCCAATCCTATCGATGATATTATTTATAGTAAATCCCGGAACAGGTGACTTAAAAAAGAAATGAAAATCGAGAATTTCCCGTAATGTAAATTCCTCGATAAGCTCTTGGTAAGGTGCAACAAAGGACAGGTGCTGAAAAATCTTTTCCACAGGGATTTCCTGTCCGCCCTTATGATAAGTTACATTTCCCGATGATGGGTGTATACTGCCAGCTATGATCTGCAAAAGGGTCGATTTTCCTGAGCCATTTCTTCCCAAAATTGCATAGGCATGATCTTTTTCGAATGAATAGCTGAGTCCCCGAAAGATCCATTCGGTTTTGAACTTTTTACCGGTTTCGGAAAGAATAATATTCACAGGGATATAGACTACAAATGATGATTACAGCAATAAAACCTGTCGTAATTTTTATTTTGCAGTTAATTTGGAATAACCTTTCATGATACCACGGCTTGAATTAGAGATGAACGATAGGATCTCATCCCGTTCGGGGGTTGCTTCTACTTCGGCTTCTATGATTTCCAGTGCCTGGGTCACATTGTATCCTTTAAGGTAGATGATACGGTATATATCTTGGATAAGATTAATGGTTTCCATTGTAAATCCACGACGGCGAAGTCCAATTGAATTGACTCCCACATAGGATAGTGGTTCTCTTGCTGCCTTTGTATAAGGAGGTACATCTTTCCTGACCAGTGATCCTCCGGAGATCATGCAATGTGTACCGATATGGCTGAACTGGTGAACAGCAACCATGCCTGAAAGGATTGCCCAGTCGTCAATAACAATATGACCAGCCAAATTAGTTGCATTTCCAAGAACGACATTGCTCCCGATTATGCAATCGTGAGCAACATGTGTATATGCCATCAAAAGGGTATTGTCGTTAATAACAGTCTCGTAACTTGCTTTTGTCCCACGGTTTATGGTCACAAACTCACGAATGGTGACATTGTTACCTATCTTGACAATTGTATCTTCACCTGAAAACTTCAGATCCTGAGGAATTGCAGAAATCACTGCTCCAGGGAATATCCTGCAATTTTTCCCTATCCTGGCACCTTCCAGGATGGTAACATTAGAACCGACCCAGGTACCTTCTTCGACAATCACATTCTTATCGATACTGACAAATGGTTCAATAACCACATTCGGGGCGATTTTTGCCTGAGGATTGACATATGCTAAAGGTTGATTCATAAGCTTTTCTATTTTTTTTGAATTTGAGCCATTAATTCTGCTTCCATTACAATTTTATTTCCTACGAAAGCCTGGCCTTGCATGCGGCAGATCCCGTGCCGTATTGGCCCAATCAGTGTATTTTGGAAAATTACAGTATCTCCCGGAATTACCTTTTGACGAAACTTCACATTCTCGATCTTGAGGAAATAGGTCACATAATTTTCTGGGTCAGGAACAAAACTTAATGCAAAGATCCCGCCGGTTTGTGCCATAGCCTCTATCATTAATACGCCAGGCATGACCGGTTCATTCGGGAAATGACCAATAAAAAAGGATTCATTCATCGTCACATTCTTCAACCCGACTACATGGTGGTCACTGAGTTCTAGGATCCTGTCGATCAGGAGGAAAGGCGGCCGATGGGGAAGTATCTTCTGGATCTGGATGATATCATAGACAGGTTTCTTGTTAAAGTCAAAATGCGGAATTTTTTCTGTCCTCTGTTGCAGCATTAGCTGCTTTTTGATCAGTTTTGCAAATTCAATATTTGAATAATGACCAGGGCGGCTGGCTATGATATGCGCTTTGATTGGCATCCCAATGAGTGCGAGATCGCCGATCATATCAAGTAATTTATGCCTGGCAGGTTCATTCGGAAATTTTAATTCCAGGTTGTTCAGGATGCCTTCTTGTAACACTTCGACGCGTGGTTTATTGAAAATATGTGCAAGATGGTCCATCTCTTTCTGGGAAACTACGCGGTTTACGAATACGATTGCATTGCTCAGGTCACCTCCCTTGATCAGGTTATTGTTGAGGAGAAATTCCAGCTCATGAAGGAAAACAAAGGTCCGGCAAGGGGCAAATTCATCCCTGAACTGGCTGATTTTGGTAAGGACAGCATTTTGAGAAGGTAGCACCTTAGAATCATAATCAATCATCACCGAAAACTTAAGCTCTTTTGCCGGAATGGCCAGGATCTGTACTTTCTTCGCTGTATTCGTATAAGTGACGTTAGAGGCCAATTCAAAATATTTTCTGGGAGCTTCTTGTTCAACGATTCCTGATTCCAGGAACTTCTCTACATAGATTTGTGAGCTGCCGTCAAGGATGGGCGTCTCGGATTGATTCTGTTCTACCAGAACATTATCAATCTCGAGTCCTGCTAACGCTGCCAGAACATGCTCGATGCTATCGATCCGGATCCCTTTATATTCGATACTGGTTCCTCTTGAAGTATCCACCACATGCTCCACATTTGCAGGTACTTCAATGTCGGGATTCAGGTCTATTCTCTTAAATTTATAGCCAAAATTTACTGGTGCAGGAAAAAAATTGAGTGTCACTTCGTTTCCGGTATGAAGACCAGCTCCTGAGACACTTATAGGGATTTTTAAAGTTTTTTGCTTATCGCTCATAATTTTCAATAGAATATGAAACTGTCAATCTTTCTTTAATAATTTTTCCAGTTGGAAAATCCTCTTTGCCAATTGGTCGAAAGTTCGCCAATAAACATATAATCGACGGGTTTTCCCTGCTTCAAGTGCAGGGGTGCCTAGGAATATACCGCCATCTTTTATGTCATGTTCTATCCCTGACTGGGCACCAATCTTCACATTGTCACCTATGTTCAGGTGTCCAACTATTCCAACTTGGCCAGCAATCATACAGTTTTTCCCAATCTTTGTTGAACCCGAAACTCCAGTCTGTGCTGCGATCACAGTATTTTCACCTACCTCAACATTGTGTGCAAGCTGAACCTGGTTGTCAATCTTAACGCCGCGATGGATGATCGTCGATCCCAATGTTGCCCGATCGATTGTAGTATTTGCCCCAATCTCAACATTATCGTGTATTACAACATTACCTGCCTGGATCACCTTCTTGTACTGGTTATCAGCTTGAGGAGCAAACCCAAATCCATCGGCGCCAATTACAATACCCGAATGAAGGGTGCAGTCACAGCCTACTACACAATCGTGATAGATCTTCACCCCCGCAAAAATAGTCGTATTATCACCAATGATAACATTATCGCCAATGAAGGTCTGGGGAAAGAGCTGAACCCGGTTACCAATCACGGCATTTTCGCCAATAAAAACAAATTCCCCAATATAAACATCTTCACCGGTCTTTGCATTCTTGGAAATGAAAGCATAGGGAGAAATCCCTTTTTTATCGGATTGCTGATTTTGAAATAATTCCAAAAGCTTTGCAAAAGATGTATAAGCATTTTCAACTCTGATCAGCGTGCCGGAAATGAGTTGAATAGGAATAAAATCCTCATTAACTACAATTATTGACGACTTTGTTGTATAAATATAAGGGGTGTAAAGTGGGTTAGCAAGGAAGGTTATGGTCCCGGGAAGGCCTTCTTCGATTTTTGCGAGTCTGGATACAACTACCTCCGGATCCCCTTCAACTTTACCCCTCAGAATTTCAGCGATCTGTCGCGCGGTAAACTCCATCAATACTCTTTATTATAGATAATTACATTTTGAAATGGCACGCAAGTTACCAATTAATTTCCAATAAGAGAGAAAATATTTTCCGGGCAACAAGTCAGGTTACCAAGTTTTTTGGATAACACAAGAGGTATTTGTTTACAGGGGTGGATAGAACAGAAATATTAAGCTGATCGGATGCTTCGGATACATCAATCAGTTCATTGTTACGAAATTGAATCCGGATGCGATCATGTTCGGGATTATAGGCATTATTTGTAACAGTACCTTCCACGACAAAATAGCCGATCTCGTCATCATTTACCCGGAATTGTGCTGCAGTTTTATCTTTCAGAAGAGCCACATACTCCCTGTCAAAGGGTTCGTTCTGGATCTCGACCTTGTAAAGGTGCCTCTCGATCAGGTTTTTGCATAACCAGGAGAGAATAGGATCGGGATGGGTCATCCAAACTTTGATGGCAGAAAGAATGTCGTAATCATCCAGCTTTGCAAAATCCCCGATCCATTTTCGTTCTTCAAGAAAATGTTCAATTCTGATGTTGGAGTAAAGAAACAGATGCAGTACCGGTGACCCGAACATCGGGATGTCTTCTGAAGCCAATTCCTTGGCCCGTTTTAGTATGTTTACCAGCATATATTCCGCAGCGATAACGGTTTTATGAAGATAGACCTCCCAGTACATCAACCGCCTTGCGATAATGAATTTTTCAATCGAATAAATGCCCTTGCTTTCCACCACGAGTTGATCGTTAACAACGGTAAGCATCATTATAATACGATCAGTATTGATAACACCTTCTGCCACACCAGTAAAAAAACTGTCGCGAGAGAGGTAATCAAGCCGGTCCATATCCAACTGACTTGAAACTAACTGATGCAAAAAATTTTTTGGATAATCGTTCCGGAATATCTTATTTGCAATATCTAATTGATGATTAAGAAAATCGTTTAGTGAATCCATCATCAGCAGAGAAAGATCTTCGTGAGAAAGACCTTTTACCATGGTTTGCTCTAATGCATGGGAGTATGGGCCATGACCAATATCATGCAACAAAATGGCACAAAGAACACCTTCTTCTTCTTCTTCGGAAATCAAAATACCTTTCGACCTCAATACATCTACTGCCTGAGTCATCAGATGCATAGCGCCCAAAGCATGCTGATACCTTGTATGAACGGCTGAGGGATAAACATAATGCGTCAACCCGAGTTGAAGGATCCTACGCAACCTCTGAAACCATGGATGTTCAATGATTTCGAAAATCAGTGCATTAGGTAATGTAATTAATCCATAAACAGGATCGTTAATAATTTTTCGTTTATCGGGCAAGTGATTCATCACCGGATTCCTTGAAACTTTGTTAAAAGATGATAAAAATACATTAGATGGACAATAAAAGCAATATTACGACATTTTATCCTATACGATAAATTAGAGAACCATGATAAAAACAAATATTTTATGGGTGGATGATGAAATTGATTTATTGAAACCACACATTATTTTTTTAAAAGAAAAGGGTTACGAGGTAGATACTTCGAACAATGGCCAGGAGGCTGTCGAACTTTTAAAAAAGAAAGATTTTGATATTGTTTTTCTGGATGAACAGATGCCGGGATTGTCGGGGATTGAAACTCTAATGATTATGAAATCCGATTTTCCTAATCTTCCTGTTGTTATGATCACAAAGAGCGAGGAAGAAACGATCATGGAGGATGCAATTGGATCAAATATCTCCGATTATCTCATCAAGCCAGTAAATCCTAATCAAATTCTGCTTTGCCTGAAGAAAAACCTGGAGACAAAAAAACTGGTCAGCGAGAAAACATCATTCCAGTACCAACAGGAATTCCGAAATATCGGCATGGAGATAAGTCCAAAATTAACCTATGAAGAATGGGGCGAAGTGTACAAAAAGATCATTTACTGGGAACTGAAACTAGAGAAATCCGAGGACGAAGGGATGAATCAAATATTAAAAATGCAGAAAGATGAAGCAAATCATGCATTCGCGAAATTCTTTGAAAAAAACTACCTTAATTGGCTGAATAACAAAAACATTGACAAACCTGTTCAATCGCATAACCTGATCAAAGAGAAAATCTTCCCTCTCCTTAACGATGATCGGCCGCTATTCGTAATCCTAATTGATAATTTCCGTTATGATCAATGGAAAGTTTTGCAACCAGTTCTTGAAGAATATTTCCGGGTTGAAAAAGATGAGATCTATTTCAGTATCCTTCCTACGGCGACACAATATGCAAGAAATTCAATATTTGCAGGTTTGCTTCCAACGGAAATCGAAAAGAAATATCCTAAATATTGGATGAATGAAGATGAGGAGGGAACGAAGAACAATTATGAAGGGGAATTGCTTGGAGAGCTGCTGAGGCGATATGGACGGGATATACGTTATTCATATTACAAAGTACTGAACATGACCTATGGAAAGAAATTGGTAGAATCATTGCCCAACCTCATGGTGAATAAATTGAATTTTATAGTATACAATTTTGTCGATATGCTTTCACATGCTCGAACGGAAATGGAGATCATCCGGGAATTGGCAGATGATGAAAAAGCTTACCGTTCGCTTACAATGCAGTGGTTCCAACATTCACCACTATTGGATATCTTTAAATTCCTTGCTGAGAAAGACGTCAATGTGGTAATTACTACTGATCACGGTTCGATCTGTGTAAACAACCCGGTGAAGATACTTGGTGACCGTAATACCAACACTAATCTCAGGTATAAAACCGGTAAAGCATTAAAATTTGAACATAACGAAGTATTTGAGATCAAAAACCCTGCGGAAGCCTTTCTTCCGAAAATGAATGTGAGTTCAAACTATGTTTTCTGTATGAATGATGATTTCTTTGCTTATCCCAATAACTACAATTATTATGTGAATTATTATAAAAATACTTTTCAGCATGGAGGCGTCTCGATCGAAGAAGTCATGATCCCGTTCGTGGTCATGAAGCGGAAACAATAAATTTAACAATTTACTGAGTTGATTCTGACTATAACCAATAAATCTGACCTACTGCCTGCAGCGGAAAAATTGTTAGCTGCTTATCCCAACCGGCGGATATTTGCATTTTACGGTAAAATGGGTGCTGGTAAAACGACCTTCATCAAGGTTATTTCTTCTGTTTTGGGATCCATAGACATCGTTCAAAGTCCTTCTTTTGCAATAATCAACGAGTACAAGACCTCCAAAGGAGAATCTATCTTTCATTTCGACTTTTACAGAATCAAAAAAACCGAAGAAGTTTTTGACATTGGGTATGAAGATTACATTTATTCTGGCGCTTATTGTTTCATTGAATGGCCTGAATTGGTGGGGGATTTGTTACCCGGATGATACGGTGAGGATCAAGATTGAGGGGGAAGATCAACGGCAGATTGAATTTTAGCTGACTAATCAGGTAATCGCCTCGCTAATTAAATTTGTATCTTCGTATGAAATTTTGAGATCATGGAGGAACAGAAGTTAAAATATAGTGAATTTCTCAGGCCACAGGAAGAAATGTTGGAGGTTAGCAGGCAAAAAAGCAAATTCACCATAGGAGTTCCAAAAGAAAATAGTTCACTGGAAAACCGGGTCGTACTCGTTCCTGATGGAGTCAATTTACTAACCAGGCATGGTCACAAGGTACTCATAGAGGCAGAGGCTGGTGTTTCAGCACATTTTACTGATCACGAATACAGCGAAGCAGGAGGTCAAATCGTCTATTCGCCTGATGAGGTATACAAATCCGACCTGATCCTGAAAGTCGCACCTGTGACTCCAACTGAACTCGAGTTCCTAAAGCCTCGTCAAACTCTCATTTCGGCTTTGCAGATCGGAATCCAGAAAGAAGAATATTTTCGTTCACTCATGCAGAAAAAAGTCACTGCATTAGCATTTGAATTGATCCGTGACAGGGCAAATACATTTTCGATTATCCGTGCCATGAGCGAGATTGCTGGTAGCACTTCAATATTTATTGCGGCCGAGTACCTTTCTGACCCTGATTATGGAAGAGGGAAGATGTTAGGCGGCTTTACCGGGATCCGTCCATCGGAAGTAGTTATAATTGGTTCAGGAACGGTTGGCGAATATGCCACACGTTCGGCAGTAGGACTAGGCGCCCTGGTCAAGGTTTTCGATAATTCCGTATATCGGTTGAGAAGATTGCAGAACAACATGGGTATGCGCGTTTTTACTTCCATCCTGCATCCAAAAGTGATCCTCGAATCAATGCGTACGGCAGATGTTGTGATCGGGGCCATCCATACTAAAAACGGAAAAACCCCTTGCCTTATCACTGAGGATATGGTAACCAGATGAAAGACGGTGCCATTATTATCGATGTCAGTATTGACCAGGGAGGATGTTGTGAAACATCCCATCCGACTACCCATAAAAATCCGGTGTACAAAGTTCATGGCATCACTCATTATTGCGTTCCAAATATTGCATCACGGGTGCCCCATACGGCATCCCAGGCGTTGAACAACATCTTCGTTCCGATCATCCTCGATATCGGTACAGAAGGAGGGATCGACAATTTCCTGAAAACAGATCACGGGGTGAGGCAAGGAGTTTACCTGTACAATGGCATAAGCACTAATTCCTTTATCAGCCGTTATTTTAACCTGCCTTTCCAGGATATTGATCTCCTGATGGCAGCATTTCCTGAAGGATGATCCAGAAGTATGCAACTTACATTAAACACCGAAGCTGGAAAAGCCACTGAGATCTTTACCGGATACAGTGTTTTTAATGAATTAAATGCCTGGCTGGAACATAGATTATCTTTTATAGATTCCATTTTTATACTTACTAATAAAAAGGTCCGGTCTTGCTGTATGGATCGTTTACTGTTAGCTGTTCCATCTTTGAGAACAGCAGATATCCTGGAGATTCCGGATGGCGAAAAATATAAGTCCTTAAAATCAGCGGAACATCTGTGGAATTTACTTGCGGGTAAAAGCGCTTCCCGGCATACTCTGCTGATTAATCTGGGGGGAGGCGTAATCACTGACCTCGGGGGATTCGTGGCTTCAACCTTTAAACGTGGAATCCCTTTTATTCATATTCCTACTACATTACTCGGAATGGTGGATGCCGCAATTGGAGGAAAAAATGCGATCAATCTTGAAGATATTAAAAACCAGATTGGCACATTTCAAAATCCCGATGCCATTTTTATCTCGACCGGATTTTTGGGATCACTTGATTCTTATGCTATCCTGAGCGGTCTCGGAGAAATCATAAAGACCGCACTGGTCGCTGATAAAAAGCTATGGGAAGAACTGCGTTCAATTTGTTTGGAAGATTTCCTGAAAAAAAAATCATATGATGAAATCCAGGAGGGCATAGTTTCTAAGACTATAGCAATAAAATGCAGTATCGTTGAACAGGATTTCAGAGAGAAAAACCTTCGTGAGATCCTCAATTTTGGTCATACTATCGGCCATGCCTTTGAATCCCTTTCTTTGCAGAAGAACAGTGAAAAACTGGCACACGGTCATGCCATTACCCTTGGAATGATTTGCGAAAGCTATTTATCAGTAATAAAAACCGGATTAGAAATAGAAGAAAGGGATGCTATTATCCACATGATTTTCTCGAATTACGAATATTTTCCTTTGCATAATGAAGATCTGGATTTTATAATGAAATTCATTGACCATGATAAAAAAAGAAGAGGTTCGGAAGCTCGTTTTTCATTACTAAAGTCTATCGGAAACCCGATCCCGGGAGTACTATGTGAACCGGATGAAATTACACAGTCTATCGATTTTTATCGTACACTTGAACGATAAGAAAAAAAACATGAAAACAATTACGATAAAAAAAACAAATCGCAACCTTATAGGTTCCATCCGTTTACCCTCTTCCAAAAGTATCAGTAACCGGTTGTTGATCATCCAGACCCTGACTACTGCCAGCCTTGATATAGAACATCTCTCTGATTCAGATGATACCATCCTTCTTCAAAACTTATTGCAAAAGATCCGGGAACACAGGGGCTGGGCATCAATGTCGGAACTTGATACGGCAAATGCCGGAACGGTCATGCGTTTTCTCACAGCCTACCTTTCAATGGTTCCGGGCAAATGGATTCTTACAGGTTCAGAAAGAATGAAACAAAGGCCGATTGGGATCCTGGTAGATGGTCTTAAGTCGATAGGTGCGCGAATTGATTATCTTTCAAAACTGGGTTATCCTCCTTTAATGATACATGGAACTTACCTGAAAGGCCATGAAATTATTGTGGATCCCGGCATTAGCAGCCAGTTTGTTTCTGCCCTAATCCTGATCGGTCCGAAACTTCCAGGTGGGCTGACTCTTCACCTCAGCGGTCCTGCAGTTTCTTTCCCTTACGTGAAAATGACAATCGGGTTATTAAAGGATTTTGGAATTCATGTGGTGCAGGAACGCAGCCGGATTTTCATTCCGGAAGGGGATTACCGACCTTGTAATTTTAAGGTCGAACCTGATTGGTCAGCTGCGGCGTTCTGGTATGAAGCATCAGCATTGGCAGATTATGTGGATCTGGAACTTGAAGGATTATCCATGAAAAGCATACAGGGTGATTCAATCATAAGCGACATCTTCCGGGCTTTTAATGTCGTTACAGAATTCACGGAAAGAGGAGTGCACCTGACTAAGTCATCCGACTCCACTAAAGAAAATGAATTTAAATTTAATTTTTCAGATCATCCGGATATTGCCCCAGCCGTTATCACTTCATGTGCTATGCTTGGAATGCATGGTTTGTTTTCAGGTTTAAAGAGCCTTCAACTTAAAGAAACCGATCGCCTGATGGCATTGAAAACTGAATATGAAAAAATTGGCATTACTGCAGAAACCTATAGCACCGGCAACCTGATTCCTGCTTTAGAAATAATGCCTGGAATGATTTCAGATAACCCGGATTTGCTAATCAATACTTATGATGATCACCGTATGGCAATGACTTTTGCTCCCTTAGCTATCCGGCTTGGCAAAATTAAAATAGAAAATCCGGATGTTGTCACAAAATCTTATCCCAGGTTCTGGAGCGACCTGGGTTCGTTAGGATATGAAATCAATCAATAATGTTTTCTAATGAATTAAATCCGTATTTTTGAAAATTCAATTATAGTCTGCATATTTGTCCATTTCATATTATGTTGGTAGATATTTTTATTCCCTGTTTTATTGATCAGATATTTCCTCTAACAGGGATCAACATGGTTAAAATTTTGGAGAAGCTGGGTGTGGATGTTCATTATAATGCACGTCAAACTTGTTGTGGCCAAATGGCATTTAACAGTGGTTTCTGGGACGAGGCAAAAGAGATGGGCGCAAAATTCATTCGTGATTTTCCAAACGACCGACCTGTGATCAGTCCTTCGGCATCCTGTGCAGTAATGATTAAAAATTACTATCCATGGCTGTTTCACAATACTGCATTGCACTATGAGTACAAGCAATTGAAAAAGAACATGGTTGAGTTTACTGATTTTTTGGTGAATGTTCTGAAAATTGAAGAAGTTGGCGCAGAATTTAACCACAAGGTCACTTATCATGATTCATGTGCTGCTTTGCGTGAATACGGGATCAGGGAGGAACCCCGTATACTATTATCGAAAGTCAGGGGGCTTACATTAATTGAAATGAAAGATAACGATGTTTGCTGTGGTTTCGGTGGAACCTTTTCGGTTAAGTTTGAACCCATTTCTACAGCAATGGCCGAACAAAAGATTAAGCATGCAATGGATACAGGAGCTGAGTATATTGTTTCGACTGATTCTTCCTGCCTGATGCATCAGCAAGCCTATATTGACAAACACCATTTGCCTTTAAAAACAATTCACATCATTGATGTTCTGGCTTCCGGCTGGTAAGAATAGAGTCGCCACCAGGCGATGAAAAATCCGAAAAACAAACGGTAATAAAGAACCAAAATAATAGGGTAATTCTACTCAGATGACAGATGAAAAGTATTCGGCGATCATAGCCTTGGAGTTTAACATCGCTGCTACATTCATTAGAAACACGATCCATCTTCTGGATGAAGGTGCGACGATCCCATTTATTGCACGGTACCGGAAAGAGTTGACCGGCAGCATGGATGAGGTCCTTATTGGACGGATTCGCGACAGGTTAAATCAATTAAAGGACCTGGATTCACGCCGGGACACCATTATCCGGTCACTGACAGAACAGGAAAAGTTGACTACGGAGCTTGAAAAAGTAGTCTATAAAGCAACCAATTTATCTGAACTCGAAGATATTTACCTTCCCTACAAGCCGAAAAGAAAGACGCGTGCAAGCATAGCAAAAGAAAAAGGTCTGGATGGTCTTGCCAGAATAATCTTTTCACAAAAACAGGACAATCTGGAAACACTGGCTAGGTCTTTTATTAACCCTGAGAAAGGTGTCAGTTACGTTGAAGAAGCTATTGACGGGGCTTGTGATATCATTGCTGAATGGATCAACGAGCATATTTATGCCCGGAAAAGGATCCGTCAGTTGTTCCAACGTGAAGGATTAATATACTCCCGGGTTGTTAAAGGAAAGGAACAAGATGGCGCAAACTACAGGAATTATTTTGAATTCAATGAGATGCTGTCGAAAGCACCTTCCCACCGGGTATTAGCGATATTCAGGGGTGAAAGTGAATCCTTTCTTAAAGTTTCGATAGTGATAGATAATACTAAAGCTCTGGATATCCTGGAAAAGATATTTGTCCATGGGAGCAATGCTTCCTCTGATCTTGTCAGAAGGACGATAAAAGATACCTGTAAACGCCTGTTATTTCCTTCCATGGAAACCGAAATGCGGCAATGGGTAAAAGAACATGCCGATCAGGATGCAATTAATGTATTTGCGGAGAACCTCAGACAGTTGTTACTTGCACCGCCGCTGGGACAGAAAAATATACTTGCTATCGACCCTGGTTTTCGTACCGGATGTAAGATCGTAATCCTTGATAAACAAGGCAAGCTGGTTTATAATGAAACGATCTATCCGCATCCTCCGCGAGGGGAAGTGAAAGAATCCATTCATAAATTAAAAAGCCTGGTTGATGCCTATAAGATCGAGGCTATTGCCATCGGCAATGGGACTGCAGGAAGGGAAACGGAACGGCTGATCCGCTCAGA
>CAWAVC010000044.1:0-29172 GCA_963785325.1 uncultured Bacteroidales bacterium | reverse complement strand
AAATGAATGAAGCTGGTCTTGTATTTGATGGTTTTAGTGAGGACTATAAAGCGATTAGCGATACATTAGGGAAGAAGAGCCTTAGAATGGATTTTTTAAAGGATATTCTGAAAACGTGCGCTACTGTTGATGAAGTGAAAAAGTATTTCAACCAGTATAATTTATCTGGGTTAGAAACTTCCATGTTTTTATTCATTGATAAAACAGGAAAATATCTTGTTGTCGAAGGTGATTCACTTATCATTGGCAACAAGCCATGCTATGTTCTCTCAAATTTTTATCCTTCTCAGGTAAAAGACAAAATGAAATAGGTATTCCAGTGTATCAAAAAGGTAGAAGATTAAATGAACTACCCCGCCGCAAGAGCGGGGTATCTTAGAACAACTCTAACTGTTTACTGCTATGCAAAATAGTATACTCTTTCTCACGTCCCTCATCAGAGAAAATAATTCGTGATGGTCGTTTCGTCACCAAATTTGCTGACCGTGTTAACAAATATCCATGTCCAAAATTCTCCTCCCCAAAGTTGTTTCTTCACTTCTGGGTGCTTCTTAAAAATCTCTTTAGCCGTGATACTTTTCAAAATCGTGATGATCTGAGTTACACTCATCTTCGGAACAGATTGAACCAGAAAATGAACATGATCCTTGTCAGTACCTATCTCCAGAAAATGAACCTCATATCTCTTCTCGATCTCCAAACAACTCTCTTTCAACGTTTGATCAACTTTCTTGCTAAAAACAACTCTCCGATATTTTGCTGGACACACAAAGTGATACAACAATACACTGACATTATGCGATTTATGTATGTACTCGCTTTCGCTCATACATACAAAGATATTAATTACGCCGCAAGCGGCGGGGAACTAACCCCTAAAAGAGATTAGAAAGTCATAAAGACACAAGCATTAATTTTTGTTCTTCTGTCATGGATACCATGCATCAGGAAAAAGTCTGGGGTGGTGGTACCATGTACACAACCATTTATGATTTGGATGCTGGAACAATTTACTTGTATTTCTTTCATGATTTCACACATGTTATAAAATATAGTTTAGATCACGAAACTTAAAAAGGGTGATTATTGCTTGGTTATTCCCGAACTATTTCCAGAGAATAAAAAAGGGCATGAATTTTCAATAATTACAATGAGATTAGTAATGAGATAGACTTATTCAAAGATAATGATTTGTTATATGATTCAATTCGTTATAATTACGTAACAACCACTCTTTTTAGAAAAGATATTAAGTTAATAAGGACTTTTACAAATAAGATTAATGAAATTGGCGAAATGTGGTTGGATAAGCAGAATTATACTGCTGCCATCCTTGTTTTTAAATTTAATGTAAAAGTGTCACCTGAGTCTTGGAATGCATATGATCTATTGGCTGATGCATATATGCGAAACAAGCAGAATGAACTGGCATTGACAAATTTTGAAAAATCTGTAGAATTGAATGCCGATAATTTGCATGGGAAGCAACAAATAGAACAATTGAAAAAACTATTGAAATAAATCAATAATTTGATCAGGATCACATATCAAGAACTGCCTGAACAAAAAATTAAGAATAAAAAAAAGAGATGATAGTTTATCGATGAGAGGAGGGAAACAAGTCATCCAGAACTAATTCTGGTTATGATACGAAAATTTGAGAAGATCATGGAAAAAATGAAAGCAGTAGTCTATAACAAAAAAGGTTCACCTGAGAAGCTGATCTATTGTGATGTTGACAAGCCTGTACCAAACGACAACGAAGTCTTGGTAAAAATCCATGCAGTATCGTGTAAATGCCGCAGATTACCGTTCTATGAAAATGGGGCTTATCCCGAAGAGAAGAATTTTTGGAGCCGATATAGCTGGCAGGGTGGAATTAGTGGGCAAAAATATCACTCAGTTTAAGGTTGGGGACGAAGTAATGGGCGACCTTGCCAAGTTTGGATTTGGAGGCTTTGCCCAATATGTTACAGCTCCTGAAAAAGCCTTGATTATTAAACCCACAAAGATTTCGTTTGAAGAAGGAGCTGCACTACCTATGGCGGCACTAACAGCTCTACAGGCATTGCGTGATAAAGGCAACATTTAAAAAGGAACAAAAAGTTTTAATTGTTGGTAGTGCTGGCGGTGTTGGAACATTTGCCGTTCAACTTGCCAAATATTTCGAAACAGAAGTAACTGGAGTATGTGGTTCAAACAATGCTCTACAAACGAGTTCTCTTGGTGCTGATTACGTGATTGATTACACAAAAGAGGATTTTACAAAGAGCAACATGCGTTATAACCTCATTATAGCTGTTAATGGAAATTATCCAATTTTTGCTTATAAAAAAATCCTGACTCCAGATGGCATATATGTAATGGTTGGTGGTTCCATATCACAAATTTTCAAATCACTTTTATTTGGATGGTTGCTGTCATTTGGCTCGAAGAAGATGAGAACTGCATCTGCAAAAGCAAATAAAACAGGATTTGGAATTTCTTACAAAACTTGTAGAGGATGGCAAGATCAAGCCAGTTATTGACAGGCGATATACGCTTGATAAGACCGCTGATGCCATGAGGTATTTATCTGAAGGACATGCACGTGGGAAAGTGATTATAAACATTGAGTGATAAAAACACTATGAACGCTCAGCATCTTGTATGAGTAATTGCGGGGATTATAGCATTTTCAAGCGTTCAGCATCGCACTAACCACGCGGAATAAGGAGGTTGTTTAATGTGCATTGACAGAGAACTTAATATAATAACGAAATTACCGAAATAACAACAATGATAATTAGTATTTTAGATTCTTATTCTTAATTGCAATCTCATTAACAAGTTGTGGTCTTGAATGTATAGACCAAAAAACAGATATTCCTAAATGCAGTCAGTCTTTAGAAGAATCGAAAGCCAATAAAGTATTTCAATTTGAAATGATTGGAAATAGAAGCATTATCCCAATGAACTACCCCGCCGCAAGCAGCGGGGTATCTTAGAACAACTCTAACTGTTTACTGCTATGCAAAATAGTATACTCTTTCTCACGTCCCTGATCACGAACATAATTCGTGATGGTCGTTTCGTCACCAAATTTGCTGACCGTGTTAACAAAATATCCATCTGTCCAAAATTCTCCTCCCCAAAGTTGTTTCTTCACTTCTGGGTGCTTCTTAAAAATCTCTTTAGCCGTGATACTTTTCAAAATCGTGATGATCTGAGTTACACTCATCTTCGGAACAGATTGAACCAGAAAATGAACATGATCCTTGTCAGTACCTATCTCCAGAAAATGAACCTCATATCTCTTCTCGATCTCCAAACAACTCTCTTTCAACGTTTGATCAACTTTCTTGCTAAAAACAACTCTCCGATATTTTGCTGGACACACAAAGTGATACAACAATACACTGACATTATGCGATTTATGTATGTACTCGCTTTCGCTCATACATACAAAGATATTAATTACGCCGCAAGCGGCGGGGAACTAACCCCTAAAAGAGATTAGACAGCGGAAGGATATTTAAAATAAAGAATGCCTGGGTAGAAGTCAGTTGGCATTATGATTGCATCAACAATAAACCCGTGTTAAAAAAAGATTCAGCCTTACAATTTATGATTGATGCAGAATACAAGGGTGACTTTTCGCATAATACTAACTACATTTTGTGGAAGGAAAATTCAAATGGATGTGGTTTGACTGGAATTTTATGGTTCGGTTATTCAGGAGAAGACACCATCTCATTGACTTTAGTAAAGAACGATACCATCTCACGGAACTCAGTAAAGAAAAATGAAGTAATTGACAAATTAAGATTCGTAAAAAAAGCTGGGTAACACCTGTTTGGCTTTAAAATTCGTAGGAACTAAATTCTTCAAGCTTTTCTAAGGTTTCAAATAATTCCCGGCGGGTGTATCTTGTCCGCTCTTTTTGCCATTTTGCCATTCTGAATTTCTCTCTGACTTCAAAAATCGTTGATCGTTATTCGATTATTCAAAACCCTTCGCCCTTCATCACTTTTCCGCGTCACGCGTTAGTCGTTACGATTCTCGCTATCTTGCTATTTAGCTCACTCAAGATTATACTCCTTGATCTTCCTGTACAGCGTTCTTTCTGAAATCCCTAGTTCCTTGGCTGCATCTTTTCTCTTTCCTTCGTGTTTCTGAAGAGCTTTCCGGATAAAGTCCATTTCCTTTTTCACGAGTGAAAATGATTCTTCAACTTCTTCCGGTTCCTGGATAGGCTCTTCTGCTGTTTTATTCGGCGAATGAACTATGAGCTGTTCCTGATTTTCACTGACATCCTGAAAATCCTTATAGAGACGGTTGATGATGTGTGAATTTTCACTCAGGGTTGCATTTGCCGATTCATCTTTCATCAGGTTCATGACCAGTTGTTTCAGGTCATTTACATCCTTTCGCATATCAAACAGAACCTTATAAAGTAATTCCCGTTCGGAAAAATGTCCTGAATCTTCCGGCTTGTACAGCATCGGCAAGTCATTATTCTGGGCAAGAGGAATATATTTGGTTAGGGTCTCGGGAGCTATATTACGGGTCTTCTCGATAATTGAGATTTGTTCGGTGATATTCTTCAATTGCCGGATGTTTCCGGGCCAGCGATAATTGATAAGGATACGTTGTCCTTCCTCATCCAATTGGATGGCTGGCATCCGGTATTTTTCTGCAGCATCAGAGGCGAACTTACGGAAAAGAAGGAAAATATCTTCTTTCCGTTCCCTGAGTGCAGGTACTGAAATTGGGACCGTACTCAACCTGTAATACAGATCTTGTCTGAATTTCCCTGTCATGATGGCATCCTGTATGTTGATATTCGTAGCGCCTACGACCCGGACATTGGTTTTCAAAACTTTGGAGGAACCCACCCGCATAAACTCTCCTGATTCCAATACCCTTAGCAATCGCACTTGCGTAGACAACGGGAGTTCAGCCACTTCATCAAGAAAGATTGTTCCCCCGTTGACCACTTCAAAATATCCTTTTCTTGCTTCATTGGCTCCGGTGAAAGATCCTTTTTCATGCCCGAAGAGTTCCGAATCGATGGTGCCCTCAGGTATAGCCCCGCAGTTCACGGCAATATATGGCCCGTGTTTCCGGGAACTGAGCTGGTGTATGATCTTGGGAAAGAACTCCTTACCCGTTCCGCTCTCGCCGGAAACAAGGACGGTAATATCCGTGGCAGCAACCTGTCTTGCAATATCAATGGCACGATCAAGTAATACCGAATTTCCGATGATCCCAAACCGTTGCTTTATTGCTAGAAGATCCATGTATATGATTTTAACTGATGTAAAATTACGAAATTTTTACTTCTTTTTCTCCATTACTTCCCGCTTAATCCTCGCAAGATGTCCTCTTCCAAGAGCTTTTACTTCACATCCCAGGCTATAATATGCCCTGATTTGATCATCAGTAAGAATGCCGAAAGCATCAATGATGGCAATCGGCCCTCCCGCCCATTTTACGATATCCTCCGGTTTCAGCTTTAGGTATGGAGCATGTGGAACTGCAAGAATCAATGCCTCAACGCCTTTTATAGCTTTTTTCAGATCCTTCTGAACAGTTATATTCTTAAGTTTTTCCTGGTTCCCGAAGAAGCGCTTCCAGGAATGTCCCGGAGCAGGATATTCGTCCTGATCTTCAAGCTCATACCAATGGTCAACATAAGGGTCATGGATACGGATCCCTGCATTCATCTCCGTTAGCTTACGCACCACCATTTCACTTCCGCTGTAACGGGTATCACCCACGTCCTGGCGGTAGCTGGCCCCACACAGCAGCACTTCTGCTCCTGCAAGATAACGGCCCATGTTGCGTAAAGCATCACGGGTGAGTTCGGCAACATGCAGCGCCCGTGTATCATTGATATCTATCGCAACAGGCGTGATCCGGAACACTTTATCTCCATCTTCAAATCCAAGTATATGCTTATATGCCCAATATCCCAAACCTCCGTCTTTAGGTAAACAATATCCTCCTATTCCCGGTCCCGGGAAGATTATATTGCTATGTGTAGGTCGCATCTTGATTGCCTTGATCACCTTGATCAGGTCAACACCGTTTCGCTCCGCAAAAAGGCTCCATTCGTTCAGAAAAGCAAGAATGCTGGCACGATAAGAATTTTCAACAATCTTTGTTGTTTCCGATTCAATAGGCCTGTCCATCACGGTTAGTGGAAAATCTTTTGTATTCAGCACCTCATGAAGAAATTTCTCCACCCGTTTCCGTGCAATTTCCTCGCATCCCGAACATACTCGCCAAAAATCACGTATGGATGCAACATATTGTTTCCCGGGCATTACGCGTTCAAAACTGTGAGCTAACAGCGGAACCTGGCTACTACCTCTTTTTGCAAATTCTTTTTTCAGTATCGGCCATGCAACAAATTCAGTAGTTCCGGGAGCTACCGTGGTTTCGATCAGAACAAGGCATTCATATGGAATTTTTTCGCCGATCGTACACATCGTATCTTCCAGCGCAGCCATATCAGCAGTCCCCGATTTCATATTCCCGACTTCTTTCTTCGAAAAATCACACTGTACATCCACAATAACACAATCGGCAAATTGCAGGACATCACTGTTAAATGTTGCGACCAGTGTTTTTGATTTATTTACACAGTTTTGTATAAGCAATTCAACTTCAGGATCTTCCGCTTTGACTGGACTCAATCCCCTGTTGATCATGGGGATTTTCCAATAACTCCGGATACTTGGCCGCTGGCATCCGATTACAAATTTCGAATATTTTCCATTCTTGTCTTTCGTATCCGCTACAATAGCAGCCATCACAGCTCCGACAAAGCCAAGCCCCATCACGACGACAATCTCTTTCTTCTCTTTCCTGGCCTTATCAACGAGATCCCTGATCCGGTTGAATTCAATATCATAATCCTTTTTCTGAGGCAAATTGAATTTTTCTCCCGAGGGATTTACGGAATACTTCGCCGTTTCATTTTCCATAGTGTCAAGTTGTTTTTAGCTGTTTATAATTTACTTAATTATCTTGCTCATCGCAATAATGCATACCTGTGTTTATGATCTCTTAAGAAACTAATTTTGATTCTATTGAATATTAATAAGTTAAAAATTACTTGTTTCTTTGAGTTATTGCAAATTTTTATTTGTATACACTAAAATGAATAATATTTTCAGGTATGCATCTTTATGAAGAACCAATTATCTTACTTGTGCGTTTAACTTTTCAGTATAAACCTTTATTAACCGGTTCATGGTCTTATCGATTTCTTCATCTGTAAGAGTTTTCTGATCATCCTGCAAAATAAAATATAAAGCATATGATTTTTTTCCAGCTTCGATCTTTTCCCCTTCATACACATCAAATAACCCGACTTCCTTAAGTAATTTCTTTTCCGTTGTAAATGCCAGCTTCTCAATCTCGGAATATGATACGGATCTGTCCAGCTGCAAAGCAAGATCTCTGCGGACTTCTGGGAATTTTGGCAGTTCGGCTACAGGTTTATCATCGGCTTTCAGGTAACTGAATAGAAGGCTCCAGTTAAAATCAGCATAAAACACATCCTGCCGTAAATCAAACTTTTTCAGTAATACCGGCGATAGTGAGCCTAGTTTTACCAATATTCCGTCTTCCATCTTGTAAGCTGTACCCTGGCTGAAAATTCCTGAATTGTCTGAAATCAGTTCTAGGGATGAAACAGGAATACCGGTAAGATAAGAATATTATCTGTAAACCCTTTTAGATCATAGATCTCGACTTTCCTGCTCACGGTGCGTTCCAGTTTTCTCTCTGCGCCCTTCCTGTCAGGAAAATGGACAGGTGATTTTGTTCATCGTATTTTCCCAGACGGAGTTTCATTTTCTCTGCTTTACGGTCGAAAAAATAACAATTGCCGAATTCAAACATCTTACAATCGAAAATCTTCCGGTTCTGGTTATACACAAGAGACTCAAGTCCTCCATAGAGTAAAGTTTGTCGCAACACATCCAGATCTCTGCTAAGGGGATTAAGTATTCTGACACTATGTTCAGACAGGGTAAACCGGGTTGTTTTCGTAATATGAGGTTCGTGTCAGTGAATTGTTCATGATCTCATTGAAGCCGTTTGCAGAGAGGTAATCTGAAATCCCGTTTTTAATTTTCTCTGGATCTGGTTTGGGAGAGAAGGAGATAGAAGAATGAATAGTTCGGAGAAAACCCAATGTTGTTATATCCATAAATTCGCAAGTACCTCTTCAATCACATCGGCTTCTCTTGTCACATCCACTTTATAAGAAGGAATTTCCAGATCCAGGCCTTTATTTGATTCAGAAAGAATTATAATGCCAAGGGATTTAAGGATCTTGTTGACAATTTCTCTATCAATGACATTCCCAATGAGACGGTCAAGATGTGCATATGATAAGAAACCCCTGTCAGGACTTCTTGGGATGAGGATAAATATCCACGATCCCTGATGCAATCTCTCCACCAGTCATCTCCTGTATCAATAAAGCAGCCCTTTTGAGGGCATAAACTGTGATGTTGATATCTGCTCCGCGCTCAAACCGGAAAGAAGCATCAGTTTGCAAACCATGATATCGTGCCGTTTTCCGTATACTGCGGGGGTCGAAACAGGCGCTCTCCAGAAATATCGAAGTAGTGTTTGAAGTGACTCCCGAATTCAATCCTCCGAAAACCCCTGCAATGCACATCGGGTCTTCGGAATCGCAAATCATCAGGTCCTGATTCGTTATTTCCCGCTCCACTTCATCCAGGGTGATAAATTTTTTCGATGTCGGAAACTTTTTAATGATGACTTTATCTCCTTTAATCTGGTCAGCATCGAATGCATGCAGTGGCTGTCCCAGTTCCATCAGGATGAAATTTGTAATATCAACAATGTTATTGATCGGCCGGAGTCCAACTGCATAAAGCCTGTTTTTCAACCATGTCGGTGATTCTTTAACTTTTATCCCGGTAAAAGTCAATCCTGAATACCTCGGACAAGCTTTAGTATCTTCAATAAATACTTCAATCTTCCTGCCCGTTTTGAATCGTTAAAATCCCCTGTATCAGGATATTTCAGGATTGATTGACTTGCACCGGCATTTCCTGGCATACTGTTCAGCACGGCAACAATGTCCCTGGCCACGCCTATATGAGATGTTGCATCCGATCGGTTTGGAGTAAGCCCGATCTCAAATATTGTATCTTCATCAACTTTAAAATAATCCTTTGCAGGCGTACCCGGAATTGCCATGGGATCCAGTACCATGATCCCGTCATGGGACTGCACCAATACCGAGTTCATCTTCGGCACAGATCATCCCTTCCGAGATTTCCCCCCTGATCCTGGCCTTTTGATTGTGATTTCCTTATCATTAAAATAGAGAGTAGTTCCAACAGTTGCCACAGCGACTTTTTGCCCGGATGCTACATTTGACGCCCCACAAACAATCTTCAAAGACTTCCCGGCACCAATATTGACTGTGGTAAGACTAAGATGATCAGAGTCAGGGTGTTTAATACAAGTCAGCACCTGACCAATCACGAC
Source organism: uncultured Bacteroidales bacterium (assembly GCA_963785325.1). Taxonomy (GTDB): domain Bacteria; phylum Bacteroidota; class Bacteroidia; order Bacteroidales; family FEN-979; genus FEN-979. Next base: position 19,647 of record CAWAVC010000044.1, on the reverse strand, counting down.
ACCTCTTAAGTCCGCCTTTTACTGAGAACCAAATCTCCGTATTCTCAACTTCAAGTCCGCATCCTGTAAGGATATCAGCTACTTTTGCAGGTTCCGGAATCCCTGAGACATATTCCTTTAACCAGTTATAGGAGATCTTCATGCTTGTGACAATTTTTGGAAATGTAAAAGTATTGAGAATTTCCTGAATCTTAACTTATCAGACCCCAATTTTCCCTGTATTTATTCATGATATTAAGATGTCTGGCAAGTACCGCGTTATTTTCTTTTTCAAGGTCCGGGTCGACCCGGATGATATCCAGTGCAAGGTTTCGGGCATATTTTAGGATCTTCTCGTCACGAATAATATCGGCAATTTTAAGATTCAGGATCCCGGATTGCTGCGTTCCTTCCATATCTCCCGGTCCACGTAAGCGAAGGTCGGTTTCTGCAATAATAAAACCATCATTTGTTTCGACCATTGTTTGCAGCCGTTTTTTTGCCTCGGTAGTCAGCTTGAATCCCGAAACCAGGATACAATAGGATTGATCCGCCCCCCGTCCGACCCTTCCCCTCAGCTGGTGAAGCTGGGAAAGTCCGAATCGCTCTGCATTTTCAATTACCATTACGGAAGCATTGGGAATATCTACTCCGACTTCAATAACGGTAGTGGCAACGAGGATCTGTGTTTCTTTTTTCAGAAAACGTTGCATTGCAGTATCCTTCTCCTTTTGTTTCATCTTCCCATGTACCATACCTATCTGCATATTTCGGGTCCGGGAAAATTCGTTTTATCGAGTCATAACCTTCTATGAGATTCTTAAGATCCAGGGTCTCAGATTCCTCAATCAACGGAAAAACAATATAAACCTGTGTTCCTTTATCGATTTGTTTCCTGATAAAATTAAATACTTCTTCCTGTTTTGTCTCATAAACATGTTTAGTAATCACAGGCTTTCGGCCGGGAGGCATTTCGTCAATGATAGAGCTTTCCAGGTCGCCATATAATGTCATTGCGAGTGTTCGGGGGATGGGAGTAGCAGTCATCACCAAGACATGAGGCGCTAACGTATTTTTTTCCCATATCCGTGCCCGTTGTGCAACACCAAATCGATGTTGTTCATCAATTACGACAAATCCAAGGTTTTTGAATTGGACATTTTCTTCGATCAGGGCATGAGTGCCGATCAGGATCTGCAATCTGCCGTCTGTCAATCCGGTTGTGATTTCTTTTCTTTTTGCAGGTTTTGTTGAGCCTGTGAGCAATTCGACATGGACATTTAACCCGGATAACATTTTTGAAATTTTCTGGTAATGCTGATTTGCCAGGATCTCTGTCGGTGCCATCAGGCAAGTCTGAAATTTGTTATCCAATGCTATCAGCATTGTCATAAGGGCAACCAATGTTTTCCCGCTGCCAACATCGCCCTGCAACAAACGGTTCATTTGTTTTCCTGAACCAAGATCGCCACGGATTTCTTTGATCACACGTTTCTGAGCATTGGTTAGTTCAAAGGATAAATAATGATGATAAAAATCATTAAGGTAAGCGCCTACAATGGAAAACCGATGTCCGCTCTGTTTCCGGGTCCTTTGGAATTTCTGTTTCAACAGCCGGAGCTGCATAGTAAAAGAGTTCCTCAAATTTCAGTCTGGCCTGGGCCTTTTGCAGTATTTCATGATCTTACAGGAAAATGAATATTGATAAATGCTTCCTGCCGGTTTATCAATTTAAGGTCTGCAAGGATTTCCGGGCTAAGGTTTTCCGGGATGTAAAACCGGTCACTCTGGATAAGTGTTTTTATCAGCCGGGATATCCCTCTGCTGTCAAGTCCTCTTCGATTTCAGTTTTTCAGTCGAACTGTACAAAGGCCGGAATGTATTGCTGACAGAAGAAATGTGTTCATTTGGCAATTCCAGGTCCGGATGCGCAATTGTAAGATGACCGTTGAACCAGGAGGGCTTCCCGAAGACGATGTATTCGGTTCCCGGTTTCAATTTATCCTCTACCATTAACCCCTGGAACCATACAAGTTCAAGTATCACCGGAATCATCGGTCAAAGTAGCGATGAGTCTTTTTACACGCTGGCTCCCGATTATTTCAACATCCGTGTATCTTTCCCTCTGACCTGTACATAGGCAGCATCATCCTTTACCTCAGCAATCCTTAAAATTTTGCTCCGGTCGATATATCGGAAAGGGAAAGAAGGAAAGCAATTCACCGAAGGTGAATATCTGCAATTCCTTTTTAAGCATATCTGCCCGGGCAGGACCAACACCTTTCAAATACTCAACCGGTGTTTCAAGAAAAGTGCCCATTATCAATCGTACATTGATCAGGGCAAAGTTATCGATTTTAGCGGAGAACCATAAAAAAAACCCTCCTTTTCGGGGAGGGCTCTTTTGATTCTTGATTGCATAGTCCCGCTAATATTCCCAGAGGCATCCATCTCAAATTCAAATAAGAGGTTCTTTTGCCCTGTCGGCTTCCAGAAGTGCATCGACTCCTGTAGCATAATCAGAGATCTTCCTGTCATATACATTTTCTTCCTTATAAATAAAACTGCTGAACATCCTTTTCATGAAGACATCATCATAGGATAACCTGCCTGCATCTCCGTTTTTCAAGGTTAAATTGTTCAGTCTTTGCAAAAATATTTCGGCATTCCGGGATAATAGATCCAGAACATAGGCAGGTCGCCCCTGTATACACCCTGATCATCATAGCTCTCCTTTATCGGACATATGCCGAGGATACGGACTTCCAGTACTGAACGCTGACGGTCGAAACACCCATTGTTCCTTCACATTAAGTTTTTTAACATCCGTAGGCTGGAACGTTTCTATAATAGGTTGTATCGTATTCAACATCGGTTCCCTCACGCAGCAAGGTTTTCTTTATCGTCCTCTCCGATTGTTTCATGATTTCATTATATGTAATTGGCAGTATGAATTTGTCATCCTGATAAGCAGTGATCGTTCCTTCCTTCAGGTTATCCAAGACGATCTGCATAAAACTTTTCCAGGTTCCCTTGCGGAGTCTCAGGATAATAAAAAGGTTGGTTCATTTTTTCCTTCATATCGATTTCCCTCCATATCCTTCTTGACCATATAACATCTGCTTCACGAAGAGGTACATATGGGATTGGGGTCATCTGTTGAATAGCGGTCTTGTCATAAATTCCATCCCTGGGTCCTGTATCCAGTACCTGGGAGTAACCCCTTGCCGTGATCATTGCAAATGCAACGAAAACCAGGCATTTTAAAAAAGTGTTCATAAATCCTCCCTTATTAGAATGAGCTAAAATGGACTTATTTGAATTTATAGCTTATATTTTTTAATTGCTGCTCGCCTCCGGGACCGATGGCCATGATGTCTTCAATCCAGATACGGCTACCTTTCTTGGCTCTTTTGATCTTTGCAAGGATATCTTCGGGGAGCCGGTTTCCTGTAATTTTATTCTCAAAAAGATTTCCATCGATATTGGAAACGAAAACAAAAGATGTAACCTTATAAGTGAGATCGAAATCGAATCCAACCGGTTTTTCAGTTTGAATTAAGCCTACAGGAATATCGCTTCTTGAAATAACACCTCCTTCAGGATTTCTGTCAATTAAAGCATTAAAAATAGGAATCTTCTTTAACCGGAAAGATCTTGAACCCATTGACTTCGTTTTCCCTGAAAAAACGGCATTGACAGAAATAATGGCTTCTTTAACGCCATTCGGAAGTCCGGATACGATCCATTGCTTCTCATCCGGTCTGATCTGTCCAACAGAAATTGATGGTATAATTTTTTCCGGACCACCCGGTACTGAAATATCAACGGGGTTGTCGACACCAATATAAAATACATTCATTTTCGATGGAGAGATGGTAATTCCAGGTTGTGCAACAATGAATTCGTCATGAAAATGATACACCATAGTATCGCCTAGTGGTGAAACAATTTTAATGATGCCGGCAAATTTTTTCAATCCTTCAGCACTTCCGGGAAGTTTTAGTGTTACAGTTCCATTAGCCCCCTCCAGCGGTGTGGCTGTTCGATAACCTGCTTCGGTAAGGGAATCAATCCCCAGTGTATATCTTACGTTTGGTTTTGCTTTTGTATCATAAGCAGCAACAACGATTTCTGCCTGGTACTCATCTCCCATAAAAACATAATTGCTTTTCGGGATAACTCTGGCATCGATTTTATCGTATTTGAAGTCTTTTGCCGTGACGGAAGAAAGGAGGTAATTAGTAACATCAAATTCTGCATTATAAACTTCTGCTTTTATTTTATTCAGTAAAGTCACGTCGGCAGCAAGAATGGTATGGTAGAAATTGTAGATTTCCCAAGGTTGTTTCTTCTTATCCATATCATAGTATGGCCCTTTTGTCTCCAGGCCGATTCTGATTTCACTCCTGTACTTAGGGTCAACGAGTTCGTACATCTTCTTCCTATATTCATCTATCCTGTTTTTTAATCTCCGTGCTTCACCGGCAGAACCATCATGAGATCCTGCAATAAAATAATTCGTCGTACGGTCGAAATTATCAATGGCTTTTACATCTTTCAGATTAATATTCTTAGCTTCTTTATAGGTGTCGATACGATCGGTTATTTTAATGACCGTAGTTTTTACGCTGTCAATATATGCTGCCAAACTTTGCGAAAGAATATGTGCCTGTTTGGCTTTTTCCCAATAGGGGCCTACCTTGTTTGGATTAAGGTCATATTGGATTTTAAAGTTACTGATTGTGGATTCCAGTTTCTTTGAAAAATTGCTATTGGTCGTTTCCATACTTTCGTTTACAACAATGAAAGCATCCAGGATTTGTTTCGAGACATTTAAAGCGAGCAACGCCGTGAGGACGAGATACATCATAGCGATCATCTTTTGCCTCGGGGTCTCCTTATATCCAGCCATCTAGTCTGTTATTTTATTATTAGTATATTTAGGATTTAACAACTCATTTCCCGGATTAGCGGTTGCCGATGTTCATAGCGGAAAGCATATTCCCATAAACCTTGTTGAGAGCAGCAATGTTTTTGGAGAAAGCTTCTACTTCCTCCTTGAATTCGGATGTTTTTTCAATGGATTCATTCAACTGAGCAGTCAGTCTATTTAGGGTTTCATTGACCTTGTCTGTGGATTCCAGCTGTTCGTTAGAACCTTGCAGGTGAAGTTCATACAAAGCATTGAGCGCTGAAAGGTTGGTGGAGATTCTTTGCAGTTGCTTGTTATAATTGTTCTCTTCCTGTGTGGAAGAGTTAAGAGCTGCCGATGTCTTGGAAAGCAATTCAGCAGATTCATTGTATCTCTCGACAAATTTATTGGAGGACATGGTCGCATTAATAATACTGGCAGAGAATTCTCTTGTTCACAGAAATCTCATCTTTGATCGATTCAGAAACCTGTGAATAAGCATGCGAAAGGTTCGCTGCGTTCTTGGAAACAGACTGTATGCTGTTAAGTTGCTCCTCAGAAGCGATAAAATTTTGATCAAGGGTTTTCGCTGTTTTTTTATAGGATTCATTTAGTACCGAAACAGAATCTGTCGCTGTTTTCATTGTGGAAACAAACTTGTCATTGGCAACGACAGCATTACTGATATCTGAAAGCTTGGATGTAGTATTCGTCAAGCTTTTCAATCCCTCACCAAGACTCTCGATTAACTCTGGTCCGATTTTGGCTTTTTCAAGCATTTTATCCAGTTCCTGGGTTGCATTCTCTCCAGATTCAAGTTCCTCTGGTCCTTGATTGTCGAGGCCGGCTAATTGAGGGTACACAAGACTCCAGTCAAATTCAACGTGTGGCACTTCAAACGCGGAAAAAAGAAGATACACGACTCGGTTCCAAGACCGAGGATCAGCATGTAATCAGCGCCCATGTAATGATTGATTTTGAAGAGTGCACCAATAATAACAACAGAAGCGCCCCAACCGTAAAGTTTGGCCATAAAGTTACGATACTGTCTTGTCCTGACGAAATGCATTTAAGCCCATAATAATAATTAGTTTGGTTTAAAGTTTATGATTGATTCTAACAATAGCAATTTCTCCATTTTAATTATACACATGAGAAGCCCGGGAAGGATTATCATCTTTTTGTCTGCCGAGGTACGGTTGAATGGTCCGAAACCCGATATAACATTTGGCTGTATCCTGGAATTCAAAGGAACGAGTCGAAACCCGAGGAAAGTAAGCAACATCTTTCCAAGAACCACCGCGCACAACTTTGCGTTTCATGGCTGGAGGATCAGAATCTTTTGCATTATAAGTATAATCCGGGTTGAGATCCCATGTAAAATTGTAAGATGAAGGATAGTAGGCAGACCTGGTCCATTCGGCAACATTGCCAGCCATGTCATACAACCCAAAATCATTGGCAGGATAATGAGCGCAGATTACCGTTGTAGCTCCACCGTCATCTATATAATTTCCACGTAAAGGTTTAAAATTAGCAAGGAAGCATCCTTTGTCATTTCGCGTATAAGGGCCACCCCATGGATAAGGGTTATTGTCGTATCCGCCCCTTGCAGCCCATTCCCATTCAGCTTCAGTTGGTAACCGGAATTCACTGACAGAGGATTCCCCTTTTTTACCGTACATGTAACTGTTTTTCAATTGTGTTCTCCAGATACAAAAAGCATTGGCCTGTTTCCAGTGTGACGCCAACAACTGGATAGTTGTCATAGGCAGGGTGCCAGAAATATTTTTCAGTCTGTGGATCATTGAATGAATAAACATAATCATGAATCCAGCAAAGTGTATCTGGATAAACGTTTATCACTTCCTTCCTGACATAAACAGAACGGTCTTTCAGCCCCTGTGGACGATTAGCTAATCCTCCTTCCTTAATATCTCCACTTTGACTGTAATCTTTACGGGCTGCAGCTTTTAAATCAACAAAATAATATTCAAAATAAAGTTTCCTGGTATCTATTTCCTTGCGTCGGAAAAATCGTTCACTTTCAGGAAGATACATCTGAGCAAGTGCATCACGCACGTCTTGCTGTTCTGAACTCCAGTCAAGTTTGGCTGACCAATTTAAAAATGGCGGGTCAAAGGTTTCTCCGGTTTTTTTATTTTCCGAAATTAGATACATGTCGGGTTTCACTTCACCTAATAACCTGCGGGCAATTGAATCCCTTACCCAGTAAACAAATTGTCTGTATTTATTATTTGTAATCTCTGTCTGATCCATGTAGAATGACTGGATTGTAACAGTTTTCGGTGTATTTAGCTGGGCGTATGGGAGATCTTCATCACCCACACCCATGGTATAGCTACCCATTGGGATATATCTCATTCCATATGGATCTGGTTGAAAATATCGCTTTCGGTTTTTTACTCCTGTAAGTTCCCCATTTCCTGAGTTTCCACAACTACCAAGGAAAACGAGAAGAGCAAAATAAATGAGCAGTTTTTTCATTTTTTAGCCAATTAGATGATGAAATACAACGCGATTTATTAGCGTTTATTATCTTCTCCGTTTGGAATTCAAAATTTTCAACGGCAAAAATAACTTTTTATATTATAAGAACCTTGTGTTTTTATAACTTTTCCTAAATTTCTCGGTTTGAATTTTAAAACAATAATTCAACATCACTTCAACGCTACCGTCATTGTACCTTGACATTTTTGAAATGCTGGCATCATATGACAATCCAATCTTGAATGCTTTGATGTTGAATCCCACTAATAAAGATGTAGCATCCTGAAAGCGGTAAGCTAAACCACCCCAGAATTTTTTATTATACAATAAGATGGCACTGATACTGAAAGTATATGCACCAAGATCAGTTGAAATCAAGGCGGAAGGTTGAAGTTCATAAGCGGGAAGGCTTGGTAAAACCCAATTATATCCCCCGGTCAGGTCATAAACTCGTTTATTACTTACTTCTAATTGTTTCATCAGGCTTTGCATAACATTGTCGCAAGAAAAACCCAAATAGTATTTATCCGGCACTTTATAAAAAAGTCCCAATGAACCATCTGCAATAAAATCGCTATTCCCTAAGTTGGTAATGGGAACCAGCGGTTCAAGTTTATCCACATTCAGCTTTGAATTCAGAAAATTTACCTGTAAACCTCCTGAAAACACACCCGGACCAAGGTTTGCCCGGTAGGCATACCCAAGAGTCACCTGAGTATTATTGAATGGCCCGAGAACATCATTAATCACTGTTCCACCAATACCTCCGTGTAAAAATTTAATCGGTGAATCAATAGTAAAAAACATGGTTTGAGGTGCGGTATTGCCACCATGGTCATCTTTGAAACCGATCCATTGCTGACGTATAAGACCGGTGACATTAATACCATCGTTGCTGCCTGCAACAGCAGGGTTAAAAGCCATGTTCATGAACATATAATGAGTAATGTTACTGCTCTGTTGAGCATTAAGGGATGGGAATAATGCAATCATTAAAATGGCAGTAAAGACTTCTTTAAACCACCAGTAATTGTTAAGAAAACGATATTTTGTAAGATGAAGAATCAATATGTCTTTAGATTTGGTTGGCACGAGCCGGGGGTTAAAAGTACAATTTTTTTCTCTTCTGGCAATATCTTGTATTCTTTTCTTAAAATTTCCCCTGTAAAAATTGATCCCTGATGACAAACCTTATTAATTTATTTATACAGATTTCAGAAAAAAAAGTTGCATTTATTTTTTGTAGTGATACCGGGAATAAGTTTATCTGATTTATTGGAAGCACTATCTTTGTATAAAAGTAATTATTATAACGAATAAATCAACATCTATGTCATTTTCCCCTTTAAATGAAAAACCCTTTACCAGGAAGTGGTTTTTTTCACATAGTCTTATCCTCATTGGATCGTTTATTCTTGCTTCGGGTTTTGTCCTTTTCATTACTCCATACAAGATAGTCCCCGGTGGGGTTTACGGAATATCTATTGTATTGCATTACCTGTTTGGCACACCAGTAGGGCTTGTTGCTCTTTGCTTTGATATCCCGCTGACTATCATCGGAATCAAGATACTGGGACCCAGGTTCGGATATAAAACTGTTCTTGGCTTCTCTCTGACAGCCATCTTTACCGATACCTTGACTTATTTCTGGGGATTTGACCCACTTGTCAAAGGGGATGCGTTGTTGTCATCCATTTTCGGTGGAGTTTTGATGGGAGTCGGATTGGGTCTTATCTTCCGTTCAAAGGCAACTTCAGGAGGATCTGATATCGTTGCGATGATCATCGCTAAATACACCCGGTTGCCATTGGGAATGCTCATGATTTATGTGGATTCTACGATCGTATTGATCGGGCTTGCGGTCTTCCGTGATTGGAAAATTCCATTGTATTCCTGGATCGTCATATTCATCACTGGCAAGGTAATTGATATAGTCATGGCCGGGATAAGTTATGACAAAAGTGTTTTCATTATCTCCGAAAAGCACGAGGAGATACGTGATAAGATAATCAACCATCTTAATCGTGGTGGTACCTTAATTGAAGGTAAAGGGATGTTTAACATGGCTGAGCGTAAGATCATTTTTACGGTAGTTAATCGAAGAGAATTGTTCACCCTTGAAGAATATATCCATGAAATTGATCCGAAAGCTTTTCTGACCATATTGGATGCAAACGAGATTTTCGGAGAAGGGTTTAAATCGCTGAATGAAAAAGTGTCATGATAGGCACTGGATGCCTGATGGTGACTGCCACAGGCAGGTATGCTCGTTTTATGATTGTTTGTAAGGTACGAGTGTGGAAATGGTTCTACCTGAACAGCTTCATAACATCGTTGAGATTTGCGAAAATAAGAATCCCAAAGAGGATTATCATACCGGTTATTGTCGCATACTCCATGAATTTGTCACTTGGTTTTCGCCTGAAAATAATCTCATAGAGGAGGAATATAACATGTCCTCCGTCCAGTGCGGGTATAGGTAATATGTTGATTACGGCGAGCATGATCGAAAGAAAAGCAGTAAATGTCCAGAAAGTCAGCCAATCCCATGCATCAGGAAACAAACTTCCGATAGAAATAAACCCTCCCACCGATTCATAAGCTTTTTCCTGTGAAAAAAGTAGTTTTAATGATTTCAGGTAATCCGCTGTTCTTTCAAATGTCATGGAAAAACCGACAGGAATAGCAGTGATAATGTTGTATGATCTTTCTTTCAGCTTGAAATAGGCTGATAAATTTTTGTTGTAAACGCCGATTCTTCCTTCAGCAGGGATAGTGAGGGGCAGCTTTATCGTATCTCCTGCCCTTACAACAAGGATGTTAACCTTTTGATTTTTATAACGCTGTAGAGCTCCATGGAATTCATCGAAATAGGGAAATAACGAATCATTGATTCCAACGATCCTGTCATTGAGTTTCATCCCGGCTTTTTCCGCTGCTGATCCAAGTACAAACTTCTGAACTTCAAATGGAAATCTGAAAGAAATAAAATCCGCCGATTTTGATTGGATTAGTTTGCTAACAAATCCTGCAGGGATTTTAATATCCATTTTTTTGGCATCACGAATGATCTGGATTGTTTTTGCTTGCTCCAGAACAATTTTTTGGGGAATGGCTGAAAATTCTTCCACTTCCTTATTGTCAACGGTGATTATACGATCGCCATTGCGTAAGCCCAGTTCAGATCCCATAGCATTTACAGAAATACCGAACTTGACTTCTGAGGTCGGTAAGTATTGTTCGCCCCACACAGAAAGGACTGCAATGTAAATACAGATGGCCAGGAGGATGTTCACCGTTACACCTCCAAGCATGATGATAAGTCTCTGCCATGTTGGTTTTGAGCGAAATTCCCAGGGTTGTGGTGGTAATTTCATTTGTTCCTTGTCCATCGATTCATCTATCATACCTGCAATTTTACAATAGCCACCAAGCGGTACCCACCCGACACCGTATTCAGTTTCTCCTTTTTTAAATTTAAAAAGGGAGAACCAGGGATTAAAGAAAACATAGAACTTTTCTACACGAGTTTTGAAAATTCTTGCAGTAATAAAATGTCCGAATTCATGGAATATTACCAGGATTGAAAGACTCAGAAGCAATTGAGCAACTTTGATAAGAATAATCATTTGCGGGAAATTAAAAATGAATACTATAGGGACTCGGCATCCAACAGCAGATATTCAAGGGCTTTCGTCCTGGTCTCCATGTCGGTTTGCATATAATCTTCATATGTTGGTTTCTGAATAAATGAAACTGAATGAAAGCACTTTTCGATAAGACGCGGCATTTCCAGAAATGCAATACGGTCCTCAAGAAAGGCCTGAACGGCAATTTCGTTGGCAGCATTGAGAATGCAAGCCATATTCCCTCCTTTCTCGAGAGCCTCAAAAGCTAATCCCAGGTTTCGGAAGAGATCGTAGTCGGGAGGTTCGAATGTAAGTTGAGGACAGGTGATAAAATCAAACCTGGGAAAATCCGTTATCACTCTGCCGGGATAAGAAAATGCGTAAAGGATTGGGCCCCGCATGTCGGGAGGCCCCAGTTGAGCTTTCATTGGATCCATCCACAAACTGGACGAGTGAATGAATGACCGATTGTGGATGAATGATCACTTCTATCTGACTTGGGATAAGATCGAACAACCATTTCGCTTCAATTACTTCCAAGCCTTTGTTCATAAGCGAAGCAGAATCGATAGTGACTTTATTCCCCATCTTCCAATTCGGATGATTTAAAGCTTCTTCCTTCGTTACATTTTTCAGGTGTTCATGTTTTTTCCCCCTGAAAGGCCCCCCTGAAGCCGTCAGGATTACTTTTTCAATGTTCTCCTTTCTTTCCCCTGCTAAACATTGGAAAATGGCAGAATGTTCAGAATCGACAGGTAATATCTGAACATTCAATTGTTCGGCGAGTGCCATCACCAAGTCACCTGCAGCAACCAATGTTTCCTTGTTTGCCAGCGCAACGGGTTTCTCTGCCTGAATTGCATTCAGGGTTGGTTTTAACCCGGAATAACCCACTAATGCATTCAGTACCAGATCGATTTCTTCCATTTCCACAATCTGAGAAAGGGAGTCCGGTCCGGCAAATATTTTTATAGGAAAAGGATTAAGGGCTTCTTTGACTTTGCTATAGTATTCTTTATTACCGATCACGGCAGCATTGGGAAGGAATTCAATACACTGGCGGATAAGAAGATCTGCATTCGATTGGCCGGTAAGTACCTCAACAGCGAAAATATCAGGATTCTGGCGGATGACATCCAGCGCCTGAGTTCCTATTGATCCGGTGGATCCCAGTATTGCAATATTCTTCTTCACCTGGCGTCTGTCTTTTTAAAAATTAATATAATCTTTGGGGTTGACAGGATTACCATCACTCCAGAGTTCAAAATGAAGATGCGGCCCAGTAGCGAGTTCACCAGTCTGGCCAATGATAGCAATGGGATCACCAGCTTTAACAAAATCTCCTTCTTTCTTCAGTAAAGCTGAATTGTGTTTGTACACGGAAATAATGTCCTCTTGATGCTGGATAACAATGGTATAGCCTGTTTCAAGGGTCCAGTTGCTGAAGATTACGGTACCATCAAGCACGCATTTGATGGCTTCGTTCTCTTCGGAAACAATGTCTATACCATAATGATTTTGTTTAGTATTAAATTCATTGGTGATCACACCTTTCAAAGGTACAAAAAACAAAACTTTTCCGATGGATTGATTCTTCTGGCGAACATTCTCGGTATTTTCAAATCGGTACAGGTTGTATTTCCCCTGGTTTTCCACTTCAACTCGAAGAAGAGAATCTTCCGGAGATTTTTTTAATTTGATATTATTGTATTTATACAGTGAATCTTTTGTCAGAGGAATATCAACTGAGAGGTCTTTTCCATTCATGACATCTTTCATATTTTGGATGAAGAGGTCCTTCTTTTCCAGGCCTTTTTCGATAGAGTCGGTTTTGATTTGAAGTTCATAAAGTTTTTTTTGCAATCCAACATTTGTGTACCCTGGAATATACTCGCGCAACGATGTAAAAGCAATCAGGATTGACGTCAGAATGATCAGGATGATGGTCAGTGTACCCAGTACCACAAATACATTGAGCCTTGAAAGTCGGAATGTCAGTCGTTCTTCAAGAGTCTCATCATTCATAATCACAAGCCGGTATTTATTCCGAAGTCTGTTCAGAAATGATTTCTTCTTCTTATCTTTTATATCCAGGGTCATTCTTTGGTCATTTATTTTTCTGAGGGTCTGCAAATTTCGGAAAAAATTGTAAACACGGGAAGAAAAAGAAAAACGTCTATTTCAAAAGGAAAGTATTTCGGATCAGAGTAAGTTGAGAAAATCATGACACTCCCCATTATGTCATTCATATTGTGACAGTTTTAATTACTTACCAGCTGGCTTGATATATAATGAACCTTAAGTGATTAATTTTTTACGAAACTCCGGTAAATTCGAAAAATTAAAATATTTTTGTAAAAATTCAGTTAATATACTACGAAAAAGCAGCATTTTTGACTAAATTCCGGACATATGTTTTCTGTGTACTTTTCTTTTTTCTCGCAGTAATTATTTTTTTTTCATCCTGTTCTACTAAGAAAAATACATTTTCACGGAGGATATATCATAACCTCACGGCTCATTATAATGTATATTGGAACGGTATGGACAATATGCGTCAGGGTTTAAAGGATTTTGAATCCGCTGCTAAAGACAATTATGCAACTGTACTTCCGGTTTATTATACAGGTGATAAAAGTAATATTTCCAAGATCAGCCAATCTGCCGATATCGGTATAAAGAAAGCAACAAAAACCATCCAGAAACATTCGATGTTCTTTAATAATAAGGAGTACAATCCTTGGATCCAGGAGGCTTATATGCTGATTGGTAAATCCTATTTCTATAAAAAGGATTACCCGATGTCACGCCGAACATTTGAATTTGTGATCAAGACTTATAATGACAATCCGATAAAATACAAGGCGATGTTGTGGCAGGCGTTGTCAAGTATGGAACTTGGAGATTACAATAGAGCAGAACCTATGCTCGATATGGTTCAAAATATGATCAGACAGGGCAAAGCCCCTGAGTCAAATGAAGAAATGCTGTCTCTATGCTATGCAAATTTCTATATCCTGCAGAAAAACTATGTGTCGGCAGTTGAATTCCTGAATCGTGCTATTGAACTTAGACCGACAAGATCATTGAAAACACGTTGTTTATTCATTCTTGGCCAGATCCATCAGAATATTGGTCAGTTTGATGAAGCTTCAAATTATTATAAGATGGTGATTAAAAGAAACGCATCATTCGAAATGGAGTTCAACGCAAAAATCAATCTTGCAATATGCTATGTTGCAAAATCTGGTAACAGCAACTATATTGTTAAGAAGCTGAAAAAAATGCTCAAAGATGAAAAATACAAGGACTTTCGTGATCAGGTTTATTATGCCCTTGCCAGCGTTGCTATGAAAAACGCCGATACGAGTGCTGCTATTGATTACCTGGCAAAATCTGTTGCAACAAGTAAACAGAACAATTATCAGAAATCAATTTCAGCTCTGAAGCTTGCTGATGTACTCTTTTCACATAAGAATTACACGTTGTCGCATGCTTATTATGACAGTACCCTTCAATTTCTCCCGAAAGAATTCCCAAATTATCAGGAGATCAGCAAGAAAACTGCGATACTTACTGATTTAGTGAACTACATTCAACTGATCGATCGGGAGGACAGCTTACAGAAACTTGCGTCTATGACTGAAAGTCAGCGTAATGCAGTTATAGACGGTATAATAACGAAACTTATTGCAGCGGAAATTAAAAAACAGAAAGAAGAACAGGAACGACAAGAAAACTTGGCATTGTTCGGACAATCAAAAGGTCAATCACCTGGGGGAGCTCCAACTGGTTCCTCCAGCAATTCATGGTATTTTTACAATCCTTCAGCCACCTCTAATGGTTTTTCAAGCTTTATCCAGAAATGGGGGCACAGGAAACTAGAAGACAACTGGTTCCTATCAAATAAAACTATTGCGGTTGAAATACCAGAAGTACAGGAAGATACCACTTCCCAAGGTTTGACCGGAGTGGATACGATAAAGATGAAAAAAATGCTTCCTAAATCAAAGAACCCAAAAGATAGGGCATATTATCTCCCGGAAATTCCATTCACGCCTGCACAAATGAAGGTTTCAAATGACACAATGATTCATGCATATTATAACCTGGGATTTATTTATGTGGATGGTCTGAATGATTATGAGCATGCTATTAATGCTTTTCAGACTCTGAACAACCGATTTCCTGGTAACAAATTCAGTGTGGCTTCTTACTATGAGCTTTATACGATTTATAAAATATTAGATAATCAGCCGAAAAGTGACACCTTTAAAAATGTAATCCTGACTCGTTACCCGGAAACTGATTTTGCCAAATTATTGATAAACCCAAACTATTATAAAGAAGTCCAGTCAAAACGGAATGAAGTTAATAATCTTTATGAGGATACTTACAAAGCCTTTACCAATCAGCAATATTACATGGTGATCAACAACACCGATATAGCCCTTGCTAAATATCCTGGTGATACTACCCTGATCCCAAGGTTTGAATATATGAAAGCCTTGGCAATTGGAAAGATAGAAGTTGTGGATTCATTGGTGAAAGGTATGCAACGGATCGTGACCAAGTACCCTAAAAGCCCTGTCCGGCCCCTGGCCCAGAAAGTTCTTGATTACCTGAAAAACCAGCGAAACTCCAAAGGAGAACCCATTATAACCGACACTAC
This sequence comes from uncultured Bacteroidales bacterium, assembly GCA_963785325.1. Lineage (GTDB taxonomy): Bacteria > Bacteroidota > Bacteroidia > Bacteroidales > FEN-979 > FEN-979. The sequence goes on along the minus strand of CAWAVC010000044.1, from coordinate 3,941 downwards.
TGCCTTGCCCGAAACCATTTCCAAACTTTATTCTTTTAATCCCAATTCCATCCATTTCTTTATTCTTATTGCGGATAATAATAGGATGGATATTAATGCCCTGAAAATCAGAATTGCCGATTTTAATTCAAAATCCCACAGCCTCGAAAACTTGCATGTGAATAGCCTTATACTTGGTGGCCCGCAGGAAATGATCACTGTGAACAATTTCGACAATGATGAAAAAGCTATGGATTATTACATTTCAATTCAGAACAATCCTTATATCTTCACTAAACTTGAAAATTCAGGAGGATATGACGACTTTGTAATATCAGCTGAAAACTACCCAATCTTTTATAGAAATAAAGACATCAAGCAATATTTGCGTTTCTTCGAAAAGTATTATCCTGTGAAGAAATGATGGTTCTTTATTCTTCATTTGCTTTTTCATTATTTTTGGACTAAGATTTTTCTTGATTGTTAGGTATTTTCATTTATCTTTGGATTGTTTTAAAACTATTTTTATTTCGATAATTCGATGATATTATGGTAAAAAATAAAGAAGAAGAAGTTTCTTCCATAAACTTGCTAAGTGCAGGGACCATGGTAAAGGGAGAAATTAAGGTCAACGGGGATTTCAGACTCGATGGTTGTTTCATTGGAACGATCAATTGTAAAGGCAAGGTTGTAGTTGGTCCAACGGGTAATATTGAAGGTGAGATCATTTGCCAGAATGCTGATTTTTCAGGCGAAGTGAAAGCTACGATAAAAGTTTCCGAACTCCTTACTTTGAAAGAAACTGCCAAGTTTACAGGAGATGTGACGACCAACAAACTCTCGATTGAACCGGGAGCTAAATTTTCAGGCAACTGTATCATGGAAAGTTCGGGGATAAAAGTCAATGTTCCTCCACCGGGAAAACAAAATGAATTTCGACCAAAAGAAACGACCGCTTAATTCCTATGCACGTTATTCCGGCATGGGTCTTCAGATGCTGACCATTATTCTGATTGGGATTTTTGGCGGTTATAAGCTGGATGGATGGTTGCATACCAAACCGCTCCTGATCATTATTCTCTCGCTTCTTTCAGTGATTCTCGCCATCTATTCTGTAACACGTAATTTTCTCAGGAAATAGTAACTTTATAGAACTAATGGTTTATAATTTTTTCTCATTTTCAACTTTTTTTGATACTTTTTAGCTCATGGAATGGAATAACTCTTCAAGGTATTTGAGTTTCCTTCGCCGCATCCTTGTATTTTCAGTCATCCTGGGATTATTGGCAATCGGCCTAAGATTCCTGGCGCCTCCACGATACATTACTCCAACTCTTCCCTGGTTGTTTGTGTTTTTTATTACTGTGACAATGGCTGGTTATTGTTTTATTCTCCGGTCGATAAGCACAAAATTCATCCGATTTATTAATTCCTATCTTCTGGTTACTGTGGTGAAATTGTTTCTTTTCATCGGTGTGATATTCTTCTATCTCTTGAATAACAGACAGGATGCTGTAGCATTTTCAATTTCCTTTTTTATTCTTTATCTCTGTTACATGATTTTCGAAGTAGTCAACTTGGTATCGTATTTTAAATCATCAAAGCAGTAAGTTCAGATTTGTCATGGACGGAATTGGAAACAATTTCAGGAATGATACCGTATGTTTGGTTTCATTAAAATATTTCCTGCGTTTGCAAATACAAGCCATTTGACATATGACCGATACCAAAATCGATAGCGATATTCGTGCGGTCATTTTTACCAACCATAATGCGGAGTCCGGCACCGGCAGCAGTTTGGAAATAGCCAAATAAAAGGATGTTCATATCCCGGTTTGAAACCGTACAAACATTTGTAAAGAAAACACCTCCAAGGATATGTGTATGAGGTGAAATTGGAAAACGGTACTCCATTTCCCCATATACAAAATCCTCTCCACGATATCTTCCTTGGGCATAACCGCGTCCCGAAGAATTCATCTGATCATAACTAATGCTCATAAGATCAAGATATGGAATGCTGCCCGATGTTACAAAACTACCATAGTACCAAAAGGCTAATAAATGCCTTCGGCATCGTTTTGAAAGACTAATATAAGTTCTGAATTCTGTCCAGAGTTCAGAGCCATCCCGGCTGCTTCCGAGCCAGGAGAAATTATACTGATAATTGACATTTATATAAACCCCCTGATAGGCATTGACCATGTCATCCCGGGTATCAAAAACAAAATTGGCGCTTAATCCTGAAGAAATATAATGTGCCGGGTTATATCCATGCAATTTACTATATGAATAGTTTGGTGTATTGAACAATGTGTCTTTTTTGAAGTGAAGATCGAGATCATCAATATTATAATGATAATCAAACTGGTAACCAACCCCACAATAGATGTTTTTGTTGACTTTGTGTGAAAGGACATTGTGAAATCTCAACCATTCATAGTCCATTACGTAGGCCCCTCCCAATGAAGGGTCAATAATGACTTTTTTATATCCTGGGACAGAAGGAATTTCAGTATGGTCTTGCGTCCCAAGTGAATAAGTCGGTAAGTTGAAAAGATAATAACGCCAATCACTTTGCAGGAGCCAGATATTATGAGGAAAAAAAATATTACTCTTATTGGATAAAAAACTAATGGTCCAGGGTATAAAGAACTGAGGTCATCCCAGCAGATATCTTTGTATCAGCTGGATTACTCAATTGAAGTGAAAAAGAGCCTCCGATTCCAAGTTGTAAGCTTGTTGCCGGGTCAAAGGCAATAATTGGAACACCGAAGGCCCTGAACCGATGAGGCTTTTCAGTTCTGAATGGATTATTCCCTTTAAAAAACAAGTCTACAAGATCCTTTTGTGGACAACATGTATCTGTTTTATAGATTGAAACTGTATCAGGCCCATTTAATGCAGATACACCAGAACTTATAACAATTAAAATGAAAATAAATACAATTTTGAATAACCCCTTTTTCATTAGGGTGAATTGATTTGGGAACAATATTAACAGATAAATTCAAACTTTATTTTATGGATAGATTCAAGTAAGTACATCAAATTACAGGTTAGTCAAATAATTATTACCTTTGCACGCCTTTATGAGCATCGTTTTTATCACACGTAAAGAAAGGTTTAATGCGGCTCATCGCCTGTTAGGACCCGGAATATTCCGATGAACAAAACCTGAAAGTATTTCGGGAAATGTTCCAACCCCAAGTGGCATGGGCATAATTACATCCTGCATGTTACTGTGAAAGGGGAAGTCAATGAGAAAACAGGATTTGTTGCCGACTTGAAGGAATTAAGCCGGATCATCAATGAGAAGATTATTCTTCCGCTCGATCACAGAAATATCAACCTTGAGGTATCTTTTATGAAAGGGAAACTCGCTTCCACAGAAAACCTGGCGATTTCGATCTGGCAAGAGTTGGAAGGTGAAATTACAGGTTTAGGAGCCACCTTGCATTGCATCAAGGTTAAAGAAACCGAGAACAATATGGCAGAATATTTTGGGAAGTAAGGTATTTACTTGTTCAGAAACTCCTTGCATACAATGAACGAAAAGAAAATGAATTACGAGAAAATTGAAGAGTTTGATGCTGCTAAACTGGAACAGCTTAGTTTTCATTACAAAGAGATTTTGCGCCTGATCGGTGAAAATCCTGATCGCGAAGGGCTTCAGAAAACGCCATTACGGGTCGCCAAAGCCATGCAATTCCTCACACAGGGCTATGAGCTGGATCCTGTTGAGATATTGTCATCTGCTAAATTCCGGGAAGATTATCGTGAAATGGTGATAGTAAAAGATATTGAAATCTATTCATTATGTGAACACCACATGATCCCGTTTATTGGAAAAGCACACGTGGCTTATATTCCCGACAAATACATTACTGGCTTGAGTAAACTGGCAAGGGTAGTTGAGATTTATGCCCGCCGTCTGCAAGTCCAGGAGCGCCTGACTTCAC
>CAWAVC010000043.1:0-44559 GCA_963785325.1 uncultured Bacteroidales bacterium | reverse complement strand
CCTGTCGTTCCCAATGGCGTATTTGTACTGGTTCCTGCTGCTCCAAGTTTTAGTGTCGCTCCACTACTTATGGTCGTTAAGCCTGTGTAAGTATTTGCTCCTGTAATCAGCCATGTACCGCCAGATATTGTAAGTATACCAGCCCCAGTTCCAAGAATACTGGAAAGCGTACCCCCTGCAGCACCGCCCAACGTAAGAGCATCACTACCGCCAGTAATAGTTCCTGTATTACTTATTGTAATGCTTCCAGTTCCACCAACAATGCTACTTGCACTGCCAAGCGTTAGCAACCCGGCAAAAGTCGCAGCCGTCGTTGAACTATTTATCACGGCACCACCGCTTGAAATACCTGTACCATTTACAGTCAGCGCTTCTGAATTGGTATACGTTATTCCATTTAAATCAAGCACCGCACCGCTTGTAATAGTAGTTCCAGATGCAGTTGTGCCCAAGGCAGTGGCACTGCCAAGCTTTAGTGTTCCTGCACTGATGGTCGTTAAACCACTGTATGTATTGGCTCCCGAAAGAGTAAATATCCCGCTACCTGCTTTAGTCAAGGCTACGGTTCCAGAGCCATCCCCAATAATTCCGGAAAATGTAGTACTTGTCAGATCACCGCCGGTGTAAGCGTTATGCTGCCGGAAATGAACTTGTAACAGTCCCTGATCCTGAAAGCGAACCAATTGTCTGATTATGGCCATTTAAATCCAAAGTGGCATTATCTGTTATTGACGTTAAATTAGTTTCTGCCGCTCCCAGTTTAAGTGTGCCTGTACTGATGGTCGTCGCACCTGTATAAGTATTTACACCCGAAAGTGTCCAGGTACCGGCATCGACTTTTGTCAACGTGCCTGTGGTCGTTCCCAGAATGCTTGACAGCGTACCACCCGCAGCACCTCCAAGTGTGAGTCCAAAGATCGCACCAGTTATTGTTCCGGTTGCACTCAGGTTGATTGTTCCCGTTCCGCCGACAATACTGCTGGCACTGCCAAGTGTTATCAACCCGGCAAAAGTCGCACCCGTCGATGAACTGTTGATCACTGCACCGCCGTTTGAAATACCTGTGCCGTTTATGGTCAGTGCCTCAGCTGTTGAATAATTTATTCCACCCAAATCAAGCACAGCACCGCTGGTAATAGTAGTCCCATTCGCAGTTGTGCCTAAAGCAGTGGCATTACCTAATTTCAGGGTTCCTGCACTGATGGTTGTTGCACCTGTAAATGTATTTGCGCCCGAAAGGCTCATGAGGCCAGTTCCGGCTTTTGTTATTCCATATGCCCCGCTTACAATCCCACTTACAGTAAGATCTGCTGCTGTAGCAGATGATCCATTATAGGCAACAGTAAAAGTCCTTGTTGCTCCTAATGCAACCGGACATGATATAGTAGCCCCATTGGTGCCTGTACCAGCACTATTTATCGTAACATTACCTCCAAGTGTCAATGTCCCTGTCCCGGTAATAGATGAACCTGTTGTCGAAGAACCATCATAAAGTGCCACGCTGGTGGGCGCCGATGTAGCGCCTAAAGTATATGTACTCAGTGCAAGAGTCGATCCGGCAGCTACAGTTAAAGCTCCTCCTATGTTAGTATTTACGCCTAATGTTACCGTATAACCAGGGTCATTTATGGTGAGATTACTGAATGTTGTGGATGAGGTACCACCTAATGACTGGGCTGCTCCACCATTAAAGGTAACAGTGCTGGTATTTGCAGTAAATGTGCCGTTGTTAGTCCAATTGCCGTTAACAGTTAATGAATTACTACCGGTAATAGTCAATGTTGCACCAGTCGAGATAGTAATATTATTGCATAACCCACCTGCTGTGCCAATCACCGGTTGATTGGTTATTGAAGGAATGATTACATTCGTTGTAGTGGTTGGTATTCCTCCGCACCAGTTAGAAGCGGTATTCCAATCTGTACTTGCCGTACCTAACCATGTACCCGTGGTACATGTTGTTGTAGTCACATTTAAAATGCCTGTAGAAGTTGAAGTAAAATATGTGTTATTCTGGTTCAATGCCGGAGAGGCTGTACTACCCCATGAACCACTTGAAACTACTGATCCACCAAGCGTTAAAGTGTAGGCGCTTGAAGTAAAGGTCACCAGATTAGCAATTACACCGCTGTTGATGGAAAGATTTCCACTGACGGTAATTGCTGCACCAAGGGCTTTTGTGCCAGAGTTGGAGAAAATAAGGTTGTCATACGTCGTACTTGCAGTTCCTGCAACGGTCTGAGCTCCTGATCCGTTAAAATTAATAGTCCCGTTATTATTGTTAAATGTCCCATTGTTGCTGAAATTACCGGCTATGTTCAGGGTGCCTGAAGTTGAGGTAAGTGTGCCGGCGCTAATAGTAAAATTGCCTATTGTTACGGTTCCTGTTCCCAGGTTTAAAGTACCAGTACCAACTGTGGTTAAATCATATCCGCCTGTGATACCGTTGCTTCCTAATGTTATATTACCTGTCGTCCCAATACTGCTGGCACTTCCAAAAGTTATAGCCCCACTATAAGTCGCTGCTGTTGATGAACTATTTATCAGTGCTCCTCCGTTCGAAATACCTGTACCATTTAAAGTCAGCGCTTCAGCTGTTCCCAGCGTATAACCATTTAAATCAAGCACTCCACCAGAAGATACAGTTGTTCCTGATCCTGTCGTGCCTAATGGAGTATTTGTGGTTCCCCCTGCTGCTCCGAGTTTCAGTGTTCCTGAACTGATGGTAGTTGCTCCCGTATAGGTATTCACTCCTGAAATCAGCCATGTACCGCCAGATATTGTAAGTGTACCTGAAGTCGTTCCAAGAATACTAGTAAGCGTACCACCTGTAGTACCGCCGAGTGTAAGACCAAAGGTGGCACCAGTTATCGTCCCTGTATTGCTTATTGTAATAGCTCCATTGTTGGCAATAATACTACTTGCACTTCCAAGCGTGATTAACCCGGGAAAAGTTGCTCCTGTTGATGAACTATTTATTATGGCACCACCGCTTGAAATACCTGTACCATTTACAGTCAGCGCTTCTGAATTGGTATACGTTATTCCATTTAAATCAAGCACCGCACCGCTTGTAATAGTAGTTCCAGATGCAGTTGTGCCCAAGGCAGTGGCACTGCCAAGCTTTAGTGTTCCTGCACTGATGGTAGTCAGACCTGTATAAGTGTTCGCACCCGAAAGTGTCCATGTACCTCCGGAGGCATTAACAGTTACTGTACCTGAAGTTGTTCCAATTATACTTGCAATCATCCCGCCTTGTGCACCACCAAGTGTAAGACCAAAGGTTGCACCGGTTATGGTCCCTGTATTGCTCATGTTTATTGTTCCAGTTCCGCCAACAATACTACTTGCACTGCCAAGCGTCAGTAACCCGGGAAAAGTTGCTCCTGCCGATGAACTATTTATCACGGCACCACCGCTCGAAATCCCTGTGCCATTTACTGTCAATGGTTCTGCATTAGTATATGTTATTCCATTTAAATCAAGCACGGCGCCGCTGGTAATAGTCGTCCCATTCGTAGTCCCGCCCAAAGCAGTAGCATTACCTAATTGCAGGGTGCCTGTACTGATGGTAGTCAGACCGCTATAGGTATTAGCTCCCGATAGATTAAATGTTCCGCTGCCTGCTTTAGTCAAGGCTACGATTCCAGAGCCATCCCCAATAATTCCGGAAAATGTAGTACTTGTTAGATCACCGCCGGTGGTAAGTGTTATGTTTCCAACAGTTGAACTTGTAACAGCCCCTGATCCTGAAAGCGAACCAATTGTCTGATTATGGCCATTTAAATCCAAAGTGGCGTTATCTGTTATTGACGTTAAATTAGTTTCCGCCACTCCCAGCTTAAGTGTGCCTGCACTGATAGTCGTTAGACCTGTATAAGTATTTACACCCGAAAGTGTCCAGGTACCGGCATCGACTTTTGTCAACGTGCCTGTGGTCGTTCCCAGAATGCTTGACAGCGTACCACCCGCAGCACCTCCAAGTGTGAGTCCAAAGGTCGCACCAGTTATTGTTCCGGTTGCACTCAGGTTGATTGTTCCCGTTCCGCCGACAATACTGCTGGCACTGCCAAGTGTTATCAACCCGGCAAAAGTCGCACCCGTCGATGAACTGTTGATCACTGCACCGCCGTTTGAAATACCTGTGCCGTTTATGGTCAGTGCCTCAGCTGTTGAATAATTTATTCCACCCAAATCAAGTACAGCACCGCTGGTAATAGTAGTCCCATTCGCAGTTGTGCCTAAAGCAGTGGCATTACCTAATTTCAGGGTTCCTGCACTGATGGTTGTTGCACCTGTAAATGTATTTGCGCCCGAAAGGCTCATGAGGCCAGTTCCGGCTTTTGTTATTCCATATGCCCCGCTTACAATCCCACTTACAGTAAGATCTGCTGCTGTAGCAGATGATCCATTATAGGCAACAGTAAAAGTCCTTGTTGCTCCTAATGCAACCGGACATGATATTGAAGAACCGCTTGAACCTGTACCTGATTGTGTAACAGTAACTCCACCACCTAAGGTCAGCGTTCCAGTACCTGAGATGTTAGAACCAGAACCACCACAATATAAATACACAGTTGTTGGAGATCCAAGATTATAAGAAGATAATCCAAGTGTCGATCCTGCATTTACAGTCAAAGTTCCGCTCATTGTGGTGTTTGCGCTTAAGGTAACAGTATTCCCGGGATTATTAATTGTAATATTTGCAGATGTGTTTTGGGTTAATCCATTACCCGTCACCTGGGCAGCTGTTCCATCATAAATATAGTTTGCTCCGGTAGTAAATGTCCTTGTACCGGTAACTTGTATATCTCCGGTTGCTCCGGATGTTGTTATTCCATTTACCGATACAACACCCAGGGTGGCTCCTGCAGCTAATGTAAATGTACCGGTGCTACCACTGATCGATGACCCAGAGGCCATTTGCAGATAAGCATTTGCTGCAACAGAAAAGTTGATGGGAACGGCCGCGATAGTGCCACCGGAAAAAGTGAAGGTCTGAGCAGCACCTGATCCGTCAAAATTGATGTTATTTGGATTGGTAAACCCGCTACCTGTTGCGGTCAATGTGCCGCTCGACAGTGTGAAATTAGCTGCCACATTCAAAATACAATAGCCACCACTTGTTGAACTGCTTAAATTGAGGGTACCTCCTGCTATCGTTACGCTCCCGGTCACATTAATCGTTTCAAGGGCTGAAGAACTACTGCCAACAGCCGGTATCAGGCTTCCTCCATTCAAAATAATATTTCCTCCAACATTCATTGTCCTTGAAGTACCTGCTCCAGATAGGTGAAACAAACCGCCATCCATAATAAAATTTCCGGTTATAGCAAAAGGCGTAAAAGCCAAAGTTAAATCTTGGGCAGTAGATCCTGTATTGATAATATGAAAATCACCTGCTACAGCAAAGCTTGTGGTGCCTGTGTTCAGGGCTGCCGTCTGGCCTGGACAATTATAAATCAGGGTTCCGAATGTTTGACTGGCAGCAATAGTCGGGAAAGTAGATATGACTCCTGTGATATTACAGGTTGATGTTGTGCTCCATGTAGCTGCAGGGATACTGCCACCATCTATATTATGCTGATATGTACCATAAACAGTAAAAGTTGTCATGGTAATGGTACCTGTGCTGCCATTAATAAATGAACCATTTACAGTAATAATAGTTGCATTTACTGTATACGTACCGGATGCAGCAAAAGTGCTGCCGGAAGCTATTGTAATTGAGCTGATAGTTGCAGCCATATTTACATCTAATGTCACAGTATAGCCTCCGTCAATAGTCACAACATCACCATTTGCAGGCACTGAAGCGCCTGCTGTGCCCCCATCCGTTGCCGACCATGTAGAAGTAGAACTCCAGTTGCCTGTTGCAACAGAATAGCGGGTTGCTGCATTTAAAATTGATGGGCTTATTATGATGATTAATACAACCATCATAATTCTTAGAAAGAAGTGACTGCCTGGTTTTGAAAGAAATAGTAAAGATTTTGTTTCCTGTTTAATAATTTTAGGATAGGAACGAATGAAGGCAGTCATGTTTATATCTGTTTTCCTTCCCGGTTTTCGGCTGGGATTAAGAAATGACTCTTTCATATTACAGATTTCCTGCCATAAATTTAATAATAAAATCAACACTCCCAATATAACCCAGATTGGTGTGTTGAATTTTAACTCCTAACTTAGCACTGTGATGCACAGAACTATGAGTTATTTGTATTAACCCCCATATGATGGGGAAAGTAATTTACCTCCGCCAAGAGATATTTATTGTAATGTCAGTACAGTTTCAGCAAGTTTTGCTGATTTTTCTTCAACTGGTGTTGAAAAAGTAACACGTAATTTTCCTGAATGATAATCAACACCAACATTTTTTATTAAATCTATCCAAACATGACGTAACGAATTTGGAGTATATACGGCAATTCCTTTTATACTTCCAACGGGTGTGATTTTCCCATTTGGAGCTATGTAATCTGTTGTTATATCTCCATAAACAGACATGTTGCCTGACCGATTTATTGTGAAATTCATTCTATGCAGGGAATCCACAGATGAAGACAGAGAAAGATCTGAAAGGCTTACCTGAGTATTGGAAGGGCCGACACGTATGATTACCGGAATTGTAATTCCAAAAATAGCGGTGAGCTTAACGGCAATGGTGGTTGAATCTTTGGGTGCTTCTTCACCAAGAGGTTTTTCATTCGACACAGCCCTGAAATAAATATGAGACCTGTACTCGCCTGGTTGAAGCTCGTTTGTTTTTGTGAGTTGAATCTTTATAACCTGAGCCTCATTGGGTCCAAGAGTCACCATTCGTGGAAAAAAACGAAGGTACTTATCGGCAAATCTTTGTCCTGAATCAGGTTCTGTAATGGTTGTAAAGCCACCATCTTCTTTCATCCTAATCTGAACAAAGGAAATTACGTACTTTGCAGTATCTTTACCTGTGTTTGCAAGGTTAAGTTCCTGTGATTTTTTTTGTCCGTCAAATACTAATCGGCGAGGAGTAATCAAGAGATTTCCCTGCGCCATTATTAAAGACGAATTCAGAACTAAAAACAAAACCAGTAAAAAGAAAAACGGACCAAGAGAATAATATTTTTCAGAAGGTCCGTATTTGTGAGTATAATCTTTTCTCATAAATTTCAATTTAGGTTTGACATTGCAAACATAAGTAATATATTTCAATACTGCAAATGTCAGAGAAATAATTTTTTATACTCATTCTGATAGTAAAAAAAATAATATTTTTCGTTAATGATATTTAATTTTGTTTAATTCCCTCTTAATTAATTGTAATTGAAGGTTATATCATAAGTTCCACTATACATACCAACAGGGTTATTCTGAATAGTTCCTACAACAAGGGTAGCCCCAATATTCATTTGTTGAATTCCACTTTGGGGAATAATTACATTACTCAACTGTGGAAGGTCCGATATCCAACTTGTTACAATCAGAGTTCCGGAGTTTGCAGGATTTGTCAATGTGGCAGGTCCCGATGGCAGTTCGATTGAAATTGATGCGTTGGGTTCACCTGAAACAAAAAAACTTCCCTGGTTATGAATTCCTTGCAAAACATCCACAGTTCCTGTAGCAGAAAGAGTTCCCTGAGGCGTCAATATTATTTTCCCTCCGGTTGTTTCGGGAAAAAACTGACCAAAGCTCATCTGTGACATTTCTGTTGCCGTAAGTGGTGAAACCACTTCGGCTGTGATATGTCCAACGACAGTCACTTGTGCCGGAAGGCAAATGGAGAAGACAAAAGTTAATAAAATTATCATCACACAATCCGTAATCTTTTTCATATCTTCAAGTATTAAATGTGAATAAAATACTTTGTTTTTATCCGAAGACTATATATTTTTATTTATAAAAAGATTTATCCCGATTTGTCCTTCCCTATAAAGATATAACATTCTTTTTGTAAAAGCAAGCTTTTGCTCCTGTTTTTTTATTTTAATCGTATATCATAAACATATAAAAGACATTAGTCGTATTTGATTACACTTATACTTTGTATTAGACATTTTTTAGCTCGATATACCAAAATAAATCGAAGATCAAATATTTCGAATAGGACAATTATGCAATTTTATATATGGCATTACTTTCCCCAATTGTCTCGGTCAAGGCTTCTGTACTGAATGGCTTCAGCAAGATGTTCGGCCCGTATGCGGGGTTGTTTATCGATATCGGCAATAGTTCTCGAAACCTTAAGGATACGGTCGAATGCACGGGCTGAAAGACCAAGTTTTTCCATTGCATTTTTCAGCAGAAGGTTTGAAGCCTCATCAAGTTGGCAAAACTTCCGTAAAATTTTTACCGGCATTTGTGCATTACAATAGATGCCCGGTATTTCCTCAAACCTTTTTTCCTGGATCTGTCTTGCTTCGATAACCCTTGAGCGAATTACTTCGCTTTTTTCAGCAGGATGTGTATCGCTCAATTCACGAAACGGCACCGGTATGACCTCTACATGAATATCGATCCGGTCGAAAAGAGGTCCTGATATTTTACTAAGGTATTTTTGAACATTTCCCGCTCCACATTTACATTCCGTTTTCGGATGGTTGTAATAACCGCAGGGACAAGGATTCATGGCTGCAACAAGCATGAAACTTGCAGGGAAATCGACTGTGAATTTTGCCCGGGAGATGGTAACCACACGATCTTCCAGTGGTTGGCGTAAAACCTCCAGGACAGATCGTTTAAATTCAGGAAGCTCATCCAGGAACAGAACTCCATTATGCGCCATAGAAATTTCACCCGGCTGAGGTATTCCGCCTCCACCTACAAGGGCGACATCGCTGATTGTATGATGAGGGAATCTGAATGGTCTGACTGATACAAGCGAATGGTTATGCGACATTTTACCCGCTACCGAATGGATCTTCGTTGTTTCAAGTGCTTCCTGCAGACTCAGTGGTGGAAGGATCGAAGGCAGCCTTTTTGCCAGCATTGTCTTCCCAGCCCCCGGTGGACCAATCAAAATGACGTTGTGTCCTCCTGCTGCGGCTATCTCTAATGCTTTTTTGATGTTTTCCTGCCCTTTAACATCGGCAAAATCATATTCATAATCATTCAGCCTGGAATAAAATTCCTGCCGTGTATCGACTATTATCCGTTCCAGTTTCAGGGTATCATTGAGAAAATCGATAACCTGCCTGATATTTTCCACCCCATAGACTTCCAGCTTTGCAACAATGGCAGCCTCTTTGGCATTCTGTTTTGGAAGAATGATCCCTTTAAACCCTTTCCGGTCGGCTTCTATAGCAATGGGAAGAGCACCTTTCATTGGTTGGAGACTGCCATCCAGTGACAATTCCCCCAGGATTATAAATGATTCCAGTTTATCCACCTTCACAATATTATCGGCAGCAAGGATTGCTACAGCAATGGTGAGATCATACGATGATCCTTCTTTACGGATATCTGCCGGCGCCATATTGATGACAATCTTCTTCCCCGGAATTTTATATCCTGTATTCCGCAATGCTGAATCAATTCGTTGATGGCTTTCTTTAACTGCATTATCTGGCAGCCCTACCATAAAAAAATTAATCCCCTTGTCGATGCAAACTTCGATGGTAACAATGATTGCATGAATACCAAATAAGGCACTTCCAAATGTCCTGACTAACATAAAACCGGATAAGGTTAAGAAATCTATTCCTTTAATCCGGGAAAAATGAAAAGGTAATACAGTCCAGAAAACTTTTTATTGACAACTCCCGGGAAAGATCTTTCCGGAAATTTATTTTTCAGGCTTGTAACCTGATAATGTGAGGATCTTTTGAGCATCGGTTTCCTGCATCATCATTTGCAGGGTGATCTCGGGATTATTTTTGCATATAAGAACGGATGATCTTTAACCCTATCCATTCTCCCAGTCTCGAAGGAGATTCTTTTGAAAATTCCATGGTATAGGGCCCGTCGGCAAGGAACATCTGGAAATACTGCCCGTCGGAAGAATAGAGTAAACGGTTCTCGATTAGGGCTGCCCAGATATGCGTTTCATTCTTTACAACCCAATCGTATTGGTTTTTCGTATAATTCAGTTTCAGCCAGGCCGGCACATCAGGGATCAATGCATCAACCAGGTACTGATGTTTCCCTGCTTCAATCATGGCACCCAGCAACGTTGCCGGGGCAGCTGGCGGCTGGTAAATAGCACCGGCAATCTCCTTTGCACAATCGGGAACGATATGATCTTCATTCATCCTCTCTGCCTGGTAAAGTGAAAGACCATCCCCAAAATAAGGCTTGAAGTCCTTTCCGAGATAACTATCGAGGGCGATGATCATCACACTATCGGCCAGTTGCACCGGGTTGTTATAATCGCCGCCTGAGATATAAGTATAAACCCTGGGCATCTTTGAATCAGGAAAATAGAACTTCCAGTGACGGAATGCTTCCGTAAGGTCTTTTTCTACCTTGGAGAGATCCTTGTACCGGGCTTCACAGGTTCTCTGAAAATCAACATTCCGGGGGTTCTCCAAATAGGCTCTCATGTCATCCAGCTTTTTCGTATCATTCAGGTCTGCTCCCAGGAAGAAATAATACTCATGCTGAATCTGCCTGAGCCCTGTCTGAAGATCAGTGACCGGGATCCTAAACAGATCGCGATCGTAACGGTGGATATTAACATCAGCCACCCTGACACGGGAAACATCAATCTTCAAACGGTCTTTGTGCCAACTGCAGCTATTAAATAAAGAAATGATGAGAAGGAAAAGTGTTAACCGATAAAGTTGCATGGACGATTCTTTCTATTTTTAACGAAAAAACCTTTTAGTTATTATGATGTCCGAGGTCGGAGGACGGAAGATAGAGGATGGAGGATGGAGGTTTGACTGCCTACTGCGGTTAATTACTTTTGGATAAAATCCTGTGACAAACTTCCTGAAGCTGCTTTGAATGATGTAATTTTGTTAAAAAGCAATTCTCATCTGAAGGATAAATTCAGGATTTATGAAAAAGGTTAATATACGATTACTGGTCATTTTACTGATCCTTCTTTTCACAAGAACAGGTTTTTCACAGGATTCTCCTGTACGGTTGGGATTGAAAATCTCTCCAAACATCGCCTGGATGAACCCCAACGAAAAAGACTACACCAATAATGGGGTTTCAGCCGGTTTCTCTTTTGGATTCATCAGTGAATTTCGTCTGACAGAACATTACACGATTTCAACCGGATTCAATTTCTCCTTCTTGGGTGGCAACCTGAAGTTTCCCTATGCAAAATCGCCGGATACCGGTACCATGAGCAGGAAGTACAACTTCCGTTACCTGGAAATTCCTTTAATGGTGAAAATGAAGACAAAGGAATACGGTAACTTCAGTTTCTTCGGGCAGATCGGTTTTGGCACAGGATTTATGCTTCGCACCCAGGTTAATGATAATTTCATGACTCAGACTCACGGAACCATCTCAGAAAAAATGAACCTCACGACGAGTGAAACGACTTTTATCCGGGAAGCGCTACTTGTAGGTTTGGGTACCGAATACAAGATTGATGAATCTGTTTCGTTATTAGTAGGGCTTTCATACAGCAACAGCTTGAATAATGTTTTACAAGGAAAAAACACCAAGGATCCAAGCTTGTCGAACCGAAGCAGTCTTAATTATGCAGAATTGAATATCGGTGTTCTTTTTTAATGACAAACCGGAATTGACGTATGCGAATCGCATTAGCACAACTGAATTATCACATCGGGGATTTTGAAAATAACATTTCCAAGATCAAATCTTACATTCACCGGGCAAAGATCCTGACCTGCCGATGTTGTGATATTTTCAGAGCTGGCTGTATGCGGTTATCCTCCCCGCGATTTCCTGGAATTTGATGACTTTATTTCCAAATGCCAGGAGGGGGTACTTTCTATTGCCCGTGAATGTAAAGACATTGCAGTCATTGTAGGGTGCCCCTCTGTAAATCCTTCCGAAAAAGGGAAACCGTTGTATAATTCAGCTTTTTTCTTGCAGAAGGAAAGATACAGGCTGTATTTCATAAAACCCTGCTCCCGAATTATGATGTTTTTGACGAGTACCGGTATTTTGAGCCCAACCGTCTGCCTTACACTGTTGTTGAATATAAAAAATACAAATTTGCAGTGACTATCTGTGAAGATCTTTGGAATATTGCTGATGATCCTTTGTATATAATAAACCCGATGGATGAGCTGATCCGGTTACATCCCGATGTTGTCATTAACATTGCCGCTTCTCCTTTCAATTACGATCAGCCAAAACTTCGAAGGGATATCCTGATCAGAAATGCAAAGAAGTACAATCTTCCGTTTTTCTACCTGAACCATGTTGGAGGGCAGACAGAATTGTTATTTGATGGGGGATCAATGGTAGTGGATCCAAAAGGAAATGTTTTTGATGAGATGAAGTATTTTGAGGAGGACTTCCAGGTTTATAATCTGAATGATTTTATTTATAAGGAGAGGAATACTTACCACGAAGATGCTAAGACGCTAAGTAAAATAGAACTGATCCATGATGCTTTGGTCATGGGAATCAGGGATTATTTTGGGAAGATGGAGTTGAAGACAGCTATTCTCGGATTATCCGGAGGGATCGACTCGGCCGTAACACTGGTATTGGCTGCAAGGGCATTGGGCAGTGAGAATGTACGTGTGATCCTTCTTCCTTCCCGCTTTTCGTCGGAAAATAGTAAAAAGGATGCTATTGAACTTGCCGACCGGCTCAATATAAAGCACGATCTCATTGAAATTGATGAGGCTTATTCTGCTTTTGAAGATCTGCTAAAGCCCTGGTTCAGAGACCTGCCTTTTAATCTTACTGAAGAAAATATACAGGCCCGGGCCAGGGCTGTCATTCTGATGGCATTATCCAATAAATTCGGGTATATCCTTCTGAACACGTCCAATAAAAGCGAAGCTGCCGTAGGTTATGGAACTTTGTACGGGGATATGTGCGGAGGCATATCGGTTCTCGGAGATGTTTACAAAACACAGGTTTACGAACTGGCTTCTTACATCAACCGGAAGAAAGAGATTATCCCGCAGAATAGCATTGACAAACCACCATCAGCTGAGTTGAGACCTGGTCAAAAAGATTCTGACTCGTTGCCCGATTATTCTATCCTCGATAAAATTCTTTATGAGTATATTGAGTTGAGAAAAGGTCCAAATGAACTGATTCAGGAAGGATTTGATAAAGAAACAGTCAAACGGGTCTTGAAACTTGTAAACACTAGTGAATACAAACGTAATCAGACACCTCCTATTTTAAGGGTTTCCCCCAAGGCCTTTGGAACCGGACGAAGGATGCCTATTGTAGGGAAGTATCTTTCGTAAAAGTATTGTCTTTATACCATAATGGATTCAACGGCGCTGACTTCCGGCAATGCACGTTTAACGGCTGCTTCAATTCCGCTTTTAAGTGTCATTTGGCTATAAGTACAATTTCCGCACATACCGAGTAAACGAATATTTACGACTTTGTCCTCAGTCATCTCGATAAATTCAACATCTCCCCCGTCGGCCTGAAGATAGGGACGGATCTGATCAAGTACGTTTTTTACTTTGGTTTCCAGTTCCTGGTTGGCTATCGTCATTTTATGTTTTCCTTTTTATTTTCAATGGTATGAACTACTCTCTTAATTACAATTTATTTATTCGTCATTTTACCCGATGGATTCCTTTATGGCATTGTGAATGGCCACCTGTTGTGCAACCACTTCTGCCAATTGAGCAAAGGCGAGGGTTACGGGTGATCCTTCAACGGTAGCAACAGGATTCCCCTGGTCACCGGCATTTGAAATGGCGGTCACCACCGGGATTTGTCCTAACAACGGGATGGACAGTTCTTCGGCTAACTCAGCGCAGCCGCTTTTCCCGAAGATGTAATACTTTTTACCCGGCATATCGGGAGGAATAAAATAAGACATATTTTCAACGAGGCCAAGGATCGGTATACGAATTGCTTCCGTATTGAACATATCCGCAGCTTTCCTGACATCGGCAATTGCCATATCCTGTGGTGTACTCACAATAATGGCACCCGTGAGCGGGAAATTCTGGATCAGGGTCAGTGGGATGTCACCGGTTCCCGGTGGAAGATCGATCATCATATAATCAAGTTCATCCCAGATTGCTTCCGTAATCAATTGTTTTAATGCGGAAGATATCATGGGACCCCGCCAGATCAATGCTTTCGACTGATCAACAAAAAAACCGATAGAAAGAACCTTTAAACCGAATTTTTTGATTGGTATAATCCAGCTCTTTCCACCTTTTTCGATAATATGAGGCCTGTCATTTTTTAATCCAAGCATCATCGGAATAGAAGGGCCATAAATATCGGCGTCTAACAAACCCACGCTGGCACCGCTATTGGCCAGTGCAATGGCAAGGTTGACGGCAACAGTCGATTTACCAACGCCCCCCTTCCCCGAACCGACTGCTATGATATTCTTTACATCTTTGAGCAATTCTTCTGTTTGTTTCCTTGCTGTTGTTACCTGTGAGGAAACTTCAATTTCCACCTCTGCATTTGGATCAGTGTATTTAAGAATAGCATCTTTGCATTGCTTTTTCAGAAAATCTTTCAATGGACAGGCCGGCGTCGTGAGAGCCAGGGTAAATTTCACTTTATTTCCATCAATCTTCAGATCCTGTATCATGTTCAATGTTACCAGATCTTTCTTCAGGTCCGGATCCTGCACATGGCCTAATGCTTCTAATACTTGTTCTTTTGTCATATTTCTATTTACCGCAAAGTTATGCAGAAAACACATCTGTATAAATTCATATTTCCCACATCTTAAAAATGTCGTGACGCGAAGAATTGGCGAACTGGTGAAATGGTGAAGTGGTGAGTTAAATAATTATTTTGTCACTTTGTTACTTTTTTGTCAATTCTTTCTTTGGATCCCAGAATAATTCTTCAAACTTCACCACTTTATCATCTTCCACTTCGATTCCTTCACTCTCGAGCAACTGTTGCATTACTTTCTGTCCACCGAAATGATGTTTGCCCGTCAGCAAACCAACCTTGTTCACAACCCGGTGAGCCGGAACGCCAGTGGTTTGCTTGTTGGAGCTGTTCATTGCCCAGCCAACCATACGGGCCGATCCCTTTGTTCCGAGATATTCTGCAATTGCACCATAGGATGTCACATTCCCGGCTGGGATCCTTTGTACAACAGCATAAACTTTATCAAAAAAAGATTCTTCATTTGCCGGCCCGCCCTTTTTCTTCATGGAAGATCATTTTTCAATTTCAGGAGAAAGCTTTTGATTTTCTGCAATGAATCAATTATCTCCACCTGTTTTTCGACATCCTCCCTGTTCTGCTTCATCTTCTCACGAGCACCTTGGAGGGTGTATCCTTTTTCTTTGACCAAGTGATAAATGATTCTGATCGTGTTAATATCCTCTTTGGTAAACAGCCGGTTCCCTTTTTTATTTTTCTGTGGCTTAAGAAAATCAAACTCACTTTCCCAGAACCGTATAAGAGAAGCATTTACTTCGAACAGTTCGGCGACTTCACCGATAGAATAATATATCTTTTCTATCCTTCCTACCGGTTTCATTCCTGCAAAAATACTGTTAATCCATTGTTTGTGAAGGCTGCGAGGACAGGTCGAGCATCATTTTATACTGATCGGCAGAAAGGTCATTATAGAAGAAATAGATCGGGTTCAGTGGAACTCCGTTCTTCCTGACTTCATAATGAAGATGAGGAGCAGTGGATTTACCTGTATTACCCACATAACCAATGATCTGACCACGCAGGACTTTTTGTCCTGGTTTTACTAAGATTCTGGAAAGATGTGCGTACACAGTTTTGTAACTATAGCCATGATCGATGACGATCTCATTTCCATAACCACCTCCATCATCATGTCCGGCCATTTCAATGGTTCCGTTCCCGGTTGCATAAACATCAGTTCCAACTGAGGCACAAAAATCCATGCCTTCATGAAATTTATGAACCTTATAAAAAGGATCCACTCTTTCTCCGAAATAGGAACCTATTCTCCGAAGGTCCTTGTTGCTGACCGGTTGGATGGCAGGAATGCTTACAAGCATCCGCTCCTTATTTTTAGCCATGTCGAAGACTTCGTCATACGATTTTGACTGAACATATAGTTTCCCCAGTATCTTGTCCATTTTTTTCTCTGCTTCGATGATCAGATCTGAGTTTTTGTATCCTTTCAATTTTTCATACCGGTCGACACCGCCGATCCCTGCTTCACGAATTGAACTGGGAATTGGTTCCGCCTCAAAGATCACACGGTAAATATTATCGTCACGGTCCTGCAAATCAGCAATTATTTTGGTAACCTTGTCAAGCTGGTCGTTAAGGACACGGTACTGAAATTTCATCTGTTCGATTTCGCGTTTTTGTGCCTTTTCTTTTGGTGAATCAACAAAATTAAAAGCCAGTACGAGTACGACTGCTGCAAAAACCACCCCGGTCGACAAATGGGTAAAGAAATATAATAACCGTTTCCTGAATGTAGTCTGAACGCGATCGAAAGTAAGAGATTTTTTGTTGAATTTGTACTTTACCATGCTTATTAAAAGGCAAATAAAGAAATATCGGAGATAGATTTCCCCTTGGAAGCAAAATTAAGTAAATAAAGTAACTTTGCAGGGGTTTCTTTACCTGAATATGTTAAAGATTGTTAAACATGTATAATATCCTTTAGTTAGATGAACTCCCAAACTGTACGCCAGACTTTTCTTGATTTCTTCAGATCAAAAGACCATACTATTATTCCTTCAGCGCCTATGGTTATAAAGAATGATCCTACATTGATGTTTACCAATGCAGGGATGAATCAGTTCAAAGATATATTTCTTGGAAATAAAGAATCAAAATCGCCTCGCATTGCAGACACACAGAAATGCCTGCGGGTTTCAGGCAAACATAACGACCTTGAAGAAGTTGGGCACGACACGTATCATCATACCATGTTCGAGATGTTGGGGAACTGGTCGTTTGGTGATTATTTCAAGAAAGAAGCTATCGAATGGGGTTGGGAATTACTTACCGATAGTTTCGGGATTGATAAGGACCGATTGTATGTGACAGTTTTTGAAGGAGATGAAAGGGAAGGATTGCTTAAGGACACCGACTCTTACAATTATTGGAAAATATGGATTCCTGAAGACCGGATACTCCTAGGTTCGCGGAAAGACAATTTCTGGGAGATGGGTGATACCGGTCCCTGCGGCCCATGTTCGGAGATCCATATCGATTTAAGAGATCGGAGATGAAAGAAAGAAAACTCCGGGAAGTTCGCTGGTAAATAAAGGAAATCCCCTGGTAATCGAGATCTGGAACCTGGTTTTTATCGAGTTCAACCGTCAGGCAGATGGAAAGTTGGTTCCGCTTCCTGAAAAACATGTCGATACAGGAATGGGGTTTGAGCGTCTTTGTATGGTAATGCAACAAAGGAAATCCAACTATGATACCGATGTGTTTCAGCCATTGATCGGAGCCATTGCCCAGAAATCAGGAATTCCATATGGTACTGATCCAAAGGCTGATATAGCTATGCGTGTGATTGCCGATCATCTTCGGGCTATTTCTTTTGCCATTGCCGACGGCCAGTTGCCTTCCAATGTAAAA
This sequence comes from uncultured Bacteroidales bacterium, assembly GCA_963785325.1. Taxonomy (GTDB): domain Bacteria; phylum Bacteroidota; class Bacteroidia; order Bacteroidales; family FEN-979; genus FEN-979. The sequence continues at coordinate 26,931 of CAWAVC010000043.1, read as the reverse complement.
GCAGGTTATGTGATCAGAAGGATCCTGCGCAGGGCTGTAAGGTATGGCTATGTTTTTCTTGATCTGAAAGATCCCTTTATCTATGAATTTGTTCCTGTTCTAGTTGCTCAGATGGGAGATGTTTTTCCTGAGTTAAAGAAACAAAAGGAACTCATCATGAATGTCATCAGGGAGGAAGAGACGGCATTTCTGAGAACGCTGGCAGCCGGCATTCAGAAATTCAATTCAAAGACCGGAATACTTTCTGAGGGAAAAAAATGTATCGACGGAACTTTTGCTTTTGAATTGTACGACACTTATGGTTTCCCAATCGATCTGACCCAATTGATGGCAAAGGAAGCAGATTGGGAAATCGATATGGATGGCTTCAACAAGGGGCTGGCTGAACAGAAAAACCGCTCCCGGCAGGCTGCTCATGTAGATACTGCAGACTGGGTTATCCTGGATCCTGAATCCTCCGGAAATAAATTCGTTGGCTATGACACTTTATCTGCAGAAACATCGATTGTTCGCTACCGGAAAATCAAGACAAAAGAAGGAGAGTTTTTTCATGTAGTATTGGATCATACTCCGTTCTATGCTGAGTCAGGAGGACAGGTTGGCGACAGGGGTTATCTGGTTTCACAGGAAAAGGACTATGAGATCATCAATACCCTCCGTGAACATGACTTAATCCTGCACCTGATGAAAGCACTTCCGGAAGATATATCTATACCGGTTGTTGCCATGGTTGATAAGGCCAAACGCAGGTCTACAGCCAACAATCATACAGCGACTCACTTACTGCATGCCGCACTTCGCAGGGTTCTCGGCAAGCATGTCGAACAAAAAGGGTCACTTGTGAATGAAGATCATCTTCGTTTCGATTTTACCTATTTTGCAAAGATGACCGACGATGAGATTAAAAAAGTTGAAAAGATCGTAAACCAAAAGATCCGGAGCAACATTGAACTTTATGAAGAGAGGTCGATGCCCATTGAAAAAGCAAAGGAAATGGGTGCGATGGCTCTTTTCGGGGAGAAATACGGAGACAGGGTAAGGGTCGTGGTATTCGACAAAGACTATTCTGTTGAACTTTGTGGGGGTACCCATGTACCTGCTACGGGACAGATCGGACTCTTTAAGATTGTTTCCGAAGGAGCCATTGCCGCCGGAATAAGAAGAATTGAAGCTATTACCGGGGAAAAAGCTCTTGAATATTATGACAGCCGAATAGCAGTTCTTAAAGAGATGAAGGAAATGCTTAAAAATCCAAGGGATGTTATCAAAGGATTAAAGACTATCCTCGAAGAAAACCAGGAATTGAAGAAACTTGCTACTGAATACGAAAAACTTAAGCTGAATGAGATAGAAAAGGTTCTCAAATCAAAAATTCAAAAGGTCAATGGCATCGATTTTCTCGCTGAAAAAGTTGACACACAAGTCGATACTTTGAAGAACCTTGCCTTTGAACTCAGCAGAACATATAAGAATATGTTCATTGTGCTGGCTTCAGAGAATGATGGAAAAGCAAACCTGCTTGTCATGATCTCTGAAAGTCTTATTAAAGAAAAGGGATTCAATGCAGCAAATATCATCCGTGAACTTGCCAAAGAGATACAGGGAGGCGGTGGCGGTCAACCACATGTTGCAACTGCAGGAGGCAGGAACCCGGCAGGGATAAAGGCAGCGTTGGAGAAAGCAAGGACTTATGTTAAGTAAGGAGGGCAGAGGTCGGAGGGCGGAGGGCGGAGGGCAGAAGAATTTGTGAGATAATTTACGATTGGACGATTTTAGATTTACGAATGAATTGTTTTATTTACGATTTACGATTGAAAAAGGATTAATATGATTTATGACGCCTGAGGGACTTTTCAAGGAGATTGATGATTATTGCAGGGCTAATGGTGATGAAGCCATTGTAAATAAATATGCCCGTTATTTCAAGGAAGGGTACGATGCCTTCGGGCTGACACTTGAACAGAACCAGGCTAAAGTAAAAAGCTTGCTTGAAGGGAGGGAAATTGACCTGAACCTTGTTTTAAAAACTGCCCCCCTCCTTCTCAGGACCGGAAAATATGAAGAAACAAGTTTTGCCCTTCATCTTCTAATGTCATTTACGAAAGAATTTTCAAAAAACACTTTTCATGAATTTGAACGCTGGTTTGAAACAGGGATAATCAATTGGGGTCATTCTGATTTTATCAGTGGGGAAATTATGCAAGTATTCTTTAAAAAGAGTATTATAACATTTCATGATCTCGGCAAATGGCGTATAGCGAAAAGCAAATTCCAGCGTCGGGCGGTGCCAGTTTCATTGATAAAGGAATTAAAAAAAACATCTGATTACCAGCCTTATCTTGATTTCATTGAACCGCTGATGATGGATGCTGAGCGTGAAGTTTGCCAGGGACTCGGTTGGTTCCTTCGGGAAGCCTGGAAACGCCAACCCTCACAGGTTGAACCCTTCCTGTACAAATGGAAAAACAAGGCACCCCGGCTGATTTTCCAGTATGCAACTGAAAAGATGACCCCTGCTGAGAAGCAACACTACAGAAAAGAAAAGTAGTACTCCTAATAACCTAAAATTTGAGTCTCCTTTGAAAACTCATTTTTGAAAATTCACCGCGTAGACCTCAACCTCCCTGATGTAAGCAGGGAGACAAAAGATTCAAATTCAATTGCATATTTTTTTGCGAACTTAGCGCTTTTGCGGTGAAAGAGTCTTTTCAAAGCAGGCTCAATTATAAATCAAAATCCTTTCTGAATCTCCTTTTTTACTGCCTCCAGGGCAATATCAACGGCAGATTTTTCTTCCGCAAGAACCAGTTCCAGTAAGATTCTTACCATTTCGGAAGAAGGAACATTTTCGGATACTTTCGTGGATGCCTTGTTGATCAAACTGATGGTCTCTTCTTTAGCATTTCTTACGAATCCCCAGGTCTTGGAAGAAAGATAGAGTTGTTGTGACATGTTGTACTCAAATTCATCACGGATAGCACCAACCATTGCAGCCTGAAGCTGAAGAGTATTCATCCCCGGTTTGTTGATCCGCATGATGAGGTTATTGACAGCGATCCGGTCAAGGAAAAGAACGATTCGCTCACAAGCCTGCAAGCGTATAGGAAGAATGATCTTCTGTTCTTCATTCTTAACCGATACCGGGACAGGTTGTTTTTTATGAGATAAATAATATCGCAGAATAACCAGGGTGGAAATTAATAATAGTCCTACGGTAATGATGATCTTCAGAAGAGAAAAAACGAGATAATTCCATGGTTCGAATTTTCTACAAATCTACTTCAAAAACAAGTATTAAATGCCAAAGACGCAGGGAAACAACAATGGATATAAGAAGAAATCTCATATTTATACATTTTTATCTATTTTTACACTTGAATTCCATCATTGAAAGGTTATCCAATCCCAGGAAGTTCTGAACCCTCAAATATAATGCAGAAAGTCATCCTATTTTTCAAAAAGCACCTTGCAGCATGCCTTCTCTGTGCAACAAGTCTTATGTTGGGATTGGCCGTGCATGGAGATTATGGACTTGCCTGGGATGAACCAGAACAACGGTGGATAGGCCAGGAAACTTTTAATTATCTCTTCAAGAGTGATACTACCCTTAACAAATTCACAGACAGAGACTATGGCGTAGCTTTTGAAGTACCCTTACTCTTCCTGGAGCAAACATACCTGAAACATGATTCCCATGATATTTACCAGATGCGTCATTTTACCACTCATCTTTTTTTTCTGCTGAGTGCTTTTGCTTTCTACCTTTTGATCTGGCTCCTATATCGTAATAAAACTCTTGCAGTTACAGGCTACCTTATGCTTCTACTCAGCCCGAGGATCTATGCCCAATCTTTTTTTAACAGTAAGGATATTCCTTTTATGTGTATGTTTATTGTTTGCTTTCTTGCATGTGTGGTGGCCTTCAGGGATAAAAGTAACCGGAACTTTATTCTTTTAGGAATTCTTAGCGGCCTGCTGATCGATATCAGGATAATGGGAATTATAATGCCTGCCGTTGTTACTACCTTGTTTCTGATCGACATAATCAGTGGTCCGCAACGGAAAAAAATGATCATCCTGTACTTTCTGTATTTCGTTCTAACCATAGCAGTTGTGATCCTGGCCTGGCCATGGTTATGGAAAGATCCTGTCGGACATTTCAGGTTTGCTTTAGCAAACATGTCGAAATTCAGGTGGGACAATAATATCCTGATAAACGGAGATTTTATCAAAGCTTCAAAAATTAGCTGGAAATACGTGCCGCAATGGTTTGGACTGACAACCCCCATTATGTACCTGCTTCTTGGAATGACAGGTCTTGTTTTCGTGGTTGTTCGCTTCTTCAGAAATCCCCTTGCTTTTATCCATCAGACGAATGATCGCAATCAATTGATATATCTGGTATGCTTTGCAGGTCCGGTTATTTCTGTCATCGTATTGCATTCAGTTTTATATGATGCCTGGAGGCAGATGTATTTTATTTACCCTTCGTTCCTACTCCTGGCAATCTATGGCTTGTCTTCAATTTTAAATGCGAGGTTCTTTTCCGGTGATCTGCCAAAAGTTGTTATTTCAACTCTTCTGATCGTCTCTATGGCAGGAACCGGTTTTACAATGATAATAAGCCATCCTTTTGAAGATGTTTACTTCAATATATTATTATCGAAGAAAGATCAGTACCTCCGGAAAACTTTCGAGCTCGACTATTGGGGTACTTCTTACAGAAAGGCATTGGAGTATATTCTCACCCACGATAGTTCGCCAGTGCTGAAGATTCATGTTTCCAATGTTTCCGGTGAATATAATTACGATATCCTGAAATCCGGCGATCGAAAACGAATCAGATATGTTGAAAATGATAATCAGGCGGATTATTTTATCACCAATTATCGTTGGCATCCTCAGGATTATAAGTATCCGAAGGAGAAAAAAATATTTTTTATAACGGTTCAGAACAGTGAAATATGTTCTATCTGGAAACTGCGTTAATAGGACTCCATGAATGAGATTTGTATTATTATTCCTTTTTATAATGAAGCTGCCCGGTTTCCGGCAGACGAATTCCTGGAATTTCTTCAGAGGGATCAGGAGACTTTGTTCTGTTTAGTAAACGATGCAAGTACAGATGGAACAGGCGTCTTGCTCAAGTCCCTGCAGGAAAAAGTTCCTGGACGTATTCTTGTAACCACGTTGCCTGAAAACAAAGGGAAGGCTGGAGCAGTGCAGGCCGGAATGAATATGGCTTTTCAGCATTTTTCATGCGGATATTTCGGTTATTTCGATGCAGATCTTTCCACCCGGCTTGAGGAATCGGTCCGTTTGCGTTCCTGCATACGGGAGAAACCCACGCTTGAGTTCGCATTTGGATCACGGGTAGGAACTCTTGGCGTAAGGATTGAACGGAAACTTTATCGTCACCTAATCGGCAGGGTCATTGCCACCTTTATTTCCAACATCCTTCACCTGATGATTTACGATACACAATGCGGTGCAAAGCTATTCACGAGGAACCTGGCATTCCGGGTATTTGAAAAACCCTTTATTACCCGATGGCTTTTTGATGTCGAAATATTGGCGCGGATAATCGGAATATATGGAAGGGACAGGATTGAAGAAATTGTTGTGGAAGTCCCAGTGAAATCATGGATCGACAAGGGAGGGTCAAAAGTCAGTTGGACTTATGGGTTCAGGATTTTTTATGATCTTTTGAGGATTCGAAGTCATTACAGGCCGTTTTTATAATATTTTTTTCTACCTTTGCCTTTCTTTAAAAAAGCTCATTATCATACCTTTATAAACTATGCTCTCGAACAGGATCAAAAATCTCTCTGAATCTGAAACTCTTGCAATGTCGCGAAAAAGCAGGGAATTAACTGCAATGGGACATGACGTAATCAACCTAAGCCTTGGCGAACCTGATTTCAACACTCCCGATTATATTAAAAATGCAGCAAAAAAAGGCATTGACGAAAATTTTTCCTTTTATCCCCCGGTAGCCGGTTATACTGACCTGAGGGAAGCTGTATGCGTTAAGCTGAAAAGAGATAATAACCTGGACTACACCTGCGATCAGGTTGTAGTTTCTACGGGCGCTAAACAGTCGGTCGCCAATGTTGTTTTATGTCTGGTCAATCCAGGAGATGAAGTACTTTTGCCTGCTCCTTACTGGGTATCCTACAAAGAAATTGTAAAGGTTGCGGAAGGAAAATCCATTTTTATCCCGACAACTGTCGAACAGGAATTCAAGGTTACTCCGGCGCAGATAGAGGCTGCAATTACACCAAGAACCAAACTTATTATTTTCAGTTCCCCGTGTAACCCGACGGGTTCTGTTTATTCAAAGGGAGAGCTGAAAGAGATTGCGGAGGTCCTGGCAAGATATCCACAGGTGACAATTGTGGCAGACGAGATTTATGAGCATATCAATTTCATCGGAAAGCATCAGAGCATCGCCCAATTTGATTTTATTAAAGATCATGTAGTTCTGGTTAACGGAGTTTCAAAGGGATTTGCAATGACCGGATGGAGGATTGGTTACATCGCTGCTCCTAAAGAAATTGCGAAAGCTTGCGATAAACTGCAGGGGCAATTTACATCCGCCGCCTGTTCCATTGCCCAGCGTGCTGCTCTTGAAGCGATAATCACTGATCCTGACACCATCGAACTGAGAACGATGAAAGCTGCTTTCCTTGAAAGAAGAGATCTGTTGTTAAAGTTATTGGGAGAAATTCCAGGGTTCAAGCTTAATCATCCGGATGGCGCTTTTTATGTTTTTCCAGATATTTCCTGGCATTTCGGTAAATCTGATGGTAAAACGATTATTCGTAATGCAAATGATTTCTGTATGTACATTCTGAACGAGGTTTTTGTTGCGACCGTTCCTGGGGATGCCTTTGGTGACCCGAATTGCATACGGTTCTCTTATGCTACCTCAAAGGAAAAATTGGTTGAAGCCGTGAAGCGGATTAAAACTTTGTTGGTTGGATTGAAATAGGTACTTAATGAATCAAATAAATTCTCTGAAAATGAAAACACTCGACCTTACTCCTTATGGGATAACAGACGTAAAAAAGATTTACCACAACTTGTCCTACGAAGAATTATTCAAACATGAAACCAACCCTGATCTTACTGGTTTTGAAAAAGCGTTCGTAACAAACACAGGCGCTATTAATGTCGATACCGGGATTTTTACCGGCCGTTCACCAAAAGATAAATATATTGTGGATGAAGAAACCTCAAAGGAACACATCTGGTGGGCTGGTCCCGGAAGAAAATCAGATAACAAACCCATCTCAGTTGCCATCTGGAATGATCTTTATAAAAACAGTTCGAAACAACTTTCAGGTAAGAACTTATATGTTCAGGATGGTTTTGCCGGTACCAATCATGATACGCGTTTGTGTATCCGGGTGATAACTGAGGTAGCCTGGCAGGCTCATTTTGTTAAGAACATGTTTATCCGGCCCACAGAAGATGAGCTGATCAGTTTTGAGCCGGATTTTGTGATGCTGAATTCCTGCAAAACTACAGACATGCAATGGAAAGAGCATGAAATGAACAGTGAAGTTTATGTGGCATTTAACCTGAAAGAAAAACGAGCATGTATTGGTGGTACCTGGTATGGCGGTGAAATAAAAAAAGGATTCTTCTCAATAATGAATTACATCCTGCCCATGAAGGGGGTAGCATCCATGCATTGCTCTGCGAACATGGGAAAGGCTGGTGATACTGCTATTTTTTTTGGTCTTTCTGGAACCGGAAAGACCACACTTTCGGCAGATCCCAAGCGATTGTTGATTGGTGACGATGAACATGGCTGGGATAATGAAGGTGTCTTTAATTTTGAAGGCGGCTGCTATGCCAAGATGATCAAGCTGAGCAAAGAAAAGGAACCGGATATCTGGGAAGCAATCAAACGGGATGCCATGCTTGAAAACGTGGTTTACAACCGGGCAACCGGAATTCCCGATTATGACGATGGATCGAAGACAGAAAATACAAGGGCATCCTATCCGATATATCATATCCGGAATATTGTAAAACCGGTCTCCAAAGGTGGTCATCCGAAAAGAGTCATTTTCCTCACGGCTGATGCATTCGGCGTTCTTCCTCCGGTTTCAAAACTTACTGCCGATCAAACAATGTATCATTTCCTGACGGGTTATACTGCAAAAGTTGCGGGGACCGAACGAGGAATCAAAGAGCCACAACCTACTTTTTCTTCGTGTTTCGGTGCAGCTTTCCTGATGGTTCATCCTACTATATACGCACAACAACTTATTAAAAAGATGAAAGAGCATGGGTCTAGTGTTTACCTTGTAAATACCGGTTGGATTGGTGGACCTTATGGGATAGGAAAAAGAATCGATATTCCACCTACACGGGCTATTATTGATGCCATTCTGGATGGCTCTTTGGATAATGCAGAGTATTCAGCTATTCCGGTCTTCGACCTTCAGATCCCTAAGTCAGTGAAGGGTGTTGATCCAAAATTGCTCGACCAGCGGAACCTTTGGAGCAACAGTGAAGATTGGCTAAAAGCTGCGAAAGAACTGGGACTAAAATTTATTAAGAATTTTGAAGGATTTACGGATAATGATGAAGGCAAGCGGTTGATATCGGCTGGGCCAAAGGTGTGACTTATCCATCCACGACTTATCTTGTAATTATGGGATCTGAACGGAAAATTTACACTAAAACCGGCGATCTCGGAGAAACCTCCCTCCTTGGGGGAACCCGTGTTTCAAAAAGCCACGAGCGTGTCGAAGCATACGGTACCATTGATGAATTGAACTCTTTCCTGGGATTGCTTCGCGACCAGCCAATAGGAGAACATTACAAACAGGTATTGCTAAGGATACAGGAAAATCTCTTTATCGCGGAATCCAGAATTGCAGCAGAATCCAATTTACAGCATACCACACTACCTCCCTTACAGGTAGATGAAATTTTTTTTCTGGAAAATGAGATCGATGAGATGAATAAATCTCTTAAAGAATTAACTCATTTCATTCTTCCCGGAGGCTATGTTCCATCTTCCTTATGCCACGTGGCCCGCACTGTTTGCCGCCGCGCAGAACGCAGAGTAGTTAGACTGGCTGCAACTAACCCTTCAGAAGAGATAATAATCAGGTACCTGAACCGTTTATCAGATTACCTGTTCGTTCTTGCCCGGAAAACAGGAATGGATGCCGGTACTGATGAAACTCTTTGGGCTCCATTGCATTAAAGAAAAAGACGGCTATTGTCATATTGAATGTTTTTTTAATATTTTTGCAAAAAATTCATATAGCATTTAACCCATGTATTGGACATTAGAATTGGCTTCGAAGCTGGAAGATGCACCCTGGCCTGCTACTAAAGATGAACTCGTTGACTGGGCCATCCGATCTGGCGCCCCACAGGAAGTAATCGAGAATTTAAAAGAAATCGAAGATGAGGGTGAGACCTATGAGCGAATTGAGGATATCTGGCCTGATTATCCGACCAAGGATGATTTTTTCTTTCACGAGGACGAGTATTGACCTTTTTTAAAATATTATAATAGACCGTTCCAGAAGAACGGTCTATTTTTTTATCATCATGATCTATCTGACACTGATACTAAACTATAAAATGCTTCTCCCAACAACGGCGGCGAATATAAATCCGTGAATCATAATTCTTCCAAATTGAAATGGCTTTAAAATTATTCTCTAATTGAGGTTGTGTGGTTGCTTTGACAATTCCATTCTGTAGATAGGCTTTTTGCAATTCATAATACACAAGGGCGAGGGCACCTTTCCCCTGGTAATCGGGACGAACGCCGATGAGGTACATATGAATGGAATTATTCTTCTTCAATGCCCTGTACAGATGAATAAATCCGAATGGAAAAAGTCTGCCGTTACATTTCTGAAGCGCATATGCCATGTCAGGTATAGTTACGCCGAATGCAATGACATCATCTTTTTCATCGATCACAAGAGAAACATATTCAGGTCTGATAAAACCAAAATATTGCTTGGTATAAAGTTCAATCTGTTTATCATTGATTGCTGCAAATCCATATAAATCGTTGAATGCATCGTTCATCATTATGAACATTTTTTTTGTGTAAGGGAGAAAATTCTTAGATCTTTTCGCCTCTAACATTCTGAGGTGGTATTTTTCCTTCACCAATGCCACCGAACGTGCTATCTTTCCGGGGGTTCCTTTTGGAATATTTATATCGAATTGCACCCAATCCACGCCTTTCCCGAACCCCAATTTAACCATGTGTTCGGGGTAATATGGATAATTGTAGATGGTTGACATGCTCGAAAGTTCTTCGAAACCTTCGATCAGCATTCCTTCTGGATCCATGTCTGTAAATCCAAGCGGACCCTGAATCGCGGTCATCCTCTTGCTCCTGCCCCATTCAGAAACTGTTTCAATAAGTTTAGAAGAGACTTCGGGATCATCAATAAAATCTATCCATCCGAAACGCACAAAATTCTCACTCCATCGCTGATTGGCCTTTTTGTTGATAATCCCCGCGATTCTTCCGACTATTTTATTTTCCCCGTATGCAAGCCAGTATTCGGCTTCACAATATTCGAATGCCGGGTTCTTATGTTTGTCGAGTGTATTCAGTTCATCAAAGATCAGGGGAGGACACCAGTATGGATTGCCTTTATACAACTCCAATTGAAACCGGATAAATCTTTTTAAATCCCGGTGGGAATTGATTTTGCGAATTTCAATTTCCATCATAACCAATGTTGAGTTTTGTACCAATCAATTGTCTCCCTGATGCCGCGTTCAAGATCATATTCTGCAACGAACCCAAAATCAGTTTGCAGTGGTTCTGTTTCACAACGCCAGTTGGTACTGCTTAAAACCTTATATTTATCAGAATTTAACGTGGGGATGACACCCCAAAGTCCGAACATTTTTTCGAGACTGAATGCAAGTTGTTTTATGATTAACGGGGGGACTGTTATTTTGATGGTCTTATTCTTAAGCACCTTTTTGGTAATAGCGGCAAAAGTTTTAGTGTCATATTCCCTGCCATCGGAAATAAAATATGATTTCCTGATGATGGAAGAGTTCAGAATGTCAAAAAGTAGTCTGACTAAATCTTTCACATAAATGAAAGAAAGAATTTGCTGCCGGAACCAATATATGTTTCCAAACCACGATTTATGGTTTTAAAGAAAACAAAATAATCTTTTTCCCTTGGGCCATAGACGCCGGTTGGACGGACGATCAGCCAAGGAAAAGAATCCAACGAACGGATAAATTTTTCAGCCTCCAGTTTACTTTTGCCATATAATTCGATAGGATTCGGAGTGTCGGAAAGCAAGACGGGACGCATGGTTTCAGGATTGCCCGGACCATAAGCAGCCAGGCTGCTTATAAAAATAAATTTATCCGGTATCATTCCGGCCTTTATTAATGCCTGAATGAAATTTTGCGTATTTTGTGCATTTACCCTGAAATAATCTTTTTTTTTCCCGGATTTTGTAATTCCCGCGCCGTGAATAACAAATTGAAAACGGATGCCCCGGATTTGACAAGCTTCAAGAGTATTCAGTATCTTATCCACAGATGAAAAATCAATTTCCAGAAAATGGATCCTTTTATCTTTCAGATACTCCCTGGAGCTTGTTCTGCGAACACCGGCATATACTGTATAATCCCTTTTCAATCCCTCCTCAACAAGGTGGCTTCCGATAAAACCACTGGCGCCTGTTATCAATACAGTCGGCATGTCTATAGTATTTTCATCCGGTAAGCAAAGAATCTTAAAGCCAATATTCCATCTTCAAGTTAAAAATATCTGACCCAGCAACGACGTGTGAGGTGCTGACGGCCCATAAAATTTTTCCAGATGGTAAGTGCTTTGGCGTTGTCCTCTAACTGAGGCATAGTGATTGCACGAGTAATATGGTGCCGGATGTAAGCCTTATGCAATTCATTATAGTAAAGGGAATTTATACCCTTGCCATGATAATCAGGTCTGACGCCATTCAGATACATGTCGATGGTGTCATTGTTTTTCATGGCACGAAGTAGATATATGAATCCAAAAGGAAACAACCTTCCATTACATCTTTGGAGGGCCTTAGTAAGCGAAGGCATTGAGACGCCGAAGCCTACGATATCATCTTTTTCATCGACCACTAATGAAACAAATTCAGGACGGATGAAGCTGAAATAAGTTTTCACATACATATCTATCTGCTTCTGCGTGAGGGCTGTGAATCCATATAGCTTATCAAAAGCCTGGTTCAGTAAAACAAACATCTTTCCCGCATATGGAAGAAAGTCTTTGGTTTTTTTTGCATGGACCACATGTAGCTTATATTTTTCTATAACCAGTTTCGATATTCGTTCCACTTTATCCGGTATTTCCTGTGGTACTTTAAATTCATACTGAATCCAATCGGCAGCTTTTTCAAAACCAAGAAGAGTCATATGCTCGGGATAATATGCATAATTATAAATGCATGCAAGGGTAGATAATTCATCAAATCCCTTGATCAGCATTCCTTCATTATCCATATCAGAAAACCCGAGAGGCCCATGAATACCAGTCATTCCTTTTCCCTTTCCCCATTCAATTACACTTTCGATTAGTTTTGCTGAAACCTGACGATCATCGACAAAATCGATCCATCCGAATCGCACTAATTTCTCATTCCACCGTTTGTTGGCTTTATGATTGATGATTCCTGCGACCCTGCCTGCAAGTTCTTTTCCGCGGTATGCTAAAAAATATTCTGCTTCGCAGAAGTCAAAGGCAGGATTTTTTTTCCGGGACAAGGTATTTTTTTCATCCAGATATACGGGTGGGCACCAGAATTTATTGCCTTTGTATAAAGAATAGGGATAGGTAATAAACTTTCGAAGGTCTTTCTTTGTTTCGACCTTTTTAATTGAGATGTCCATATGTTCTGCAGGAATTTGTCAATGAATGATGCCAAGTTTTTTCCCGAGCTTACTAATTTTTTCCAGGGCAATATCGACCTGGTCTTTGGTATGTGTAGCCATGAGAGAAAAGCGGATCAGTGTGGAGTCTTTATTAACAGCAGGTGAAACGACAGGATTAACAAAGACTCCTTCATCAAGTAACATTCGTGTAAGCTTAAGGGTTTTCAGATTGTCCCTGATATAAAGCGGGATGATTGGAGTTTCACTTTTCCCGATATCAAAACCCATTCTTTTAAAGCTATCGAGACAATGGTATGTGAGCTCCCAAAGCTTTGCTCTTCTTTCAGGTTCAGATTTAATAATGTCGAGCGCTGCGATGACTGCTGCTGCAGATGCCGGTGTGATACTGGCGCTAAAAATCAGAGAGCGGGAATGATGTTTCATGTAATTAATGGTATCAAAATCACTGGCGATAAAACCGCCTAAAGATGCCAGAGATTTGCTGAAAGTCCCCATGATAAGGTCGACTTGATTAGTCAATCCGAAATGGGATGCAGTTCCTGAGCCTTGTTTACCAATAACACCGATTGCATGGGCGTCATCTACCATCACCGTGGCCTCATATTCATCAGCCAGTTTCACGATCCCGGGAAGATTGGCTATATCTCCTTCCATGCTGTAAATCCCGTCAACCACGATCAGTTTTATTCTGCCGGGTTCACATTTCTTCAGCAGATGTTCCAGGGAATTCATATCATTGTGACGGAATTTCAAAACCTTTGCGAACGACAAACGGGTTGCTTCAATAATTGAAGCATGATCAAGTTCATCGATGAGGATATAATCATTTCTTCCGGTAACTGTAGGTATCACACCAAGATTGGTTTGGAACCCTGTACTGAATACCAAAGCGGCATCTTTTTCTACAAATTCGGCCAGTTGCCGTTCCAGTTCGATATGAATATCGAGGGTTCCGTTAAGAAAGCGGGAACCCGCACAGCCACTGCCATATTTTTCAATTGCTTTAATACATGCCTCCTTGATCCTGGGATGATTGGTAAGCCCCATATAACTATTAGAGCCGAACATCAGCACTTTTTTTCCATTCATGGTCACAGATGTATCCTGATCGGATTCAATAACCCTGAAGAAAGGATAAAGGCCCATTCTTGCAATTTTCTGTGGTTCAGTATAATGCGATGTCTTCCGTTGTAATATCCTCATAAATGTTTTTCTTTTGGCGTGGTTGCTAAAATTCAAAGGTAATAAAAAAATAATATTATGGTTTTTTTTGCCGTTCTGAAAAATCCTTTCCGGCTTTTAAGGCCTGAATGTTTTTAAGAATCACATCTTCCGTCTTATTCCGGAAAATAAAACGGACAGCTTCTTCCAGCTTTTCATACTGCATCCCGAGAAAAGGAGAAGCTGCACCAAGGATCACTATGTTTGAAGCTTTTAATGACCCAATTTCTCTTGCAGTCTCATCTGCATCCATGGCAATATAATGTGGTAACTTCCGTATTTCTTCCAACACTTTTTCGATCGCCGGATATTCCGGAATATTTATAAAAGGGTTCGTGCTTGTAATCACCCATCCGTCAGGTGAAAGGAAAGGTAAATACCGTAAGGCTTCCAGGGGTTCAACCGATATTATCAGATCGGCTTTCCCATAGGGGATAAGATCAGAGGCAATTTCCTTGTCTGAAATCCGCAGGTTGGATTGTACATCACCTCCCCGCTGGCTCATTCCGTGAACTTCCGATTGTTTAAGAAAAAGTCCCTGTTCAAGAGCGGCCGTGCCGATGATAGAAGCAATGGATATGATTCCCTGGCCACCTACACCGGCAAGTATAATATCTCTTTTCATTCGTTAATAATCTTGATATAAAAATCTTTTATTCGATAGTCACTGTTTTTTTCAATTTTGCCCTGACGCGTTTATCAACCGCTACAACGCATTCCCTCCGTGGAATAATTACCGAAACTCCCGGATAGGTAAGTTCTTCTCTAATAATCTTAACATTTTCTTCGTGAAACTTTTTCAGGGGTCGAAGAACACGAATATGTCCTTCTTCCACTCCCAATCCTTTGCATATGGATTCAATCTTTCCATTTGCCGGAGAATCCTGACCACCAGTCATGGCGGTTGTACCATTATCAAGAATAAAAATGGTGACCGGTGATTTATCATTAACGGCATCCAGCAAGCCTGTCATTCCCGAATGGGTAAAAGTAGAATCACCGATAACGGCTATTGCAGGAATCAACCCTGCATCTGCAGCGCCTTTTGCCATGGTGATCGAAGCGCCCATATCTACACAGGAATTAATCGCTTCATAGGGTTTCAATGCGCCCAATGTATAACAACCGATATCTGAAAAAACATGACCTACTGATCCATTCAACACCTCATTCAATGCCTTGTAGGAATCGATGTGCGGGCAACCTGAACACAATGAAGGAGGCCGGTTTATAACAATAGAAGGGACTGGCAAGCCACAGGTATCTTTCATCCCAAGAGAAACAGCCACGATGTTTGGGTTCAACTCACCAGCCCGGGGAACGGTACCATCAAGCCGGCCTTTTATTTTCAATCCCCTGCCAAGTAATCCTTTCAAAGATTCTTCAACGATGGGGTAACCTTCTTCAAGCACAAGGATTTCTTGACATTCTGTATATAAACATTCGATCATTTTCTTTGGTAACGGGTACTGCCCGATTTTCAGTACGGGATGTGGAACATGCCGGTCAGGATAATTTTCCAGTAAATAATTATAAGCGATCCCACATACGATAATGCCAAGTGATTTATCTGCACCATCCAGATATTTATTAAAGGAGGATTTTTCTGATTCCTGCTCAAAAAGATCCTGTGCCTTTAAAAGGTCATGGTATCTTTTCTTTGCAATGGTAGGTAACAGTACGAACTGACGAAGATCTTCAGGAAGTTTGAGGCCATTTCTTTCCCGTGTATCTTTTCTATTCACACCGGCACGGGAATGAGCAAGACGTGTGGTAATGCGCAACATTACAGGAACTTTATAGCGTTCTGAAAAATCAAATCCATAATGAACCATATCATAGGCTTCCTGTTGGTTTACCGGTTCAAGGATAGGTACCATAGCGAATTTCCCAAAATACCGGGAATCCTGTTCATTCTGGGAAGAATGCATAGAAGGATCATCAGCGGCGACCAGGATCAATCCTCCATTTGTTCCTGTGATAGCTGAGTTCACAAAAGGATCGGCTGCAACATTCAATCCGACATGTTTCATACATACCATTGACCGTTTTCCTGAATAGGACATTCCAAGGGCAGATTCCATGGCTGTTTTCTCATTTGCCGACCATGTTGAATGTACCTTATCTTGTTTTGCTTGTTTTGAGTGTTGAACAAATTCAGTTATTTCGGTGGATGGCGTTCCCGGGTAAGCATAAATCCCCGACAGTCCGGCATCCAATGCTGCCTGTGCGATGGCTTCATCTCCCAAGAGTAACAGTTTTTGCATATATCAGTAAGGATTATAATGTCGGACAAATGTAAAAAAAAATTCTGAATAACCTAAAGAGCCAGTGCTCTCATTGTAGATCGACTTCTATAAATTAATTTTTTTTCTTTCTCAGAATATTTACTTTTGTTGTTCAAAAATTACTTATTCCTATCTTCCTATTTATGAGATTCAAATTACTTTTCTCCTTCATTTTTATTGTTTTTCTTTTTATCTGCATAAATTCTTCTAAGGTTCATGCACAAAGTGCTGTTATTCGTGGTTTTGTTTACGAATCAGAAAGTGGAGAGCCAGTAATTTTTACTAATGTGTACCTTTATAAAACATCATTGGGAGCAGCTACGGATGTGAATGGTTTTTTTTCCATCAATAAGATTCCCCCAGGTACTTATACTCTGATGGTTTCTTACATGGGGTTTGATACTTTACAGATTCCCATTACACTTAAAAATAACGATCTTATTACAAAAAAACTATACCTAAAAAAATCCACGTATACGTTGGAAGAAGTTAATGTTTCTGCTGCAAGGGAGAATAAACAAGTTGAAATACAGACTTCTGTAATAAAAATAACGCCTAAGGAAATAGGCCAAATTCCTTCTATTGGCGGGCAACCCGATCTGGCGCAGTATCTCCAGATACTTCCCGGGGTTATTTTTTCCGGTGACCAGGGTGGTCAATTATACATTCGTGGCGGTCCCCCGATTCAGAACAAAGTTTTGCTTGACGGAATGGAACTTTTTCAGCCTTTTCATTCCATAGGACTATTCTCTGTTTTTGATGTTGACATTCTGAAAAATGTAGATGTAATGACCGGTGGGTTTGGCGCAGAATATGGAGGAAGGCTTTCATCCATAATGGATATCAGCACCCGCGACGGAAATAAGAACCGGATTGCCGGGAAGATTGATGCCAGCACCTTTGGAGCAAAAGTACTATTGGAGGGCCCCATCGCCAAGGCAAAAAAGGATGATGGAGCCGATGCATCTTTTATTATCTCGGTCAAAGATTCATATCTTAAAGAGAGTTCAAAGATTTTCTACGATTATATCAATTCAAACGGATTACCTTATAATTATCTGGATATTTATGGCAAGGTTTCCATTGATGGAGCCAATGGCAGTAAAGTAAACTTCTATGGTTTTAATTTTAATGATAATGTTCAGTACCAGATCCTTCAAAATTACCAATGGAATTCTTATGGAGGAGGAACCAATTTTATTATAATCCCGGGTGGATCCCCTGTTCTTCTTGAAGGCAATTTTGCTTATTCCCAATATCAGGTAACGCTCCAACAGCAGAATACTTCACCGAGTTCCAGTTCAATTTCTGGTTTTTCAGGGGGATTTCATTTTACATATTTTTTTGGAAAGAATGCTCTTAAATATGGAATAGACCTTAGTGGTTACAAAACCAACCTTACTTTTTACAATACCGTCAACCGCAGCATCATGTTAGATCAGAATACGACCGATCCTTCCATTTATGTGCTTTACAAATGGCTCATGGGAAAATTTATTTTTGAGCCGGGTTTCCGTCTGCAATATTATGCATCACTTGGATCTGCTTCTCCAGAACCACGCCTATCAATTAAATACAATGTCAGCGAACGATTCCGGTTAAAGATGGCTGCCGGTCTTTATTCACAGAATCTTGTCAGTACTACATATACACAAGACGTCGTCAATCTTTTCTATGGTTTTATTGCAGAACCCAATAATCTTCCGGCTGAATTTAATGGGCATAAGGTAAACAGCAAATATCAGAAATGCGACCAATTGGTACTCGGCTTTGAAACCGATCTTGCCAAAAACCTGGACTTGAGTGTCGAAGGTTATTATAAGTATTATCCGCAAATAACAACTATGAACAGGGATAAACTTTATGATGACATTCCACAGAATTCAGCTATTCCGGATTACCTGAAAAAAGATTTTGTCATTGAGACGGGAGATGCCGAAGGTGTAGACGTTTCACTTCGTTACGATTACAAACGGTTGCACTTCTGGGGAGTCTATTCACTTTGTTTTATTCACATGTTCGATGGTCAAAGTTGGTATGTACCCATATATGACCGTGAGCACAATGTAAATCTAACGGCTTCTTATATATTTGGGAAGCACCTTGGCTGGGAAGCAGATGTGCGATGGAATTACGGGTCCGGTTTTCCTTTTACACAGACTGCAGGTTTTTATGAACAAATCAATTTCAATAATATCGGAACCAGTATAATAAATCAAAACGGAACTTTGGGAACAATTTATGGTGATTATGACAAGGGTCAGTTACCTTACTATAGCAGGCTAGACCTTAACCTTAAGAAGAAGTTCGAGCTTGGACGATATACGAAATTGGAAATCAATGTCAGCGTTACCAATGCTTTAAATCAGGAAAATATTTTCTATTTCGATCGTGTGACTTATACGCGTATAAACCAATTACCCTTTATGCCCAGTATGGGTATCAGTTTTACATTCTGACGGAAGATAGCCATTATGGATCCTTTTCGCATTATGTTGTCTTGCATTGACCTGACAGCACTTGAAGGCAGTGATAATGACGAAAGTATTATTGAATTATGTCGTAATGCATGTTCGTTTGGTGAATTCGGGTTGCCATTGCCTGCTGCAGTTTGTATTTATCCTCCATTTGTAAGATTAGCAAAAAATCAGCTGAAAGGGACAGGCATTCTAGTTGCTTGTGCAGCTGGAGCATTTCCGAGTGGGCAATCACCTTTGGCTGTGAGGCTCGAGGAAATCAAATATGCTTTAAATGAAGGAGCTGATGAAATTGATATGGTAATTTCAAGGGGTCGCCTGCTTGAAGGAGATGAAGGGTACGTCTTCGATGAGATCTCAACTATACGGGATATTTGCAAAGGGGCAAAACTGAAAGTGATCCTTGAAACTGGTGAACTCAAGAGTCCTGATCTGATCCATAAAGCAAGCGAAATCGCCATTATGGCAGGAGCTGATTTTATTAAAACTTCAACTGGAAAGATTCATCCGGCCGCTACATTAGAAGCCATGGAAACAATATTGAAAGTAATCCGCAAACACTTTAATAAGACTAATCGCAAAATTGGTATTAAGCCTGCCGGTGGAATTTCCGAAGGAAATCAGGCCTTGCAATATTATCTTCTCACTGAACGGGTACTTGGATCAAACTGGCTCAACAAAACCCTCTTCAGGATAGGCTCAAGCCACCTGGCCAACAAACTTGTACAGGTGATAGCAAAACCTTTTGTTTCCTGAATTAAAAATCTTTTTTACTTTTACCCCTTTATTCAGGCCACATAATGAATTTAATAAAATATTCCTTTTCTTTCTTAAAAACCCGAAATGTAAGAAAAAATTTGCTCCTTGACATTGTTGGCCTTGTTATAGTCTTTTTCACGCCTAAAATTGGTCAATACACTCACTTGCCTTTTTGGATGGTTGAGCCAATGCGTCTGATGGTTGTTCTGTCAATTGCACATTGTACTCATGCAAATTCTTATTTCCTGGCTTTAGTTTTGCCTGCCTTCTCCTGGGCCGTTTCAGGACATCCCGAATTCTTTAAAATGATTGTTATGACGGGCGAAATAACTATTAATGTTTTCTTGTATTATTTCCTTTTAAGGAAAAATGATTCGGTTTTTTTGTCAATGATTACTTCTATCGTTGTGAGTAAGGTCTTTTGTTATGCCATCTACCTACTTTTCTTCTCCATGATGTTTGTCAAGGATGAAGCTGAACCATCATTTCTGATTGCACAGGTAATCTCCACCCTGGTTTTTAGTTTTTATGTTTATTGGGTTTCCCGGAAGAAATATCAATAATTTTTTTGCCAGGTTGTACTTCAGGTTTTTTAGTCTGATCACTTAAGGTTTTCACAACCTCTTGATACATTTTGCTGAAATTCTTAGGATCCATTTTATAATAATCCAGGTTGCCCCGTAACCGTTGACGTGACATATGATATTTTCTGCAAAGCCATCGATAATAATTTTGTGTCAGCAGAGGAATATTTCCTCCCCGGGTTCGCTGTAACACAAGGCTGGCCTCTACCAGATGAATATCTACCAGTACGTGAAGCATTTCATCACGGGTGAAGACCGAATCGGCAGACAAATGTGGGGGAAGCAACTCGGTTTTTGGTCCTCTGCATGAAGCCAATATCGATAATAAGCAGAAAATAAAGACAACTCGCATGAGAGATTATTTTCCTTTTTGCTTGTATTCATTGTTCAATTCCCTGACAACATCGTTGGTGATATCGAGGGTTTTGCTGGCAAGAAGTATTTGGCCTGCGTTTGCATATCCGAGAATGTAATCAAAATTATAATTCCGGTTGTATCGTTTAAGAAAATTGGTCACGGTATCAAGCAAGGTTAGATGCATGGCCTGTTCCTTTTCTGCCACCTGTTGAGTGTATCGTTCCTTCTTGTCGGCCAGCGCTTGTTGTTTTTGCATTAGAGCATTGTATAAAATCTTTGCCTTATCTTCAGGAATAGCATTTGCGGCGGTCTGTTTCTGAAAATCTGATGCTTCTTTCTCAAACGCAGCCTGTTCTGACATAATTTCTGATTCAAGGCTCTTACCGGTTGCTTCAAGATCGGTTCTTAGTTTTTTTACAAAAATGTATTGGCTGTTCAGGGAATCAATGTTGATAAACACCACTTTTACTGATTTCTCTGCCAGCTTCTGCACAGCCAAAGGAGCGCTATATTGAGCTGTTTTCCTGGAGGTAAAAAAGAGAATAAAAAGCACGATCAATCCAATCATAAGGATCAATTCAATTACAAAATGGATCCGAAGGATGTTTCTTTTCTCTTTTTCCGGTTTTTGTTGCTTTATCGGTGAAAAAGCTTCTTCATTTGCCTGAGAATCCTCAGGTTTAATGTTGTGTTCTTCTTGCATAGTCTGGATTGTTTTAATTTCCTACTTCTGACATAAATTTTATCCGCATGAGTCTGATCTCTTCTTCTGTATATTCATCTTCTCCCAAAGAAGTCAATGCTTTGTTCACAGAATCTGATTCGGCTTGGCGAAAATAATTGAATATCTCTTCCTGGTGATAAGGATCCACAAATTCATCGATGTAATAATTCAGGTCTATCTTAGTTCCTGAAGAAACAATGCTTTCAATTTCCGTGAGTAATTCATCAAGACTTAGGTTTTTAGCATAAGCGATATCTTCAAGAACAAGTTTACGGTCAATGTTCTGGATGATATAAACCTTTAATCCGGATTTGTTCACTACAGACTTGACCACCATGTCCATTGGGCGGGTGATTTCATTTTCTTCGACATACTCCTTGATGAGAGCAAGAAAAGGTTTACCGTATTTCAAGGCTTTCCCTGATCCCACCCCGGTGATTTGTTTTAATTCTTCAAAAGTAACAGGATATTGGATAGCCATATCTTCGAGGGATGGATCCTGAAAAATCACGAATGGTGGAAGTTTTTCTTTCCTTGAAATTTCCCTGCGGAGATCTTTCAGTAAAGCAAACAAAGTTTTATCGGCAGTACTGGTTTTTGATTCCATTGCTGCAAAGAATTCATCTTCCTCGATATTCTCATAATCATGATCATCTACGAGCATGATGGAGAAAGGGTTTTTAAGAAATTGTGAACCTTCGGGACTGATCTTCAGCAAACCATAATTTTCAATATCTTTCAATAGGAGACGTTCAATAAGAGTCTGTCGTATTACGGCATTCCAGAATTTTTCATCTTTTTCCGATCCGGCCCCAAAAACACGTAGTTTATTGTGTTTGTAAGATTTAATCTGAGCTGTGCTCTTTCCCAGGATAATATTGATGATGTGTTTTTGCTTGAATTGTTGTTTTACTGCCAGTACAGTTTCAAGCACTGTCGTTACATATTGTTTCCCTTCAAAACGTTTTTTCGGGTGCAGGCAATTATCGCAATTTTGGCAATTATCTTCTTTGGAGATTTCGCCGAAATAATGCATAAGTTGTCTGCGCCGGCATACAGAAGATTCGGCATATGCCACGGTTTCAAGAAGCAATTGTTTAGCTATCTCTTGTTCTGCAACTGGTTTACCTTTCATGAATTTCTCCAACTTCTGAATATCATCATAGCTATAAAATGCAATACAGTTACCTTCTCCATCATCACGCCCGGCCCTTCCGGTTTCCTGATAGTATCCTTCAAGGCTTTTGGGAATATCATGATGAATCACGAATCTTACATCTGGTTTGTCTATTCCCATTCCGAAAGCGATTGTAGCCACAATAACATCTACTTCTTCCATAAGAAAGTCATCCTGGTTTTTCCTACGAGTAGGGGCATCAAGTCCGGCGTGATAAGGCAAAGCTTTGATCCCGTTTACTACAAGTGCTTCGGCAAGTTCTTCTACTTTTTTCCTGCTGAGGCAATATACGATCCCTGATTTCCCTGAGTTACTTTTAATGAACTTGATGATATCCTTGACTACATTTTTAGTTTTGGGACGAACTTCATAATAAAGGTTGGGTCGGTTAAAGGAAGCCTTGAATAGTGTTGCATCGGCCATGGCCAGGTTTTTCTGAATATCCTGCTGAACTTTCGGTGTTGCAGTAGCTGTCAGTGCTATTACAGGTACCTTTTGTCCAATGGCCTCAATGATTGGCCTTAAGCGTCGATATTCCGGTCGGAAATCATGTCCCCACTCTGAAATACAATGGGCCTCATCAATGGCATAAAAGGAGATTTGTATGGATTTTAAAAAATCAATGTTTTCCTCTTTTGTTATTGTTTCCGGAGCCACATAAAGCATTTTGGTTTTACCGGAAACGATATCCTCCTTAACCTGAGCTATCTCCTGCTTGGTAAGTGATGAGTTCATAAAATGGGCAACGTTGGTTTCCGTTCCGAAGCTTCTGATGGAATCCACCTGATTTTTCATAAGGGCGATCAGGGGAGAAATAATTATAGCTGTTCCCTCTTTGATGAGTGCCGGGAGTTGATAGCAAAGTGATTTACCTCCACCCGTTGGCATGATAACGAAGGTGTCCTTATTTTGAAGTACATTATTAATGATAGCTTCCTGATTCCCTTTGAAACTATCGAATCCAAAAACTTTTTTCAGTACTTCATATAGTTTGTAATCTACCTTCTTAGCAGCCATTTTGTACTATGGTTAATTTTAGTATTTTTGTCTAACTGATAGTAATTTTTTAGTCATCGCATGTAGCCTCTAATACAAATATACTATAAAACTCAAAATTGAAAATAAAATTTTAAAAAAAATCGCACCTTGAATAAACATAAATCGATAAAAGAAATTGCTATAAGGACAATCAATGAAGAAGGGAAGGCAATTGCAGCTCTAACCAACAGCATCAACGATGACTTTGTAAAGTGTGTTGAACTGATCTTCCATTCGAAGGGACGTGTAATTGTGACAGGGATAGGGAAGAGTGCAATTATCGGGACAAAATTAGTAGCAAGCCTGAATTCAACCGGAACGCCTTCCATCTTTATGCATGCTGCAGATGCCATTCACGGCGATTTGGGCACCATCCAGAAAGAAGACATTATTATCTGCCTTTCCAAAAGTGGTGAAACGCCAGAGATCAGGATTCTGATTCCATTGCTTAAGGTTTTTGGAAGTTCTCTTATTGCAATCGTTGGAAACTCTCGCTCCTACCTTGCTAAACAAGCCGATTATATTCTCGATACGACTATAAAAAAAGAAGCAGGCCTGAACAACCTTGCTCCCACATCGAGTACCACTGCACAAATGGTAATGGGAGATGCACTAACTGTTTGCCTGATCGAGTGCCGCGGTTTTACTACCAGCGATTTTGCCAAGCTGCATCCCGGAGGGACGCTTGGAAAACAATTATACCTGAGGGTCGCTGACCTATACATAAACAATCAGGTTCCAAAAGTTCGGATTACCGATAATATAAAAACCATAATTCTGGAAATATCGTCCAAGAGGTTAGGTACAACAGCTGTTTTAGATAATGAACAATTAAAAGGCATCATCACGGATGGCGATCTACGCAGAATGCTTGAAAAAACTACAGACTTCGAGAAAATCACTGCCAGAGATATTATGAACTCTTCCCCAAAAACCATTGCTCCGGAGACCCTTGTTGTTAATGCTCTTTCCATCATGCGAAAGAATAATATCACCCAATTACTCGTTACAGATAAAGATAGGTACCTCGGAGTATTGCATCTTCATGACATACTCAGGGAAGGCATCATCTGACAACTGCAGAATGAGGTATGCAAAAAATAGAATTCTTGAATCTTTATTAATCTTTTACAAGTTTAGACGCAAGAGATTAATATGTATATTTCTTTTTCTCCTTTTTCCTTTCCATGCTTTCCCACAGCTAACAAAGATTATGGGAAATATAAAGGACTCTTCAACAGGTGAGCCCTTGCCTTTTGTTAATATTATCATTGTCGGAACGACTGATGGGACTCTCACAGATTTCGAAGGAAGGTACGCCTTAGAAGTGAATACAAAAGGCGACTCCATACGATATTCACTCATGGGATACAAGACGATTTCGCGAAAAATCCTGAAACATCAATTTCAGAATATTGACCTTATTATGGCAAAGAATGAAATTCTGCTTCCAGAAGTCACTATCCATTATACAGGAAACCCTGCTGAAGTAATACTCGATAAAATTATAAAAAACAGGGACAAAAACAGTTTGCAGTCATTTGGATCTTACCAATATCACGCTTACACTAAAATCGAGATCGATGCTAATAACATTACGGATAAATTTAAAAACAGGAAGCTTTTCAAACCTTTCGATTTCGTATTTAATTATATTGATACTTCTACCCTATCCGGGAAATCTTTTCTTCCTGTTTTTCTTACGGAAACCACTTCTGATGTTTATTTTCGGAAAAGCCCAAAATCCAGAAAAGAGATCATTACAGGTTCAAAAATCTCCGGATTGGAAAATGAAAGTGTATCTCAGTTTCTTGGTAATCTTTCAGAAGAAATTGATATTTATAAAGACTATATTACATTATTCGAGAAAAATTTTGTATGTCCCATTGCCTCTATAGGAATCGATTATTATCATTATTATCTTGTCGACAGCGCTAACATTGGAAACAAATGGTGTTACCATATTATGTTCAAGCCACGACGCAAACAAGAACTGACGTTCAGTGGCAATTTCTGGGTCAATGATACTTCATTTGCAATTAAAAAAATTGAGATGCGAATTGCAACTGATGCCAATATTAATTTCGTCAACGATTTCGCAATCCAACAGGAGTACCAATGGACCGATGGAAAATTCTGGATGAAGACCAAAGATCATCTTGTTGTCGATTTTAATATCATACAAAAATCAAAGAAAATAATTGGTTTTTTTGGACATAAAACAACAATCTGCTCTGATTTCCAATTTGACATGCCGGAAAATAAAAAATTCTTTTCGATCCCGACAGATGTTTTTGTTGAGCCCAAGGCATCAGATAAAAACGATGAATTCTGGCAAAATCAGCGACCGGAAAAACTATCCAAGACTGAGAAAGGGATATATAAGATGGTCGACTCTGTAAAGCATATACCTATTTTCAGGACATACCAGGATATAATTTACGGGATTATCACCGGTTACCTGACTTGGGGAAATTGGGAAATTGGCCCTTATTTCACTACATTCAGTTATAACAACATTGAAGGAAGCCGGTTTCGAATTGGTGCAAGGACAGGAGACGATTTCAGCCATACCTTACAATTGGAAGGATATATCGCATATGGAATAAAAGACCTGACCTATAAGTCGGGTGGTGATCTCATCTATATGTTCAACAAGAATCCCAGGAGAGATATAACTTTGTCTCTAAAGCATGATGTAGAGCAGTTGGGTATGAGTCCAAATGCTTTTGCCACCGATAATATTCTTAATTCCCTGCTTCACCGGGGTGCCAATAACAAACTATCAATGGTAACAGAATATAGAGGCGGATATGAGCATAAATGGTTCAATGGGTTGATCAATACGATCCAGTTTACACATCGCGAAATTTTTCCTTTAGGAAACACTAATTTCACGATCTATCCATATAATAATGGTATTCCCGTCAATATGAAAACGATATACACATCGGAAGTCAGCATTGGAACCCGATTGTCATTCAGAGAAAGGTTTATTTCCACGGATTTTTACAGGTATACTCTCAGTTCCAATTACCCGATCATTCAACTAATCTATTCGTATGGAGTTCCAAAGCTTTTTAAGAGTGATTTTGAATATCACAAGCTTAACCTGAACATCTCACAATGGTTCAACTTTACAACGATAGGTTGGTCAAAATATATGATTGATTGTGGCAAAATCTGGGGAATGTTACCTTATCCCTTACTCAAGATTCATGATGGTAATCAGACTTTTCTCTGGGATGAGTTTGCATCAAACCTCATGAATTATTATGAATTTGTAAGCGACGAATATATAAACTTTTATTATACGCATCATTTCGATGGATTGTTGTTCAATAAAGTACCTTTGTTAAGAAAATTAAAATGGAGAGAAGTCATA
>CAWAVC010000042.1:0-18372 GCA_963785325.1 uncultured Bacteroidales bacterium | reverse complement strand
AATGGGTTCAGGGAACCGCTGGTGTTCCATCATTCCGTCAGGTATTGGGACTCCACAGATCTCTCTTTTCCCGTTTTTATAAGATCTCCACGAACTACCCGTGAGATAACCACGAATGATCATCTCCACCGGGAATGGTTAAAATCTTCCTATAGTGACCATGGGGTCGGGAACTGCGATTTTCCAGTTTGGACAAATATCGGCCGTGGCATCAAGAAAACGGGATGCAATCTGATTCAACACCTGCCCCTTATATGGGATCCCTTTAGGTAAAACCACGTCAAATGCAGATATCCGGTCAGTAGCGACCATAATAAGGTATTTATCTTTGATGGTATAAACATCCCGGACCTTTCCTACATATTTGTGACTCTGACCGGGAAAATGAAAATCCGTCCTGACTATTACGTTTGACATAAATGTTGATTTTTTTGAGGCAAAGATAACCGTTTTTAGAGTGTTTTCAATACCCCTGAAATTTGATAAAAGTAAATGAAATATTATTCTTATTTAACGATCCTGGTCCTTGCCATAAGCGTCAATGATCTTGATTACAAGTTTATGTCGGATGATGTCACGCTGGTCGAGATATACAAAACCTATACCCGGGATTCCGGATAAAACTTTTTGGGAGTGAACCAATCCTGATTTTTGATGTTTAGGAAGGTCGATCTGAGTGATATCACCGGTCACGATGAACTTAGCCGCGGTTCCCATGCGGGTGAGGAACATTTTTAACTGGTTGGGAGTGGTGTTTTGTGCTTCATCGAGAATTGCAAATGCATTGTTAAGTGTACGTCCACGCATAAATGCAAGCGGGGCAATCTCAATGGTGCCATCTTCGATGTATGATAGTAGTTTTTGCGGGGGAAGCATATCTTTCAGTGCGTCATAAAGCGGCTGGAGGTATGGATCGAGCTTTTCTTTCAGATCGCCGGGCAAAAATCCAAGGTTTTCTCCTGCTTCCACAGCGGGGCGAGTGAGAATGATCCGCTGGATCTCTTTGTTTTTAAGTGCCCGTACGGCAAGCGCGACGGCTGTATAAGTCTTGCCGGTACCCGCTGGTCCAATGGCGAATACCAGATCATTTTCTTCCACACTTTTCACAAGGTTTCGCTGGTTGACGGTGCGTGCACGTATAAGCATTCCGTTCGTTCCATGAACCAGGATGCCTGAATGATGCAGATCCGGTTCTTTATCCGGTTCCCAGGAGGAGTCAAGGATTTGCTCAATGTCGGAGATACCTATCTTACCGAATTTTTCAAAGTGAAGCAGCAGGAGGTTAAACTTCTGTCCGAATAACTGCAGTTCAGTTTCTTCACCCATGGCTTTAATGGTGTCGTCGCGTGAGATGAGCTTCAGTTTAGGGAATGATTTCCGAATGCGATCAAGGTTCTGGTCATTCACTCCGAAGATGTCCAGTGGGTGATGAGACCCTATGCCGATAATTTTTTCACTCATGAAGTGAATTTAATTACTAATTTTGAAAGACAAAAGTACAGCATTTTTCTGTTCATGGCAATCATTACTCTAACCAGTGACTGGGGATTAAAGGATCATTATCTGGGTTCTGTTAAAGGCGCGATATACCGGCTGCTTCCCAGTGCGCAGGTTATAGACATCTGTCATGACATTCCTGCATTCGACCTGAACCAGGCTGCATTTATCATCCGGAATTTTTACAAGAATTTTCCAGAAGGTACCATTCACATTCTAGGCATCAACAGTGAAGCTTCAATCGAAAACCCGCATACACTGGTCGTTCACGATGGACACTATTTCATCGGTGCGGATAATGGGATCTTTTCCCTTATTTTTGATGAGCTTCCGGAAAAAATAATCGATCTGGATATTATACAGGATACCGATTACTTTACATTTCCATCCAGGGATGTATTTGTTAAGGTGGCCTGTCACATTGCCGAAGGAAAACCCATTGATGAACTTGGTCATCCCAAAAAAACGCTGGTACAACGCATATCTTTCAAGCCAATTGTCGATGGCAATATGATCAAAGGGAAGGTTATTTACATCGACAATTATGAGAATGTATTTGCCAACATTACCGAACCTTTTTTCCGATCGGTAGTGAAGGGAAAAAAGTTCGCCATACTCTTCCGTTCAGCTACTTACCGTATCACAGAACTCAGCAGATCATACAAAGATGTTTTAGAAGGTGAGATGCTGGCATTGTTCAGTTCTTCCGGCCATCTTGAGATTGCTATCAACCAGGGAAAAGCCTCCAGCCTGCTTGGATTGAAGATTGACCAACCCATTCTGGTTGAGATTCTGTAAAATTATTTTTACTCTTTGTTAAAGATTAAAAAGGCGGAATGTTTCATATGAATTGAAACCAATGAAAAGGAGGGATTCTTTGCAGCGCACTAAGGTTCTGTTATTTTGTTCCTTGTTGATTATTACTGTAGTCTCTTTCTGTCCCTCCTTATTCAACGGATTCTTTTGCTGGGACGACAAAGATGTTCCTTTAGCTCCATTTGTAAGGCAGCTTACATTTGAAAATTTCGGGAAATACTTCTCAACATTTCATGCGGGATTATATCATCCCCTGACAACTTTGTCTTTTGCAATTGATTATACACTTGGAAAGGGAAATCCATTTCTTTTTCATTTCACTAATCTGCTGCTTCATCTTGCCAATACCTGCATTCTTTTTATTCTGATAAAGAAGCTTTTCAGCAATCTCAGCATGGCATTTCTGGTGGCTCTGTTGTTTGGCGTCCATCCCATGCATGTTGAAGCTGTAGCCTGGATCACATCGCGGAAGGACCTTCTCTATGTTTTCTTTATTCTTGGATCCCTTATTTCATATACCGTCTATATTGATAATGAAAACGAAAAACGGTTCTATTTTCTGTCACTGATTTTCTTCCTGTTCTCGTGTTTATCGAAAATTCAGGCCGCAATATTACCCATATCGCTTTTCCTGGTTGATTATCTCAGGAACCGGAAATTGATTTCCAGGAAGAGCATTCTTGAAAAGATCTCTTTCTTTGTTGTTGCTGTGATTTTTGGGATCATTAATATCATGGCCCAGAAAGGCTATGGTTATATAGACTATAAAGCACCTTATTCCACGACAGAACGACTGATCATCTTTTGCTATGGTTTCGCTCAGTATATTTTCAGGATTCTTATACCCTGGACCCTTTCTGTTTTTTATCCTTTTCCATTTCATCCCGGGGAAAGACTTTCTTTCATCTATTTCTTTTACCCAATAATCCTCCTGCTGTTTATCGCAGGAACGATATACCTGGTTTGCAGGTCCAACAAAACCCTGGTATTTGGCTTAGGTTTCTTTGTGCTTTGTATTTTCCTGGTTCTTTTGATCAGTAATTACCGTGAAACTGTCATCACCGATCGGTATACCTATTTAGGCTCTGCCGGAATTTTTATCTTCATTTCAGGGTTAGGGGTCGAAATATATCGAAGAATTAAAAAAATGAAATGGATACTTCTTTTATCCGGACTTATTTATATTCTTACTTTTTCATTTCTTACTTTTAAACAAAACAGACTGTGGCATTCACCTCCCCGGCTTATTGAAACAGCCCTGGCCAGGTACCCGGATTCGCCTATTCTGCTCAATACATTAGGAAGCCTGGCAATTGATTCGGGTTCTTATGCAAAAGCTTTAAACTTCCTCGACAGGGCTATTGTTGTGAATAAAAATTATATAGATGCATGGTATCAAAAGGGGATAGCCGAGAACAGGCTGACAAATTATTCCCTTGCGCTTGATGATTTTTCTCATGCCATCATGTTAAATCCTGCTTACATTGATGCTTATTTCGGAAGAGGAAATGTTTACCATTTCACCGGTGAATATCAAAAGGCATTGGAAGATTACTCTATTGTGCTGATAATGAACCGGAATTATTTCGGAGCCTGGCAGAATCGTGCCATCGTGAAAATAAATATGAAAGATTACGAGGGAGCCATTAATGATCTGAACCAGGCAATTGCATTGGATCCCGGGCTTGGCGCATCTTTTTATCTCAGGGGAATGGCAAAAATCGTACTGAGACAAGAAGGATGTAAAGATCTGCACAAAGCATTAATGCTGAATTATAAACCGGCACAAAAAGCATTGAATTACTATTGCAAGAAATGAAATTTTGACCAACAGCCATCCATTAAAGCTTCCGTGTATAAAAGTATCAAATACAATTATTTTCTAATCTCTTTTAGGGGTTAGTTCCCCGCCGCTTGCGGCGTAATTAATATCTTTGTATGTATGAGCGAAAGCGAGTACATACATAAATCGCATAATGTCAGTGTATTGTTGTATCACTTTGTGTGTCCAGCAAAATATCGGAGAGTTGTTTTTAGCAAGAAAGTTGATCAAACGTTGAAAGAGAGTTGTTTGGAGATCGAGAAGAGATATGAGGTTCATTTTCTGGAGATAGGTACTGACAAGGATCATGTTCATTTTCTGGTTCAATCTGTTCCGAAGATGAGTGTAACTCAGATCATCACGATTTTGAAAAGTATCACGGCTAAAGAGATTTTTAAGAAGCACCCAGAAGTGAAGAAACAACTTTGGGGAGGAGAATTTTGGACAGATGGATATTTTGTTAACACGGTCAGCAAATTTGGTGACGAAACGACCATCACGAATTATGTTCGTGATCAGGGACGTGAGAAAGAGTATACTATTTTGCATAGCAGTAAACAGTTAGAGTTGTTCTAAGATACCCCGCTGCTTGCGGCGGGGTAGTTCATTCGAGTTTGAGGACAGCGAGGAATGCTTTCTGGGGGACTTCCACATTCCCGATCTGACGCATCCTTTTCTTTCCTTTTTTTTGTTTCTCTAAGAGTTTTCTTTTTCGTGTAATGTCTCCACCGTAGCATTTGGCTGTAACGTCTTTTCTAACGGCTTTTACAGTTTCGCGTGCAATGATCTTGGCCCCGATGGCTGCCTGGATAGCTACATCATACTGCTGACGGGGAATGAACTCCTTCAGTTTAAAGCAGAATTTCCTGCCAAAATCGTAGGCATTGTCCCGGTGCAGCAATGTAGAAAGAGCGTCAACCGTATCGCCGTTCAGAAGAATATCGAGTTTTACAAGGTCGGCCGGTTTATGCCCAAAAATATGGTAATCAAAGGAAGCATATCCTTTGGATATACTCTTTAGCTTGTCATAAAAATCAAAGACAATCTCTCCCAGCGGAAGTTCTACTGTCAGCTCGATACGATCTGTCGTTAGGTATACCTGGTTTTTCAGAACGCCACGTTTGTCGATGCAGAGTTTCATAATGCCACCCATGTATTCTGCACGTGTGATAATATTTGCATGAATATAAGGCTCTTCAATGTGATCGATCATAGTAGGTTCGGGTAATCCGGAAGGATTGTGGACTTCGATGACTTCACCTTTTGTGGTATAGACTTTATATGAAACGTTGGGAACCGTGGTGATCACATCCATGTCGAACTCACGATCGAGACGTTCCTGAACGATTTCCATATGTAGTAACCCGAGAAATCCGCAGCGGAATCCGAATCCAAGAGCAGCAGAAGATTCCGGGTCGAAAGAAAGCGAAGCATCATTCAGCTTCAGCTTTTCGAGCGAGTCGCGCAATTCTTCATAATCATCTGCATCTACCGGGTAAATTCCGGCGAAAACCATCGGTTTGACTGTAGAATATCCTTCAATCCCAGTAGTGCACGGACGGTCAACATGGGTTATGGTGTCGCCCACCTGGACTTCTTTACTGCTTTTAATCCCTGATATGATATATCCCACATCACCGGCACTTAAACTATTTCTCGGTTCTTGTTTAAGCTTCAATACCCCGATCTCGTCGGCATGATAATCGGTTCCTGAGTGGAAGAATTTCACATGGTCGCCTTTTTTCAGTGTTCCATTCATGATACGGAAATAACTTACAATACCCCGGTAAGAGTTGAAAACCGAATCGAAGATCAAGGCTTGTAATGGTGCATCGGGGTCTCCAACAGGTGCAGGGATCTTATGGATGATATCTTCCATAATGCGGTCGATTCCAATCCCCAGTTTTGCACTGGCTTCTATAATATCGTCACGATCACACCCAAGCAGGTCAACAATCTGGTCTTTCACCTCTTCCACCATGGCGTTGTCCATATCGATCTTGTTTAATACGGGAATGATGGTAAGGTTATGATCAATAGCAAGATACAGATTGGAAATAGTCTGGGCCTGGATACCCTGGGTTGCATCAATTACCAGCAATGCACCTTCACAGGCTGCAATGGCACGTGATACTTCATAAGAAAAATCCACATGCCCGGGTGTATCGATGAGGTTAAAAATATAATTCTGACCTTCAGCACTGAAATTCATCTGAATAGCGTGGCTCTTAATGGTAATACCCCGCTCCCGCTCAAGGTCCATATCATCCAGTACCTGCTCCTGAAAATCCCGCTCAGATATTGTATGTGTCAGTTCCAGCAAACGGTCGGCCAAGGTTGATTTACCATGGTCAATGTGTGCGATGATACAGAAGTTACGTATATTTTTCACAATTGCAAATATACAACTTTGTCCTTATCCTTAATTCCCGTATTGAACGTGAGGATTAAAATCTCCGCTTTATGAAGAAGCCTGAAATCATGGAAAGATCAGTGAAGGATAGTCACAGCACCCTTAAGTACTATTTTCTGGTCACCACATAGTGCCTTCTCATAAACTTCGCAGATGTAATAATATACCCCATCGCTGCAAAGTTCGTGTGTGTTCTTGTCCCTGCCATCCCAATTGATATTGGGATCTGTTGTAAAGTAGACCTCCTTACCCCAGCGGTCGAAGATCGTCATATTCAAATGATCGACCGATGAAAATGGCTTTCGTGGTTGAAATATCTGATCTTCGGGTAAATCGGCTCTATTTGGTGTAAACACATTTGGCAACCAGTATTCGCAGGTGTTGTAATTAATACACACTTTGTTACTGAAAACGCTCTTATTTCCTGCCGAATCCATCGCTATTATTGCATAACAGCCAACAACTGAATTGTCCTGGCTGTGATCATACGTGGTATCATTGATGTTGCCCAGGGAGTCAATCAATGAAAACTGTCCGTTACTGCACCTGCTGAAGTAAATATAATATTTGACGATATCATTAGAACAAGAATCAATAAGATTCTTCCAACTCAGATGGTTGGTTGCATGTTCACACTCTGTTTTGACAGTCAATTGAGGAGGACAGGGCGGAATGTTATCAAGGGGCGTTGCACAAGTGATTTGGGAAAGGTTGATCAGCGGATGTGCAAATCCTGGTGCAGAATAGGTTCCGATGCATTTGATAAAATAACAATATTGAGTTCCATTGCGGAGTTTTTTGTTATCATAGGCAGGGATTGTTGACAAACCGATCGAATCGAATATTCCTGTAGAAAGATTCTTACGATAGATGACAAATTGGTAATTAGTCCATGGAACATCATTATTCCAGCGCAGTTCCAGCTTTTTATCTGTTGGAGTAATGTTGAGATAGATGGAAGAGGCAACTTGTGAAGAACCGATCAGGAAACGGTCTCCGGGCGTGATATTGTAAAGATCTATCCGGTATTCGTAAAGGTTTTGAAACGTATTCAGAAGTGAATCATGATAAGTCGTATCATTCAGATCTGTGATGGAATCAATTGCCATGTACTGACCAGGACTTGAAGGAATGGACCTATAGATAATATATTTATAAGGTCCTGGGGCCTGGGTAGTATCAATTTCCGTTGGTTTTGACCAAGCCACATAAATGGCACCAGAAGATGCGTCGGTTGTAGTTACGCTGACATTGGTGATTACGGCAACATCTTTTTTCAGGTGGGCACAAGCTTCATTGGATGCATAACTTTGGGCCTTATCAGAATAATAGGCGACAATCATGTAACAATATTTGATTCCCTCTGTCAACCCGGTTCCCTGGTTATTATCCGTGTAACTATTCTGAGTCACATCATTGAGATTATCAATCAATAAATATCCGAGATAAGAAGGAACTCCGGTTTGGCAATAACCGTGGTGAAATCCTGTTGAATCCGTTTTCCTATAAATGTAATATCCACTTGCATTCTGGCAGACATAATTATCCCAGTTCAATGTAATGGATGTTCCAAGCGGGATTGCTGTGAGATTTTGCGGAGCGGGACCTACAACTTTAATCATCATAGAGCTTATGTCAACGAGTTGAACCGGAGTGGCGTTGTCTTCAGCTTTAAAGATTACCTCATAAGGTTGCTCTCTGACCTGACTGCAATCTGTAGACCAGTTAAATATAGCGGTGACATGTCCCGACGCGGAATCGGGGTTCGGGGTCATTATTGCTGGATGATCAGTCAGGATAAAGGGTTGTCCGGTTCCGGAAAGTGTAAGGACTGTGCTATCAGGATCGTAGGCTCTTACAGGAAAAGTAAGGGTTGTGCCAGCTTCCACACAAGTGTCTTTTAAAGAATCGATCACGGGAGGATGATCTTTGCAGGTAACGATGACAATTTGCATATCTCTCTCCACATCACCGATTTTAACTCCATTTCTCCATTCTTCAACCAGAATGGCAATATTATATTCACCCTGTAAAGGCGGACAGTTCCAGTAAAATTCACCGGTCACGGAATCCAGGTGGATAATATTTGGAGGGGCCGTTTGTGGCAGTGTATAACCCGGGATGACCTTACCCTGATCACCCAGGCAGGGGACAAGCTTGTAAGAGAGACTGTCGCCATCAGGATCATAGGCTCCGGGATTATGGTAAAAAGGTTCGAACACACAGCCATTATCAACTGGGGGTACGAGGAGTATGGGTGAATTATCATAACCTCCAAGGAATGGACTAATAAGGAGTTCGGAATATATATACATGGGAATATTGATCGAATTCGGGATGTTCAGTATTCCTCCATTCCTGTTAGGATCTTCACAGGAGATAATGAAATCTCCGGGTCCCGTGAAGGTATGCTGCCCAACGTAACGGTTATAGGTAAAATCATTGGGGAGATAGGTTTCTTCCACTCTCGGAATCTGGCTGGTAGTGCCGTCATCCCAATCAATAGTAAGATTATCACGATATGCATTAGCTGGACTGGGTGTATATGTATATGAGATAAGCGTAACCTCATAAGTTAATCCTGAAACATGACGGAAAAAGATCTCAGCAGCCCGCTCGTGGGTAGCAAAAGAAGTAAACGGAAGGCAGCTTACCGTAATCATTAAAAAAGGGAAGAACAGCTTTCGGAATAAAGGTATAACCATAGCCCTGCTTAATGAAAAAAATCTTTCAAAAGTAATAAAAATCACTGGTATTGAAGCGGCCTTATTTTCTATTCATTTGATTTTTCCACTAACTTTGTAAATTGATAGGAAATAGCAAGAAAACAGATGTATTTAATCAATCCCGAAGCAGAAAAAAAAGAAATTCTGAAACGATATCGTGGTTTATTACGTGTTTACAAACCCAAAACTCTTAAAGATAAAAAACAAGTACGCCGTGCCTTCGATATGGCTGTGAATGCACACAAAGATATGCGGCGAAAGAGTGGAGAGCCCTATATTTATCATCCTATCAGTGTGGCGACGATTGCAGCAGGGGAGATCGGTCTGGGGACCACATCCGTTGTTTGTGCCTTGTTGCATGATGTCGTGGAGGATACGGAATATACACTGGAGGACATCCGCGGACTTTTCGGGGATAAAGTTGCCTCCATTATTGACAGCCTTACCAAAATTAAAGGGATCTTTGACCAGAGAACAACATCGTTACAGGCAGAGAATTTTAAGCGTCTTCTTATCACACTTTCCGATGATGTTCGCGTGATTCTTATCAAACTGGCTGATCGTCTGCATAACATGCGAACATTGGATGCAATGGCGCCGGAGAAACAATTGAAGATTGCATCTGAAACTATATATCTATATGCCCCGTTGGCACATCGTCTCGGTTTGCATGCAATCAAGAGTGAGTTACAGGATCTGGCACTAAAATACATTGAACCGGAAGTATATGTTTCCATCTATAACAAACTGAAAGAATCGGAAAAAGGACGTTCCCGCTTCATCAATAAGTTTATCTATCCCATTAAAAAAAATTTAGCTGCACAAGGGATAAATTACACAATCTCTGCCCGGGCGAAATCAATCTATTCCATCTGGGAAAAGATGAAAGCTAAAGAGGTTTCTTTTGAAGAGATTTACGACATTTTCGCTATCCGGATCATCATAGATGCACCTCTTGAGACAGAGAAATCAGATTGCTGGAAAGTTTATTCTATCATAACTGATTATTATCATCCCAACGGCGACCGTTTGCGTGATTGGATTTCTATTCCCAAAGCAAATGGTTATGAAGCCTTACACACGACTGTCATGAGTCATACCGGCCAATGGGTTGAGATCCAGATCAGGTCACAAAGAATGGATGAAATAGACGAGAAAGGATATGCTG
This sequence comes from uncultured Bacteroidales bacterium, assembly GCA_963785325.1. GTDB lineage: Bacteria > Bacteroidota > Bacteroidia > Bacteroidales > FEN-979 > FEN-979. Next base: position 7,930 of record CAWAVC010000042.1, on the reverse strand, counting down.
CTCATTGGAAATACAAGGATACGATGAAATTCAGCAGCAGATTGGAAAACTGGCTCGACCGAATCCGGGAAATGATCGAAAGCCCTGATGCAGATGCACTTTCTTTTATTGATGATGTAAAAGGCTACTTTTTTCTGGAAGAGATCACAGTTTTTACCCCCAGCGGTGAACTTCGCACCTTACCTGCAAATTCATCAGTACTCGACTTCGCTTATGCCATCCATTCTGAGATCGGAACGACTTGTATAGGTGCAAAGGTTGACAAGAAGCTGGTTCCAATAAATTACATCCTGAAAAACGGAGAACAAATTGAGATCATAACTTCTAAAAACCAGACTCCAAAAGATGAATGGCTAAATTATGTAGTTACGACCCGTGCGAAAACCAACATTAAACTCGGACTGAAAAAAGAAAAGAAAAAATATTACAAACAGGGAAAGGATAAGTTAGAGAAGTTATTCACGCATGACGAAATCGAATTTACACATGAGAACATACGGAAATTTATAACCATCAACAACATCTCGAGCCTTATCGATCTTTATTATACTGTTGCACAGGACAGGATAGGTCCAAAAGAAGTCAAATTCTTTGCTGCTTCTGCAATGAAACCTGGTTGGTTAAATTTCATGATCCACCCCATGCGGAAGACATATATGGATGGACAAAGAAAAGATACGGGATCCGGAAATAAAAATGTGGATTCGAAATCTGAGCAGGCTATGACAAATAGTATACACCAATTAGGATATGAAATCTCCACATGCTGCAATCCGATTCCCGGAGATGAGATCATCGGACTGGATCTATCGCCAAACAAACCCATCCAAATACACCGAACAAAATGCAACAAAGCACTTGAACTCATGGCCCGTTTCGGTAATCGGGTTGTAAAGATCGACTGGAAAAACCAGGAATCCATCTCATTCCTTGCAGGGATAAAAATATCCGGACTGGATAAAATGGGAATGATAAATGATATTACTAAAATTATTTCCAACGAACTGAATCTGAATATAAAATCTTTTCACCTTGAAGCAAAAAACGGCCTTACAGAAGGAGAAGTTGTGCTGTATGTAAGAGATACAGATACCTTGAATCATCTGCTAAGTGATCTGCACAGGATCGATGGAATTAAAAAAGTTGCCAGGGTAGATTAAAAAACTATTTTTATTTGTTCTAAATATATGTGAATTAAGTAATTTTACAGAAAAATTTTATAATATGATAAAGAAAACTGCTGAGGATTCATTTGAAGCCATCCGTAAAATCTTTACTGAATATCTTGAAAAAAATGCTCATCGCAAGACTCCGGAAAGGTATACCATCCTCAAAGAAATTTATGCTACCGATGGACACTTCGATATAGAGTCGCTTTACATCAGAATGAAGAATCATAAATACAGGGTTAGCCGTGCCACATTATATAATACAATCGAATTGTTACTGGATTGTGGATTGGTCACCAAGCATCAGTTTGGAACAAATTATGCCCAGTTTGAAAAAACAACACTATTACGGCAACACGACCATTTCATCTTCATTGATTCAGGGAATGTTCTTGAATTCTACGATCCCCATATTGAAGAGATAAAGAAAAACGTAGAAAACAAATTTAAAGTCGATATTGTTAATTATTCACTAACTTTTTACGGAAATTCCAAGCCGAAGAAGTAAATCCACCGCTTATGAAGGTTGATGTAATCCTGGGATTACAATGGGGGGATGAGGGAAAAGGTAAGATTGTAGATGTCTTCACCCCACATTATGATATAATTGCCCGTTTTCAGGGAGGGCCTAATGCAGGACATACAATTGAATTTGGAGGGAAGAAATTTGTTTTGCATACCATTCCTTCAGGGATCTTTCACAGTTCCACGTTGAACCTTATTGGCAATGGGGTAATTATTGATCCTTTCATTTTCATCAGGGAAATAGACAATCTTGCTGAAGCCGGTATTCAGGCTGGTGAAAACCTGCTCATATCAAACCGGGCACATCTTATTCTACCTACTCATCGCATGCTTGATGCTATTTTTGAATCTCTGAAGGGACAATCAAAGATCGGCTCGACGTTAAAAGGAATCGGACCTGCATACACAGATAAATTTGCAAGGAATGGACTCAGGGTCGGAAATATAAATGAAAGGAATTTCATGGCTCGCTACCGGGCGCTCAAGGAGATGCACCTTCACACTATAAACTCCTTTTCTGCCGACCTGACTGGATTTGCTTTCGACGGACTTTCCATTGATGCCTATGAAGAAAAATGGTTTAAAGCGATCGTCCGAATGAAAAACTTCCGGATGGTGGAGGGAGAGCAGTTCCTGAATAAAAGCCTTGATGAAGGCAAAAGTGTAATGGCTGAAGGAGCACAGGGAACAATGCTGGATGTGGATTTTGGTTCCTATCCTTATGTTACTTCTTCTAACACGATTGCTGCCGGCGTTTGCAGTGGTCTAGGGATATCTCCTCACCGGGTTGGAAAGATCTATGGTGTTTTCAAAGCCTATTGTACACGTATCGGATCGGGACCGTTTCCTACTGAGCTTAAGGATGAAGCCGGTGCCACCCTCAGATGCAATGGAAATGAATTCGGATCAACGACCGGACGGCCACGTCGTTGTGGGTGGCTTGACCTTCCGGCATTGAAATATTCTATCATGCTGAATGGGGTGGATACCCTGATTATGATGAAAGCAGATGTTCTGAATACTTTTAAGAAGATCAAAGTTTGCAGAAAATATAAGATAGGTGGTCAGATTAAAAATGAATTTCCCTTTGAATTGTCAGATAACACCATAGAACCAGTTTATCAAGAATTGAATGGTTGGAATATTCCGCTTGCGGACATAAATTTTTTCAATGCACTTCCAAACCCATTATCAGAATATATCCGGTTTATTGAGAAAGAAACAGGTATTCCCATAGAAATGGTTTCCATAGGCCCTGACCGGGTTCAGACACTGAAACAATAAGGATTACAAACGGCGTTTGATTTCTATTTCTTCGTACCCTTCAATAACATCACCCACCTTTATGTCATTGAAATTTTCAATATTAAGGCCGCATTCATATCCTGACAGTACTTCTTTCACATCGTCTTTGAAGCGTTTCAAAGATCCCAGTGTACCGGTATAAACAACAATACCATCACGGATAACACGTATCTTTGTATGACGTGTCACTTTGCCGTCAAGCACGTAACAACCTGCCACGGTCCCAACCTTGGTTATTCTGAAAATGTCCCGTACTTCAATGTTGCAGTTAATCTTTTCTTCAATTTCCGGCGAAAGCATCCCTTCGATGGCAGCTTTGATCTCTTCGATTGCCTGGTAAATAATGGAGTATAAACGGATGTCGATCTGTTCCTGTTCTGCCAATTTACGCGCGCTCAGGGAAGGACGTACCTGGAATCCAACTATGACTGCATTAGACGCGGATGCCAGCAGTACATCGGATTCAGTAATTGCTCCTACTGATTTGTGAATCACTGAAACCAGAACCTCTTCAGTTGATAATTTCAGCAAAGAATCAGATAGCGCTTCTACAGACCCATCAACATCACCTTTAACAATCAAGTTCAATTCTTTGAAATCCCCAATGGCAATACGGCGCCCGATTTCGTCCAGGGTGATATGTTTCTGCGTACGGATACCTTGTTCGCGTTGCAATTGAAGACGTTTATTTGCAAAGGCCTTGACTTCCTTTTCATCCGTCATCACGTTAAAAACATCTCCTGCCTGTGGAGCGCCATTCAACCCGAGCATTAATAGTGGAGTAGAAGGCCCTGCTTCATAAACCGACTGATTCCGTTCATTATACATGGCTTTTACCTTTCCGTAATTAGCTCCGGCCAGCACCATATCTCCGATCTTCAAAGTGCCATTCTGAACCAACAGTTTTGATACATAACCCCGCCCTTTGTCCAACGAAGATTCTATCACAGTACCGATAGCAAGACGTTTCGGGTTAGCCTTCAGGTTAAGCATTTCAGCTTCCAGCATGACCTTGTCAAGCAGAATATTGACATTTGCCCCTGTCTTGGCTGAGATTTCCTGTGATTGGTACTTACCTCCCCAGTCTTCCACCAGGATATTCATTTTTGAAAGTTCTTCCTTGACCTTTTCAGGATTTGCATTTGGTTTATCGATCTTATTAATGGCAAATACAATAGGAACCTGTGCCGCCATGGCATGATTGATAGCCTCGCGTGTTTGTGGCATGACATTGTCGTCGGCAGCGATAACAATGATTACGATATCGGTCACTTTTGCACCTCTTGCACGCATGGCCGTGAATGCCTCGTGGCCAGGAGTATCGAGAAAGGTAATGGATCTCCCATTCTCTAATTGCACAACATATGCCCCGATATGCTGAGTAATTCCTCCGGCTTCTCCGGCAACAATATTCGATTTTCGGATATAGTCGAGTAATTTTGTTTTTCCATGATCGACATGTCCCATAACTGTAGCAATGGGAGGACGAGGAACCAAATCCTCAGGGGCATCGGTTTCTTCAAGATTAGATATAGCTTCCTGAACATCGACACTCACAAATTCCACCTGGTAACCAAACTCATCAGCGACCAGTGTAAGAGTTTCGGCATCCAGCCGCTGGTTGATTGAAACAAATAGCCCGAGTGACATACAGGTCGAAATGATATCAGTGACAGAAACATTCATCATCGTTGCCAATTCGTTGGCAGTGACAAATTCAGTGACCTGGATCACTTTCTTGCCTTCCTTCATCTTTTCCTGTTCCTGCTGCATCTGCTGACTAATGGCTTCCCGCTTCAATCGCCGGTATTTTGAAGCCTTGGATTTTCCGACAGGCCCCAGCCTTGCCAAGGTCTCTTTGATTTGTTTTTGAATATCTTCCTCGCTCAGTTCCGGTTTGACTATATCTCTGTATCCACCTTTCCGGCTATGTGGCTTGCTTTTTGTGTGTTCGGGCGGTGCTGAAGTCGTCGTTTCATTCGTGAGCGGAGTGCCCATTTGTTTCTTGATCCGCTTGCGTTTTTTCTTCTTTCCTTTTACGGTTTCGTCAGAGGAAGATGCAACCGGTTTTTTCCTATCCACTGATTTTCTTGGCTCAGGCAGTTTCATGATGCCCAGAATGGTTGGAACCAACCAGGTTGATCTTTTCCCGTGGAATAAAATTATCTTCCACCTTGGGTGGTTCTTCAACAGGTTCTTCAATGATTTCCTCTTCTTCCCAAATGACTGGAGATACTTCGATCGCGGATTCGGGAAGAGGGATTTTAAAAGGTTCCGGCAGGAGTTCTTCGATCGGTTCTTCCACCTTTCCCTTCTTACCCTTTCCTTTCTTTGATGGTTTTATTCCAACTGCATCTAGATCGAGTTTTCCGACGATTTTGATCCCGGGCGTTGTTTTATCTGGTTCTTCAACTTTAACTTCGGGAACTTCATCAGGTTTAACATTTTCAATAACTTCGTCTACTTTTTTCTTTTTTGTCGGCTTGGCCGTCTTTTTCTTCTCTGTTTCAACCGGTGTTTTCTCCTTGGTTTTTTGTGTGACCTTTTCAGGTGGAATCTCTGTTACTGCTTTCTGTTGTTGCGGTTTTAGAATTTCCTTTTCAGAAATTTCTTCCTTTTTCTTTTCTTCCTTTGGAATTTCCTTTACCGGCTCTGAAGCTTTTTTAGGAGAATCAAAAAGTTTTGTATTGTATTCGAGTGCTGCGTTCTTGATGTACAATGGCTCATCCAGTTCTTTTTCATTGTCCTTTGAAATCAACCGTTTGTTATCAATTGTAATAGTTTCGTGCTGAGCAAAATTCAATCCAATCTTTTTTGCTTCTTCCTTAACGTGTTTTTCGGTGGCAAATTCTTTCATCAGGAGAGAATACATCTCCTCCGAAAGTTTACTATTGGGATCTTTTTCAATAGTAAATCCTTTTTTCAAAAGGAAATCCACTAAGGTAGAAACCCCAATGTTAAACTCACGTGCTGCTTTGCTCAACCGAACTGTTGTTGTGCCTTCACTCATAGACTTTGGCTCAACCCTTTCTGTAGGGAATGTAAAATTAAGTTATTTTATTCAAACTCTGCTTTTAAAATGCGAATCAATTCATTTACCGTTTCTTCTTCAAGGTCGGTACGGTCAACAAGTTCTTTTACATTAAGACTTAAAACGCTTTTTGCAGTATCACAACCGATGGTCTTTAATTCATCGATGATCCACTGGTCGATTTCATCAGAGAACTCTTGAAGATCAACATCTTCATTGTCAACGTCCGTATCCCTGTAAACGTCAATTTCATATCCGGTAAGTTTGCCGGCAAGTTTAATATTAAAGCCCCCCTTCCCGATAGCTAATGAAACCTGATCAGGTTTCATATAAACATCGGCTTTCTTGGTGGGTTCATCGATCACAATGGAAGTAATCTTTGCAGGACTTAATGCCCGTTGAATGTAAAGGGAAGGATTGGTGGTGTAATTGATAACATCGATGTTCTCGTTTTTAAGTTCACGCACAATCCCGTGGATCCGTGATCCTTTCATCCCTACACAGGCACCAACCGGGTCGATGCGGTCGTCGTAAGATTCAACAGCCAGCTTTGCCCTTTCTCCAGGCACCCTGACAATATTTTTAATGCTTATCAAGCCATCATAAACTTCAGGAACTTCAGATTCAAATAGCCGTTCAAGAAAAACAGGAGAAGTCCTGGACAGAATGATAACCGGGTTGTTATTGTTCATTTCTACTTTTGAAACAACAGCACGGATGGTATCGCCTTTACGGTAAAAATCAGAAGGGATCTGTTCTGATTTTGGGAGGATTAGTTCGATGTTTTCATCATCAAGGACTAGAATTTCTTTTTTCCATACCTGATAAACTTCTCCGGAAATAATTTCACCTATCTTCTCCTTGTATTTGCGGAAAACATTGTCTTTTTCATATTCCTGGATCTTGGAGATCAGGTTTTGGCGAATGGCAAGGATATCACGACGACCAAAATCAAGGAGTTTTATTTCTTCTGAAAGTTCTTCACCCACTTCAAAATCCGGTTCCGTTTTTATAGCTTCTGATAAGGCGACCTGTGCATTGGGATCAACAATGTCATTATCATCCACGATGATACGGTTTCTCCAAATCTCAAGGTCGCCTTTGTCGATATTCACGATGATATCAAAGTTGTCGGATGAACCGAATCTTTTTGAGAGCATGTGCTTGAACACATCCTCAAGGATACGCATCATAGTTTCGCGGTCGATGTTCTTGAATTCTTTAAATTCTGAAAAGGTTTCGACTAAATTGATATGTTCCATTTTTCAAGGTGATTATTTTCCGAATTTAACAATTATTTTTGCTGTTTTTATTTTTGATAACGGGAGACGTATATTATCCTGTTTGATTAGTTTTTGCTTTTTTACCGGATGTTCAAGTTCAATTGAATCTTCATCCACTTTTTCAAGTGTACCGGTAATGGTTTTTCCATCAACTGTGACTATACCCAATTCTCTTCCGATATTTTTACGGTACTGTCGCAACATCTTCAAAGGATGGTCGATGCCCGAAGAAGAAACAGTCAAATCGTAATCTTCTTTGTCACGGTTCAGCTTGCTTTCAATTGCATGGCTAATTTCCTGGCAATCATGAATCGTGATGATGGTATCAGAATCAATGTAGACAGAGATCCTGTTTGCGGGCTGAATTACCACTTCCACCAGGAATTTATCTGTCCCTGCAAGGATTTCCTCAATAATAGTTTGTATTTTTTCCTTTGCGATCACAACTGCGATTTATCAATAAAAGAGGGGACACATGTCCCCTCAAAATTTCTTCAACTACGGATGCATAAATGCATATTCGGCTACAAAGATAAACTAATTTATTGAATCTGGTAAAAAAAACTGATTAATTAATTTTTTGAGGCGATGACAGATTAAAGATTAAATGACTATTT
>CAWAVC010000041.1:0-23148 GCA_963785325.1 uncultured Bacteroidales bacterium | reverse complement strand
CGCAGAATATTTTACACCCTCTTATGAAAAATTGAATTGGTTCGGATTTGGACTAGGAGGAGCTAACAGGGGTTATGGACGTGCAAAATTTTACCCTCCAATGACAGCCGGTAAATCATATACAGAACAAGCACAACCAGAAATAATTTCGCCTATATCTTCTCGATCAAAAGATGGCACGGCAGAAAACCTGGTAAACCCGGCAGAAGAGAAAAAACAAACACCCAAAGTTGAAAGACCAGCAATAGTGCAGATAAGGAAGGATTTCCGGGAAACAGCATTCTTCTTTCCTTCGCTTGTAACCGATTCGGCAGGAGACCTTGATGTGAAATTCACCATGCCTGAATCCCTTACTAAATGGAAAATCCTCGGATTTGCCTGTACTAAAAACCTAGAGTATGGACTAACCGAAAAAGAAATCATCACCCATAAAGATTTAATGGTATTCCCCAATGCACCGCGGTTTGTCCGCCAGGGCGATACGCTCATATTCAGTGCAAAAGTGGTTAATCTCAGTGAGCAGGCTTTGGATGGGGACATAATACTGGAGCTGTCGGATGCACTTTCGCAAAAAACTGTCAACCTTATGATCTCGGGCAATCAACGCCAGGACTTTACCTTGCTTACCGGACAAAGTTTGGCATTCCAATGGAAACTGGCTATTCCAAACGATCCATCACTTTCTGTTCTCCAATACCGGGTAACTGCTAATGCAGGAAATTTCAGTGATGGTGAAGAAAAAGTCTTTCCGGTCCTGACAAACCGAATACTAGTGACGGAATCCCTGCCACTTCCGGTGAGAGATAAGGGTTCTTTTGATTTCAAATTTGATAAGTTGCTGAATTCTACTACTGATAAGACCCTGCAGAATTACAAGCTGACCCTTGAATTTGCATCGAATCCGGTATGGTACGCCGTCCAGGCACTTCCAACAATGGATGATCCGCAATATCCAAATGCGGATAATATTTTTCATTCTTATTATACCAACAGCATCGCGTTCTTTCTTGCAAATTCTAACCCGGCTGTTAAACAAGTCTTCGAAAATTGGAAAACCATTTCAAATGATGCACTCGTGTCGAACCTTATAAAAAATGAACAACTGAAATCTGTATTGTTACAGGAAACGCCATGGGTGATGGAAGCACAGGACGAAACTCAACGGAAACACCGACTGGCTTTGTTTTTTGACAAAAACAACATGGAAACTAGGCTTGACCAGAATCTGAAGAAGCTTCAAAAGATGCAGGCGCCTTCCGGTGGATGGCCATGGTTCGATGGGATGCAGGAAAGCCGTTACATCACACAGGATATCGTGACCGGCCTCGGGCATCTCGATCATCTTGGGATTAAAAATGTCAGGGATGACAAGGATACCTGGATCATGCTGAACAAGGCAATTGGCTATCTTGATGGAGAACTTGTGAAAGACTATAACTACATCCAACAACATTATCCAGTAAAAATGGATGAAAATCATCTCGGCGCAACACAGATCCAGTACCTCTATGCCCGGAGCTATTATTTCAACGATATTCCTGTTATAAAAGACAAAGTTGAAGTGAATACAGCTTTTCATTATTTCCTGCAGCAGGCAGAAAAATACTGGCTTCAGAATGATATCTATTTCCAGGGTATGATAGCTCTTGCGTTGAACCGGTTGGGAAATAAAACCGTTCCTGACGCCATCCTGAAATCACTCTCCGAAAAAGCAATTCATTCGCCAGAAATGGGAATGTACTGGGCTATGCAAACCGGCTATGAATGGTACCAGGCTCCAATTGAGACCCAGGCCCTCTTGATCGAGGCTTATGAAGAAATATCTCCCGATCCGAAACCGGTCGATGATATGAAGGTCTGGCTTCTGAAACAAAAACAGACCCAGGACTGGAAAACAGGCCGTGCCACGGCTGAAGCCTGTTATGCATTGCTCCTCCGCGAGACTGATCTGCTCTCAGAACAACCGGAAGTGAAAATCGACATAGGAAAAGAAACGATTGACTCGCATAAATTTATGGATACCAAAGTGGAAGCAGGTACAGGCTATTTCCAGATATTCCGGAATGGAAGGGAGATCAGTCCCGAAATGGGAAATATCAGGATCTCCAAGTCCAATGAAGGCGTTGCATGGGGCGCTCTATACTGGCAATACTTTGAAGATCTCGACAAGATTACACCGCATCAGACACCACTCAAACTGGAAAAGAAACTTTTCATAGAACGGGTAACACCCAAGGGGAAAGTACTTCAGCCAATTACGAATTACGATTTACGAATTACAAAAGGACAAAACCAGATTGGAGAAGATCTGAAGATCGGGGATAAGATCATTGTCAGGATCATCCTTTCAGTTGACCGGAATCTCGAATTCGTTCACATGATTGATATACGGGCATCAGCATTCGAACCACTAACCCCTGAACAGTTATCGGGTTATCGCTACCAGGGTGGATTGGGTTATTATCAATCAACAACGGATATGGCTACGAATTTTTTCTTTGATTATCTCCCCAAAGGAACCTGGGTGTTTGAATACCCGCTTGTAGTGAATGCGGCAGGTGAGTTTTCCAACGGGATCACAACAATACAATGTATGTATGCTCCAGAGTTCGGGGCACATTCAGAAGGGATAAGAGTGAAGATTGAAAAATAGAAGATGGAGAATAGAGGATGGAGGATGGATCAAGCATCTCTTTCTTTTTCATTACATTTGCATGCAAATAAAGTCTTTTAAACATGCTTCGAACACACACATGCGGAGAGTTGAACATACAGTTCGTTGGACAGTCCGTGACACTTTGTGGATGGATACAACGGATTCGCGAAATGGGAGGAATGACTTTTATCAATCTTCGCGACCGCTATGGAATTACACAACTTGTTTTCAATCTTCGGGTCGAACCTGACCTGTTTGCAAAAGTGAAAGATCTGGGTCGAGAGTTTGTGATCTCGGTCACTGGAAAAGTGGCCGAACGTTCCAGCAAAAATGCTAAAATACCAACCGGCGACATAGAAATACTTGTAGATTCACTGGATGTCCTGAATACTTCAAAGATCCCTCCTTTCACTATTGAAGACAATACTGATGGGGGTGAAGAGCTCCGGATGAAATACCGTTACCTTGATCTTCGCCGGAATGTGGTAAAAAAGAACCTTGAATTACGCCACCACATGGCCATCCTCACACGGAACTATATGAATGAACGAGGATTTATTGAGATCGAAACACCTGTCCTCATTAAATCTACACCGGAAGGTGCCCGAGACTTTGTGGTTCCCTCAAGGATGAACCCGGGACAGTTTTATGCGCTTCCGCAATCTCCCCAGACATTTAAACAATTACTGATGGTTGCAGGTTTCGACAGGTACTTTCAGATCGTGAAATGTTTCCGCGATGAAGACCTCCGTGCCGACCGCCAGCCGGAATTCTCACAAATCGACTGTGAGATGTCGTTCGTGACCCAGGAAGATATCCTTGCTACCTTCGAAGGTCTTGCAAAATATTTATTCCGGGAAGTGAAGGATATTGACCCCGGCGATTTCCCCAGGATTGAATACGACACTGCCATGTGCGAATATGGCAGTGATAAACCTGATATCCGTTTCGGGATGAAATTTGTTGAATTGAACGAAACCGTAAAAGGCAAAGGATTCAAGGTATTTGATGAGGCGGAATTAGTCGTTGGTATCAATGCTGCAGGATGTTCAGAATATTCTCGTAAACAACTCGATGAACTGACTGAATGGGTGAAACGTCCCCAGATCGGTGGTTCAGGACTGGTATATATACGCTTTGGAACGGATGGGACATTAAAATCTTCAGTTGATAAATTTTACTCTCTGGATGATTTGAAGGCTATTGCCGGCAAATTTTCTACCGTTCCCGGTGACCTGATACTAATCATGGCAGGGAAAACAGAAAAAACACAGACTGCCCTCGGAGCGCTGAGACTGGAAATGGGAAAACGGCTTGGACTGATGGCCCCTGGCGTTTTTAAACCCCTTTGGGTCATTAATTTCCCTTTGCTCGAATGGGATGAAGAAACTAAACGATTCTATGCCAAACACCACCCATTCACTTCCCCTGTATTAAATGATATTCCATTGCTGGACACGAGCCCCGGTGTCGTTAGAGCTAACGCATATGACCTGGTTATTAATGGCGTTGAGATCGGTGGAGGGTCTATCCGTATCCACAACCGGGATCTTCAAAAGAAAATTTTTCAGGTACTTGGCTTCACAGATGAACTTGCCCAGGAACAATTTGGATTTCTGATGAATGCATTTGAATATGGCGCTCCTCCCCACGGTGGCATTGCCTTTGGTTTCGACCGATGGTGTGCCATCTTTGGCGGAGGTGAATCGATCCGCGATTTCATGGCCTTCCCGAAAAACAACTCAGGAAGAGATGTGATGATTGATACCCCAGCGACGATAAGTGAAGAACAATTAAAAGAACTAAATATCAAGCTAACAAATAATGAAATAGCGAAATAGTAAAAAGGCAAAATTATTATCAATAATCTATTTATGCGCGTAAAAACCTTTTTTCTTCCTGTTATCCTTGGCTTTGTACTGATTCTTTCCGGTTGTGGGAACCATGAATTGAAAAAAGAAGCTGCCAAGGTTGGCGATGCAATGTGCCGGAACATAGAGATCATGAACAAAATAAGGGATGCAGATCCTGAAGATTCTGTTACCCTGCAAAAACTTCAGATGCAAGCCCATCAGCTGGAAATCGAAATGACAATTGTTTATAAGGAATTCGGCGATAAATTTGGCGATAAAACCAAGGATCCGAAATTCATTAAAAAATTCAACCGTGAACTGAGAAAAACAATGCTCGATTGCCCTTCTTTATCACAAAAGGACCGGGACTTATTTGAGAAGAAACTTAACGAGTAGTTTGTGAGATGTATGAGGTGAGAAATGAATGTTGGAATATTTACGACATTTATAATCGGTTTTTACCATGCGAAACTTCCTCCTTTCATTATTAATGTTACTATCGGCCCTAATTGTAAAGGCACAAAGGGACATAGATACTACGATCATGGTGGGAAACGTTCCCGTAGATTTTCATTTCCCCGGCAATCCTTCCGGTGATGCCATCTTGGTACTTCCAGGCTGGAATTTCAGCAGGACAGATCTTTGCAATAAATCCGATTTCTGTAATAAGGCCCGTAAACTGGGATATATTCTTGTTCTCCCTGAGATGCTGAAAAGTGTATATGCTTCTAAACTTTTCCCGGAAACACGGACTGACTGGAGACGCTATCCAACCCTTCACTGGATCACCGACACACTAATCCCATTCTGTCGTAAGCAATTTCGGGTTTTTAATGTGGATGGAAGAAGTTTCCTTTATGGGATTTCAACAGGAGCAAGAGGAATAGCCCTGGTTGCTGAGAACACAGGTACATTATTCCTCGCAGGCGCTGCCTTATCAGGAGATTATGACCAGACAAACATGCCGGCCGATCGGTTAATGACTGGTTATTATGGCTCCTATACTAAATATAAAAACCGTTGGAAAGGCCCGGATAATCCCAGTCTTCATTCAAACCGCCTGAAAATCCCCCTGTATCTTGCACATGGACAAAAAGATGCGGTGGTTCCCTGCCAGCAAACCATTGACTTCTTTCGAAAAATAAGTTCGGAAAATCCAGAAAAAGGACATATACTTAATTTATGCGATACATGCGGACATAATTATGCATTCTGGAATTCAAAAACTGAAGAGGTGATTACATTTTTTAAGAAATTCGGAAAAAACAAATGATCTTCAGATATCTGCCTGGGTAACACTTTCAACATTTGTCAGCTTCAGTAATTTTTTTATAACGTCATCCAAACGAACCGTACTGTTTATGAGTATTCCTATTTCACACGTATAAGTACCGTTGGGATGGGTCTTGACCCGTGTTGAACGCACGCTGACTTTCATCTCGTTTGTTAACACTTGTGTTAACCGGGTGACTATGTCCTTGCTGAATTTTCCCGTCACGACCAGGTTTGCAGTAAAATTCTTTTCCATATCTACAGTTTTCCATCTTGCTTCCAGGATACGATAAGGATAACGTGAGATCAGATCATGGGCATTCGGACATGTGGTTTTATGTATTCTGATTCCTTGGGTGACACTTACAAAGGCGAAAATGTTATCTCCTTGGATAGGATTACAGCATTTTGCAAACTCATAATGGATGGAATCGATTTTTCTGTCGATTATGATGAAATCTTTTTTCCCGGACATTACTTCTGAAATCCTCTCGGGGAAAGATTCTTCTTTTGGAACTGCACTTGACTGGACTTTTATTTCGGGTTCAGCCAATACTTTCTTGATCTTTAACGGATCCAGCTTTCCTTCACCAAAACGCTGGTAAAGATCCAAGTAATTCTCGCATCCGAAAGCATCGACAAGTTTATTGATAACAACGTCAGTAAATTCCATTCCAAGCTGTGTGATCTTGTTTTTCAGAATCTCCTTGCCGGCATCCGAATCTTTGTAGGTCCCCATCTTCAATGCATGCCTGATACGAGTCTGTACCCTTGGGCTTTTCACAAATTCAAGCCAGTTATGACTCGGTTTCTGGTTCTTGGAAGTGAGAATCTTTACTGTATCTCCATTTTTCAGCACATGTTTTAACGGGACCATAATGCCATTTACAATGGCTCCTGTGCAAGTTGACCCAATATCTGTATGAACCTCATAAGCGAAATCAAGCACTGTATAACCTTCTTTCAGTTTTTTCAAATCGCCTTTGGGAGTAAAGATGAAGATCTCATCTCGATAAAGTTCCCTTTTTTCACGGCTGATATCCATTTCAGGAGAAGATGGCACAGGATTTTCCAGCATCTCCCTGATGGTTGCATAAAATTCAGTCCGCCCGTCAGTTTTTCCGTTTGACTTGTATTTCCAATGAGCCGCAATGCTTTTTTCGTCAATGTCATCCATATGCCGTGTCCTGATCTGAACCTCCACCCATTTTCCTTCGGGACCAATCACCGTAGTATGCAGAGATTCGTATCCGGTTGATTTGGGAAGTGTGATCCAATCGCGCAGCCTTCGTGGATTAGGAGTATAGATATCTGTGACGAGGGAATATACTCTCCAGCAATCGGATTTTTCGTCTTCGATCGTGTTATCCAAGATGATCCTGATGGCAAAAAGGTCGTAAACCTTATCAAAATCAACTTTCTGAGCGATCATCTTCCGGTAAATGGAAGGAATGGATTTTACACGGCTTTTAATTTCGCAAATGAAACCGTTTTCTTTCAGACGTTCTTCTATAGGACGGATGAATTCAGAAGTATAACGATCACGGTCTTTTTGTGTTTCCTGTATTTTTTGCTGGATCTGATAATAAATTTCGGGATTGGAAAACTTCATGACAAGATCTTCCAGCTCAGTCTTGATACGGTAAAGACCAATGCGATGGGCAAGCGGAACATAAAGCAGACTTATTTCGCCGGTAAGACGCGTTTGTTTTTCAGCAGGAAAATCATTGATATGACGCATTTCCTGTAAACGTTGTCCGAGTGAGATGAGTATTACCCTGATATCATCTGAAATGGTCAGCAGCAGCTTGATAAAGTTCTCAGTATTGGATGTATATTTCGCCGTATCCATCCTGTCTATCTTCTGGAGATCGGAAATGAGCTTCTGTACCGGTTTCCCGAACTCTTTAACGATTTGATCTTCGGAAATTTCCCGTGGTACGAGATCCTTCAATACGATCGCAAAAACTGCTTCATAAGATAAGTTCAGTTCGGTAAAAAGGATCTCTTCCAACTCCTGTAAAGCTGGAATCATTTCCGGCTTTTTTTCTTTCCGGTAATATCCCCCGGCAAGGGTGAATGCCCTGGTAAGCTTTTCTTTTTCTTCGTCAGTTGTAGTTTCCATGGAACTCAGACAATCCATATACAAATATACGTGTTCTTATGTTTGCCATAGTGTCTTGTTCTTTTCATAATATCCTAATGTAAAAGAAAGAAAGAAAACAAGTGCGACTAAACATATTCCGGAACATACTACAAAAGCGGTAGAAATTGAAAATTGTTGTGCGATGCTTCCAACAAAGATCATCCCAAGCCCCATTCCAATATCAACAAATATGTATAAAGTGGAATTGGCTGCTCCACGTCGGTTCCTGGGAGCCATGTTGTTTGTCATAGCTTGGAAGGTCGGGTAAACTACTCCATTGCCAAATCCGAGAATAACGGCTGCTCCAAAAAAACCGATAGGATTTTGAATCAGGGCAAGAACCGGAAATCCTGCAATAAGTAATAAAAGGCAAATCAGAAGGATTGTCCGCGGACCATGCCGGTCAAAGAATTTTCCGGAAGTAAACCGGGCGCTGATTATGCCTAATGCGTAAATTAAAAAAAAGGCTGAAGAATTGTGTATTCCAAGTTCACGTCCATATAATGCCACAAAAGAAAGCATGCCTCCATAGGTGATATTGGTGAGAAGAAGATTAAATGATGGCAGCAGGGAGGTGGTTTCAAACAACGTGGAAAACCGTAATTGTATGGATCTTGGAGGACCCTTATCCGGGTAATGCATTGAAGCAGCCATGCCCATACTTGCAAGGCTGATAATAAAACCCGCGATGAACATAGCCTGATAACCGGCGTGCTGCAAAATGAATGAACCAATCGCCGGCCCTAATGCCATCCCAAGCGTGGTGGATATTCCAAAATAACCAATTCCCTCTCCACGTTTGTTCGACGGAATAATATCCACTGCAATAGTCGAATTGGATGTAGTTGTCAATCCCCACGTAAGCCCATGAGTGAACCTTACCAGGATCATTACTGCAACAGTCCAGGCAATAATATAACCGTTAAAGACCAATGCATAAGAAAGAAGAGAGAGAATGAAAATTTTTTTCCGGCCATATTTATCCAAACCGAAGCCCGCAAAAGGACGCACCACTACTGAAGCTACAATATACGAGGCAAGCACAAGCCCAATCACACTTTTCGGGGCATGCAGTTCTGTGGAAATATAAATTGGAAGAGTTGAGAAAAGCGCATAGTACCCGCTGAACATGAAAAAGTTAGAAAAAGTCAGCAGGGTAAAATTCCGGTTCCAAAGTTTATTAGGCATTAGGAAATAGACATTAGATATGGGATTTCATAATTAAAAAAGGTACTTAGCTGATTTTTTATCTCTTTTCCTCTTTCTTTTTATCTGCAAGTGCTTTTAGTACTTCTTCTTGGATCCCTTTTGGTAATGGCATATAGTTGAAAAATTCCATGGAATAATTAGCCCTGCCACTGGAGATATTCCTGAGCTGCGTGGTATAGCCAAACATTTCCTTCAGGGGTACGAGTCCGTCAATTTTCTGTGCACCTTTACGGTATCTGCGCATGGCTTCGATTTTACCGCGACGTCGATTGAGGTTGCCACTTACTTCTCCAATGTATTCATCGGGTGTATTTACTTCGATTTTCATTATTGGCTCTAAAAGGATAGAGTTTGCCTTCATAAATGCTTCCTTAAAACAGATTGAACCGCATGTCTGAAAAGCCATATCAGATGAGTCAACGGGATGATGACTCCCATCGAGGAGCACCACTTTCACATCCACAACCGGAGAACCTGACAATATGCCCCTTTCCATTGTTTTCTGAATCCCTTTATTGACTGATTGGATGAATTCGGCAGGAATATTGCCGCCCTTGACTTTGTCCACGAATTCATATCCTTTTCCTTCGTTGGGTTCAATACGTATCTGAACATCTGCATACTGACCTTTTCCTCCGGTTTGTTTTGAATGTTTGTAACGGTGTTCAACTTCGTGGGTAATTGTTTCCCGGAAAGCAACGGCTGGTTCACCGACAATTGCATCAACCTTGAATTCAGTTTTAAGCCGATCAATGATTATCTCCAGATGAAGCTCCCCCATCCCGGCGATAATTGTTTCTTCCGTTTCATCATCATATCTAACATTGAAAGAAGGATCTTCGTTCATCAATTTGTTCAGGGCTTCTCCAAGTTTTGCCTGGTCTGCCCGTTTGGCCGGAGTTATCTTCAATTCGATAACGGACGGCGGGATATGAATGTTTTCAAGGATAAGAGGATAATCGTTATCACAAAGTGTATCCCCGGTTTTGGTTAGTTTTAACCCGATGAGGGCTACAATGTCTCCTGGCCCTGCCTCATCGATCTCCACCCGGTCTTTCGCATGGATCCTGAAAATCCTGCCTATACGTTTGTGTTTTCTTTTGGTGGAATTCAGAATCTGCATCCCATTGTGAATGGTCCCGGAAAATACACGGATAAAAGTTTGCTGTCCAACAAAAGGATCATGGATAAGTTTGAATGCCAGTGCCGAAAATGGTTCTTTTACAGTAGGATGCCGCGAATGTGATTTTTCCGGATCATCAATATCAATACCAACTACCGCGCCAACATCAATAGGCGATGGCAGGTAATCCAGAACGGCATCAAGAAGCATCTGAATTCCTTTGTTCTTGTATGCGGCTCCGCAAAAGACAGGAGTGATCAGCATTTTCATCGTTGCTTCACGGGCAGCTTGTTTTAACAATTCAGATGGCACTTTTTTATCTTCAAAGAATAGTTGCATGATTTCATCATTGAATTCAGCAATCTTTTCCACCATCCAGGCCCGGGCTTCTTTTGCTCTTTCTTTGCAGGCTTCAGGGATCTCTATTTCGATCTGTTCAAAATCCTTGAACATATATGCCTTTTCTTCCATCAGGTCAACGATCCCGTCGAAATTATCTTCCGCACCGATGGGTATATTGAAAGGAACAGCATTCGCATCAAGATATTTATTCATCTGGGCAACCACCTGTGCGAAATTAGCGCCGGTACGGTCCATCTTATTAATAAAAGCAATACGTGGAACCCGGTAACGATCTGCTTGGTTCCATACCGTCTCACTCTGTGGTTCGACACCTCCCACAGCACAGAAAACTGCGATCATCCCGTCGATGACCCTGAGAGAACGCTCCACTTCAACCGTAAAATCAACATGCCCCGGTGTATCGATCAGGTTGATCTGGCTATTTTTCCAAAAGCAGGAAATTGCAGCAGACGCAATAGTTATACCCCGTTCCTGTTCTTGTTTCATGAAATCCATGGTAGCCTGACCATCGTGGACTTCTCCTATCTTACGGGTTGTCCCGGTAAAAAAAAGTATACGTTCAGTAACAGTGGTCTTACCTGCATCAATGTGAGCGGCAATCCCGATATTTCTTAATTTATTTAATTGCATTGTTTTTTTTTAAGCCGGCAAAGGTACGGATTTTACCGGTACGATGTTAGATATAAGCTTATTATCAATAGATTATTGAGACAGTGATTTTGAAAAACGCTGCGCAAGATCCAGGATATCTTCTTTCCGGGCCAGGACATTAATCCACTCTTCCGGTATCTGATTCATTCCGTAAATCATCCCGGCAATACCCCCTGCTAAAGCTGCAACGGTATCGGTATCCTCCCCGAGATTAACGGCCTGTAAAACTGTATCACTGTAATTGTCGTTACGCATCAAACACCAAAAACAAGCTTCCAGAGTATGAAGTACATAAGCAGAGGAACGTATTGTAGATTCAGGAAAATCGGCAATATTTTCAGAAAAGATCCTTGAATAATATTCATATTCGTAGGAAGTGGCAGTATTCCGGCAAAAATCAGGGATGAAATTCCGCAGTGTTAAATAAGCTTGGTTCTTATCCTGTCCCTCCAAAAGGCTCATCATAAAACGGATATAAATAAAACAACCAATCACAGCCCGTGCATGTGCATGTGTCAATGCCGAAACTTCCCGGATAATGCGGTAACCCTCTTCTGATGGTTTATCTTTAAGATAAAAAGCAAGCGGTAACACTCGCATAAGCGAACCATTCCCGTTTTCTTTTTCATTAACTCCCTGTTCAGAAATCGGCTTTATCCGTATCCCCATTTCGAGACAACGGTCAATCCTTTCAATCGCTTTGTTAGTTTGTATACCAATATCGAAAACCCTTCCACGGGGAGTCCAAAACCGTTCATTTTTCCATTTTGAATACTGAAGTGCAATATCTTCCAGGTTATATCCTCTGCAGAGGCTTTCGGCAGTGCAAAATACCATCGAACTGTCATCTGACCAGGTTCCGGGAGGCTGATTATACCGCATGTTTCCCAACATCCCCCGTACCGGATTTTCCTTTAGCCATTCACGGGTTTCAAATTCAACAGGCACACCCATTGCATCGCCTGCAGCAAAACCCATAAATGCATCCCGTATGAATTCGTCGAGTGTCTTCATGACACTATAAAAATAAAATAAATTGATTAATTAATCCCGGTCTTTATAAATCCTCTTTCTTTTTGGCGTATCTGGAAATCTTTGACTATTTTTTTTTCGTTTTCGGAAATCACTTTCATCTTTTCTTCGTCCTTCATTTCCGGTATCCAGGCCAACAGCGATCTTCGATCCCCGGAAATCCTGGTGCTGTAAAGCTTTTATGAGGAAATCAGCAAAATCTGATCCGACTTCGAATGAAGTAGAACGATCGAAAAGATCAATTCGTCCGAGTGGAACTTTTTTCCCGGGAGTATGTTCGTTTACCAGTTCAATAAGATTGATCGGGAAAAGCCCATTGATCTTTCCCTGGTTGATGAACAACCGGGTAAAACTGAAATCATTTTTACGGAATCGCAATAGGGTGTCTGAGTCCCTTTCACGTTCTTTATAGGATCCTCTACCCCGTTCTTTATAGGATCCTTTATCCCGCTCTTTATATGATACCCGGTCACGTTCCTGATAAGATCCTGACGTTTTATCATCAATCACGTTGATATCCCTTGCATTCTTATAATATTCCAGGAACCTGTTAAATTCAAGTGCAACAAAACGCTTGATGATCTCTTCTTTATCGAGCCATTCCAGTTTGCGGTATATCGTAGGAAGATAGGTGTCAATTTCTGTATTTTCGATTTCTACCTGTTCCATCTTGCTGATCATACTAAACAATTGCTTTTCGCAGATCTCCCTTCCGCCAGGAACTTTTGCCGCAACAAAAGTCTTGTTGATCTTCTTTTCGATCTGTTTTATCAAATGTTTTTCCTTCAGATTAATGATGGCGATGGAAATGCCTGCCTTTCCGGCACGCCCTGTTCTGCCGCTGCGATGGGCATAAACCAAAATATCTTCGGGAAGATTGTAATTGATAATATGGGTGAGATCATTCACATCGAGTCCGCGGGCAGCCACATCAGTTGCCACCAGTAATTTTACATGACGGATCCGGAACTTCTGCATCACCATATCACGTTGAGCCTGGGACAGGTCACCATGCAAGGATTCAGCATTGTACCCGTCGTGCATCAGTTTATCAGCCACTTCCTGTGTATCCTTTCGCGTTCTGCAGAAAACAATTCCATAAATATCCGGATAATAATCCACAATTCGTTTCAGGGCGATGTATTTATCTCTTGCATGGACAGTATAATATAGATGTTTAATATTATCTGCGCCTGAATTGCGGTCGCCTATAGTTATTTCGATTGGGTCACGCATATACTTCCGGGCGATTACCGCAACTTCAGCCGGCATGGTGGCTGAAAAAAGAAGAGTCGCCCGTTCCTTTGGTACCTCTGAGAGGATATCATTGATACTATCTACAAATCCCATATTAAGTATCTCATCAGCCTCATCGAGGACAACGGTCTTCACTTCGTTCAATTTTATTGCTTTCCGCCGGATCAGATCGCAAAGACGCCCTGGCGTGGCAACTACGATCTGGACTCCCTTTTTCAGTGCATTGATCTGAACCTCCATGCTGCTTCCTCCATAAACCGGCAGAATTTTCAGGTTATCAGTGTTCTTTGCAAAATCATTGAGATCGCCGGCTATCTGTATGCAGAGTTCACGGGTGGGGGCAAGGATCAACGCCTGTGGTACCTTGCAGTGGGGGTCGGTCATCTGGATCAGGGGCAAACCAAAAGCAGCCGTCTTTCCTGTCCCGGTTTGAGCCAACGCAACAATATCAACAGAGCCGGCCAACAAAAGCGGAATCACCTTTTCCTGTACCGGCATCGGAAACTCAAAACCAAGTTCTTTCAAAGCATCCACATGAACAGGGTGGACACCCAATTCTTCAAATGTAATCATAAATAAATTTTAATTATGTGATTTCGGGCTTTCCGGTATACCCCGACCAGGCTTATGCATGGAACCTTAATGGTTGTGGAGATAGGAAATACTAATTTAAATCGGCTAACCGGAAACACAGGTTAATAATGTGGCAAAGGTACTACTATTTTTTCAGAAATGCTATATTTTCAAATAATTACAATGCAAATAAATAATCCTTATTTTCTTACCATTACTTTATACCAATTTGTGGCAAGTTCAATTAGTTATGTCCTGGATCGTAAAAAATGAAATCTGGATAGTGTGAATTCAAAAACAAAATTGACCCCCAGAATTTAAAACACAGAAGAAAATATGATGTTACTTTTTCGTGTGACATTGTTCTGGCAGTGATACAACAAATTATAGCCCATTAAAAATCCACTGGCTTTATTTCTTCAGTGACTGGCATTTCAACTTTGGGAAGTTCCTCTGCCTTAATTTTTAAATCCGCATGTTTTTTTGTTTTGCGTGCCTTTCTTCTTTTTGAACCCGTGATATCTTCCACCATAGTGACTAATGGACTGTATTCCTGCAGTATCTTTGGCTTCCTGCCCCTTTTCTTTCCAATAACCGGCATTGGTTCTTCGGATTGAGGCTTTGGCTTTCTTCCCCTTTTCTTTCCAATAACCGGCATTGGTTCTTCGGATTGAGGCTTTGGCTTTCTTCCCCTTTTCTTTCCAATAACCGGCATTGGTTCTTCGGATTGAGGCTTTGGCTTTCTTCCCCTTTTCTTTCCAAAAATCAACTTCGATTCCTCAGATTGAATCTTCGGTTTCCTGCCTCTTTTCTTTCCGTTATTGAAAGGTTCAACTTCAGCAGTTTCAACTTGTTTTTTTAGCTTGGCTAATGTCTGTTGCAGTTTGTCGATATAAGATCTGGCCTCGTTAAGTTCATCTTCGTAAAGGGCAACGAGAAGGTTAATCTCCTCCTCATTTAATTTAACTGTTTTCATATATCAAGAAATTAGTTTTAAATGCTTCAATAGACGTGACGCTACTTAAATAATAATTCCCATGATTGCCAGCCATGGTTCATATTATGATCATTTAAATAAGTATTTATTGTAAAATGTGCTATATAACCAGGTGCGAAGATACTAAAGTTTATGATTCCAAATGCTTACATCAGAAAATATTTAATTCTTTTCTTTACAAAAACCTGTATAATTTTAAATTTTTAATTGAATACAAAAAAATAGTACTTTCACGATATAAAAAAATTGACTCATGAAAAAATATTTGCTCCTGATTGCTATGCTTTTTATAGCATTATCTTCATTTGCTAAAATCGTTACTATTGAAAAAGCCAGAGAGATTGCGATTGATTTTTATGCTCATTACTTATCAAAAAACAATAATCAACCTTTGGTGAAAAATGCATCGGTTAGCGAGTACAAGACCGTCGTAACTTTCTATATATTTAATTTTGAACCTTCCGGTTTTGTAATTGTTGCGGCAGATGATGCTTCTATACCAATCCTTGGATATTCAGATGAAGGCGCAATTAAGGGAGAAATATCCAATCCGGCCACAAAAGAATGGCTCGATTCATACAGCCATGAGATTTTTAAGATTGTAACGAATGCTCTAAGTAATAAAGAGACATTAAAAAGATGGGATGAAATACTTACCGGGAATTTTAAGGCGTCTGTGCAGGACGTTGGTCCACTTCTCACAACCACTTGGGATCAGGGCTGCTATTACAATGCCCTCTGTCCGTCTGACCCTTCTGGCATTTACACTTGCGGGCATGTTTATACTGGTTGTGTGGCTACAGCCATGTCACAGATCATGAAATATCACAATTTCCCTCCGCAGGGAGTAGGTTCTCATTCATATGAGGATCCCCCATATGGTTTACAGAATGCCGATTTCGGAAATACTAATTACAATTGGTCATCTATGCCAAATAATGTCACAAACAGCAATACCCCTGTTGCTACTCTTATGTACCATGCAGGTGTATCGGTGAACATGCAATATTCGACTTCCGGCTCTGGTGCATACAACGAAAATGTCCCCTATGCCCTGATGAATTATTTCAATTACAATCCAGAAATTGTGATCCAATACAAAAGTAATTTTTCCCATCTGGAAGATTTTAAAAATCTTATTCGTACAGACTTGAACCAGCAATTACCGGTTTATTACAGCGGGTCAAATCCATCTGAAGGACATGCATTTGTTTGCGATGGATACCGAATGAGTGACAGCACTTTCCATTTTAATTGGGGGTGGTCAGGTTCATGTAACGGATGGTTTGCTATCGGGGCACTGAATCCTGGTGGATATCAATTTAACGATGACAATGCAATAGTCATTCATATCAAACCATACGACCCGAACCTGATCGTGCGGATCACAAACCCGGTAAACAACGCTGTAGTCGGAGTTGGATATTCCGTTCAAATTGCAGGTTCTACGGTCCGGGGAACCGCTAACCTGATGAGACTTTTTATCGATAGTATCGAAGTTGATTCCACTACCAATGATTCAATTGTTTATACATGGAATACTTCGACATCTGACCTCGGGAGTCATTGTGTTGCAATATATTCTTATAATTCTACCGATACGGTTTACAACGTTATTAACCTTAACGTTGCGGAGTGGATTTCCCAGGCGAGTGGTTTTACGAGTGCCCTCGGAATAAACTATATGTCGGCAGCCGATAGTAACGTTGTCTGGGCCACGGCCTATGATCCTAACAATCCATCAGGAGCCTGTTCAGATTTTACACGAACTACCGACGGGGGAAATACATGGACACCGGGAACCATTACCAACACATCAGGCTTGGCATCATCTATGATCTTCGGGATAAGCGCAACAACGGCCTATATACCCATGTATAGGGTTTCCGGAAGTAATCCCCAGGGAATTTATGTAACCATTGACAGCGGGGCTACATGGACAAGACAAACCACAGCTTCCTTCAGCAATACCAGTTCGTTTCCTGATTGCATTCACTTCTTCAATGAAAATGTAGGCTGGGCACTTGGCGATCCCATCAATGGCTCTTTTGAAATGTACACGACAACAGACGGTGGCACCACATGGACACCGGTGAACAGTTCCAATATCCCCGCTCCTCTTTCAGGCGAATATGGTGTTGTTGGTTATTATTCAGTCGTTCAGGATACCCTTTGGTTCGGAACAAGCATGGGAAGGGTTTATCATTCTACCAATAAAGGTCATAACTGGACTGTTGCAACCGTTCCACAATTGAGCGGTGATTATATCAAACCCAGGTTTCAGACTGGCATGCATGGTCTTGTTCAGGACCAGAGTGCAGGCTCATCAGGAACCCTTTGTGAAACCTTCGACGGAGGTGAAACATGGACATTAGTCAATACAACCGGCCCGGTATATTCAACGGATCTATCCTTTGTTCCGGGCGCAGGTAACGTTTGCGTCACTTCCGGTTCAAGCGGTATAAACGGTTGTTCTTATTCATTCAATGGTGGACATCTCTGGAATGATTTTGTGGGAACAAAAGGAGCACAATATATGCAGATGACCTGGCTTAACAATCATTGCGGATGGGCAGGAGGAATAAACTCCAGTCCTACGGAAGGCGGTATTTATAAATTCATCGGTGTGCTCACGGTTCCTTTGCCGCCTCCACTATATTTACAGGCACAAGTGAACAACCTGACTGTTCATCTTACATGGCAGAAACCAGTTTATGATTCGACTTCCGTGACATTTCAAGGGTACAATATATACCGGGATAATCATCAATTAAATGTAGAAATCGTGGCCGATACTTCCTATACTGATGTCTTGGCTGATGACTTGGGACAAAATACCCATAACTATTGCGTTACTTCAGTTTATGCACAAGGAGAATCAATAAAGATTTGTAAGGATGTATCAGTTCCTGCCCTGGGAATTAATTCACAGGACCCCTTCCCGCAAATCAGTGTATATCCCAATCCTGCAGACAATGTGCTTCATATCCGGTCTGCAGCAGCAATTAATAACCTGCAACTTACGGATCTCTCCGGAAGAGAAGTGTTATATTATCAGCCTGGTAATGAAACTGTTAACCTTCCTGTGACGTCATTCAAACCGGGAATTTACCTTCTTACTCTGCAAACCATACAGGGAACATTCCATCTCAAAGTATTGGTTCGATAATAATCCTGATGAATTTAATAATGAATTAGTCATTTGTAATCAAAAAAAGAGCCCCGTTATACGGAGCTCTTTTTTAAATTGATTCATTACCCAAAACTATTTTTTATGGGCTTTTTTCATACCCGGTTTAACAGCTTTTGCAGGCTTGATCAGATGTTTCTTGATCGAATCCTGGTGGGCAATTGAATCAGCTACTCTTTTCTGAGCTGCCTGAACTTTAGCAATTGAATCGGCTATTCTCTGTTGATGAGCCTGAACCAATGCCATAGAATCAGCTACTCTGGTGGAGTCAGCAATTCTTTTTGCTTCTTTTTCTTTTGCGCTGGGGCCACATGAAGACATTAATGCTACAGCGGCGATAACTAAAACTAATGCAATTTTTTTCATTTGTTTATTGATTTTTTAAAAGTTGAATGCAAAGGTAAATCAATTAGAATATTCAATCCTAATTTTTAGCCAACTATTTTTAACATATTTTAACATTTGTAACTAATTCATTATATTACATACTGTTACAAAAATGAATTTTATCACACTCTTTCACCCCTCACTTTTCATTTCAACTCTTTGAACATCTTCTTCAGAGTCGCTTTGTCCTTATTTGTCCATTAATATCTTTCCTTTTCACGTTGATTGATATCATCAATAATAGAAATGCCCCCATCAGACTAAAGGGGGCATTTCGTCCTTTTTCATCAATGTGACTAGGCGGAACAAGGGTGCCGCCGTTTTTGCTCCCTGCTTCAGGCAGGGTGGTAAACAATAATGTGATATTTATTGCACCTTTTCAAAGATACCTGTAAAAAACGGAGCATTGTTAAAGATTTACCAATTTTTATGAACAATAAGTCGTTAAAAAGATGATGAAAAAGCATGCAACAATTATGATAGTTTAAAATCTCCGGATAGACATCTTCCTTAAATTAATTCCAGGTACTGCTTAATGAACCCTGCACATTTGTCAAGACCTATTTTGCTTGTATCTAAGATTATGTCATACAAATTTATATCTGCCCATTCCTTACCTGTATGAGTACGGTTATAGATAGCTCTTTCTTTATCGCTTTGGGTAATCATTTTCAAAGCAGTTTCCTCTGATAAATTATACAACTTTTGAATACGTTCTTTCCTGAAAGTTATATCAGCGTGTAAAAATATGCTGACATGATTCGAATGTTCACGAAGGATATATGAGCCACATCGTCCTATAATGACCGCTGAACGTTCTTTTGCTAATTGTTCAATTATTTCTTTTTCAACTTTAAATAAGGTATAATCTGTTGGAATAATACTTTGTGATGGTAAATATTCATCCGGTGCATAAGCATATGATCGTAAAAACAAATTCCAAAATGAACTTATTTTTTCATCATGTGGCTCCAAATCCTCCTCTAATAACGAAAATTGTTTGGCGGCTTGGCCGATGATTTCACGGTCAGCATAAAAAATATCTAGATTTTTTGCTAATTTCTGTCCTATATATGCACCGCCGCTTCCTAACTGGCGGCTGATTGTAATTACAAATGGAGAAGTCTTTTTCATAGTTCTTGTCTCTTATCTCTTTTAGGGGTTAGTTCCCCGCCGCTTGCGGCGTAATTAATATCTTTGTATGTATGAGCGAAAGCGAGTACATACATAAATCGCATAATGTCAGTGTATTGTTGTATCACTTTGTGTGTCCAGCAAAATATCGGAGAGTTGTTTTTAGCAAGAAAGTTGATCAAACGTTGAAAGAGAGTTGTTTGGAGATCGAGAAGAGATATGAGGTTCATTTTCTGGAGATAGGTACTGACAAGGATCATGTTCATTTTCTGGTTCAATCTGTTCCGAAGATGAGTGTAACTCAGATCATCACGATTTTGAAAAGTATCACGGCTAAAGAGATTTTTAAGAAGCACCCAGAAGTGAAGAAACAACTTTGGGGAGGAGAATTTTGGACAGATGGATATTTTGTTAACACGGTCAGCAAATTTGGTGACGAAACGACCATCACGAATTATGTTCGTGATCAGGGACGTGAGAAAGAGTATACTATTTTGCATAGCAGTAAACAGTTAGAGTTGTTCTAAGATACCCCGCTGCTTGCGGCGGGGTAGTTCATTATTTTATTAAAAATCAGTCGTCAATGCAACTATTTGTTAATCTCCCATTTAGGTTGTGGACCCCTTAAATAAGAAATAAATGCTGCCAGGATACTGATAATAAATGATATTGCAAATGCCATTCGCAAGCCTGAAATAAAATGTTCTACAGCTATTCCTTCTGAGCCGACCTGTGTCCCTGAAAATAACTTTTGCATTGCTCTCAGGTTTATACTTGATGAAATGATAGCCATTGAAAGGGCAATACTGATTACATTTCCTGCATTGTTCATCATTATCCTTACCCCGGCTGCAATTCCACGCCGTTCTGCTGGTACAGCTCCCATTATAGCACTGGTATTTGGTGAAAAGAACATTCCTGACCCCAATCCGCTTATAAACATCCATACAGATAACCACAAAACAGATGAACTTACCGATATCCATACCATCCCCAGTAACCCGATTGCTGAGATAAACAATCCGATTGAACTCAGTTCCCTCGAACCAAACCTATCCGAAAGCCATCCGCTGATAGGAGCCATAATCATCATGGACAAAGCGAACGGGGTAAGTAAAATTCCTGCCATAACAGGATCAATAGCTTTTATTCCCTGAAAGTAAAATACAAGTAAAAATATTACCGCTCCACGTGCGATCCCGTTGAGAAGATTACTAGTGAAGGCAAATGCAAGTATTCTTGTTTTGAAAAGTCGCAAGTCAAGCATAGGTTGCCTGACTTTACTTTCAACAAATAAAAATAAAACTAAAAATAATACTGCAGTGACAAACAGGACTACTACATATATTTTAGTCCATCCGAAAAAACCTCCAAATGTGAGTGCTAATAATAATGAGGTTATTCCTATTGTGAATGTTATTGTTCCACTCCAGTCAAATTTTTGCTTTTCCGGGAGAACCTCCAGTTCCTTAAGCTGAATTCCTGCCCAAATCGTGCCGATAAGCCCAATAGGAAGGTTTATATAAAATATATATCTCCAACCAATATTCATTAATGCGCCTCCCAGAATCGGTCCGATTACAGATGCAACACTGACTACCATACCATTTATACCCAGCGCTTTTCCAAGTTCATTTTTAGGAAATGCATCTGTAACTATAGGTGTACTATTTGCGACAAGCAATGCACCTCCTACAGACTGAACAAATCTGAATAAAAGCAGTTCCCACCCTGTAGCAGATAACCCACATAAAACCGAACCAATAGTAAAAACAATGAACCCGCTTATATAAAGTTCTTTTCTTCCAATCATATCTGCGACTCTTCCGATGGATGGCACAAAGATTGTAAGTACAAGCATATAAATCATTACAGTCCACATAATTATATTCATACTAGCATGTAAATCTTTCATAATTACAGGTAGTGCTATAATTAATGTGGTTCCGCTTAGAACCGAGAAAAGAGCTCCGAGAGTTGTACACGAAAAGAGCGATCCATTTATATTCAATTGTTTTCATTTTCAGTATTCCAATGAAAAATAATTGGTACCTGGCATAAAAAGGATTCCGTGAATAGATTGAATCTCAGACCTCATTCAGCAAACATCCGACTTGCGGTTAATTTCCCTCGTGTCATTCAGAAAAAAATCACAGATTTCCTTTATTGACTCTTCCACAGGCATAAACTTATAACCTATTGCCTTCCGGATCTTATCGTTAGAATAAAAATACTTTTGTGATGTGGTGAAAGCTATTTCCTTGGTTATTTTGGACTTTGATTGTGTTATGAAACTCCTGAGGGCTTCGATCCTCCAAACAACACGACTAATTGCAGGGCTGACATATATATTTGGTGCAGGTTTCCTTAAGTAAGCAGCAATCCACATGAACAATTGCTGGTAAGAAATATTTTCAGAATTTATGATGAACCGGTCATTAAAAAGATTTCTTTCCATCAGAAGGATCATTGTTTTGACAACATCTCTGACATCCACATAGCCGTTTATACCTCCCGGATAAAATTTTAGTCCTTTATAAACCAAAGGGAATAACCCTGAATTACGACCCCAGAAACCGGGGCCAAGGATGAATGACGGATTGATTATAATGGCGTTCAAACCTGCTTCCATACCACGACAAACCTCTCTTTCTCCACCATATTTGCTGATAGAATAAGCAGTGTTCTTAGCGGAATCTTTCCAGTATGTTAATTCGTTTGTGTGACCATAATCCCCTCTCCCCAAAGTAGAAACCGAACTCACATGAAGGAATTTCCCGACTTTTCGTTCAATCGAAAGATTGACAAGATTTGCAGTACAGTCGGTATTTACTTTTATCATCAGGGGTTTATCGACAGACTGATAGGAAACCATCGCACCTAAATGATAAACCTCTGAAATACCCTCAAATGCCTTTTCTACCGCAGAGAAATCCAATAAATCTGCATTAATCCATGTGATTTTATTCAGAAATTCATCTGGAACGGATGTGTAATAAGAAAATACTTTCCGAACCCTTGATGTATCACTAATCGGTCGTTTCAATGCCCTTATCGGTTTCCCTGATTTTGCCAGTTCAAAGAGCAGGTGAGAACCCAAAAGGCCTGTACCGCCTGTAACGAGAATCATAGAATGCTTAATTTATTTAGACAAAAATAAGATATAATTCCCAAAAGGTACATTGGTACGTGAACAATAAATATGGAATAGAATTACTTTTTTAATTACACGTTTAATGAAGGTTCTACGATTATTGTACGGGCTCAGACATCAAAATGTAGCAATTGGCAAAATAATGTATTAA